>NZ_JAEOHX010000002.1:0-419202 GCF_019366485.1 Escherichia sp. GZ89 | reverse complement strand
CGTGGCTGCAACCCTACTAGCTCAAAATTTATTCACACATGGTTACGCTTTGGGGAAATTATGAGGGGATCTCTCAGCGCTTCACATGATTAACGTGTTACCGCTTCGCTCTCTTTATTCTCTTTCACCCGCTTAAAGTTCACATCCATTTGCGGGTACGGGAAGCTGATACCGGCGGCATCAAATTCACGTTTAATACGCTCCAGCACATCCCAATACACGTTTTGCAGATCGCCGCTGTTGCTCCAGACGCGGACCACGAAATTAATCGACGATGCGCCAAGTTCGTTCAGACGCACAGTCATTTCGCGATCTTTCAAAATGCGGTCTTCAGACTGGATAATATTGGTCAGGATCTGCTTAACCTGATCGATATCGGAATCATACGCCACGCCAATAATAAATTCGTTACGGCGAACTGGCTCGCGGGAGAAGTTAATAATATTCCCGGCAATAATTTTACCGTTCGGAATAACGATAATTTTACCGTCAGCAGTACGCATGGTGGTGGAGAAAATCTGCACGCTCAGCACAGTACCGGCTACGCCGCCGAGGTCAACATATTCTCCGGCACGGAACGGGCGGAACATGACCAGTAACACGCCAGCGGCCAGGTTAGACAGTGACCCCTGCAAAGCCAGACCAACAGCTAAGCCTGCGGCACCGAGTACAGCAATGACTGACGCGGTTTGTACGCCCACGCGCCCCAGTGCAGCGATTAGCGTAAAGGCGATAATTCCGTAACGGACTAATGCAGAAAGAAAATCAGCAACGGTGGCATCGATTTTACGGGAGATCATCAGGCGATTCACCGCGTTGGAAATCATCCGCGCGATAATCAAACCAACGATGATGATCGCGAGTGCCGCCACGATGTTTACTGCATAACTTAGCAGCAGCGCCTGGTTAGCCACCAGCCAGCTCCCCGCGCCGTTTATGCTATCGACAACATTCAAATCTTCCATTCAATATTCCTTTTCAACTGACTCAAAATGGAGAAATACACTCCGCCGCCTTATGACGGGCAGTCTGACAAGGGTAAACAATAAAGCATAATTTTGCCAAATAGATCACAGATTTCTCATCTGCATCACCTTGCTTTTGGTGAAAAAAGATCCGCAGAGCGGGCCTCAGACAGATAGCAATGTGCGATTTGTCATACTGGATGCGGCTTTAACGCCTTACCAGACCTACAAAAGCCTGTAAATTCAGTATATTGCAGGATATGTGTAGGCCTGATAAGCGTAGCGCATCAGGCATTTTTTCTTTTGGCGAAAAAAAGACCCGCAGAGCGGGCCTTGAGATAAGCAGAAAGGAATGACTTAAAGAACGTCGATCGCGTTCAGTTCCTGGAATGCTTTTTCCAGACGAGCGATCATCGAAGTCTGACCGGCACGCAGCCATACGCGCGGATCGTAGTATTTCTTGTTCGGCTGATCTTCGCCTTTCGGGTTGCCCAACTGACCCTGCAGATAAGCTTCGTTCGCTTTGTAGTAGTTCAGAACACCTTCCCAGGTTGCCCATTGGGTATCGGTATCGATGTTCATTTTCACTACGCCGTAGCTTACGGAGTCTTTGATTTCCTGAGCAGTAGAACCGGAACCGCCGTGGAATACGAAGTTCAGGCTGTTGTGCGGCAGGTTGTGTTTCTTGGAAACATATTCCTGAGAGTCACGCAGGATGGTCGGAGTCAGAACAACGTTACCCGGCTTGTATACGCCGTGTACGTTACCGAAGGACGCTGCGATGGTGAAGCGCGGGCTGATTTTGCTCAGCTCGGTGTAAGCGTAATCAACGTCTTCCGGCTGGGTGTACAGTGCAGAAGCGTCCATGTGGCTGTTGTCCACGCCGTCTTCTTCACCACCGGTGCAACCCAGTTCGATTTCCAGAGTCATGCCGATTTTGGACATACGCTCCAGGTATTTAGAGCAGATTTCGATGTTCTCTTGCAGAGATTCTTCAGACAGGTCGATCATGTGAGAAGAGAACAGCGGCTTACCGGTAGCTGCGAAGTGTTTTTCACCCGCGTCCAGCAGACCGTCGATCCACGGCAGCAGTTTTTTCGCGCAGTGGTCGGTGTGCAGGATAACTGGAACACCATAGTGTTCAGCCATCTGGTGAACGTGATGCGCACCAGAGATCGCACCCAGGATAGCAGCACCCTGCGGAACGTCAGATTTCACGCCTTTACCAGCGATAAAGGAAGCACCACCGTTAGAGAACTGAACGATAACCGGCGCTTTAACTTTAGCCGCGGTTTCCAGTACGGCGTTGATGGAGTCAGTACCGACGCAGTTTACTGCTGGCAGTGCGAAGTTGTTTTCTTTTGCTACCTGGAAAACTTTCTGTACGTCATCACCAGTGATTACGCCAGGTTTTACGAAATCAAAAATCTTAGACATGTCTCTTGTCCTGTATCGTCGGGCTGTAGAAAATTGCGTGCTCTAAAAGCGCGCTGCAACAAGGGCAGGTTTCCCTGCCCTGTGATTTTTTACTTCTTAGCGCGCTCTTCGAGCATCGCTACTGCAGGCAGTACTTTACCTTCCACGAATTCGAGGAATGCGCCGCCGCCAGTGGAGATGTAGGAGATTTTGTCAGCAATGCCGAACAGGTCGATTGCTGCCAGAGTGTCGCCGCCGCCAGCGATGGAGAACGCTTCGCTGTCTGCGATAGCGTTAGCCACGATTTCAGTACCTTTGCGGAAGTTCGGGAATTCGAACACGCCAACCGGGCCGTTCCACAGAATGGTTTTCGCATTCTTCAGGATTTCAGCCAGTTCCTGCGCAGAAGCATCGCCGATATCCAGGATCTGCTCGTCAGCTTTCACATCGTTAACAGATTTCAGGGTAGCCGGTGCAGTTTCAGAGAACTCAGTTGCTACGCGAACGTCAGACGGAACCGGAATGTTGCAGGTGGTCAGCAGACGTTTTGCTTCGTCAACCAGGTCAGCTTCGTACAGGGATTTACCCACATCGTGGCCTTGTGCCGCGATAAAGGTGTTAGCGATACCACCACCCACGATCAGCTGGTCAGCGATTTTGGACAGGGAATCCAGAACGGTCAGTTTGGTAGATACTTTAGAACCACCAACGATAGCCACCATCGGGCGAGCAGGTTCTTTCAGTGCTTTACCCAGCGCGTCCAGTTCAGCTGCCAACAGCGGGCCTGCGCACGCAACATCAGCGAATTTACCGATACCGTGAGTAGAAGCCTGCGCGCGGTGAGCAGTACCGAATGCGTCCATTACGAACACGTCACACAGTGCAGCATATTTTTTGGACAGGGTTTCGTCGTCTTTCTTCTCGCCTTTGTTGAAGCGAACGTTTTCCAGAACAACCAGTTCACCTTCAGCAACGTCAACGCCGTCGAGGTAATCTTTAACCAGACGAACCGGGTTAGACAGTTTGTCTTTCAGGTAGTTAACAACCGGCAGCAGAGAGAATTCTTCGTTGTACTCGCCTTCGGTAGGACGACCCAGGTGGGAAGTTACCATCACTTTCGCGCCTTGTTTCAGGGCCAGTTCGATGGTCGGCAGAGAAGCACGGATACGCGCGTCGCTGGTTACTTTCCCGTCTTTTACTGGTACGTTCAGATCCGCACGGATAAATACACGTTTCCCAGCAAGATCCAGATCGGTCATCTTAATTACAGACATGGTGAATCCTCTCGTTGATTCTAAAAGTTTTGCAGACGCTGCTTGCGTCTTACCTGAAAGCAACAGTAGCCATAGCTAACGTCGTATCGAGCATTCGGTTAGCAAAGCCCCATTCGTTATCGCACCAGACCAACGTTTTGATCAGGTGTGCGCCACTGACCCGGGTTTGGGTGCCATCGACAATGGCACTGTGCGGATCGTGGTTAAAATCTACAGAGACCAACGGCAATTCCGTATAGTCAACTATACCATGAAATGCACCTTGTGCTGCTTTTTGCAGCAACAGGTTGACTTCATTGGCTTTTACAGGTTTCTTCACCGTCACGCTTAAATCGATTGCCGTCACATTTATGGTTGGTACACGCACCGCAATCGCTTCAAAGCGATCGTTAAATTGCGGAAAAAATCGTGTGATACCGGCTGCCAGTTTAGTATCGACTGGAATGATCGACTGGCTGGCTGCCCGGGTGCGACGCAGGTCAGGATGATATGCATCAATAACCTGTTGATCGTGCATGGCGGAGTGAATTGTGGTCACAGTGCCGGACTCAATACCGTACGCATCATCTAACAATTTGATGACGGGAATTATGCAATTCGTGGTACAGGAAGCGTTAGAAACGATGCGGTGTTCCGCACGAAGTTGATCCTGATTGACGCCGTAAACCACGGTCGCGTCGAGATCGTTACTACCAGGATGTGAAAAGAGCACTTTTTTGGCCCCGGCGGCAATATGTGCTTCGCCATGCTCGCGGGAGCCATATACGCCGGTACAGTCGAGAACCACATCGACGCCAAGTTCACGCCATGGGAGCGATTGCAGTGAACGTTCGTGCAATACGCGGATGGCGTCATCACCAACAAAAAGTTGATCGCGTTCCTGTCGTACTTCCCATGCAAAACGGCCATGACTGGTGTCATATTTCAACAAATGCGCCATGCCCGCAGCATCCGCCAGTTCGTTGATTGCCACCACGGTAATTTCCGCCCGGCGTCCGGATTCATACAAAGCACGAACCACATTACGCCCGATGCGACCGAAGCCATTTATCGCTACGCGTACGGTCATAGATCTCCTGCAAGGTTTTCCCTGAGCAAATTTGCCAAACAGAGTAATCCAGCAAATCGTCCGGGGAAACCTTACCTGTCGCAAACTGCGACTGATTGGTTAATTGTCGAACATTTAATCGACTGAAACGCTTCAGCTAGGATAAGCGAAACGTGGAATAAAAGGAATGATTGTCCAGTCAAAGAAGACAATTATCTGACTTGCATCACACTTTCTTCCCTTCTTGCAGGAGGCTTTATTCCAGACTGGCGTAATAATAACCACGCAATAACTGGAATAAATTGTCAGCTTATGAAGTGATACCTGCCTTCTTCCGTCATCTCTAATATCAGATTGGCCTGACAACTATTCAGCAGCACACGCTCGACATTAGGACCATCGGTTCGGGCATAAAAAGCTTCGGCTTCATCCCGCGATAATCCCCCCGCAATTTTACGACTAATCAAGCGTTCCCGCAGAATTTGAACGGGTGCATGAATAAAAACAGAAAAATCGCAGAAAGATGCCAACGCCCGCCACTTCTCGTCATCCAGCAACAACCAGTTTCCTTCGACGATGACGAGTGGTGCGGTAACGTGCAACGCATCTTCAACAGGCTCATGCTTTTGTCGATCGTACTGCGGCCACGTACAATCCCCTTCCACTACCTGGCGCAGATTTTCCGCCAGTTTCGCTACATCGAATGTCTCTGGTGCACCTTTGAAGGGGCGCAATTGATGCGCATCCAGCCAGCTATTGTAATGGTGAAAACCATCCATCGGCAGCGTCTGAATAGCGGGTAGTTCCGGGTCTTGTTGCGCGAGATATTCCCAGAAGGTGGTCAGGGTAGATTTACCCGTCCCCGGCGGAGCGCAAAGAAAAACCACCCTACGCCGCTGCGGATTTACCGTCTGTAAGGCTGCCAGCATACGCAGCAACGGTTTATGCACATTTTCAATCTCTTCGTTCGGGTACTGTGCCTGTACCTTTAATCCATTCACCGTCAGTTCGATTTTCACGGCGTTAATTCCTTTAAGGTGGTCGTTACTGCCAGCGTCAGCGCCGTTTTGACCATCCCACTAAAACGCACTTCTGACCAGACGGCGAAATCAGCGAACTTCATCGCTTTTAACACGTCAAAGAGCGTCGCATTGCGGGTTATGCTATTGACGTTGCTGATAAAATCCCAGGTCATGTCATCGGCAAATCCGGGCGTTTCATCCTGTTCGTTCAGGTAATGCCAGAACTGGGAAAAATGCGTGATATCGGCGTACAGCCATTTATCCATTTTCCCCAGCGCATAAATCAAACGCAGTGCAACATCAATATCGTCAAGCGGGCCGCTTTGGGCGAGTAACGGCTTCACTGCATATTCGACGATCTCTTCATCGTTATTGACAAACAGCGACGGCAGAAACTGGCGTATCCCCTGGAGCAAAATAGAATGCGCAGTTTTCATAAATGACAATAAATTGTCCTGTGCGTCCAGTTGCTCAAGCACATCATCTTCTGTCAGCGTCGCCATTCGTCTTCCGATAGATCACCATCAATGCAGGGAGTCTATTATATTACACGTTTGGTCCGCGCCGCCGATCAGTAATGTCTGCGTCCGCACCCCATTCGCCGTCTGTTGGATACCATTCACCAACTCGCCGCCCGTCACGCCCGTAGCGCTAAAGAGGATATCCTTCCCCTTCACCAGTTCATCGAGCGAGTACACACGGTTCACTTCACCCCCCATTGCCTTGCAACGCTGGCGTTCCTGTTCTGCAATCTGCCGATTTTCCGTGTAATCCCCTTTTGCCTGGCAAAAATCAATCAGCTCGGCCTGCATATCCCCGCCCAATGCTTTAACAGCACAGGCAGAAATAACACCTTCCGGCGCGCCGCCGATGGTGTACATCACGTCGTAAGGATTATCCTGCCAGCAGGTCAGCACGCTGGCGGCGACATCGCCATCCGGCAGGGCAAAAACCTTCACGCCCAGCTGTGTTGCTTCCTCAATTGCGGCACTCAGGCGCGGTTTATCCAGCGTAACCATACGCAGCTTATCCAGCGGTTTGCCTAACGCTTTCGCCACGTTGCGCAAGTTGTCCGCCAGAGGCAAAGACAGATCAATCGCGCCCGCCGCCAGCCGATTAACAACCAGTTTTTTCATATACATATCGGGCGCGTGTAACAGGCTATCTCGAGGGGCGAAAGCCATGACCGCCAGCGCATTGCTCTGCCCCATCGCCACCATCCGCGTGCCTTCAATCGGGTCAACCGCGATATCGACTTCTGGCCCATCGCCTTTGCCCACCTCTTCGCCAATCCACAGCATCGGCGCATGGTCAATTTCTCCCTCGCCGATGACCACTCGCCCACGAAAAGCGACATCGTTTAATGCCTGGCGCATCGCGGTGACCGCCAGGCCATCAATTTTATTTTTGTTGCCACATCCGGTTTGCGGCCAGGCAGCCAACGCTGCCTGCTCCGTAACGCGAAATAATGGGCCACGCCAGGGACATCATTGCGCGGCCTCCCCGATATCAACGCCAAATTGCGCCAGCAGATATTTCTCGGCCTGTTCATTCCAGATGCCGTGCGTTTCCTCAACTAACCGCGCCAGCTCTTTAAACAGCGGATCTGTTTTGCCTTTTTCGGCAAAATCGGCAATGGCGGTGAGCGGCATGGTAACGCCGTTGTAAATGAGTTTTTTACCACCGGGGATATCCGGTAAATTGAGAACGGTTTCTGGCACTGCATCCAGGCCACCGATATGCGTCACCATAAACGACGGTTGCAACTGCCCCGTAGCACTCAGGGCAATCGCCTCTTTCATATCGTCCGTTGAACCACCCGATGTACCGACGACGTGCGTGCTGTTGTAATGGACGTTGTAGAAATTAAACGGCACTTTGAAGTTTTTATCCGTCGGCCCGGCAAAGAAGTTCAGGCAGCCATCTTCCGCCAGTAATTCGTCAGCCATCTCAACGACAGCAGGCACCGCCGCATAAACAAAAATGTCATCGAATCCGGCATCTCCTGTCAGCGCCCGCAGCCTCTGGACTGGGTCGCTCATTCCTTTGGTATTCACATATATCAGCTCAATGCCTTTGCTGGCCGCCAGCTCCACCGGCAGCAGCTTCTGCACCTGTGCCAGGCGTTTTTCGTCGATATCGACCACCACTACCCGCGACGGTTGTATGCCGCCGTTAATAGCGTAATCGATAGCGCCTATCCCCATCGGGCCCGCACACGCCAGCAGCGCAATATTGCCGCCAGGTTTGACGCCCATGCGATGCTCATAAACATATTGCGTGGTGTGATAATTGGCATGATAAGCGCCAATAATGCAGCACATAGGCTCTGCCAACGACGCCGCAGCAAAATAAGATCCGTGATACGGTAATACGCAGCCCAAATTAATGGCTACCTCTGGAATAATCATATAGGTGGCGTTACCGCCAAAATATTCGTAGCTGTATCCCGCAGAATACCCGCTTGGTAGCCCCATCGCCGGTTGCAATACAAATCGCTGACCTTTTTTATATTTGTCAGTGAGATTTTTACCCACCTCAACAATCACTCCGGCGCATTCATGCCCGGTAATGACCGGATGATTTTCTAAATCGTCGGGCACGCGTTTATGTTCGCTGCCGAGCAACGCCGCTTTCCATGTCGATAAACAGACGCTGTCGGAAATAACGCTGACCAAAAGTTCGTTATCAGTAATTTCGGGCAGTTCAAATTCGCGCAGACGGACATCCCGCTTGCCATAAATAGCAGCAACTTTGGTTTTCATTTTTACCTCGGCAATCAGTTTTTATGTTCAGCGGTTAATTGATTAAATAAAGTGTCGAGTTTGAGATCGCCAATATAGTTATTAATCAATATCAGCGGTTTATCCGTCGCACGTTTCACGCGCCCTTCCAGACTAGCGTGAGTAACGACGATATCCGCATCCGCAGGCACGTTTTCTATCGCGTAATGTTTTACTTCTATTGCCAGCCCCGCTTTTTCCAGGCGCTTACGGAAGGTGCTTGCGCCCATCGCGCTGGAGCCCATTCCCGCATCGCAAACAAAGGCGATACGCTTAACCCGGCTTAACGAGAATGCACCTTCTTGTTTCATCGCCTTAACCGCATTGGCGGACTGCGCAAACTCATCCTCGCTCTCCGTTTCCACCGTTTTTTCCATCTTCAGTATTACGGAAGTGATAGCAAAGGACACCAGGGTACCTACCGTAACACCGGCAATTGTCGCCAGGAATGAGCCTTTCGGCGTCAGTGCCAGGTACGCAAAGATAGAGCCTGGACTTGGGCCAGCCACCAGACCACCGTCCAGTAAGTTAAACATCCAGGTGCCAGTCATACCGCCCGCAATCATGGCAATAATGGTCAGTGGCTTCATCAGCACATACGGGAAATACAGTTCGTGGATGCCGCCGAGGAAGTGAATAATCATCGCCCCAGGCGCAGAACGTTTACTCATCCCTTTACCAAACAAGGTAAATGCCAGCAGCAGCTCTAAGCCAGGCCCAGGGTTGGACGCCACCATAAAGAAGATGGATTTACCGTTAACTGAAGCCTGTTGCATCCCCAACGGGTAATAGACGCCCTGATCTATCGCGTTATTGAGGAAAAGCACTTTCGCCGGTTCATTGATGACTGACAGCAAAGGCAGATAGCCCGCATGTACCAGCGCCTCAATACACTCTTTGACGAAAGTATTGGCAATTAACACCGCCGGGCCGATAACTTCAAAACCCAGCAGACAAAGGAGCATCCCAGCGATACCTAATGAGAAGTTATTGATAACCATCTCAAAACCAGCAGGTATGCGTTTTTCCAGTGCCTTATCGACATATTTTATGACCAGCCCACCTAACGGTCCCATGATCATTGAGCCAAGGAACATCGGAATCTCTGCGCCGACGATTACACCAATTGTCCCTATTCCGCCCATTACCGCGCCGCGTTTACCGCCGACTAAATGGCCACCGGTAGAACCAATCATCACCGGTAATAAATAGGTGATCATGGGGCCGACAATTTTGGCGAAATGTTCGTTAGGCAACCAACCGGTGGGAATAAATAACGCCGTTATAAAACCCCAGGCAATAAAAGCACCAATATTGGGAATGACCATTGCAGTCAAAAAGCCCCCAAAAGCCTGGACCTTTGCACGAGCAGACTTGTTTTCCATAATATTATCCTGTAGAGGAGAGAGTCATTATTCGCGGCTGATAATGTCCGCTAATTGTTTTTCTGATGATGCGGTTAAGAGTTGTTCGAGTATTTCTTCTTCGCACAGCAATTCACTTAACGCCTGAATAGCGCCAATATGTGAATCGGCATCGGCAGCAGAAAGCCCGATGAGTAATTTAATCGGTTCGTCATTCCCCGGAAAATAAACGCCTTGTTTAAGTAACGTCAAAGACATCCCGGTTTTAAGCGCCCCACATTCCGGTCGCGCATGAGGCATTGCCACGCCTGGCGCGAGAATATAATAAGGGCCATTGCTAATGGTGGAATTTTTAATAGCCTGAATGTAATTCTCACTGATATAGTTTTTATCCAGCAATGAAGCCATCGAAAAATCGATAACTTCCTGCCAGTCTTTTGCTGAATGTATAACTGAAATTGATGATTTTGGAAAATAATTAATAAGCCGCATAAATTATCCTTATTTTATTTTTAGGGTACCGTCCGACGGTAAAAATAAAATACCCGCGTAAAAATTTGAAAGCAATTGGACCTGGAAGGAGAGCGCTCCGGCAGGAAAAAATAATAAAACCTTAAATAACAATTTGTTGATTTCAATAATTAAAAAGTCAATATTATATTTGCGAAATTCATCACAATTCACACAATATAATTATTGGTTTATTTGTGATGTATATCACCATTTATTAATTGAAAGTCCAAAAATGAACTTTTTAGTTATTCATCCTTTTTGGTTGTTCCTTTATGGATTCTGAATTCATGGCAACTGGCTGTTCTCCTTTCATTTCGTGTGACATATTCCCTTTCTTTGCTCACGGATGATTCACATGAAAGCTCCAGTTTCTTTTCCTTCGCTTCGCCCACAAAAATTTATTGGCATTACTGTTGGCGTACTGGCAGTCATTACGCTGCCATTTCTTTCGTATTACACCGTAAACGAAGGCGAACGCGGCATTTTATTGCGCTATGGCAAGATCGTTAAAGTTGCCGAACCCGGTCTTGGATTCAAAATTCCCTTTATGGAAAGTGTCGAGAAAATCTCCACACGTAACCAGGCTGTAGTGTATCAGGGATTACAAGCCTACAGCCGTGACCAGCAACCAGCACAAATGACCGTGTCGGTTAGTTTTCATATTAAGCCTTCAGAAGCTGGCGCAGTTTATACTACCTACAACACTATAGAATCTTTAAAAGAGCGTCTGATCGTCCGCCAGCTGCCAACCCAACTGGAGAACGTTTTCGGGCAATATACAGCCATTAGCGCGGTACAAGATCGTACAAAACTGGTGCAGGATCTGCAAAACGCGATGCGCAAAGCGGTTGTTGGCCCGGTAGTGATAGACGGTGTTCAGATCGAGAACATTGATTTTTCAGATGCTTATGAGAAATCAATTGAAGACCGAATGAAAGCGGAAGTTGCAATTGCTACTCGCAGGCAAAATCTTGAGACGGAAAAAATCCAGGCGCAAATTGCGGTAACTCAGGCCCAGGCTGAAGCTGACAGTAAACTGGCGGCAGCCAAAGCAGAAGCTGAGACCATTCGCGTAAAAGGCGCGGCAGAAGCGGAAACTATTCGTTTGAAAAGTGCGGCTGAAGCAGAAGCTATCCGCCTGCGCGGGGAAGCCCTGCGAGATAATCCAGGCCTTGTTGCCCTTACCACTGCAGAGCGTTGGGACGGTAAATTACCCGATACCATGATCCCCGGCAGTACAGTTCCGTTTATCTCTACTAAGTAAAAAAAGGGCCGCTTTCGCGGCCCTTCTCACAAAGCATCTTACCGATTACAGCAACGCTTTTGCTTTCGCAACAACGTTGTCAACGGTGAAGCCGAACTCTTCGAACAACTGCTCTGCCGGTGCAGATTCACCGAAGGTATTCATACCGATGATGGCACCGTTCAGGCCAACATACTTGTACCAGTAGTCAGCAATGCCCGCTTCCACAGCAACGCGTGCAGTAACCGCTTTCGGCAGTACGGATTCACGGTAAGCCGCGTCCTGCTTGTCGAATGCGTCAGTAGATGGCATGGAAACCACGCGCGCTTTCACGCCTTCGGCAGTCAGTTTTTCGTAGGCAGCAACCGCCAGTTCAACTTCAGAACCGGTAGCGATGAAGATCAGTTCCGGCTGACCGGCACAGTCTTTCAGCACATAACCACCGCGCGCGATGTTTGCCAGCTGCTCTTCGGTACGTTCCTGCTGCGCCAGATTCTGACGGGAGAGGATAAGCGCAGTCGGGCCGTCCTGACGCTCAACGCCGTATTTCCACGCTACTGCAGATTCAACCTGGTCACACGGACGCCATGTAGACATGTTCGGGGTCACGCGCAGAGAAGCGACCTGCTCTACCGGCTGGTGAGTCGGGCCATCTTCGCCCAGACCGATGGAGTCGTGGGTGTAAACCATCACCTGACGCTGTTTCATCAGCGCAGCCATACGTACGGCATTACGTGCGTATTCCACGAACATCAGGAAGGTGGAGGTGTACGGCAGGAAGCCACCGTGCAGGGAGATACCGTTAGCAATCGCGGTCATACCGAACTCGCGAACACCGTAGTGGATGTAGTTACCCGCAGCATCTTCGTTGATTGCTTTAGAACCAGACCACAGGGTCAGGTTAGACGGTGCCAGGTCAGCAGAGCCGCCGAGGAATTCCGGCAACAGCGGACCGAACGCTTCGATAGCATTCTGAGACGCTTTACGGCTGGCGATTTTCGCCGGATTAGCCTGCAGTTTAGCGATGAACTCTTTCGCTTTCGCGTCGAAGTCAGACGGCATTTCGCCTTTCATACGGCGGGTAAATTCAGCCGCTTCCTGCGGATAAGCTTTGGCGTAAGCAGCAAATTTCTCGTTCCATGCGGATTCTTTCGCCTGGCCTGCTTCTTTCGCATCCCACTGAGTATAGATTTCAGACGGAATTTCGAACGGCGCATATTTCCAGCCCAGCTGTTCGCGGGTCAGTGCAATTTCAGCGTCGCCCAGCGGCGCACCGTGGGAGTCGTGAGTACCGGCTTTATTCGGAGAACCGAAACCAATGATGGTTTTGCACATCAGCAGAGACGGTTTGTCAGTCACAGCGCGCGCTTCTTCTACAGCGCGTTTGATGGATGCCGCGTCATGACCGTCGATGCCGCGAATAACGTGCCAGCCGTAAGCTTCGAAACGCATTGCGGTGTCGTCAGTAAACCAGCCTTCAACGTGACCATCGATAGAGATGCCGTTGTCATCGTAGAACGCAATCAGTTTACCCAGCTTCAGCGTACCCGCCAGAGAGCAAACTTCGTGGGAGATGCCTTCCATCATGCAGCCATCGCCCATGAAGGCGTAGGTGTAGTGGTCGACAATGTCGTGACCCGGACGGTTAAACTGCGCCGCCAGCGTTTTTTCTGCAATCGCCATACCCACTGCGTTGGCAATACCCTGACCCAGCGGACCAGTAGTGGTTTCTACACCTGCGGTGTAACCCACTTCCGGGTGACCCGGAGTTTTGGAGTGCAGCTGACGGAAGTTTTTCAGTTCTTCCATCGGCAGATCGTAACCGGTGAGGTGCAGCAGGCTGTAGATCAGCATGGAGCCGTGGCCGTTGGACAGCACGAAGCGGTCACGGTCAGCCCAGGACGGATTCTGCGGGTTATGTTTCAGGAAATCACGCCACAGGACTTCGGCAATGTCAGCCATACCCATCGGGGCGCCCGGGTGACCGGATTTGGCTTTCTGTACTGCGTCCATGCTCAGCGCACGAATAGCATTGGCAAGCTCTTTACGTGAGGACATTTTGACTCCAGATCGGATGATGAAAGGCTCGCCCGTAACGACTTGACGACAGCTCGTTTTGGGCTACGCCGGAAAATTTGCCAACAATTTACCCCAAGCCGTGCGTCATGTACATGGAACATCCTTTTACCGCTTCAGAAATCTCTGGATCATGCTCGCATGTTGCGCAATCTACTCGCCCGTCCGCTGCGCTTTTCCTTATACTGAGACTGAGCGTCGATTCACCTGCAAACGGCGCATTTTTAGAATAATCCTGACCTTGTGCGGAAGAGAAAACATGAAAATTCGCGCCTTATTGGTAGCAATGAGTGTGGCAACGGTACTGACCGGTTGCCAGAATATGGACTCCAGTGGACTGCTCTCATCAGGAGCGGAAGCTTTTCAGGCTTACAGTTTGAGTGATGCGCAGGTGAAAGCCCTGAGCGATCAGGCATGCCAGGAGATGGACAGCAAGGCGACTATCGCGCCAACCAATAGCGAATATGCTAAGCGTCTGACCACCATTGCCAACGCGCTAGGCAACAATATCAACGGTCAGCCAGTAAACTACAAAGTGTATATGGCGAAGGATGTGAATGCCTTTGCGATGGCAAATGGCTGTATCCGCGTCTATAGCGGGCTGATGGATATGATGACGGATAACGAAGTCGAAGCGGTGATCGGTCACGAGATGGGGCACGTGGCGTTAGGCCATGTGAAGAAAGGGATGCAAGTTGCATTAGGCACCAACGCCGTGAGAGTCGCGGCAGCCTCTGCGGGCGGGATTGTCGGCAGTTTATCGCAATCGCAACTTGGTGACCTGGGCGAGAAATTAGTCAATTCGCAATTCTCCCAGCGTCAGGAGGCAGAAGCCGATGATTATTCTTACGATCTTCTGCGCCAACGCGGCATCAGCCCGGCAGGTCTTGCCACCAGCTTTGAAAAACTGGCGAAACTGGAAGAAGGCCGCCAAAGCTCAATGTTTGACGACCATCCGGCATCCGCCGAACGCGCCCAGCATATTCGCGATCGTATGAGCGCGGATGGAGTTAAGTGATTTCATATTTCTCCGACAGGAATGTCGGAGAAATTTTCATTCAGGGCCGGCCACAGTCATTAAACAAGCTCAATCATTAGGGGCATCAATTCGCTTCGTAGATTGCTTTATCTGGTGTATCCGGTTGCACCTCTACTACATCGGCAGTGCTTACGCCACAAGCCCAGGCAAAAGCCGTCTCTGTTCCTTCAGGTAATGGAGTATCCCAGGGTAAAGTACGCCACGGACTCCCCTGCTCTTTTAATAAAGATGTAATGGCTTTCTTAAAAAGAATATGGGTAATCAGGTGCCGTTTATCCGTTGCTTTCCAGTACCAACGGGCCAGCAAAAAATGTCCGGCCAATTCGCGCCAGCTTCTGTAATGTTGC
Source organism: Escherichia sp. GZ89 (assembly GCF_019366485.1). Lineage (NCBI taxonomy): Bacteria > Pseudomonadati > Pseudomonadota > Gammaproteobacteria > Enterobacterales > Enterobacteriaceae > Escherichia > Escherichia sp. GZ89. The sequence continues at coordinate 404,112 of NZ_JAEOHX010000002.1, read as the reverse complement.
TGTACGCGTCTGGCTGCCAGCATCGAAAAATCGACCATTTCACGCTGGGTAATGTATCCCACTTGCGCCCCGCTATTACATAGCATGACAAAGCGCACCATATCCCAGGCACAAAAATCTATGTCGCATATTTTACGTCGATTTTTTCTGACCATCTGTAGCTGCCACAAACGCTCTTTCGCTTCGCTACTTAATTTCGCGTTCTGAGCTAATTGCTGAGCGAACGCGCGATACTCAGCATCCGGCATTTCGCTATCGTTTTTGATCTGTTCTTCATAAACTGAACGGTGCCCTGCTACAAACAAAGCTAAGAGTTGCTCAAGTAACGAATCCCGATCAAAGACGCCCCACATGTCAGCAAGTGACTCAACTTCACTTTTGCAATCATTCTCTGCTTCCACGGAATCATCATTAACGACTCGTCGCGCCCAGTGATTGTTACCCGCAATGGCATAAGGCGCGCCGACTGCCATTGCCCAACGTTCAGCCACGGGAATTTTTTGAATTGAGGGATCTTTACAAGATGCTTTGAAAAGGCGATGTCCGGCGAACACCAGGCCATAACCAATCCACAAAACAGCCACCAAGGCGAGAATAAGTATTATCGCTACCAGATAAAGGGCATATTTGCCTATTGTCAGTAAGACATCCAGCCAGGAAGAGTCTTGCTCCGTAACTGTTTGCTCCACCGATGTCAAAGGGGACTTACTGACCCGCTCAGGCGCGGTCCTCGTCAACACAGGGGAATCCCTATGTTGCTTGAATGAGCGTTTTTTAAGCAAATCTATTTGCTTTTGCACCTCATCAGTAACCCGAGCGTTTTTTTCAAACTCATGTAACGATGCAAAATCAATCGCCGCAATCTTCCATTTACCATCCCCTTGCCGGATTAACTCCATTGGAATATCAATATCAGATTGGTGACCAAAAAAAGCACCAACCTGCGCCTTGTCGCCTTCGATGAAGGTCGCTAAAGGATCGCTATAACTGGGAAAACGTCGTTTACACGTTTTGGGTGACTCTTGCCAGAATTTCAGTACAGGCTCCATTAAAGCAGGCGTAAATACTTGCTGCATTTCCGCAAGGCGATCGTGCGAATCTGTGCTGGTGACAAACTCAGGGCCACATAATGCGCGATAACTCTTTTTGACGACAGAGGAAATAGCTTCTTTGTCTTGTTGCAGCTGTGCGGCAATTTTCTGTTTTTCTGCTCTATCGCAGCCAGTTGATAAAAGAAATAACAAACAAAGAAGGGGCTTCCAGGGAAGAGTGCGTTCCATCTATTTATTCCCTTAAAAACGCAATAATAACAATCCATTAAAAAACAGCAGCCACGGTAAAAATGACTTAATTAACAGGAAAGACTTTAAATGATAAGCCCCTTGTGCCATACAAGGGACTGTGCAAAAAATTCAACCAGGCAGATTACTTACTCGCCCTTTTTCGCCGCCTGAATATACAGCATCTCCAGCGCCAGCGTCGCCGCAGCCAGAGCGGTGATTTCCGACTGATCGTATGCCGGAGCCACTTCCACTACGTCCATCCCAACGATGTTGAGATCTTTCAGGCCGCGTACCAGTTTAATGGCGCGATCGGAGGTCAGACCGCCAATCACCGGTGTACCGGTGCCCGGCGCGAAAGCAGGATCCAGGCAGTCGATATCAAAGGTCAGGTAAACTGGCATATCACCTACAATCTGTTTCACCTGGGCGATAACGTCATCCACGCTGCGATCGTTCACCTGGCAGGCGTCCAGTACGGTAAAGCCGTTGTCTTTATCAAACTCGGTACGAATACCAATCTGTACGGAGTGATTCGGGTCGATCAGACCTTCTTTCGGCGCGGTATAGAACATGGTGCCGTGGTCAAATTCACAACCGTTCGCATAGGTATCGGTGTGGGCGTCAAAGTGTACCAGCGCCATTTTGCCGAAATGCTTCGCATGAGCACGCAGCAGCGGCAGCGTCACAAAGTGGTCACCACCGAAAGAGAGCATACGCTTACCAGCAGCCAGCAGTTTTTCCGCGTGTGCCTGCAGTTTCTCGCTCATCTCACGGGCATCGCCGAAGGCATATACCAGATCACCGCAGTCCACGACGTTCAGACGCTCGCGCATGTCGAAATTCCACGGGAAGCGGTTGTGTTCCCAGGCCAGATTTGTTGAAACCTGACGGATCGCCGCCGGACCGTGGCGTCCACCCGCACGGCCTGACGTCGCCATATCAAACGGTACGCCGGTAATCACCCAGTCGGCGTCACTGTCGTACGGCTGGAAGTTCATCGGCAGGCGTAAAAAACCAAAGGCGTTAGAAACCAGTGAGTTATCGTATTGATGACCTAAGGTGCTCATGGATGGACTCCTATTACAAAGTCGATATAAAAAAAACCCTTCCGCGTCGTTAGGCCCGACGAGGAAGGGTTGGATTTGGTAGAAGCGTATTAAGAAGAATTATCGCTGGTAATTTGCACGAGTTCAAGTAAGTCAGGGGAAAGGTTACAGTTCCCCTTGATGAGAGATAACGTCAAAAATAAATCTACGGCTATGGTCGGGCAGCCGTACCGTCAGGGGTACGCGCTAATGTCCAGCCTGGAATACCGCCATTAATTGGCCATGCTTTTGCTTTATGTTCATCCAGTTCGATACCCAGCCCTGGTTTATCACTCACATAGGCAAATCCGTCCTTAACCTGAACGCAGCCTGTAAATACCTCTTGCAAAGCCTCATTGACTGGCGTGTATTCCTGAATACCAAAATTGCCAGAACTTACTGACAAATGCATATTAGCGGCTACCCCTACCGGAGAAATATCCCCTGGACCATGCCATGCCGTTCGAACACCGAACATCTCGCTCAAAATCGCCAGTTTTCTTGCTGGAGTGATCCCGCCAATTGTACTTACATGGCAGCGAATAAAATCGATCTGTTGATTAATTATTAATGGCTTATATTCATTAACATTCGTGAACAATTCCCCCATTGCAATAGGTGTTGATGATTGCTGACGCATTAACTTCAACCACTCAAGATTTTCTGGGGCTACGGGATCTTCAAGATAAAAAAGTGAGTAAGGTTCGAGTGATTTTGCTAATTGAATTGCGTTGATGGGACTTATACGTTCATGAACGTCATGGATAAATTCAATGCCAAAACCAAACTTATTACGCAAATGATCGAACAAACGAGGAACACTTCTGGCATACGCTTCTGGGTCAAAATAGATGCCTGAAGTTTTATTGGCGGGTGAACGTTTCGGTTGAATATTTTTAGCTCTGGCTAATTTACTGGCAATAAGTTTCAGATCATCGGTTCCAGCCCCACCATACATCCCCATCTGACAACGAACATACTGATACCCTTCTGCGATAGCGCGGTGAATATTATCTTCAACCTCAATCTCATCAGCCCCATCAGTATGGCGGTATAATGGCACGCCATCACGGCATTTCCCCCCCAGTAATTCATAAACAGGGAGTCCGGCGACTTTTCCCTTTAGATCCCATAAAGCCATATCGATCCCTGACAAGGCATTATTCATAATTGGGCCATTACGCCAGTAGCCGCTGACACATGCTGATTGCCAGATATCTTCTATACGAGCAGGATTTTTCCCAATCAAGAAAGGCTTCATATACTCATTTACTGCTTTTTCCACTGCCACTATCCGCTGAGTAAACGTAGCGCATCCAAGCCCATACAAACCTGGCTCATTTGTTTCAATTTTTACAACTGCCAGATCGATCCCGCCGGGTGCAGTGAGGATCGTTCTAACATCCGTTATTTTTAAATTCTGCATATTCATTTCCACTATAGTTAACCGATTCGCGCAACCTGTCAGTTGTCCTACGAGTGGTATGAAGCAGTATGAGCTGAATTATTTTCTCAGGCAACTATTTTTTTCATTAAGGGTTTGGATGACTTTGAGATTGCTCGCCATATGCGTATCAAGAATTTCGGCAGCAGCTTGCGGATCGCGGTTTTTTATTGCCAGATAAACATTCAAGTGAGCATCAATGCTTTCAATAGTGATACCAAGAGTACGATTTAACTCTTCAAGATATTGATAATATATGTCTTTTATTGCATGCATTGCTGCAGTAAAAACAGTGTTTTTTGCTGCATTAACAATGCCAAGATGGAATTCGTAGTCCGCTTTACTGTACTTTTTATAGTCGTTTTTGTTAATTAACATTTGTCCAAGCAGGCGTTCGAGAGTCGCGATATCTTCATCATCTGCGTGCTGTGCAGCGAGTTCAATGCACTTAAATTCCACTGTTTGCCGGAAAACCAGCATATCGCGAAACGCAGCTTCACTAAGATGCATAGCAGGTTTTGCGAGTAAATCATCAATACCATATTTATCTATATTATCAGTTACATACGTTCCTTTACCCTGATACGTAATAACAGCCCCCATATCACGCAATTTTTGAACTGCACTTCGAACGCTGACCCTGCTTACACCAAATTGAGTGGCAAGTTGAGCTTCTGAAGGAAGTTTGTAACCCGCTTTCCAGCTACCATCTTGCAGATAACCTTTCATAGCCTCAAATAAAACAGATACAACATTATGATTTTTAACGGATTTATTCAATTTCATATTTCAACAGGCTTTATAAAATAATGATGAGTATAACATGTCCTACAAGTTCAAATTTTAGTTTTTTGTGATTATCCACACATTTTACAAGTACTTTTATTGAACAAGATTCTTAATGATGTATCGTTTTTATGCAACTTGTCAGACGTCCTACCTTTAAAACTTTTCTATCGATAAGGAAAATAGAATGCATCATTTATTTGATCTGACAGGAAAAATAGCTTTGATTACAGGCTCCGCTCGCGGTCTGGGATTTGCATATGCAGAGGGATTAGCCAACGCTGGTGCACATGTCATTCTAAACGACCTGAATGACACCGTGTTGCAAGAAGCTGTTGAGCAACTCCAGAGCAAGGGCTTGTCTGCGCAAGGAATTGTATTCAATGTGGCAGATGAAAAAGCTGTGGAACAAGCATTTCAACAAATAGATGAACAAGATATCGCTATTGATATTCTTATTAATAACGCGGGAATTCAGTACCGCCAGTCGATAGTAGATCTTGCTTTAGCAGACTGGCAGAAAGTTATTGATGTAAATCTCACCAGTGTTTTTCTGGTTTCAAAGGCAGTAGCCTCTCGCATGATAGCTCGCAATACAGGTGGCAAAATTATCAATATTGCCTCTTTAACAAGTGAAGCAGCCCGCCCCACTGTTTCTCCTTATACGGCTGCAAAAGGCGGGGTAAAAATGCTTACCCGTTCGATGGCTGCTGAATGGGCAAAATTTAATATTCAGGCAAATGCTATTGGCCCTGGATATATATTAACTGATATGAATACTGCGCTTATTAATAATGCTGATTTTGATAAATGGGTGAAAAATAGTAATCCAGCAGAACGATGGGGAAAACCAGAAGAACTGGTAGGAACTGCCATTTTCCTGTCCTCTAATGCTTCCGACTATATCAATGGACAAGTTATTTATGTCGATGGTGGTTGGTTGGCGGTATTATAACAACTTATAAACCAGATCATTAACCTCATAAATGACAATGCAGATACAAATCATATTATTTACTAAAGGATCTTTATATGAAAGCAAAGGAATTTACTTCTGTCGTTCAAAGTCTAAGTTTAGGGATATTATTAGCAAGTTGTAGCCTTTTTTCTACAACCCTTAATGCAGAAGTCAAAGCAGTAAAGTTAGGTCATTCATTTTCAGATGCACATCCAAGAGCCATTGCCATGAAAAAATTTGCGGCAGATGTTGAAAGTGCAACAGATGGTGAAATTAAGATTACTGTTTACGGTAATGCTGTCCTCGGATCTGAACAGCAAATGTTGCAGGCAACACGTAGCAATGTTCAGCAACTCTATATGGGAGCCGTTTCTCCACTTGCAGGTTTTCAGAAACAATTTCAAATATTCGACTTTCCATTTCTTTTCTCCTCTAACGAGGAAGCAGCAAAAATACTTGATAGCGAATTCGGCGATAAATTATTAACAGACCTTAATAGCATCAACCTGAAAGGATTGACATGGGCTGGTGGCGCTTTTCGTAATGTTGCAAATATAAAACGAGAAGTAACCACACTTGAAGGTTTTAAGGGCTTAAAAATTCGTGTAATGCCAACACAGGTTGCTATAGATAGCTTTAAAAGTTTAGGTATAAACCCTTCACCCATGGCTTATTCAGAGGTATTTACAGCACTAGAAACTGGCGCCCTTGATGGACATGAACATCCTTCTGTCGATATTTTACAGAATAAAATGTATGAAGTTGAAAAATATATGACACTGACAGGCCATGTTTATACACCTGTTGCTTTGATTGTGTCTAAAAAATGGTTTGACTCGCTAACTGAGAAACAAAAAAAAGTGATTCAGAAAGTTGCCAACGGCAATAAAATATTTCAACGACAACAGGAAATTGAACAAGAAAAAGGAGCTATTGATGAACTTAAGAAAAATGGCATGATAGTCTCCTCTTTACAGGAAGGAGAACTGTCAAAAATTCAGCAAGCCGTACAATCTGTTATAGAAAAACATAAAAAAACCGTCGGTGAAGATACTATTAAGCATTTTTATGATGTAAAGAAAAAACTCGCTGAATAATATTACCCGGATAGCGGGAAATACTATATACCCGCTATCCTCAAAAAAGGTTCCCATAATGAAAATTCATGAAAAAGCCACAAGGTTTTTTATAGGTAGCCTTGAAGCCATCATGGTGATATGTATCAGCATTATGTTTCTTCTTGTGCTTATCAATGTATTGATGCGTTTTATATTTAACAGTGGAATAGATATTGCCGAAGAATTACCTCGTTTCTTATTCGTATGGATGATATTTATTGGTGCTGTGGTAGCAATCAAAGATCAGAGCCATATTCGCGTAGACCTTTTTATTAAAAAAATGCCTGTATTGGGTCAACAGATGTGCCAATTAGCTTCACAGGTACTTATGTTGATATGTAGTATAACGCTAATTTACGGTACCTGGATTGAGTCTGATATTCTGTCAACAACATATTCACCGGTTTTAGATGTTAATATGTTTCTTATTTTCGGAATTTCATGGCTAACCGGCATTTGTATTTTTATTAGTGCATTGATAAACATCATATCTGTTTTCACAAAAAATTCTCTCTTCCGGACTAAAAAGCTTTCATCCATATATTCAAGGGAGGGTAAGTAATGGCATTATTAATATTTGCTGGTTCACTTTTGTTATCGATGTTCATCGGTTTACCTATCGCTTTCTCACTAATTATTTGCGCTCTTTCATTAATGTATTTTTTGGATATGACAGATATCCAAATTATTACTCAAAATATGTGGAATGGAGCTAATAACTTCCCGTTACTGGCAGTACCTTTTTTCATGCTGGCGGGTGAATTTATGAATGCCGGAGGTATGACCAAACGAATTATTGGTATTGCCATGACCTGGGTTGGTCATGTGCGAGGAGGAATGGGATATGTCGCCGTTTTTGCCGCCATTATTATGGCTTCGCTCTCCGGTTCTGCTGCAGCTGATACTGCTGCATTAGCGGCGATTCTCTTACCGATGATGCGTGAAGCTGGATATAAATTAAATCGGACTGGAGGTTTAATCGGAGCCGGTGGAATAATTGCACCAGTAATTCCACCATCAGTAGCGATGATTTTGTATGGTGTTACAGGCCAAATTTCCATTACCAAATTGTTTCTCGCGGGTATCGTACCAGGCATAATTATGGGGATAGGATTACTCCTGACCTGGCGATTACTGGCTAAATCAGAAAATGTACAAACAAGTCCGAAGAGCACATTACGAGAGAGGCTGAAAAAGACTCGTGAAGGGTTTTGGGCGCTGTTGCTACCTGTTATTATCATTGGTGGATTAAGGATTGGTATATTTACCCCAACAGAAGCGGCAGTGATAGCAGCTGCTTATTCATTATTTGTCGGCGTGTTTATTTATCGTGGCATAAACTTAGGATCGCTTTATGGATTAATGCTCAATGCTGCTAAGACAACAGCTGTTATTATGTTCCTGGTTGCTGCTGCATCGGTTTCTGCATGGCTTATAGCAGCAGCAGATATTCCAGCACAATTAACGGAACTGCTGGCGCCGGTTATGTATAACCAAACTTTGTTAATATTAACATTAATGTTGCTGATATTTATCATCGGTACAGCAATGGATTTAACACCCACAATTTTAGTTATGACACCTGTACTTGTACCTTTGATTAAACAGGCTGGAATAGATCCGGTATATTTCGGTGTTCTTTTTGTAATAAATACGTCCATTGGTTTGATAACACCACCAGTAGGCACAGTATTAAATGTAATTTGTGGTATTGGAAAGATAAGTATGGATGAGCTGGTCAAAGGTATTTTGCCGTTCTTACTCACATGCGTGGTAATCCTTATTTTACTGGTACTCTTCCCGCAATTAGTGCTCTTTCCTTTGGCCCTTATGACCTGAGAAAAGGTTGGGTGTTGTATAAAACACCCAACCATCGCTTTAATTACTCATCTTCAAGATAAGTATAACCGTACAAACCTGCCTCGAACTCTTCCAGGAACTGTTGTTGCAGTTCAGCATCAAGATCGGTTTTCTTCACTTGATCACGGAACTGGGTTAACAGCGTTTTCGGATCGAGCTGCACATATTGCAGCATGTCCGCCACGGTATCGCCTTCGTCAGACAGTTCCACTTCTACGCTACCATCAGGGAAGACGAACACATCAACCGCTTCGGTATCACCAAACAGGTTGTGCATGTTGCCGAGGATTTCCTGATACGCGCCGACCATAAAGAAACCGAGCATCGGCGGATTCTCTGGATCGTACTCCGGCATTGGCATTGTCGTGGCAATACCATCACCATCGATATAGTGATCGATAGCACCGTCAGAGTCACAGGTAATATCCAGCAGCACGGCGCGGCGCTCCGGAACTTGATTCAGCCCTTCCAGCGGCAGAACCGGGAACAACTGGTCGATCCCCCATGCGTCCGGCATCGACTGGAACAGCGAGAAGTTGACGTACATTTTATCCGCCATACGTTCCTGCAATTCGTCGATAATCGGGCGATGCGCGCGGTTTTGCGGATCCAGCTGCTTTTGCACTTCATGGCACATGCTCAAATAAAGCTGCTCAGCCCATGCGCGTTCTTGCAGGCTAAAGGTGCCGGAAGAGTAGCCGATATGAATGTCGTGCAGATCCATCTGGCTGTCGTGTAACCATTCACGCAGAGAACGGCGAGTTCCCGGTTCGTGCATCTCCTGCCAGGTTTCCCACATACTTTGCAATGCGCGCGGCGCGTCTTCTGCTGGCGCGGTCGGCACCGTGTATTCGTTACGTTCCACACCGATGATATTAGACACCAGCACGGTGTGATGCGCAGTCACCGCACGACCCGATTCGGTGATTACCGTCGGATGCGGCAGACCATTTTCTTCACACGCATCACCAATCGCCCAGATGATGTTGTTGGCGTATTCATTGAGGCCGTAGTTCACTGAACAGTCGGACTGCGAACGAGTACCTTCATAGTCCACACCCAGACCGCCGCCGACATCAAAGCACTGAATATTGACGCCCAGTTTGTGCAGCTCAACATAGAAACGCGCGGATTCACGAACGCCCGTGGCGATATCGCGAATATTCGCCATCTGCGAACCAAGGTGGAAGTGCAACAATTGCAGGCTGTCGAGACGCCCGGCTTCACGCAGGGTTTCAACCAGTTGCAGTACCTGAGTCGCCGCCAGGCCGAACTTCGATTTTTCCCCGCCAGAAGACTGCCATTTGCCAGAACCTTGAGACGCCAGACGCGCGCGCACGCCCAGACGAGGAACGACATTCAGACGTTCTGCTTCATCCAGCACAATGGCAATTTCTGACATCTTCTCAATGACCAGATAGACCTTATGGCCCATCTTCTCGCCAATTAATGCCAGGCGGATATATTCGCGGTCTTTATAACCGTTGCAGACGATGACGCTACGGGTCATGCCAGCATGCGCCAGTACCGCCATCAACTCAGCTTTGGAACCGGCTTCCAGGCCCAGTGGTTCGCCCGAATGAATCAGGGACTCAATCACGCGGCGGTGCTGGTTAACTTTGATCGGATAAACGAGGAAGTAATCGCCGTTATAGCCGTAGGATTCCCGCGCACGTTTGAACGCGGCGTTAATGGAACGCAAACGGTGTTGCAGGATCTGTGGGAAACAGAACAGTGCAGGCAGACGCTGACCCTGTGCTTCACGAGTTTTCACTAACTGCGCGAGATCGACGCGAGCTTCCGGGACGTCCGGGTCCGGGCACACGCTAATGTGGCCCAGCTCGTTAACGTCATAGTAGTTATTGCCCCACCAGGCAATATTGTAAGTACGCAGCATCTTGCTGGCTTCCTGGGAGCTCATTGCAACCTCCTGCATGGAGCGTAGTACACCGTGTTCGCCCGCTGACGAAGGCAAACTCATAGACATGTCGTCAGACATAGCGAACCTCAAATTATTTTATTAAGTGTAAAACAGTTAACCACTATCGCAGCCTGAAACTGCGATAACAACCCATAAGCATACGGATTTTCCAGCAGCGTATGCTGGTGTTCCGACTGCGCAATCGGTTTCTTTTTCATAATGATTTAAAGCACTTAACCGAACTGAGAATGACAGATTCGGCGAAACCACGAGAAAACTCTTGTTTTTACAAGAGCGCCCTTGTTCAGCTCTTAGTTACCGTTACCGGCCCTGGAGTCCTGAGAAGCGCCGAGATGGGTATAACATCGGCAGGTATGCAAAGCAGAGATGCAGAGTGCGGGGAACATATCTACACCAGAATGGTGCGGCAGATTAAGCAGAAAACAACGGTTCATTATCTCGTATCACCTCCACGGCCGCCCCGAAAGACGAACCCACAAGCCAAAACACCTATTTCAACCCGGCTGGAAGTGGCGACACGATGAACTTCGTCGTGTGCTTTTTATTTAAGCCGCGCGCCGCGTTTTATACCGTCATGATAAGAAAAATGCAAAACATAAATGCCCACTTTGTCAGCGGCAACAAGAAATATTTTCAGCTACGTTTTTAGCGGAATGAGACCCGATTCAAAAAAAACTGGAAATTGGGTGAAGAAGTAACCTAAAATAGCCATCCAGATGTTAATCCATCCATACCGATTAACACTCAGACTGCCAGTGTTTTTAACCTGCAGAGTCGTGGTAGGATCCGCTACTACAGAAAATCCACACAACAGTTTGAGCTAACCAAATTCTCTTTAGGTGATATTAAATATGGCAAAACACCTTTTTACGTCCGAGTCCGTCTCTGAAGGGCATCCTGACAAAATTGCTGACCAAATCTCTGATGCCGTTTTAGACGCGATCCTCGAACAGGATCCGAAAGCACGCGTTGCTTGCGAAACCTACGTAAAAACCGGCATGGTTTTAGTTGGCGGTGAAATCACCACCAGCGCCTGGGTAGACATCGAAGAGATCACCCGTAACACCGTTCGCGAAATTGGCTATGTACATTCCGACATGGGCTTTGACGCTAACTCCTGTGCGGTTCTGAGCGCTATCGGCAAACAGTCTCCTGACATCAACCAGGGCGTTGACCGTGCCGATCCGCTGGAACAGGGCGCGGGCGACCAGGGTCTGATGTTTGGCTACGCAACCAATGAAACCGACGTGCTGATGCCAGCACCTATCACCTATGCACACCGTCTGGTTCAGCGTCAGGCTGAAGTACGTAAAAACGGCACTCTGCCGTGGCTGCGCCCGGACGCGAAAAGCCAGGTGACTTTCCAGTATGACGACGGCAAAATCGTTGGCATCGATGCTGTAGTACTTTCCACCCAGCACTCTGAAGAGATCGACCAGAAATCGCTGCAAGAAGCGGTAATGGAAGAGATCATCAAGCCGATTCTGCCCGCAGAATGGCTGACTTCCGCAACCAAGTTCTTCATCAACCCGACCGGACGTTTTGTTATTGGCGGCCCGATGGGTGACTGCGGTCTGACTGGTCGTAAAATTATCGTTGATACCTACGGCGGCATGGCACGTCACGGTGGCGGTGCGTTCTCTGGTAAAGATCCATCAAAAGTGGACCGTTCCGCAGCATACGCAGCACGTTATGTAGCGAAAAACATCGTTGCTGCTGGCCTGGCCGATCGTTGTGAAATTCAGGTTTCCTACGCAATTGGCGTGGCTGAACCGACCTCCATCATGGTAGAAACTTTCGGTACCGAGAAAGTGCCTTCTGAACAACTGACTCTGTTGGTACGTGAGTTCTTCGACCTGCGCCCATACGGTCTGATTCAGATGCTGGATCTGCTGCACCCGATCTACAAAGAAACCGCAGCATATGGTCACTTTGGGCGCGAACATTTCCCGTGGGAAAAAACCGACAAAGCGCAGCTGCTGCGTGAAGCTGCTGGACTGAAATAATCCTCCAGCGCCTTCGTCTTCAAGGCCAGCCTCGCGCTGGCCTTTTTCTTTTTGTAAGCCCCAAAATGCTTCCTCATCCATCCGGCAAGAAGACGCTTGCGTGATGACAATAAACTGCCGCTAAGTGCTTTGCATCAAAATCACCACTTTTGATGGAACCGATTACACCTTCTATTCAACTCAACTATTGATAATATTTTCATAATATTATTGAGTTTTCACAAACGTTACATTTATTTTCAGTAAAGTCTTAAGTAAAGACAATTTGCTTTGTTCTATGATGATATAAATCGATAATTTTCATTAAGTTAAATAATAAACATAATGAATGTTAGTGTAAGCGATTACACTAACGTGATGTGCTTCGCATCTTTTTACGCACTACTCACTTATCCTTTACATCAACAAAATAAATAACCCATATTGGAGGGCATCATGCCTGACGCTAAAAAACAGGGGCGGTCAAACAAGGCAATGACGTTTTTCGTCTGCTTCCTTGCCGCTCTGGCGGGATTACTCTTTGGCCTGGATATCGGTGTAATTGCTGGCGCACTGCCGTTTATTGCTGATGAATTCCAGATTACTTCGCACACACAAGAATGGGTCGTAAGCTCCATGATGTTCGGTGCGGCAGTCGGTGCGGTGGGTAGCGGCTGGCTCTCCTTTAAACTCGGGCGCAAAAAGAGCCTGATGATCGGCGCAATTCTGTTTGTTGCCGGTTCACTGTTCTCTGCGGCTGCGCCAAACGTTGAAGTACTGATTCTTTCCCGCGTTCTGCTGGGGCTGGCGGTGGGTGTGGCCTCTTATACCGCGCCGCTGTACCTCTCTGAAATTGCCCCGGAAAAAATTCGCGGCAGTATGATCTCGATGTATCAGTTGATGATCACTATCGGGATCCTCGGTGCTTATCTTTCTGATACCGCCTTCAGCTACACTGGTGCATGGCGCTGGATGCTGGGTGTGATTATCATCCCGGCAATTTTGCTGCTGATTGGTGTCTTCTTCCTGCCAGACAGCCCACGTTGGTTTGCCGCCAAACGCCGTTTTGTTGATGCCGAGCGCGTGCTGCTGCGCCTGCGCGACACCAGTGCGGAAGCGAAACGCGAACTGGATGAAATCCGTGAAAGTTTGCAGGTTAAACAGAGTGGCTGGGCGCTGTTTAAAGAGAACAGCAACTTCCGCCGCGCGGTGTTCCTTGGCGTACTGTTGCAGGTAATGCAGCAATTCACCGGGATGAACGTCATTATGTATTACGCGCCGAAAATCTTCGAACTGGCGGGTTATACCAACACCACCGAGCAAATGTGGGGGACAGTGATCGTCGGTCTCACCAACGTACTCGCCACCTTTATCGCAATAGGCCTTGTTGACCGCTGGGGACGTAAACCAACGCTAACGCTGGGCTTCCTGGTGATGGCTGCTGGCATGGGCATACTCGGTACAATGATGCATATCGGTATCCACTCTCCGTCGGCGCAGTATTTCGCTATCGCCATGCTGCTGATGTTTATTGTCGGCTTTGCCATGAGTGCCGGTCCGCTGATTTGGGTACTGTGCTCCGAAATTCAGCCGCTGAAAGGCCGCGATTTTGGCATCACCTGCTCCACCGCCACCAACTGGATTGCCAACATGATCGTTGGCGCAACGTTCCTGACCATGCTCAACACGCTGGGTAACGCCAACACCTTCTGGGTGTATGCGGCTCTGAACGTACTGTTTATTCTGCTGACACTGTGGCTGGTACCGGAAACCAAACACGTTTCGCTGGAACATATTGAACGTAATCTGATGAAAGGTCGTAAACTGCGCGAAATCGGCGCTCACGATTAATCTCATCAGGCTTCCTCCCGTCGTGGAGGAAGCCACCTCTTGCAGTCATCTTTTCTTCGCTCTATCCTCTGCCGCTATGAAAACATCCCGTCTCCCTATTGCCATCCAACAGGCCGTTATGCGTCGCCTGCGGGAAAAGCTCGCCCAGGCCAACCTGAAACTGGGGCGTAACTACCCGGAGCCAAAACTTTCTTACACCCAGCGCGGAACCTCCGCCGGAACAGCCTGGCTGGATAGCTATGAAATTCGCCTCAATCCCGTTTTGCTGTTGGAAAACAGTGAAGCCTTTATTGAAGAAGTGGTGCCGCACGAACTGGCACATTTGCTGGTATGGAAACATTTCGGCCGCGTAGCGCCACATGGCAAAGAGTGGAAGTGGATGATGGAAAGTGTGCTGGGCGTTCCCGCCCGTCGTACGCATCAGTTTGAACTGCAATCCGTGCGTCGCAACACCTTCCCCTACCGCTGCAAGTGCCAGGAACATCAGCTTACCGTACGCCGTCATAATCGCGTAGTTCGTGGTGAGGCGGTCTATCGCTGTGTTCATTGCGGTGAACAGCTGATTGCAAAATAACCACCTGAACTATCAGGAACTTTCCTGATCTGGCTGATTGCATACCAAAACAACTTTCGCTACGTTGCTGGCTCGTTTTAACACGGAGTAAGTGATGTACCGTTATTTGTCTATTGCTGCGGTGGTACTGAGCGCAGCATTTTCCGGCCCGACGTTGGCCGAAGGTATCAATAGTTTTTCTCAGGCGAAAGCCGCGGCGGTAAAAATCCACGCTGACGCGCCGGGTACGTTTTACTGCGGATGTAAAATTGACTGGCAGGGCAAAAAAGGCGTTGTCGATCTGCAATCGTGCGGCTATCAGGTGCGCAAAAATGAAAACCGCGCCAGCCGCGTAGAGTGGGAACACGTTGTTCCCGCCTGGCAGTTCGGTCACCAGCGCCAGTGCTGGCAGGACGGTGGACGTAAAAACTGTGCCAAAGATCCGGTTTATCGCAAGATGGAAAGCGATATGCATAACCTGCAACCGTCAGTCGGTGAGGTGAATGGCGATCGCGGCAACTTTATGTACAGCCAGTGGAATGGCGGCGAAGGCCAGTATGGTCAATGCGCTATGAAGGTCGATTTCAAAGAAAAAGTCGCCGAGCCACCAGCACGTGCACGCGGTGCCATTGCGCGCACCTACTTCTATATGCGTGACCAATACAACCTGACACTCTCTCGCCAGCAAACGCAGCTGTTCAACGCATGGGACAAGATGTATCCGGTTACCGACTGGGAGTGCGAGCGCGATGAACGCATCGCGAAGGTGCAGGGCAATCATAACCCGTATGTGCAACGCGCTTGCCAGGCGCGAAAGAGCTAACCTACACTAGCGGGATTCTTTTTGTTAACCCCTACCCCACGCGTACAACCGCGTGGGGAGACGACGCGGATTTTTAACTATGCGTATCCCCCGCATTTATCATCCTGAACCACTGACCAGCCATTCTCACATCGCGCTTTGCGAAGATGCCGCCAACCATATCGGGCGCGTACTGCGCATGGGGCCAGGACAGGCGTTGCAATTGTTTGACGGTAGCAACCAGGTCTTTGACGCCGAAATTACCAGCGCCAGCAAAAAAAGCGTGGAAGTGAAGGTGCTGGAAGGCCAGATCGACGATCGCGAATCTCCGCTGCATATTCACCTCGGTCAGGTGATGTCGCGTGGTGAAAAAATGGAATTTACTATCCAGAAATCGATCGAACTCGGTGTAAGCCTCATTACGCCACTTTTTTCTGAGCGCTGCGGCGTTAAACTGGATAGTGAACGTCTGAACAAGAAGCTCCAGCAGTGGCAGAAGATTGCAATTGCTGCCTGTGAGCAGTGTGGTCGTAACCGGGTGCCAGAAATCCGTCCAGCGATGGTTCTGGAAACCTGGTGTGCAGAGCAGGATGAAGGACTGAAACTGAATCTTCACCCGCGCGCCAGTAACAGCATCAATACGTTGCCGTTACCGGTTGAACGCGTCCGCCTGCTGATTGGCCCGGAAGGCGGTTTATCGGCAGATGAAATTGCCATGACTGCCCGCTATCAATTTACTGATATCCTGTTGGGACCTCGCGTTTTGCGTACTGAGACAACTGCGCTCACCGCCATTACCGCGCTACAAGTGCGTTTTGGCGATTTGGGCTAACGGAGAAGAATAATGATCAAGCTCGGCATCGTGATGGACCCCATCGCAAGCATCAACATCAAGAAAGATTCCAGTTTCGCTATGTTGCTGGAAGCACAGCGTCGTGGTTACGAACTTCACTATATGGAGATGGCTGATCTCTACTTAATCAACGGTGAAGCACGTGCTCGTACGCGCACTTTGAGCGTCGAACAAAACTACGACAAATGGTACGAGTTTACGGGTGAGCAGGATCTACCGCTGGCCGATCTCGATGTGATTCTAATGCGTAAAGATCCGCCATTTGATACCGAGTTTATCTACGCGACCTATATTCTTGAGCGTGCCGAAGAGAAAGGGACGCTGATCGTAAACAAACCGCAGAGCCTGCGCGATTGTAACGAAAAACTGTTCACAGCCTGGTTCTCTGACTTAACACCAGAAACGCTGGTCACGCGCAATAAAGCGCAGCTGAAAGCGTTCTGGCAGAAACACAGCGATATCATTCTTAAGCCGCTGGACGGTATGGGCGGCGCGTCGATTTTCCGCGTGAAAGAAGGCGATCCAAACCTCGGCGTCATTGCCGAAACGCTGACCGAACACGGCACCCGCTACTGCATGGCACAAAATTACCTGCCAGCTATTAAAGATGGCGACAAGCGTGTGCTGGTGGTGGATGGCGAACCTGTACCATACTGCCTGGCACGTATTCCACAAGGCGGCGAAACCCGTGGTAACCTGGCTGCCGGTGGTCGCGGGGAACCACGTCCACTGACGGAAAGCGACTGGGAAATTGCCCGCCGTGTTGGCCCTACGCTAAAAGCCAAAGGGCTAATCTTTGTGGGTCTGGATATCATTGGTGATCGACTGACCGAAATTAATGTCACCAGCCCAACTTGCGTTCGTGAGATCGAGGCGGAATTTCCGGTATCGATCACCGGAATGTTAATGGATGCCATCGAAGCACGTTTGCAGAAATCTTAAATAACCTCCGCGGGACGGAGCCCATAAAGACTAAGAGTGACAGCGCCCATCTTTCCCCGCATACTGGGCGCTGTTGCTTTTTTGAACCAGGAAACAGAACCTCTGACAATGAATTTACAGCATCACTTTCTTATTGCCATGCCTGCTCTCCAGGATCCGCTTTTCCGCCGCTCAGTAGTCTACATTTGCGAGCATAATCCCGATGGCGCAATGGGGCTGATCATTAATAAGCCGCTGGAAAATCTGCAGATCGAAGGAATTCTGGAAAAGTTAAAAATTACGCCAGAACCGCGCGATCCTGCCATTCGTCTGGATAAGCCCGTTATGCTTGGTGGCCCGCTGGCAGAAGATCGTGGGTTTATTTTGCATACCCCGCCGTCACGCTTTGCCTCCAGCATCCGTATTTCTGATAACACTGTGGTGACCACTTCCCGCGATGTTCTGGAAACGATAGGCACTCCTAAGCAGCCAGCCGATGTTCTGGTCGCGCTGGGTTACGCCTCCTGGGAGAAAGGCCAACTTGAACAAGAAATTCTCGATAACGCATGGCTAACCGCCCCTGCAGATCTGAATATTTTGTTCAAAACGCCGATAGCTGACCGCTGGCGCGATGCAGCAAAACTGATTGGTGTTGATATTCTCACCATGCCTGGCGTTGCGGGGCATGCCTGATGAGTGGAACCTTACTCGCCTTCGACTTCGGCACCAAAAGCATTGGCGTAGCGGTCGGCCAACGCATTACCGGCACCGCTCGCCCTTTGCCTGCAATTAAAGCACAGGACGGTACGCCGGACTGGAACCTTATCGAACGTTTACTGAAAGAGTGGCAGCCTGACGAAATTATCGTCGGTTTGCCGCTGAATATGGACGGCACCGAACAGCCGTTAACCGCCAGAGCGCGTAAATTTGCCAATCGTATTCATGGTCGTTTCGGTGTTGAAGTAAAGCTCCATGACGAGCGTCTTAGCACCGTAGAAGCACGATCCGGTCTGTTTGAACAGGGCGGCTATCGGGCGCTAAATAAAGGCAAAGTTGACTCTGCCTCTGCGGTTATCATTCTCGAAAGTTATTTCGAGCAGGGATATTAAGGCGATTTACATCATCGCTCCTTATTGCCGGATGCGGCGTGAATGACTATGTTTGTAAGCCTGATTAGCGTAGCGCATCAGGCATATTTACGATGTTATTCAGCCGCCCTGGCCTCACAAACGCCCTTCCCCCACCCGCTGCTGATAACTCTGCTGAAACGTCAACATCCCCACCTGCTGCCCAGTTTGAATAACATGCGGTAACTGGTGGGTTTTCCCTTCACGTATCAAATTCCCCACCGCGGGTGTGTTAATCAGCAATTCAAACAGCGCCACGCGTCCTTCCTGTTTATCCACTTCCAGCTTTTGTGACAACACTGCCCGTAAACTACCTGCCAGTTGATTACGTACGGGATCTTTTTCCTGCGCAGGAAATGAATCCACCAGTCGCTCAACTGCCTGCGCGGCACCGCGTGTATGTAAGGTCGCCAGCACCAGATGTCCGGTTTCTGCCGCGGTCAGCGCCAGACGGATTGTCTCGCTGTCACGCAGCTCTCCGAGCAATATCACATCGGGATCTTCCCGCAATGCGGCACGCAATCCCGATGCGAACGTCATACAGTGCAAACCAATCTCCCGCTGCTGGATCAAACACCGCTGGCTGGCATAGAGATATTCCACAGGATCTTCCAGCGTCAGAATATGCGCATCAGCATGTTGATTGAGATAACCAACCATCGCTGCCAGCGTGGTAGATTTTCCACTTCCCGTCGCCCCCGTTACCAGAATCAGGCCATTCTCGCTCTTGAGTAATTCCGGCAATATCGGTGGTGCGCCAAGCTGTTCGAGCTGCGGGCAGTGCGAAGGCAACAGCCGTAACGCCAGAGAAATGCCTTGCCGTTGCGCGAACGCACTGCCGCGCAATCGCTGTTTTTCCGCCAGCGACACGGCAAAATCCAACTGACCATTCTCCAGCAATATTGCCCGCTGATCGTCATCCAGCCACTCCCGCAGTAGCTCTTCCACGTCCGGCGCATCAAACGGCGCAGCTTCCATTCTCCCGCGAATACGCCATCGTGCGGGCCAGGCGCTGCACAGGTGTAGATCCGAGACATTATGCTTTACACTAAGGGCCACAATTTCTTCCATATTCATACTAAGATCCTCGGAAAATGAACGATATTGCGCATAACCTGGCACAGGTCCGGGACAAAATCTCAGCGGCTGCAACGCGTTGCGGCCGTTCTCCAGAAGAAATTACGCTGCTTGCAGTCAGTAAAACAAAACCCGCGAGCGCCATCGCAGAAGCCATTGATGCCGGGCAGCGTCAATTTGGTGAAAACTACGTTCAGGAAGGGGTAGATAAAATTCGCCACTTTCAGGAACTGGGCGTAACAGGATTAGAATGGCATTTTATTGGCCCGTTGCAGTCTAATAAAAGCCGCCTGGTGGCAGAACATTTCGACTGGTGTCATACCATCGACCGTTTGCGCATCGCCACCCGCCTGAACGACCAGCGCCCGGCAGAACTCCCCCCTCTTAACGTACTGATTCAAATTAATATTAGTGATGAAAACAGTAAGTCCGGGATTCAACTGGCTGAACTGGACGAGCTGGCAGCTGCGGTCGCTGAACTACCGCGTTTACGTCTACGCGGGCTGATGGCGATCCCTGCGCCTGAGTCAGAATATGTAAGGCAGTTTGAAGTTGCACGCCAAATGGCTGTAGCATTTGCCGGACTGAAAACGCGCTACCCGCATATCGACACGCTCTCTCTGGGAATGTCGGACGATATGGAAGCCGCCATTGCGGCAGGTAGCACGATGGTTCGTATCGGCACTGCAATTTTTGGTGCGCGTGATTACTCTAAAAAATAAGGAATTAAAGGAACGCCATGAATACGTTGACTTTCCTGCTTTCAACGGTCATTGAGCTGTATACCATGGTGCTGTTATTACGCATCTGGATGCAGTGGGCTCATTGTGATTTTTATAACCCCTTCTCACAGTTTGTGGTGAAGGTGACGCAGCCGATTATCGGGCCACTGCGCCGCGTTATTCCGGCAATGGGACCGATTGACAGCGCCTCGCTGCTGGTTGCCTATATTCTCAGTTTTATCAAAGCCATCGTGCTGTTTAAAGTCGTGACTTTCCTGCCGATCATCTGGATTGCTGGTTTACTGATTTTGCTGAAAACCATCGGCCTGTTGATTTTCTGGGTCCTGCTGGTGATGGCGATTATGAGCTGGGTAAGCCAGGGTCGTAGCCCGATTGAATACGTCCTGATCCAGCTTGCCGATCCACTGCTGCGCCCGATTCGCCGCCTGCTGCCAGCAATGGGTGGGATTGATTTCTCGCCGATGATCCTCGTTCTGCTGCTGTATGTCATTAATATGGGTGTCGCAGAAGTACTGCAGGCGACCGGAAACATGCTGCTACCGGGGCTGTGGATGGCGTTATGAGTGCCGTAACAGTTAACGATGACGGTCTGGTTTTACGGCTTTATATTCAGCCGAAAGCCAGCCGTGATTCTATTGTCGGTTTACATGGCGACGAAGTAAAAGTCGCCATTACCGCGCCGCCGGTTGACGGCCAGGCCAACAGCCATCTGGTGAAATTTCTCGGTAAACAATTCCGGGTAGCCAAAAGCCAGGTGGTAATTGAAAAAGGCGAACTTGGCCGACACAAACAAATTAAAATCATTAATCCGCAACAAATCCCGCCAGAAATCGCGGCGTTAATTAATTAGGTATCCTATGCAAAAAGTTGTCCTCGCAACCGGCAATGCCGGTAAAGTGCGTGAGCTGGCGTCGCTGCTTAGCGACTTCGGTCTTGATATCGTGGCCCAAACAGACCTCGGCGTAGATTCTGCCGAAGAAACCGGCCTGACCTTTATCGAAAACGCGATTCTGAAAGCACGACACGCGGCAAAAGTGACCGGTTTACCAGCAATTGCCGACGACTCTGGTCTGGCGGTAGATGTGCTTGGCGGCGCGCCTGGGATTTACTCCGCACGTTATTCCGGTGAAGACGCGACCGATCAAAAGAATCTGCAAAAACTGCTGGAAACTCTGAAAGACGTACCGGACGACCAACGTCAAGCGCGTTTCCACTGCGTGCTGGTATATCTGCGCCACGCGGAAGATCCGACTCCGCTGGTGTGCCACGGTAGCTGGCCGGGCGTGATTACTCGTGAACCGGCGGGTACTGGCGGCTTTGGTTATGATCCAATCTTCTTCGTGCCTTCCGAAGGTAAAACTGCTGCCGAACTGACCCGCGAAGAAAAGAGCGCCATTTCCCACCGTGGTCAGGCATTGAAACTGCTGTTGGACGCTTTACGAAATGGTTAAATTACCGCCGCTGAGTCTCTACATTCACATCCCGTGGTGCGTGCAGAAATGTCCGTACTGCGATTTCAACTCTCACGCGTTGAAAGGAGAAGTGCCGCACGACGATTATGTTCAGCACCTGCTTAACGATCTGGACAACGATGTGGCTTACGCTCAGGGCCGTGAAGTGCAGACAATCTTTATTGGCGGTGGCACGCCGAGCCTGCTTTCCGGCCCGGCGATGCAAACGCTGCTGGACGGCGTGCGTGCGCGTTTGCCGCTGGCAGCGGATGCAGAAATTACTATGGAAGCGAACCCAGGCACGGTAGAAGCCGATCGCTTTGTCGATTATCAGCGTGCTGGTGTAAACCGCATCTCTATTGGTGTGCAGAGTTTTAGTGAAGAAAAGCTAAAACGACTTGGACGTATTCATGGCCCGCAAGAAGCGAAACGGGCGGCAAATCTGGCAAGCGGGCTGGGGCTGCGTAGTTTTAACCTTGATTTGATGCATGGGCTGCCGGATCAATCACTGGAAGAGGCGCTTGGCGATCTACGCCAGGCCATTGAACTGAATCCGCCGCATCTTTCCTGGTATCAACTGACCATCGAACCTAATACGTTGTTTGGCTCACGCCCTCCTGTACTGCCGGACGACGATGCATTGTGGGATATCTTCGAGCAAGGGCATCAGTTATTAACGGCTGCGGGTTATCAGCAATATGAAACCTCCGCTTACGCCAAACCGGGTTATCAGTGCCAGCACAATCTCAACTACTGGCGATTTGGCGACTACATCGGCATCGGCTGCGGGGCGCACGGCAAAGTCACCTTCCCGGATGGGCGCATTCTGCGCACCACCAAAACGCGGCACCCGCGTGGTTTTATGCAGGGGCGTTATCTGGAAAGCCTGCGTGATGTCGAAGCCACAGATAAGCCGTTTGAGTTCTTTATGAACCGCTTTCGCTTGCTGGAGGCCGCACCACGCGCAGAGTTTAGTGCGTATACCGGGCTTTGCGAAGATGTGATTCGCCCACAGTTAGACGAGGCTATCGCTCAGGGTTATCTCACAGAATGTGCGGATTACTGGCAGATAACCGAGCACGGTAAATTATTCTTAAACTCACTTCTTGAATTATTCCTCGCTGAGTAATCATTAATGCGCCTGCGGGCGCATTAATCACTTCTTTTATCCCCCCGTTAATTAACTTCGGCAAAAATATATTTCTTACTGAATAAATATCGACGATATTTATTATATATATTTAATGAATATTTACTAATCATTTATTGATTATAAACATGTACAACATAGCGCACAAAATTAATATTTAATTTCTGACTTTATTTCAAATTGTGATAAACATAGACAAGTTGTCAGACAGGTTAACCAATTTGTCGCACAAAGCACTGATAAACACAATTAGATATCAACCAATTTCCATCCTTCAACAGAGAGTTTTTATATGAAGATGAGGTCATTTACCCGCTCATTAGTCTGCGCATCCTTGCTGGCTCTGCTTAGCACTGGCGTAAACGCCGCAGAAAAAGTGACGTTAAAGTTAGCACACAACCTGGAAAGAAGTCATGTTGTGCATCAGAGTTTTGAAGAGCTGGCGAAAGAGGTAAAACAGCTGTCAAAAGGTAATATGGTGATCCGCATTTATCCCAGTAGCCAAATGGGTAACGCGCGAGAAACCATGGAGTTGTTGCAAAATGGCGCACTGGATATGACCAAGGGTTCAGCCAGTGATCTGGAGTCTTTTGATAATATTTATGCTATCTATAATTTGCCGTTCTTATTTAAAGATCAGGCGCACTTCAACAAAGTTGTTTTTGGTGAAGTTGGTAAAGAAATTATGGATTCAACAAAAGATAAAGGCTTTTTTGCTTTATCAGCTTATGTAGCGGGTACTCGCAGTTTCTATGCGAAAAAACCGATTACTAAGCCAGAAGATCTTAAAGGGCTGAAAATTCGTGTTCAGCCAAGCCCGACCACCATCAAAATGATTGAACTGATGGGTGGCTCCCCCACTCCAATTTCATTTGGCGA
Source organism: Escherichia sp. GZ89 (assembly GCF_019366485.1). Classification (NCBI taxonomy): domain Bacteria; kingdom Pseudomonadati; phylum Pseudomonadota; class Gammaproteobacteria; order Enterobacterales; family Enterobacteriaceae; genus Escherichia; species Escherichia sp. GZ89. The sequence goes on along the minus strand of NZ_JAEOHX010000002.1, from coordinate 380,244 downwards.
AGTTTATACTGCGATGCAGCAAGGTGTAGTAGATGGCGCAGAAAATAACGTGCCTTCCTGGGTGCAGACTCGGCATATCGAAATTGCCAAAGTCTTTTCTGAAGATGAACACGCCTCAATTCCGGACTTTTTGGTTATCTCCACCAAAACATGGAATAAATTAACCCCGGAACAGCAGCAAATTATCGAAACAGCGGCGAAGAAATCCGAAGCTTATCAACAAAAGTTGTGGGAAAAAATCGACGCTGACACTCGTGCTCAGGCGAAAGCCATGGGTGGTGAAATCGTTAAGGTTGATAAAGCCCCATTCCGTGCCGCAGTTCAGCCTCTGTTTGACGACTTCAAAAAAGATCCAAAACAAGCTGCTTTGTTAGAGAAATTCGACAACGCTGCTCAATAATATTCCGGGCCAGTCTCTGGCCCTGATTTTCCAGGATGCTTACAATGATATTTAACCGCCTGAAACTTGCGGTAGACCGCGTCATTGCCGCGTTTTCTGTCGCCGTCATGCTTGCTCTTGTTGTATGCGTAGTCTGGCAAGTATTTAGCCGCTACGTACTTAACCAGCCAAGTACATTAACCGATGAGCTGGCACGCTTTTTGATGATCTGGGTAGGATTATTAGGTGCTGCATATACCGTCGGCGCGCAGAGACATCTCTCTATTGATTTATTTGCTCTCGCCCTGAATAAGCGCAAACAATTACTTCTTAATATAGTCATTAACTTTCTCATTTTAGGCTTTGCCGGTTCGGTCATTGTGACTGGCGGCCTGAAATTAATTGATAAAACGCTGGCAACATCGCAAGTATCTGCCGCGATGCAAATACCGATGGGATACGTATATATCATTCTGCCATTAAGTGGAGCGGTGATGATGTTTTATGCCTTGTGTTTTATTAATCAAAGTATTCAACAACTGAAACAACATGCGCAGGAGGCCAGTTAATGGATAGTTATATCGTGCTTACACTGTTTGGCTGTTTTTTTGTACTTGTCTTCATTGGTGTGCCCATTTCGTTCTCAATCGGTATTGCGACTGTAACTTCAATGCTATTGATGTTTCCCTGGGATATCGCGGCAATTACTGTTTCGCAGCGACTGGCTAATGGACTGGATAACTTTGCCCTGTTGGCAATCCCCTTTTTCATCTTTGCCGGAACGCTGATGAACAGCGGCGGTATTGCGATACGTTTGATTAACCTCGCCCAGGTAATGGTTGGCCGCGTTCCTGGTTCACTTGGTCATGTGAACGTCCTGGCGAATATGATGTTTGGTTCTATTTCCGGTTCAGCCGTTGCGGCTGCTGCTGCCGTTGGTGGCACACTTAATCCCATTCAGACCAAAGAAGGTTATGATCCGGCATTTTCTACCGCTGTAAACGTCTCATCCTGTATTACTGGATTACTGATACCGCCCTCAAACGTGTTAATCGTGTTTTCCCTGACAGCTGGCGGCGTTTCTGTAGCATCGTTATTTATGGCGGGATATTTGCCAGGGCTCTTAATGGGTCTCGCGGTAATGATAGTCTGCGGCGTTATTGCTAAACGCCGTGGTTACCCACTTTCAGAAAGAGCAACCCTTGCCCAGGCATGTAAAGCGTTTCTGGATGCCTTACCAAGTTTGCTTCTGGTGTTCATTGTAATGGGCGGCATTCTGGGCGGCATTTTTACCGCAACTGAAGCGTCTGCGATTGCCGTTGTCTACACATTTATTCTCTCGGTGCTGATTTACCGGGAAGTAAAATGGCGCGATTTACCCAAACTGATTCTGGAATCGGTTGTTACCACTTCGATTGTATTACTGTTGATCGGTTTTTCCGTGGGCATATCCTGGGCAATGACTAATGCTGATATTCCTTATATGATCAGCGACGCGTTGATGGGGATTTCTGATAACCCACTGATCATATTGCTGCTAATTAATATCGTCTTATTAATTGTCGGTATCTTTATGGACATGACACCGGCTGTACTAATCTTCACACCAATCTTCTTGCCGATTGCACAAGAGCTGGGAATGGACCCGGTACATTTCGGTATTATGATGGTGGCCAACCTTTGTATTGGGCTGTTAACACCGCCGGTGGGTAGTGCGCTATTTGTTGGTTGTTCTATCTCTGGTGTGAAGATTCAACATTTGATCAAACCATTGCTGCCATTTTATGCCGCATTGTTAATCGCGTTGATGATGATCACTTATATCCCGCAAATTTCTTTGTTTGTTCCACAGTTATTGGGATTAATGTAAATAAGCCCTGAATAATTTATGTTGCAGACTATGCGACGTGATGTACGACGGAAATTACTCATTGCCGGATAAAACGTATTTATCCGGCAATGATATGCAACAATTATTTAATCACGCCCCGACGACGTAATTCGGTAATATCATTGTTCCAGCGGTCATACTCAGCTTGCAGATCTTCACTGGCATAGGCAAGTTTAATTCTTTCGTGATTCAATGCGGTTTGTTTATCACTGAGTGGTTTCACTTTTTTATCCAGCTCAGCCATGTCCGTTTTTATTTTCTCAAGCATCAACTGGTGCTGAGTGACGTAATAACGTTTCTTCTCCGCTACAACCGCATCACGCTCGGCGCGTAATGGCGCGGCATCACAGTCTGATTTTGCCTGACAAGCCGCAAGCGCAGGGGAATAAACAGTTTCATAATAGTTATTTTCAAATTTCAGCGGATCGTTTTGCCGATCGGCTTCATACATTTTCTGCAGCATTTCCTGCTGTACATTGTAACGGGTGCGTTGTTCTCCTTTTGCATCCTTGCCCCAGAAAGTTTTGATCTTTTCACCGACATCATCGTATTGTTTCTGAAGTTCCTTTTCCTGCTCTTTTGAGCGTTCGATCTTATCTTTCATCTCGCCATAGCCAGCTTCAACTTTTGCCAGTTGCGCATAAAAATTGCTGTCGGTAGTGATCAGATATTTTATTTTTTCATCGGGCTTGGGCAACGGGTAGCCCATATTTTTAGCCGCCGTTTGCATAGAGAAAAATTCAGTAGTCCACCCTGAATCTGGCGTTCCTTTGGCTTTGATCATCGCGGAAAATTTCACCGATTGGTCTTTAACCCAGGTTTTTTCCATAAAACGATAATCAGCGGCCATTCCCGCCATAACATACAAATCTTCCGTTGCCGACATATCCCCTTCAGCAGACCAGGTTGACTGGTTGCCTTCGGAACTTACCGGTTTCAGGGATATTTGGTCGAGACGCATAATGCCCGCAAAATCGTCATTGAACTGCATCTTTAACGTCTTCTCATCAGGCGGTACTGCTTCTGCCCAAACGTACCCCGACATCAACACAAACAAAGTCGTGCCTACAATCCATTGCCTTTTCACCCGAAAATCCTCCCGTGGAATAATTTATTCCGGTGATTATCATTAGTGAATTAACAATTAGCAATGGACGTGAGTCTGAAGTGTAAATACCCCGGCAAGATGCCGGGGCGAGGTGATTAGTACTGATTGAAGATCTGCTGGATCTGCTGCGGATCTTTGGTTTGCGTCAGAGCCAGTTGCAGCAGAACACGCGCTTTTTGCGGGTTCAGCGTGCCAGAAGCGACGAAGCCGTATTTCGCATCATCCACTTCGGCATCCTGAGTGGTTGCGCCCGTTGGTACGCGAGAAGAACGCACTACCGCAGTGCCGTTTTTCGCGGCGGTTGCCAGGGTATCAAACACGGTTTTATACAAGTTACCGTTACCCACACCAGCACTTACGATGCCGTCATAGCCCGCGTCCACCAGTGCTTTAGCCGGAAGATCAGACGCGTTAGCGTAGTTATAAACAATACCGACTTTCGGCAGTTCATTCAGCTTAGAGACATCGAACGGTGTGTCGCCAGTATGCTTACGCGCCGGGGTACGCTGATAGTCAATCTTACCGTTGTGAATGTAACCCAGCGGACCATAGTTAACAGATTTGAAGGTCGCTACGTCGGTGGTGTTGGTTTTAGTGACATCGCGACCATCCAGCACGGTGTCGTTCATCACCACCAGAACGCCACGGTTGGCGGAGGCTTTATCTGCTGCGGTCACTACCGCGTTATACAGGTTGAATGGACCGTCTGCGCTCATGGAAGTGGAAGGACGCATTGCGCCGACCATCACCACCGGTTTGTCGCATTTCACCGTCAGGTCGAGGAAGTAAGCGGTTTCTTCCATCGTGTCGGTGCCGTGGGTAATGACGAAGCCGTCGGTCTTATCACAGTCGGTGTTAATTTTTTTCGCCAGTGTCAGCCAGACATCATCGTTCATGTCCTGGGAGCCGATATTAACGACCTGCTCACCTTTAACATTCGCAATGTCTTTTAGTTGCGGCACCGCATTAACCAAATTTTCTACGCCAACTTTACCTGCTGTGTAGTTAGATTTGGTTGCGGAGTCACCACCACCGGCAATCGTTCCTCCGGTCGCCAGGATAGTGATATTTGGCAGAGCCAGTGCTGCGCTGCTAAACCCCATAACCAGTGCGGCAAGTGCCGTCTTTTTGAAAAACTCCATTTCATTCCTCCAGTTACGTGAATCAAAGGCATTATTGAAATTCACGGGATGAATGATTTGATGTAAAGCAATTTACTGAACAAATATACTTTTCTAATTTCGAAAATCTGATTCGGTTAACAAAAATACTGAAAATGCAAAAACGGCACCGCAAATACCGTGCCGTTAGAAAAAGAAAGAAGAGATTATTTTAGGGTACTTACCAGCGCTTTGCGGCTGTCTTCGAGAGAAATCACGCGGTTACAGACATCTTTACCAAACTGCTGGAAGTCTTTTTCCTGCTTTTTCCATTCATCCTGAATTGACGTTTGTAGACCGCCGAGTCCGCCCAGCACATTTTGTAATGGGTTACCGCCGCTTTTCAGCACCGCTTTCGCCCCCATTTCGTTAATGCTGTCCTGTAAAATTCCGCCCATCGCCTGATTTACTAACTGCTGGCCTTCGGCACGAACTTGATCAATGGCTTTATAGTGGAACGTCAGGCCATCGCTGCGCGTTTCAATAATGCGGTTCATTTGCTCTTTTAATTGCGCATCAAGTTTGGTCAGACGGCTGCGCATTTTGCTGTTTTCGCCCATTTCCTGAACGATAATTTTATCCAGCGCGACACGGGCTTTCTCGACGCGGCTTTTCGCGCCTTCATCAATCCACGGCAATGTGCTACGTAGTTCTGTTTGATAATCTTGCGCCTGTTCACGTTGTGCGGCATTCAGTGAATACTGCTTGCCATTGAACATTACGTTGCCGTCCGGGGTAATCACCAGATTGCCGTTTTCGCCCGTCACCTGCACGGTTTTTGGGCTAAGGATCACATCGTCACTCGGTGTGACGCTGCACTGGTAGTCGGCATGAGCGACCATTGCCGTTACTGAAAGTGCTGCCGCCAGCAGCAGTTTGCGCATCATAGTCTTCCCTCAAGAAAAAATTAGGCCAGCATCTGCTGGCCCGTATGCTTTATTAGTCCCACCAAACGTCGAAAAGTTCGCTGGTGCGTACCTCATCCAGTTTGCGCTCTTCCAGCCACTTACGCACAACCGCCTGATGTTCTTCGGTGCATTTGCCGATTTCCTGCATGCAGATCAGACCTTCCCAGGCCAGATATCCGCTGCCGTCAAAGGCCAGTTTGTTCGGTTCGATAACCTCGTTAATAAAGTCATCAACGGTTTTATCAATCTGTTCTTCCGATGTACCTTCCGGGAATCGCCATGCCACCGAAAATCCTAATTCCTGGAATTCGTCGATGTGCATTTTTTTACGCAGACGACGGCTACGGTTCTTTGCCATTATTTCACCCTCTCGAACATTAAGTCCCATACTCCGTGACCAAGACGATGACCACGTTGTTCAAATTTCGTCACCGGACGTGATGCCGGACGCGGTACGTAATCATTGCTCTCTGACAGGTTTTTATAACCGTCAATAGAAGACATCACTTCAAGCATATGTTCCGCATAAGGTTCCCAGTCGGTCGCCATATGGAATACGCCACCCAGTTGCAGTTTGCTTTTTACCAGTTCGGCAAATGGCACCTGAACGATACGGCGTTTATTATGGCGCGCTTTGTGCCACGGGTCAGGGAAAAAGAGCTGCACCATGCGCAATGAATTGTCAGGAATCATTTTGTGCAGCACTTCAACCGCATCATGACACATCACGCGCAGGTTGCTTAAACCTTCTTCATGCGCAGAAGCCAGGCACGCACCAACGCCCGGTGAATGCACTTCAATGCCAAGGAAGTCCTGCTCGGGGCGATCTTTGGCCATTGCCACCAGCGACGCCCCCATGCCGAAACCAATCTCAAGCGTCACTGGCGCTTCACGGCCAAAAAGCGCAGGGAAATCCAGCATATCTTCGCTGAACTCAACGCCCATCACCGGCCAGTAGTTTTCCAGCGCATGTTCCTGGCCTTTGGTCAGTCGCCCCTGGCGGCGCACAAAACTACGGATACGGCGCAGTGGGCGGCCGTTTTCATCAAATTCCGGTGAGATGACGTCGTTTTTCATAAAGATTTAGTCGCTTGTGAAAGTGTTCTGAAAACGGGCATTATCCAAAGTTAGTTGCCGGATGCAAGCATGATAAGGCCGTGGCTGCGGAAAGTTCCGGTTTACACCCTGCCGTCGCTGTGCTGCAATCTTGCCCCCAACAACAGTGAATTCGGTGACCATGCAAGCGTCGCAATTTTCAGCCCAGGTTCTGGACTGGTACGATAAATACGGGCGAAAAACTCTGCCCTGGCAAATTGACAAGACGCCCTACAAAGTATGGCTCTCAGAAGTGATGTTGCAACAAACTCAGGTTGCGACCGTTATCCCCTATTTTGAACGCTTTATGGCGCGCTTCCCGACGGTGACCGATCTCGCCAATGCGCCGCTGGACGAAGTTCTCCACTTGTGGACCGGACTGGGCTATTACGCCCGCGCGCGCAATCTACATAAAGCGGCACAGCAAGTTGCCACCTTACACGGCGGTAAATTCCCGGAAACCTTTGATGAGGTCGCCGCGTTACCGGGCGTCGGGCGTTCCACCGCAGGCGCGATTCTCTCACTTTCTCTGGGTAAGCACTTTCCGATTCTCGACGGTAACGTCAAACGCGTGCTGGCGCGCTGCTATGCTGTAAGCGGCTGGCCTGGGAAAAAAGAGGTCGAGAATAAACTATGGAGTTTGAGCGAGCAGGTGACGCCCGTGGTTGGCGTGGAGCGGTTTAATCAGGCGATGATGGATTTGGGCGCGATGATTTGTACGCGTTCGAAACCGAAATGTTCGCTCTGCCCGCTACAAAACGGGTGTATTGCCACCGCCAACAATAGCTGGTCGCTTTATCCAGGCAAAAAACCGAAACAGACGCTACCGGAGCGCACCGGCTACTTTCTGCTGTTACAGCACGAAAATGAAGTATTTCTGGCGCAGCGTCCGCCGAGCGGATTGTGGGGCGGTTTATACTGTTTCCCGCAGTTTGCCGATGAAGAAAGTTTGCGGCAATGGCTGGCGCAACGGCAGATTGCTGCCGATAACCTGACGCAGCTGACCGCGTTTCGGCATACCTTCAGCCATTTCCACTTAGATATTGTGCCTATGTGGCTTCCCGTGTCGTCATTCACCGGCTGCATGGATGAAGGCAATGCGCTCTGGTATAACTTAGCGCAACCGCCGTCAGTTGGCCTGGCGGCTCCCGTGGAGCGTTTGTTACAGCAGTTACGCACTGGCGCGCCGGTTTAGCGCGTGAGTCGATAAAGAGGATGATTTATGAGCAGAACGATTTTTTGTACTTTCCTGCAACGTGAAGCAGAAGGTCAGGATTTTCAGCTGTACCCCGGCGAACTGGGAAAACGCATCTATAACGAGATCTCCAAAGAAGCCTGGGCGCAGTGGCAGCACAAACAAACCATGCTGATTAATGAAAAGAAACTCAACATGATGAATGCCGAGCACCGCAAGCTGCTGGAGCAGGAGATGGTCAACTTCCTGTTCGAGGGTAAAGAGGTACATATCGAGGGCTATACGCCGGAAGATAAAAAATAAAAACAGAGCCGGAGGTCACCTCCGGCAACTTGCATAAAAACAAACACAACACGCACCCGGAATGATGAAAAAATATCTCGCGCTGGCTTTGATTGCGCCGTTGCTCATCTCCTGTTCGACGACCAAAAGAGGCGATACCTATAACGAAGCCTGGGTCAAAGATACCAACGGTTTTGATATTCTGATGGGGCAATTTGCCCACAACATTGAGAACATCTGGGGATTCAAAGAGGTAGTGATCGCCGGTCCTAAGGACTACGTGAAATACACCGATCAATATCAGACCCGCAGCCACATCAACTTCGATGACGGTACGATTACTATCGAAACCATCGCCGGGACAGAACCTGCCGCGCACCTGCGCCGGGCAATTATCAAAACGTTGTTGATGGGTGACGATCCGAGTTCGGTCGATCTCTATTCCGACGTTGATGATATTACGATTTCGAAAGAACCTTTCCTTTACGGTCAGGTGGTGGACAACACCGGGCAGCCGATTCGCTGGGAAGGTCGTGCGAGCAACTTCGCGGATTATCTGCTGAAAAACCGTCTGAAAAGCCGCAGCAACGGGCTGCGTATCATCTACAGTGTCACCATTAACATGGTGCCGAACCACCTTGATAAACGTGCGCACAAATATCTCGGCATGGTCCGCCAGGCGTCACGGAAATATGGCGTTGATGAGTCGCTGATTCTCGCAATTATGCAGACCGAATCTTCCTTTAACCCCTATGCGGTCAGCCGTTCCGACGCGCTGGGGCTAATGCAGGTGGTACAACATACTGCCGGGAAAGATGTTTTCCGCTCGCAGGGGAAATCCGGCACGCCGAGCCGCAGTTTCTTGTTTGATCCTGCCAGCAATATAGATACCGGCACCGCGTATCTGGCGATGTTAAACAATGTTTATCTCGGCGGAATTGATAACCCAACATCGCGACGTTACGCCGTCATCACCGCCTATAACGGCGGCGCAGGCAGCGTGCTGCGAGTCTTTTCGAATGACAAGATTCAGGCTGCCAATATTATTAACACCATGACACCGGGCGATGTTTATCAGACTCTGACGACCCGCCATCCCTCTGCAGAATCTCGCCGTTATCTTTATAAAGTGAACACGGCGCAGAAGTCATACCGTCGCCGATAATGTTATTTCCGCTGCGTTAACTTTACGCAGCGGAAATAAAAAATGAGATCTTCATCACTATTCCTCTTGCAATTTGAAACTGCTTGCAAATTTTTGTGACGTACAACACCAGACTCTCACCAGAATTTGATATTATTCGCGTCACCAATTGATGTAATTACATCATAATCCTTCCAGAAATGTACCTTTGTTAACATCAACACGCATCGCGGTGTGAGGAAACTAACATGAATTTAAAGCTGCAGCTGAAAATACTCTCCTTTCTGCAGTTCTGTCTGTGGGGGAGCTGGCTGACCACCCTCGGCTCCTATATGTTTGTGACGCTTAAATTCGATGGTGCTGCCATCGGTGCTGTCTATAGCTCACTGGGTATCGCCGCCGTCTTTATGCCGGCCCTGCTGGGGATTGTTGCCGATAAATGGATAAGTGCGAAATGGGTATACGCCATTTGCCACACCATTGGCGCTATCACTCTCTTTATGGCGGCGGAAGTCACCACACCGGAGGCAATGTTCCTTGTGATTTTGATTAACTCGTTTGCTTATATGCCAACACTTGGGTTAATCAACACCATCTCTTACTACCGCCTGCAAAATGCGGGGATGGATATCGTTACTGACTTCCCGCCAATCCGTATTTGGGGCACCATCGGCTTTATTATGGCGATGTGGGCAGTTAGCCTCTCTGGTTTCGAACTGAGCCATATGCAGCTGTATATTGGCGCCGCACTCTCTGCCATTCTGGTGCTGTTTACCCTGACACTGCCGCACATCCCGGTTGCTAAACAACAAGCAAACCAGAGCTGGACAACCCTGTTGGGCCTCGATGCGTTCGCGCTGTTTAAAAACAAGCGCATGGCGATTTTCTTCATCTTCTCAATGCTACTGGGCGCGGAACTGCAGATTACCAACATGTTTGGTAATACCTTCCTGCACAGCTTCGACAAAGACCCAATGTTCGCCAGCAGCTTCATCGTGCAGCATGCGTCGATCATCATGTCGATTTCGCAGATTTCTGAAACCCTGTTCATTCTGACCATCCCGTTCTTCTTAAGCCGCTACGGTATTAAGAACGTAATGATGATCAGTATCGTGGCGTGGATCCTGCGTTTTGCTCTGTTTGCTTACGGCGACCCGACTCCGTTCGGTACTGTACTGCTGGTGCTGTCGATGATTGTTTACGGCTGCGCATTCGACTTCTTTAATATCTCTGGTTCCGTATTTGTGGAAAAAGAAGTTAGCCCGGCGATTCGCGCCAGTGCGCAAGGGATGTTCCTGATGATGACTAACGGCTTCGGCTGTATCCTCGGCGGCATCGTGAGCGGTAAAGTGGTTGAAATCTACACCCAGAACGGCATTACCGACTGGCAGACCGTGTGGCTGATCTTTGCTGGCTACTCAGTGGTTCTGGCCTTCGCGTTTATGGCAATGTTTAAATACAAACATGTTCGTGTACCTGCCGGTACGCAAACTACCAGCCACTAATAAGTGATGAAACAGCAACGGGGCGCCAGAAGGTGCCCCGTTTATTATTCTCACTTCAAAACATAACCATACAAACGTTTCATCCCGTCCGTATCTGTTTCGCTATAGACACCTTGTAACTCCGGCGAAAATCCTGGTAGCAAATTCACCCCTTCTTCTAGCGCCAGAAAATAACGCTGTACTGCCCCGCCCCACTCTTCTCCAGGCACCACGCACAGCACGCCAGGTGGATAAGGTAACGCCCCTTCGGCCGCAATTCGCCCTTCGGCATCACGAATCCGCACCAATTCCACTTCACCGCGAATATAGGCGCTATGCGCATCCTGTGGGTTCATCATTACTTTCGGGAAACTCAGCTGGCGGAACATCGCTTTTTGCAGGTCTTTGACGTCGAAACTGACATACAGATCGTGCATCTCCTGACAGAGCTGGCGCAGGGTATAGTCACGATAACGTACCGGATACTTGTTGAAGACAGACGGCAGCACATCAGCCAGTGGTGTGTCATCTTCAATATGTTGTTCAAATTGCACCAGCATTGCCACCAAATGTGCCATCTTCTCGGCACTTTCGGCAGGCGTCAGCAGGAACAAAATGGAATTGAGATCGCACTTTTCAGGCACTATGCCATTTTCACGCAGGTAATGCGCCAGAATGGTCGCAGGAACGCCAAAATCGCTATACTCACCACTGGCGGCATCGACTCCTGGTGTTGTCAGCAGCAATTTACACGGATCGATAACATATTGGTCCTCCGCATAACCTTCAAATCCATGCCAGGTTGCTCCAGGTTCAAAACTAAAAAACCGTCTCTCGCTGGCGATAACTTCTGTCGACCACGCTTGCCACGGCTTACCATCCACAACCGGCGGCACAAACGGGCGCAGCAGATGACAACGTTCCAGAATCGCCTTACGGGTTTCGATCCCCAGAGTCACGCAATCAGCCCACAACCGACGCCCACTCTCCCCTTCGTGGATTTTGGCGTTAACATCCAGCGCGGCAAACAATGGATAAAAAGGGCTGGTGGAAGCATGCAACATAAATGCGTTATTCAGCCGTTTATGCGGACAAAAACGTGCCTGCCCGCGAATATGGTTATCTTTTTTATGGATCTGGGAGGTTTGCGAGAATCCGGCTTGCTGCTTGTGTACCGACTGAGTGACAAAAATGCCAGGATCTTTTTCGTCAAGCTCTAACAACAACGGCGAGCTATTTGCCAGCATCGGGATAAACTGCTCATAACCGACCCAGGCAGAATCAAACAAAATGTAATCACAAAGATGACCGATGGTGTCGATCACCTGACGAGCGTTGTAGATAGTGCCGTCGTAAGTTCCCAACTGAATAATTGCCAGACGGAATGGGCGCGGCTGGTCAGCCTTTTCTGGCGCAACGGCACGAATTTGCTGGCGCAGATACTCTTCATTAAAACAGTGCGCATCAATACCCCCAATAAAGCCAAACGGATTACGCGCAGCTTCTAAATAAATCGGTGTTGCGCCAGCCTGAATCAGAGCACCATGATGATTTGATTTATGATTATTGCGATCAAAAAGCACCAGATCGCCACGTGTCAGTAATGCATTGGTGACCACTTTATTTGCCGCCGAAGTTCCATTCAGAACAAAGTAGGTTTTATCGGCATGAAAAACTTTGGCGGCAAACTTTTGAGCATCTTTTGCTGAGCCTTCATGAATCAATAAATCGCCCAACCTGACATCGGCATTACACATATCGGCGCGAAAAACATTCTCGCCAAAGAAATCATAAAAATGACGACCAGCAGGATGCTTTTTAAAGAATGCGCCATGCTGATGCCCAGGGCAGGCAAAAGTGCTATTCCTCATTGCGACATACTGAGTCAAGGTGTCATAAAACGGCGGTAGCATATTTTCTTCATAGCGACGGGCAGCAGCTTCCAACTCCAGCCATTGTTGTTCGCTACCGTTCATAACCGCTGTCACCCCCTGCGGCATCGAGCAAGCCTGCTCGCTAAAGAGAAATACGGGTAATTGAAAACCAGTGCGTTTGAGTAAGGTAAGGATCCCACTGCGACTATCCGTAACCGTGATGACGACAGCGGCGACTTCGGTAAAATCGGTACTATCCAGCGCCACCACATCACGATGCGTAGACAAACGGGCAACCAGTTCACCACTGGCGGCAATTTTCATTGTTTTCATGCTCAATTCATTTCGAAAAAGTTAGCACCAGAGCAAGGTGCTAGCCTTGCCCGAAGAGTCGTTGCCCAGACTGGTTCGCAGCTGCAACCACCAGACATCAGTAAAAACAGAGTCACTCTGCGCTTACTGTTGTCCTTCAGTGAGCCTGATATACCTTCACCGCATGGTGCGTTGGAGAGTTAAAAATGGGGAAATGGTGCACACAACCAGACAATGCAAAAAGCGTAACGCACGTTTAATAAGCATCTTTTGTGGCCCATCAAAAAGGAGAAAATTTGCGCAATCATGGCATCTTTAGCCAGGAGGCGCAATAAAGCACGGACCGACTCTTTGCGATTGAACAAGCATAAGAGCGAGTAATCAGGGCATAATAATGCACTTTGATATATTTTCAGAAGGAACGAAGGTGGTAATCGGACCCTTTATAAACGCCGCAGCGGTGTTAATTGGCGGGGCGCTTGGCGCAATCATCAGCCAGCGCTTACCTGAACGGATTCGCGTCTCCATGACCTCAATATTTGGTCTGGCCTCACTGGGGATTGGTATTTTATTAGTGGTCAAATGCGTCAATTTACCTGCAATGGTACTGGCAACGCTGATTGGTGCACTGATAGGTGAATTCTGTTATCTCGAAAAAGGCATCAACGGCGGCGTGGCAAAAGCGCAACAGATGTTCAGTAAGCCAGGTAAAAAATCGACTCATGAATCATTCATTCAAAATTATGTGGCAATTATTGTGTTGTTTTGTGCCAGCGGCACCGGGATTTTCGGTGCAATGAATGAAGGAATGACAGGCGATCCCAGCATTTTGATCGCCAAATCATTCCTCGATTTTTTTACTGCACTTATCTTTGCCTGTTCATTAGGGATTGCTGTTTCTGCTATTGCTGTCCCATTGCTAGCGGTGCAGCTCACACTTGCCGCCTGCGCCGCCTTGATATTGCCATTTACAACCCCGGCGATGATGGGAGATTTTAGTGCTGTAGGTGGGTTACTGTTAGTGGCGACGGGTTTACGAATTTGCGGTATCAAAATGTTCCCGGTGGTCAATATGCTTCCTGCTCTGGCACTGGCAATGCCGATGTCTGCTGCCTGGACTGCATTTTTCGCCTGAAAATGACTGTAATAGCAACAAACTGGTGGTGGAATGCGCAGTCTGAAAGGATTTAAAGAATTTTCATTGACGAAACGAGGCAGATAAGGTTTAATGCGCCCCGTTGCCCGGATAGCTCAGTCGGTAGAGCAGGGGATTGAAAATCCCCGTGTCCTTGGTTCGATTCCGAGTCCGGGCACCACCTTTCCTTTTTATACTTCCCTTTCAATCCCAGCACATAGTAAATTCAACGAGTTAACGTAACATCTTTCTCAATACGTTTTGATTTGTTCCTGTGTATCCGGGAAATTTGCGGTCAAATAACAGATCTTTCAGTTCAATGAAACAGAAAGCCCAATATGACCCTGGCTGACAATAAAATCAACGCTGCGAAGCCCCTCGCAAAGTCACCTGACTGTATCCACCTGCGGCTCCAAGCTGTGGTATTTTCGCTATAGTTTCAGCGGTAAAGAAAGCAGCCTGGCTTTTGGCCCCTACCAACAAATAACACAGGCGGAAGCCCGCAAAAAGCGCGATTCTCGCAGCTAAGCTACTGGTATCCCGTATCAATTCCTCTCAGCTACGCAAACCGACACCGTTGACGCCTCCCGGACGTTTCTGTATATCGCCACCGCGTAGCACACCAGTTGTCTATAGAATCCACGCCGCAGCAGAACGACATCAGAACATGCCTGGCGTGAAGAGGCTCAGGAGCAGAGTGCATTTTTCCTGCTCCCACGGCACGGAGTCTGTATGGTTTGCGCAATGCCTCGTTTGATGCGGGAGCATGGTCCAGACAAAATGCCAGAGGCATGACACATCGGCTATAAAATCCTCAACATTAGACTCTCTACATTAGCTTATAAAGCGTGTTTAGTGCCGTTAAATAATAACTACCGTGAGTAATAACCTGTAAAAGAATAAATAATTTCACCAATTAACATACCAGGCAAAACAATCATGTTAGTGCAAATTATGATATTAACTATTTCCTCGTCATATATTAAATTTATAAAGCGTTAATAATATGTATTAATAGATGTTAAATTTCACCATCCTTATTGATTTTAAAGTGATAATTAATAATACTCCCGCTCCTTTAGAGTTTAGGTAATCGCATAAGTAATTAAGTATTCTGTCGAATATTGCCGTAGCGAGGCTGTTAGCACAGTAAAACTACAGAGGCAAAAATCTTACTAAAAATGACACTTTCTGAATAACAGGAGGGTATTTTCGAACAGAAGATAATATATAAAACTATTTCTTGCGTTACGATTCCGTCAACTTAATTTATTCACTTGCGTTATTAATGAGTAAGAAATTTAAATATAAGAAATCGCTTTTAGCGGCTATTTTGAGTGCAACGTTATTAACGGGCTGTGACGGTGGTGGCTCAGGCTCTTCTTCTGCCAATCCACCTGGAGATTCTGGCTCTGGTTCCATCCCGGATGTTAATCCAAATCCAACACCAGATCCGGAACCGACGCCGACACCTGATCCAGACCCGGAACCCACTCCAGACCCGGAGCCTGAACCAACGCCCACTAAAACCGGTTATCTGACCCTGGGGGGAAGCCAACGGGTAAGTGGCGCTTTCTGTAATAACGCACCCAGTGTTGGCTTCACCTTTACGCCCGGCGATACGGTTACCTGCGTAATCGGCGGTACGACTATCGCCACATTTGACACGCTGGCGGAAACGGCACGCAGCCGCAGTGATGTAGAGAAAGTGGCGTTTAGCCTCGAGGATGCGCAGGAGCTGGCCAGCTCTGAGAATAAGAAAAACAATGCGCTCGCCCTGGTGACTTCCAGCAACAGCTGCCCGTCAGATGATGAACAGGTCTGTCTGAACTTCACATCTGTGGTTGATCGCGCACGCTTTGAAAAACTGTATAAGCAGATTGATCTGGCAAAGGAAGATTTCCAAAAGCTGGTGAATGAAGAGGTGGAAAACAATGCCGCCACTGATAAAGCACCATCGACTCATACGTCACCGGTTGTGCCTGCCACTACACCGGGTACAACGCCGGATCTGAATGCTAAATTCGTATCGGCAAATGCCGAACAGTTTTATCAGTATCAACCTACTGAAATTATTCTCTCCGAAGGCCGTCTGGTGGATAGCCTGGGCAATGGTGTTGTTGGCGTAAATTACTACACCAGCTCAGGCCGTGGCGTAACTGGCGAAAATGGCAAATTCTCCTTTAGCTGGGGCGAAACCATCTCCTTTGGCATCGACACATTTGAGCTGGGTTCGGTACGCGGTAATAAATCGACCATTGCATTGACTGAGCTGGGTGACGAAGTTCGTGGAGCGAATATCGATCAGCTTATTCATCGTTACTCCCAGGCTGGAGAAAATAACGATCGTGAGATCCCGGATGTGGTCCGCAAGGTCTTTGCCGAGTATCCCAACGTGATCAACGAGATTATCAATCTCTCGTTATCCAATGGCGCGACGCTGAACGAAGGCGATCAAACCGTTGAGCTGCCAAACGAATTTCTTGCACAGCTTAAATCCGGGCAAGCAAAAGAGATCGATACCGCGATTTGCAACACAACCGGGAGCTGTAACTCTCCACGCTGGTTCTCACTGACAGCGCGCAACATTAATGAAGGTCAAATTCAGGGCGTTATCAACAAGTTGTGGGGAGTGGACGAGGATTACAAATCCGTGTCGAAATTCCACGTTTTCCATGACTCCACCAACTTCTATGGCAGTACGGGTAACGCCCGTGGTCAGGCGGTGATTAATATCTCTAACGCGGCCTTCCCGATTCTGATGGCGCGTAATGATAAAAACTACTGGCTGGCCTTCGGCGAGAAACGTGCCTGGGATAAAAATGAGCTGGCGTACATTACTGAGGCGCCTTCCATTGTGCGACCAGAGAACGTGACACGCGAAACCGCCACCTTCAACCTGCCGTTTATCTCGCTGGGGCAAGTGGGCGATGGCAAGCTGATGGTTATCGGTAACCCACACTACAACAGCATCCTGCGTTGCCCGAACGGTTACAGCTGGAACGGGGGCGTTAATAAAGACGGGCAGTGTACGCTCAACAGCGCCCCGGATGACATGAAGAACTTCATGGAGAACGTGCTGCGCTATCTGTCAAATGATCGCTGGTTGCCGGATGCAAAATCCAATATGACCGTGGGTACTAACCTGGATACGGTGTATTTCAAAAAACATGGCCAGGTGCTGGGAAATAGCGCACCGTTTGCGTTCCATAAGGATTTCGCTGGCATCACGGTCAAACCGATGACCAGCTATGGCAATCTGAATCCAGATGAAGTTCCTCTGTTGATCCTCAATGGCTTTGAATACGTCACACAATGGGGTAGCGATCCTTACTCCATTCCTCTGCGAGCAGATACCAGTAAACCGAAGCTGACTCAGCAGGATGTGACCGATCTGATCGCCTATATGAACAAAGGTGGATCGGTGCTGATCATGGAAAACGTGATGAGCAATCTTAAGGAAGAGAGCGCATCTGGCTTTGTACGTCTGCTTGATGCTGCAGGTTTGTCGATGGCGCTTAACAAGTCGGTAGTAAATAACGATCCGCAAGGCTACCCGGACCGTGTTCGTCAACGACGTTCAACGCCAATTTGGGTCTATGAGCGTTATCCGGCTGTCGATGGTAAACCACCGTATACCATTGATGACACCACGAAAGAAGTTATCTGGAAATATCAGCAAGAAAACAAACCTGATGACAAACCGAAGCTGGAAGTTGCCAGCTGGCAGGAAGAAGTTGAGGGTAAACAGGTAACCCAATTCGCCTTTATAGATGAAGCCGACCACAAAACGCCTGAGTCACTGGCTGCGGCAAAGCAGAGAATTCTGGACGCGTTCCCTGGGCTGGAAGAGTGTAAGGATTCTGACTACCACTATGAGGTCAACTGTCTGGAATACCGTCCAGGCACGGATGTGCCGGTAACCGGTGGCATGTTTGTTCCACGCTATACGCAACTTAATCTTGACGCCGACACCGCGAAAGCGATGCTGCAGGCTGCGGATTTAGGCACCAACATCCAGCGTCTGTATCAACATGAGCTTTATTTCCGTACCAATGGCCGCCAGGGTGAGCGTCTCAACAGCGTTGATCTGGAACGTTTATACCAAAACATGTCCGTCTGGCTGTGGAACGAGACGAAATACCGTTATGAAGAGGGTAAAGAAGACGAGCTGGGCTTTAAAACGTTCACTGAGTTTCTGAACTGCTACACCAACAATGCATACGTTGGTACGCAGTGTTCTGCTGAGCTGAAAAAATCGCTGATTGATAACAAGATGATTTACGGTGATGAAAGCAGCAAAGCGGGAATGATGAACCCGAGCTACCCGCTCAACTATATGGAAAAACCGCTGACACGCCTGATGCTGGGTCGTTCCTGGTGGGATCTGAACATCAAAGTTGATGTTGAGAAGTATCCGGGAGTGGTGGATACAAACGGCGAAACCGTCACACAAAACATTAACTTGTACTCAGATCCAACCAAATGGTTTGCAGGTAACATGCAGTCAACTGGCCTGTGGGCACCTGCCCAGCAGGAAGTCAGCATTGAGTCAAAGGCGACAGTTCCTGTGACCGTGACTGTTGCGCTGGCCGACGACCTGACAGGACGAGAGAAGCATGAAGTTAGCCTGAACCGTCCGCCCAGAGTGACGAAAACCTATGATCTGAAAGCCAATGATAAGGTGACGTTCAAAGTCCCTTACGGCGGTCTGATTTACATCAAAGGCGACAGCAAAGAGGTGCAATCAGCTGACTTCACCTTTACCGGTGTAGTAAAAGCGCCGTTCTATAAAGACGGTAAGTGGCAACACGATCTGAACTCCCCTGCCCCGCTGGGCGAACTGGAGTCTGCGTCGTTTGTCTATACCACACCGAAGAAGAACCTTAATGCCAGCAATTACACGGGCGGACTGGAGCAATTCGCTAAAGATCTGGATACCTTTGCCAGCTCGATGAATGACTTCTACGGTCGTGATAGCGAAAGCGGTAACCACCGGATGTTTACCTATAAAGCATTGACGGGGCATAAACATCGTTTCGCCAACGATGTGCAGATCTCCATTGGTGACGCGCACTCGGGTTATCCGGTGATGAACAGCAGCTTCTCGCCGAACAGCACCACGCTGCCGACGACGCCGCTGAACGACTGGTTGATCTGGCACGAAGTGGGGCACAACGCCGCCGAAACGCCACTGACTGTTCCTGGCGCGACCGAAGTGGCGAACAACGTGCTGGCGCTATACATGCAGGATCGTTATCTCGGCAAGATGAACCGTGTCGCTGACGATATTACCGTCGCACCGGAATATCTGGAGGAGAGCAACAACCAGGCATGGGCGCGCGGCGGTGCGGGTGACCGTCTGCTGATGTACGCACAACTGAAGGAATGGGCAGAGAAGAACTTTGATATCAAGAAGTGGTATCCAGATGGCAATCTGCCAGCCTTCTACAGCGATCGTGAAGGGATGAAAGGCTGGAACCTGTTCCAGTTGATGCATCGTAAAGCGCGCGGCGATGAGGTTGGCGACAAAACCTTTGGCGGCAAGAATTACTGTGCTGAATCCAACGGTAACGCAGCGGACACGCTGATGCTGTGTGCCTCCTGGGTCGCCCAGACGGACCTTTCCGCATTCTTTAAGAAATGGAATCCGGGCGCGAATGCTTACCAGCTGCCGGGGGCGAGCGAGATGAGCTTCGAGGGCGGTGTGAGCCAGTCGGCGTACAACACGCTGGCGTCACTCAAGCTGCCGAAACCGGAACAGGGACCGGAAACCATTAACAAGGTTACCGAGCATAAGATGTCTGTCGAGTAATCCTGTATGCCGGATAAGGCGCTCGCGCCGCATCCGGCATGAAATAAGGCGCATTGGGTTAACACATTTGCCCGATGCGCAAGCTTATCGGGCCTGGAGGAAAGCTGTATGGCATACACCTGCAGGCCCACATCCGGCAAGTTACAACAAATAACCTTTAACCATGCTTTTTGATGTTTTTCAGCAATACCCTGCGGCGATGCCCATACTGGCAACCGTCGGAGGATTGATCATCGGCAGTTTTTTGAATGTGGTGATTTGGCGTTACCCCATCATGCTGCGCCAACAAATGGCGGAGTTTCATGGTGAAATGCCGAGTGCGCAGTCAAAAATAAGCCTTGCGCTACCGCGTTCGCACTGTCCGCATTGTCAGCAGACCATCCGCGTTCGTGACAATATTCCGCTGCTCTCCTGGTTGATGCTCAAAGGGCGCTGCCGTGATTGTCAGGCGAAAATCAGCAAGCGTTATCCGCTGGTCGAGTTATTGACAGCACTCGCTTTTTTGCTGGCGAGTCTGGTCTGGCCGGAAAGTGGATGGGGGCTGGCGGTGATGATATTATCCGCCTGGCTTATTGCCGCGAGCATCATCGACCTTGATAACCAATGGCTGCCCGATGTTTTTACTCAGGGCGTATTGTGGACAGGACTGATTGCGGCATGGGCGCAACAGAGCCCGTTAACGCTACAAGACTCAGTCACCGGCGTTCTGGTGGGGTTTATTACGTTTTACTCCCTGCGCTGGATAGCCGGAATAATTCTGCGTAAAGAAGCATTAGGCATGGGCGATGTATTACTCTTCGCCGCGTTAGGTGGCTGGGTGGGCGCGTTGTCGCTGCCCAATGTGGCTTTAATCGCCTCATGCTGCGGCCTGATATATGCCGTTATTACAAAAAGAGGATCAACCACACTGCCTTTTGGACCGTGTTTAAGTCTGGGCGGTATAGCAACACTTTATCTGCAGGCATTGTTTTAATGATAACCCCGTCATTATCAAAGTGACATTTTAACTCTTATTAATAACCTTAGAGATTATTTACCATGTCGATAAAACAGATGCCAGGGAGGGTATTAATATCGCTATTATTGAGCGCTACAGGATTATTAAGTGGCTGTGCCAGCCATAATGAAAATGCCAGTTTACTGGCGAAAAAACAGGCGCAAAATATCAGCCAAAACCTGCCGATTAAATCTGCGGGATATACCTTAGTGCTGGCGCAAAGCAGCGGCACGACGGTAAAAATGACCATCATCAGCGAAGCGGGTGCTCAGACCACGCAGACGCCTGACGCCTTTTTAACCAGCTACCAACGACAAATGTGTGCAGACCCAACGGTGAAATTAATGATCACCGAGGGAATTAATTACAGCATAACGATTAATGATACACGTACAGGTAACCAGTATCAGCGGAAACTGGATCGCACTACTTGTGGAATAGTCAAAGCATAACGTCGGGTATATAAATTGGCGCGGGTTGTTTTTCGTGACGCACGAATTTATCTCATTCAATGGCTGACTAAAATTCGTCACACTCTTAACCAGAGACAATCTCTTAATACAAACAAAGAGCATCTTCGCAAAATTGTACGCGCGATGTTCTGGCTGATGCTGCTTATTATTTCTGCAAAAATGGCGTATTCACTCTGGCGCTATTTCTCCTTTTCTGCGGAATATACGGCGGTTTCTCAATCGGTGAATAAACAGCCCCATGCGGATGTAAAAACGTTCGATAAAAAAGATGTGCAATTAATCAGCCAGCAAAACTGGTTTGGTAAATATCAGCGCGTCGCCACACCGGTAAAGCAACCTGAACCTGTAGCAGAAACGCGTCTTAATGTGGTGCTGCGCGGGATCGCCTTTGGTGCCAGACCCGGCGCGGTTATTGAAGAAGGTGGCAAACAGCAGGTCTATTTGCAGGGTGAACGGCTTGGCTCTCACAACGCAGTGATTGAGGAAATCAATCGCGACCATGTGATGCTGCGCTATCAGGGAAAAATAGAGCGGCTCAGTCTGGCAGAAGAGGAGCGTTCCACCGTAGCCGTGACCAACAAAAAAGCCGTCAGTGACGAAGCAAAGCAAGCTATTGCTGAGCCTGCTGCCAGTGCGCCCGTTGAGATCCCGGCTGCCGTGCGTCAGGCACTGGCGAAAGATCCGCAGAAAATTTTTAACTATATCCAGCTTACGCCTGTGCGTAAGGAGGGAATTGTCGGTTATGCAGTGAAGCCGGGGGCAGATCGTTCTCTGTTCGATGCCAGCGGTTTCAGGGAAGGCGATATCGCCATTGCGCTCAATCAGCAGGATTTCACTGATCCACGAGCAATGATTGCTCTGATGCGGCAGTTACCTTCAATGGATTCCATTCAACTTACGGTTTTACGCAAGGGTGCGCGCCACGACATTTCCATCGCGCTGCGCTAACCGCATTTAATCCAGGAGAATCATTCATCGTGTTTTGGCGTGATATTACGTTGTCGGTCTGGCGTAAGAAGACAACTGGCCTCAAAACAAAAAAGCGTTTACTGCCGCTGGTGCTGGTGCTGGCAGCGGCATTATGCAGTTCACCGGTCTGGGCGGAAGAAGCCACTTTCACCGCTAATTTTAAAGATACAGACCTGAAATCGTTCATCGAAACCGTCGGCGCTAACCTTAATAAAACTATCATTATGGGGCCGGGCGTACAGGGGAAAGTGAGTATTCGTACCATGACCCCACTCAATGAACGCCAGTATTACCAGTTATTCCTTAATCTGCTGGAAGCGCAGGGGTATGCCGTCGTACCGATGGAAAACGACGTGCTGAAGGTGGTGAAATCCAGCGCCGCAAAAGTTGAGCCGCTGCCGCTGGTCGGTGAAGGCAGCGACAACTACGCGGGCGATGAAATGGTCACTAAAGTAGTGCCGGTACGTAATGTGTCGGTACGCGAGCTGGCACCGATCCTGCGCCAGATGATCGACAGCGCAGGCTCAGGCAACGTTGTTAATTACGATCCCTCCAACGTAATTATGCTTACCGGACGCGCCTCCGTCGTGGAGCGCCTGACGGAAGTGATCCAGCGCGTGGATCATGCGGGAAACCGCACCGAAGAGGTGATCCCGCTGGATAACGCCTCGGCTTCGGAAATCGCCCGCGTGCTGGAAAGCCTGACCAAAAACAGCGGCGAGAACCAGCCTGCGACGCTGAAATCTCAAATTGTCGCTGATGAACGCACCAACAGTGTGATTGTCAGTGGTGATCCCGCCACGCGGGACAAAATGCGCCGCCTGATCCGTCGCCTTGATTCAGAAATGGAGCGCAGCGGCAACAGCCAGGTGTTCTATCTCAAATACAGCAAAGCGGAAGATCTGGTCGATGTTCTGAAACAGGTCAGCGGCACGCTCACCGCCGCTAAAGAAGAGGCGGAAGGCACAGTCGGTAGCGGGCGAGAGGTTGTCTCTATTGCCGCCAGTAAACACAGTAATGCCCTGATTGTCACCGCGCCGCAGGACATTATGCAGTCGCTGCAAAGCGTGATTGAACAACTGGATATTCGCCGTGCTCAGGTGCATGTCGAGGCGTTGATCGTGGAAGTTGCCGAAGGCAGCAATATCAACTTCGGCGTGCAGTGGGCGTCGAAAGATGCCGGATTAATGCAGTTTGCTAACGGTACGCAGATCCCTATCGGTACGCTGGGCGCAGCCATTTCTCAGGCGAAGCCACAGAAAGGTTCAACGGTGATCAGCGAAAACGGTGCCACCACCATTAATCCGGATACTAACGGCGATCTCTCCACGCTCGCCCAGCTTCTTTCTGGATTTAGCGGTACGGCGGTTGGCGTGGTGAAAGGCGACTGGATGGCGCTGGTACAGGCGGTTAAAAACGACTCCAGCTCGAACGTTCTCTCCACGCCGAGCATCACTACGCTGGACAACCAGGAAGCCTTCTTCATGGTAGGCCAGGATGTTCCGGTATTAACTGGATCTACCGTTGGCTCCAATAACAGCAATCCTTTCAATACGGTAGAGAGGAAAAAAGTCGGCATCATGCTGAAAGTCACGCCGCAGATTAACGAAGGAAACGCGGTACAGATGGTGATTGAGCAGGAAGTGTCGAAGGTGGAAGGACAGACCAGCCTCGACGTCGTGTTTGGCGAGCGCAAACTGAAAACCACCGTGCTGGCAAACGATGGTGAGCTGATCGTGCTTGGCGGTCTGATGGACGACCAGGCGGGAGAAAGCGTAGCGAAAGTGCCGCTGCTGGGCGATATCCCGTTGATTGGTAACCTGTTTAAATCGACAGCGGATAAAAAAGAAAAACGTAACCTGATGGTGTTTATCCGCCCGACCATTCTGCGTGATGGTATGGCGGCAGACGGCGTGTCGCAGCGCAAATATAACTATATGCGCGCCGAACAGATCTATCGCGATGAGCAGGGCTTAAGCCTGATGCCGCACACCGCGCAGCCGATATTGCCTTCGCAAAATCAGGCCTTACCGCCAGAAGTTCGTGCGTTCCTTAATGCCGGGAGAACGCGTTAATGGTGCCTGTAGCACAGGAAACCACTGCTAACACCGTGCGTCTGCCCTACAGTTTCAGCCGTCGGTTTAGCCTGGTGGCATGGTGCGAAGCGTCGCTGGAGATCCTCCATGTGCATCCGTTGTCGCTCTCTGTTTTGCAGGAGCTGCAGCGGGGGCTGAACGCGTCTTTTACGCTGCGGCAAATCGACGAGGCCGAATTTGAACAGCGGCTGAATGCGGTCTGGCAGCGGGACTCTTCCGAGGCTCGCCAGCTGATGGAAGATCTCGGTTCTGCCGAGGACTTTTTTACCCTCGCGGAAGAACTGCCGGAAACGGAAGATCTGCTGGAAAGTGACGACGATGCGCCGATCATCAAACTGATCAACGCCATGCTGGCAGAGGCGATTAAAGAAGGCGCTTCGGATATCCACATCGAGACGTTTGAAAAGAGTCTGGTGATCCGTTTTCGCGTTGACGGCACATTACATGAAATGCTGCGTCCGGGGCGCAAACTGGCCTCGCTGCTGGTATCGCGTATTAAGGTGATGGCACGGCTGGATATCGCCGAAAAACGCGTACCGCAGGATGGGCGCATTGCGCTGCTGCTGGGCGGTCGGGCGATTGACGTGCGTGTCTCCACCATGCCTTCCGCCTGGGGCGAGCGCGTGGTGCTGCGACTGCTGGACAAAAACCAGGCCCGCCTGACGCTGGAACGTCTGGGGTTGAGCCATGAACTGACCGCGCAGTTGCGCCAGCTGTTACACAAACCGCACGGCATCTTTCTGGTGACGGGGCCGACAGGTTCCGGCAAAAGCACCACGCTGTACGCCGGATTGCAGGAGCTGAACAACCACTCGCGCAACATTCTCACGGTTGAAGACCCCATCGAATACATGATTGAAGGGATCGGTCAGACACAGGTTAACACCCGCGTCGGCATGACCTTCGCCCGTGGCCTGCGCGCGATTTTGCGTCAGGACCCAGATGTGGTGATGGTCGGTGAAATCCGCGATACCGAAACCGCAGAAATCGCCGTCCAGGCGTCATTGACCGGACACCTGGTACTTTCCACGCTGCATACCAACACGGCGGTGGGGGCGATCACGCGTTTGCAGGATATGGGCGTTGAGCCTTTCCTGCTCTCTTCCAGCCTGACGGGCGTGATGGCGCAGCGACTTGTTCGCACACTGTGCACCGACTGCCGCCAGCCCGCGCCTGCCACTGATGAAGAAAAACGCCTGCTGGGGATTACCGACGTGCGTACCGTCACGCTGTACCATCCGCAGGGCTGCCCCGCCTGTAATCACAAAGGTTTTCGCGGACGTACCGCTATCCATGAACTGATCGTGGTGGACGCCACATTGCGTGATTTGATCCACCGTCAGGCCGGGGAACTGGAGCTGGAACGTTATGTCCGGCAACACTCTGCGGGTATCCGCAGCAACGGCATTGAGAAAGTGCTTGCCGGAGAAACCTCTCTCGATGAAGTGCTGCGGGTAACGATGGAGGCGTAATGGCACTGTTTTACTATCAGGCGTTACAGCGTAATGGTCGCAAAACCAAAGGCATGATTGAGGCGGATTCCGCGCGTCATGCCCGCCAGTTGTTGCGCGGTAAAGAGCTTATCCCCGTGCACATTGAAGCCCGGATGAATGCTTCGTCAGGGGGAATGTTGCAGCGTCGGCGACACGCACATCGTCGTGTGGCGGCGGCAGATCTGGCGCTGTTCACTCGCCAACTGGCAACGCTGGTACAGGCAGCAATGCCGCTGGAAACCTGCTTACAGGCGGTCAGTGAGCAAAGTGAAAAACTGCATGTAAAAAGCCTCGGAATGGCGCTACGCAGCCGGATTCAGGAAGGTTACACCCTGTCGGACAGCCTGCGCGAACATCCCCGCGTCTTTGACTCCCTGTTTTGTTCGATGGTGGCTGCCGGAGAAAAATCCGGGCATCTCGACGTGGTACTCAATCGCCTGGCGGATTACACCGAACAGCGACAGCGCCTGAAATCACGCCTGCTGCAGGCCATGCTCTATCCGCTGGTACTGCTGGTGGTGGCAACGGGCGTGGTCACTATTTTGCTGACGGCGGTGGTGCCGAAAATTATCGAACAGTTTGATCATCTCGGACACGCGCTGCCTGCCTCCACCCGCGCTCTTATCGCTATGAGCGACGCGTTGCAGACCAGCGGCGTTTACTGGCTGGCGGGTCTGCTGGGGCTTCTGGTGCTGGGGCAACGACTACTCAAAAATCCTGCTATGCGCCTGCGCTGGGATAAAACCTTGCTGCGTCTTCCCGTGACGGGGCGTGTTGCGCGCGGACTGAATACGGCGCGCTTTTCCCGCACCTTAAGCATCCTCACCGCCAGCAGTGTTCCGTTGCTGGAAGGCATTCAGACCGCCGCTGCCGTGTCGGCAAATCGCTATGTCGAGCAACAACTGCTGCTGGCGGCAGATCGCGTCCGCGAAGGAAGCAGCTTGCGCGCTGCGCTGGCGGAATTGCGCCTGTTCCCGCCGATGATGCTGTACATGATCGCCTCCGGCGAACAGAGCGGTGAACTGGAAACCATGCTTGAACAGGCCGCAGTCAACCAGGAACGGGAATTTGATACCCAGGTGGGGCTGGCGTTAGGGCTGTTTGAACCGGCGCTGGTGGTAATGATGGCGGGCGTGGTGCTGTTTATCGTCATCGCCATCCTCGAGCCGATGCTGCAACTGAACAATATGGTTGGAATGTAATTTACGGAGTTATCACATGAATTCGTTATCCCGCACACAAAAACCACGGGCAGGTTTTACCCTGCTGGAAGTGATGGTGGTGATTGTTATTCTTGGCGTCCTGGCAAGTCTGGTGGTGCCTAACCTTTTGGGCAACAAAGAGAAAGCAGATCGGCAAAAAGCCATCAGCGATATCGTGGCGCTGGAGAACGCGCTGGATATGTACCGACTGGATAACGGGCGTTATCCGACCACCGAACAGGGGCTTGAGGCGCTGATCCAGCAACCGGCCAATATGGCGGACTCCCGCAACTACCGTCCTGGTGGATACATCAAACGGCTGCCAAAGGATCCGTGGGGCAATGATTATCAGTATCTCAGCCCGGGTGAAAAAGGACTGTTTGATGTTTACACCTTAGGGGCGGATGGTCAGGAAAACGGGGAAGGTGCTGGCGCAGATATCGGTAACTGGAATTTGCAGGAGTTTCAGTAATCAGTGCCCAAACGCGGATTCACTCTTCTGGAAATCATGCTGGTGATTTTCCTTATCGGCCTTGCCAGTGCGGGCGTGGTACAGACTTTTGCGAGCCGTTCTGAACCGCCCGCGAAAAAAGCGGCGCAGGATTTCCTGACTCGCTTTGCGCAGTTTAAGGACAGGGCAGTGATCGAAGGGCAAACACTCGGTGTGCTAATCGACCCGCCTGGTTATCAGTTTATGCAGCGTCGTCACGGGCAGTGGTTGCCCGTTTCCGCGACCCGGTTATCGGCACAGGTTACGGTGGCGAAACAGGTGCAAATGCTGTTACAACCCGGAAGTGATATCTGGCAGAAGGAATATGCGCTGGAGCTGCAACGCCGTCGCCTGACGCTGCACGATATTGAACTGGAGCTGCAAAAAGAGGCGAAAAAGAAGACGCCGCAGATCCGTTTTTCGCCTTTTGAACCCGCCGCGCCGTTTACGCTGCGCTTCTACTCGGCGGCGCAAAACGCGTGTTGGGCGGTAAAGCTGGCGCACGATGGCGCGTTATCCCTCAATCAATGTGATGAGAGGATGCCATGAAGCGCGGATTTACCTTGCTGGAAGTGATGATCGCACTGGCGATTTTTGCGCTGGCTGCCACGGCGGTATTACAGATCGCCAGCGGCGCGCTGAGTAATCAGCAAATTCTTGAGGAAAAAACGGTAGCGGGCTGGGTAGCCGAAAACCAGACCGCGCTGCTTTACCTGATGACCCGCGAACAACGGGCGGTCAGGCATCAGGGCGAGAGCGATATGGCAGGAAGCCGCTGGTACTGGCGAACGATCCCTCTGAATACAGGTAACGCGCTGCTCCAGGCGGTGGATATTGAAGTCAGCCGTCACGAAGACTTTTCGTCGGTGATTCAGTCACGACGCGCCTGGTTTAGCGCTGTGGGAGGCCAACAGTGAGAAGGACTCGCGCTGGTTTCACGTTACTGGAAATGCTGGTGGCAATCGCCATTTTTGCCTCGCTGGCACTGATGGCACAGCAGGTGACAAACGGCGTCACACGCGTGAATAGCGCCGTCGCCGGACACGATCAAAAACTGAACCTCATGCAGCAAACGATGAGTTTTCTGACCCACGATCTGACACAAATGATGCCGCGTCCGGTAAGAGGCGATCAGGGTCAGCGAGAACCTGCGTTACTGGCGGGCGCTGGCGTGCTGGCCTCTGAGAGTGAAGGAATACGCTTTGTACGCGGCGGTGTGGTTAATCCATTGATGCGTCTGCCGCGCAGTAATCTGCTCACCGTCGGTTACCGCATTCATGACGGTTATCTCGAACGGTTAGCCTGGCCGCTGACCGATGCCGCAGGCAGCGTGAAGCCAACAACGCAAAAGTTGATTCCGGCGGATTCACTTCGTTTGCAGTTTTACGACGGCACTCGCTGGCAGGAAACCTGGTCATCAGTGCAGGCGATCCCTGTGGCAGTGCGCATGACTCTGCATTCGCCGCAATGGGGCGAGATTGAACGCATCTGGTTGTTACGCGGGCCGCAATTATCATGATCACCTCACCACCAAAACGCGGAATGGCACTGGTCGTAGTGCTGGTATTGCTGGCGGTCATGATGCTGGTAACCATCACGCTTTCCGGGCGGATGCAGCAACAACTTGGGCGAACGCGCAGCCAGCAGGAGTACCAGCAGGCGCTGTGGTATAGCGCCAGTACAGAAAGCCTCGCGCTGAGCGCACTCAGTCTGAGCCTGAAAAATGAAAAGCGCGTGCATCTGGCGCAGCCGTGGGCTTCTGGCCCTCGTTTTTTCCCACTGCCGCAGGGGCAAATCGCCGTCACTCTGCGTGACGCACAGGCCTGCTTTAACCTGAATGCCCTCGCTCAGCCGACGACGGCGTCGCGTCCGCTCGCGGTACAACAACTGATTGCCCTGATCTCGCGCCTGGATGTGCCTGCTTATCGGGCCGAACTGATAGCCGAAAGCCTGTGGGAATTTATTGACGAGGACCGCAGCGTGCAGACGCGTCTGGGCCGTGAAGACAGCGAGTATCTCGCCCGTTCGGTACCGTTCTACGCCGCCAATCAACCGCTGACCGATATCAGCGAAATGCGCGTGGTACAGGGAATGGACGCCGGACTTTATCAAAGACTGAAACCGCTGGTCTGTGCGCTGCCAATGACCCGCCAGCAAATCAACATCAACACCCTGGACGTCACGCAAAGTGTGATTTTTGAGGCGCTGTTTGACCCGTGGTTAAGCCCTGTTCAGGCGCGGGCGTTATTACAACAACGTCCGGCGAAGGGCTGGGAAGATGTCGATCAGTTTCTCGCACAGCCGCTGCTCGTTGACGTCGATGAGCGTACTAAAAAACAGCTAAAAACCGTCCTGAGCGTGGACAGCAATTACTTCTGGCTGCGTTCAGATATCACCGTGAATGAGATTGAACTGACGATGAATTCGTTAATTGTCCGCATGGGCCCACAACACTTTTCGGTTCTCTGGCATCAGACAGGAGAAAGTGAGTGAGTTCCATGCTTGAGATTTTTTTCCCGCTTTGCGCCGCTGATCCCATCCGTTGGCAGCGCCGTACACCCGACGTGGAGCACGGTATCTGGCCTGACGTTGCTGACGAACATCTCCAGCAATGGCTGCAAACTGATGCGATTCGACTCTACATTCCCGGCGAATGGATTAGCGTCTGGCAGGTTGAACTGCCTGATGTGCCTCGCAAGCAGACACCGACGATTCTGCCCGCCTTGCTGGAAGAAGAGCTGAACCAGGATATCGATGAACTGCATTTCGCCGCGTTGAAAATCGACCCGCAACTGGCAACCGTGGCGGTGATTCACCAACAGCATATGCGCAACATTGCGCAGTGGTTGCAGGCAAACGGCATCACCCGCGCTACCGTCGCGCCAGACTGGATGTCCATTCCTTGTGGGTTTATGGCTGGCGATGCGCAACGGGTTATCTGCCGCATCAATGAATGCCGGGGATGGAGCGCCGGGCGGGCGCTGGCTCCGCTCATGTTCCGCGCACAGCTCAATGAGCAGGCATCACCGCTTTCGCTGACCGTAGTCGGAATCGCGCCGGAAGAGCTATCTGCATGGGCTGGCCCAGACGCTGAACGTCTGACAGTGACGGCCCTGCCAGCCGTTACCACTTATGGCGAACCTGAAGGGAACCTGCTAACAGGGCCGTGGCAGCCTCGTGTCAGCTACCGAAAACAGTGGGCGCGCTGGCGGGTGATGATTCTGCCGATATTGCTGATTCTGGTTGCGCTGGTAGTGGAACGGGGCGTGACGTTATGGAGCGTCAGCGAACAGGTGGCGCAAAGTCGCACCCGGGCGGAGAAACAGTTCTTAACGCTATTCCCGGAGCAGAAGCGGATTGTGAATTTACGCTCTCAGGTGACGATGGCGCTGAAAAAATATCGCCCACAGGCCGACGATACCCGGCTGCTCGCAGAATTGTCAGCGATCGCCAGTACCCTGAAATCAGTGTCACTTACCGACATCGAAATGCGTGGTTTCACCTTTGATCAAAAACGCCAGACGCTTCATCTCCAGCTACGGGCTGCGAACTTTGCCAGCTTCGACAAACTGCGTAGCGCACTGGCGGCAGATTATGTTGTGCAACAGGACGCGTTACAGAAAGAGGGTGATGCGGTTTCCGGCGGCGTAACGTTGCGGAGGAAATAACATGTTACGCGATAAATTTATTCACTATTTTCAGCAATGGCGTGAACGCCAGTTAAGCCGTGGCGAACACTGGCTGGCACAACACCTGGCGGGGCGTTCTCCGCGCGAAAAGGGCATGTTACTGGCTGCGGTAGTGTTCCTGTTTAGTGCCGGATATTACGTCCTCATCTGGCAACCGCTGAGCGAACGGATTGAGCAACAGGAGACGATGTTGCAGCAACTGGAGGCGATGAACACCCGACTGAAGCGCGCCGCGCCGGATATTATTGCAGCGCGAAACTCCGCCACAACAACGCCTGCGCAGGTATCGCGGGTCATCAGTGATAGTGCTTCCGCGCACTCGGTGGTCATCAAACGGATAGCCGAGCGAGGGGAGAATATTCAAGTCTGGATAGAACCTGTGGTGTTTAATGGCCTGCTGAACTGGCTCAATATGCTGAATGAAAAATATGCGCTGCGGGTGACACAAATTGATGTCAGCGCTGGTGAGAAGGCAGGAATGGTGAACATGCAGCGACTGGAATTTGGGCGGGGCTGATCGTCACAAGTGGCTTATCACCGTGACCACACCCCTCCTGAATGATAAATGTGGATACTGGCGGGCTTCCGCCAGCCTTTCATATTGTGAACAATTGCACCATGCCATATCAGAACGTTGATTTGTGAAAACTACATCATGGTACGTTGATCATGAGAAAAATGTCATTCGCGGATGATTATTATCCTGTCCACGCGCTATGAATAGTTTGAAATAGCAGATAAGTAATTTTTCGATTTTTACACCATTCACCGCATTACTGTTTTCATAAAATACATTATTAATGTGAATATATTTAGCATTATCGTTGATTAGTTGCATCGGTATATAATGAGCACCTTTTTATAATCAACAGAACAATACAACTCACGAACGAAGGATCGAAAAAATGAGTACCAGGTCAATATTCTTTTTATGCGCAACCGCATTTCTGTTTGCAGGTTGCACACCTCACTCACCGATAGACGCAAAGAAAACGACACCTGTGGTGAAAGAGAATAATGCGAAATCGAAAAGTGCCTCATCCTTGTTGACAGATAAAGATATTTTTGGCAATGAAACGACCTTAAATATTTCAGAAGAAGATATTCAGGCGGCCCTGGAAGGTGAAGAATTCCGTGTTCCTTTGAGCTCCCCTATTATTCTTGTGCAATCTGGCAGTCGTGCGCCAGAAGCCATCATGCAACAGGAAATGAGTAAATATTATACTGTCGCTACATTTTCTGGCATCCCGGATCGGCAGAAAACACCAACATGCAATAAAGACAAAAATAAAAATGACGAATCAGATGTTGCCAATTCAGAAAATATTAACTGGATGCAGGCATTGCGCTATATTGCAGCAAAAGGACATCAGAAAGCAATTATTGTTTATCAGGATACGTTACAGACTGGAAAATATAACTCAGCGACAAAAATGATGGTCTGGTCAGATTATAAAAATGAGAAACTGACTGATACCATGTCGCTGCGTTACTTAATGCGCTTTACACTTGTCGATGTTGCATCAGGGGAATAGGCTACCTGGTCACCCGTTAATTATGAGTCGCGAGTTATTTTCCTCAAAGCTGATAAAAAAAGCGCAAATGGAACCGAAGTCACTGAGCAACAAATCTCTCAGCTAAAAGAAAGAACTTACGCAGCGATGGTACAAGACCTGGTAAAACGTTATCAATAATCATACCAGTCTGCCACTGGTGTAATTAGTGGCAGACTGGAATATGTTCATCTGTAAAATTCAAAGATTTTCTTATCATATTTTTTGATTGCATTATCATTATCCATATTGAATGTTTTTTTACCGGCATCAAATACCCACATCCGTTAATAAAGGGTTGCTCGGTTGCATTTCACGACAGGCGAATGTTAATTTTCTATATTACCTTCTTATTTACTGCTATTACAATTGCCCCTTTTATATCGTCTTTTATCACACAATATATAAGTGCACATTATCATTCATGCGGAGATAATACCGGCATTTTCTCTGGAGAGGCGTATGTTAAGAATGGTATGGATTGCAATTTATTGGTCTGGTAAGCGCAGTGCATCAGGCAATCCTTTATTTATCATTAGTCTCAGCCCGCCTTACCGGCGGGCTATTCATTTCCGTAATTACTCTTTCAACACAATTAACGGTTCAATATCACTCTCTTTTTTAATAACCAGAGAATCATCACCGCGTAAGCATGTGCCACCATAATTACCACCAACCGTAAATGTACAGACCTGAATATATTTTCCGGCTACGTTTGGTAAGCACCATAGTTGCTGGTAAATATTTTTTTGCTCTGCAAACTTACCGCTGGTCTTATCAAGCAACTCTTCCTGGTGGCTCACCAGATCAATATTGCTCCCGCACCTACCGGCAATTGGCTTCACAGCATAGCCCGTACGGATCAGTTCGTCGTTTACCGTAAAATCAGTGTCCAGTAAGTAACGATGATGCGGGAAAAGCGACCATAAGATAGGTAATATCGCTTTATTTCCTGGAATTACTGTCCATAAAGGCTCAAATACCAGCACTTCTGGACGCAGCAGAACATCGATCAGGCGCACCTCATTTTGCGGATGACCTGTACGAATTGGAACCGCAGCAAACTCTTTGTCACTCACTTCCCGGATTTGGTCGAAGGCGGTTTCCCACGCCCAGGTTTTCCAGACGCAATTGACCAACCGGCCTTCGCCGTCAATCAGCTGCCCGGCATCATCCCAGCGTAATTCTGCCAGTCCGCGCACTATTTTCGTTTCAAATCCTGCCTGATGAAGTGCCTGCTGCATAAACTGCGCGTGATAATTCTCTTCGATATCATCATCTTGCATAATATGCACAAAAGGTCGTGCACGGCTATGTTTCCATGCCCCTGCCAGCTCGTTCAATAAGCCCTCAGCCGGGTTATGACCGTTGCCTTTGTAGCCCTGCTCCGCCCACTTCTCAAGAATCAATCCAGCTTCGGTATGGCAGGAAGCAGAATCAGCGTTGTATTCATAGACCTTTAGCCCGCGCTCATCCATACAAAAGTCCATGCGCCCGGTGATCATATGGTGACGACGACGTTGCCAGGAAAGACGTAAACGTGGCCAAAGAATTTTGGGAATATCAAATAGCGCTAATAAGTTATCATCTTTCAGCACTTTGTCAGTGGCGTGAAGATACATTAAATGCAACTCGTTGGTTGCTTTGATTAACTCCTGCTCGGCGCTTTCGGTAATTGTGAAATACTGACATGGGTCCTGGTTAATCACCTGACCGTTCGCCTGAACGTAAGCGTTTTGTAGTGGATCCTGCTCATCCAGCCATTTCCCGTCAAACTGACCTTTATCTTCCAGACGAGCACCACGAATCTTCAGCGCATCACTGGCAATCTCCGGTTGTGGCAGGCTGTGTTGCGTATCATCAGTCTGGATCATCCAGCCCAAAATCGTCGTGTCATCGAAGGTGTCGCGCAGAGTATAACGCCCATTCTCCACAACCATCTCCAGTTCACGTGTCCATTGCTGCCCAGGAGGAAGCGGCGTGTGGATCACATTCTGTTCGGCGATGCGGACTTTATTGCCATGCAATTGGGTAATAATGGCAACATGACCGGTATCTTTAAATTCACCGCCTTTATCCCAGATAAGTAACGCACCAGCGACTGGCGCACGCGGTGAACCGTTCGGAAATGCCTGCAATGGCAGGATGTTGTCATTCACCACTTCACGCAGAAAACGCAGCGAGAAAATCTCCCACGCCATCCCTACGTCAGTGAACACTACCCCATAGTTAAGAAAGAGAAAACGGCGGGCGAACTCAACGCACTGCCATTTGTGCCCCATATATTCATCATCGATGTAGCTGCGAAAAGCGGAATCATCTTCATATTCCCGTGGATCAAGGGAGCTGTAATCTGATGAGTAGATAGCTACACCACCGGGGGCGTAGCCCAATAATGTCCCAAAGGGGGCATCCTGACTGGTCGTTCCTTTGCTCATGTAATTTAACCTTAACATTACAACCTGAGCAGTCTGGCGTGACTGTTGTGCTCTGTTTTACTGCTCAGCGACGATTACCGGACAGAGGTCCATTTATCATACACCTCATCACCACAGACTGCTGGCCCATAAAAAAAATTGATAAGCACAATAATTCAGGGTTACTTAACTTTTGGTTTTATGGAGACTTTTTTTATTGCTACCTCATTCATCAGCTTTTTATCAGGATGTTTTTCTGCGAAATATGTTAAAGGGATAAAGTGATGAAGATTTCGCCATCCATAAGAAATGCTAACGTAAAGAGATAAATAACAGACTATGGAATAAGGGGAAGTACTGATTCGTGCTTATTGTTGACCTGTTCTCGTGAAACGAGAAAGTCATTTAAGAAAATTTATCCGCCTCAGGAGTATGGTATGCGCCTAAGTAGTAGCACGCCTTGTGTGGTGATCCTCACGAAGAAAAAGGTTGAGCTTAAAATCAATGAACACTCCCCTATGATCCTCCCGGAAAATAATCTGACCGTCATTGCCTGCAATAATAACAATATTGAATTCTCCTCAATGAGCAACACGATGGTGGTGCATATCAGCATGGAGGTAATCAATGATTATCTCCTCTTTCTCAATAAAAATTTAACCTGCGTTAAACCATGGCCACGACAGAAACTACCGCTCATTTCCTGCCATAGCCGTACACCCGAAGTATTTGGCCTGGTGTCGTATCTTAATCAGGAAGAAAAAACGACGCCTTGCGAAATCGCCCTTAACCGCTCACTACTTTTTACTGTGCTTTCGAACTTTCTTGAACATAGCGGATTCATCGCGCTGCTTATGTATATGTTGCGCAGCAGCGTGCGTGACAGCGTTTGCCGGATTATTCAAAGTGATATTAAGCATTACTGGAGCCTGCGGCAAATCGCCAGCATTCTTTGCCTCAGCCCGAGTTTACTTAAAAAGAAGTTAAAAAACGAAAATACCAGTTATAGCCAGATCATTACCGAGTGCCGAATGCGTTATGCCAGTAAGCAACTATTAATGGATGACAAAAATATTGCTCAAATATCACAAATGTGCGGCTATAACAGTACGTCTTATTTTATTTCCGTATTTAAATCTTTTTATGGCGTAACGCCAATGCATTATATTGCTGAGCATCGCCAGCATGTAATGCCCTGATCTGCCACCTGACAGCAGGCAATGAACTGCTACACTGCTTCAACACCACCACTCACAAGGCAGGTCATTATGGCAGACAATACTTATCAACCCGCGAAAGTCTGGACGTGGGAGAAATCCGCAGGCGGCGCGTTCGCCAATATCAATCGCCCGGTTTCTGGTCCAACGCATGAGAAAACGCTGCCGGTGGGCAAGCACCCGTTGCAGCTCTATTCTCTGGGCACGCCAAACGGTCAGAAAGTGACAATTATGCTTGAAGAGCTGCTGGCGCTGGGCGTTACTGGTGCAGAGTACGACGCCTGGCTGATTCGTATTAGCGATGGCGATCAATTCTCCAGCGGCTTTGTCGAAGTGAACCCGAATTCGAAGATTCCGGCGCTGCGCGATCATACTCATAATCCGCCACTCCGCGTGTTTGAGTCAGGCTCGATTCTGCTTTATCTGGCGGAGAAATTTGGCTACTTCCTGCCGCAGGATCTGGCAAAACGGACCGAAACGCTGAACTGGCTGTTCTGGTTACAGGGTGCCGCGCCGTTCCTCGGCGGTGGTTTTGGTCACTTTTACCATTACGCGCCGGTGAAAATTGAATACGCCATCAACCGCTTTACCATGGAAGCCAAGCGCCTGCTCGACGTGCTGGATAAGCAACTGGCGCAGCATAAGTTTGTTGCGGGCGATGAGTACACAATTGCGGATATGGCAATCTGGCCGTGGTTTGGCAACGTTGTGTTAGGTGGTGTGTATGATGCCGCAGAGTTTCTTGATGCGGGCAGTTATAAACACGTGCAACGCTGGGCGCAAGAAGTGGGCGAACGTCCGGCAGTGAAACGTGGGCGTATTGTTAACCGCACCAACGGGCCGCTGAACGAGCAGTTGCATGAGCGCCATGACGCCAGTGATTTTGAGACGAATACGGAAGATAAGCGCCAGGGGTAAGTCGCAACATTGGCAGGCTTATAGCTATGTAGCCGGATAAAGCATTTACGCCGCATCCGGCTTTTATCATCACGCGCTGGTAATGTCGTAATCCATTTGGCGCAGCGCGTCTAATGTGGCTTTGGCTTCGTCTTCGTCGATGATGCTCATGGCAAATCCGACGTGCACCAGCACCCACTGGCCCAGCAGATCGGCAGGGTTACCTTCGCAAATCAGGGCGATATTCACGTCGCGCTTGATACCACATACTTCAACCTGCGCAAGCTGGTGAATATCTTCACCGACAGCCAGCACCTGGCCTGGAACGCCAATACACATTGTTAACTCCGGTTATTCAACTTCAATACTTTTGACGATCAGCGAATCGCCGGTATCGACACGCAACCGCTCGCCATGACAGAGCGGGCACTGCGCATCGTGCTGATGAATCTCCACCACCTGGCTGCAATCCCAGCACCAGGCCTGGGCGGGTTTATAGACGATATGTAAATCGCACCCTTGGGCCACCGTTCCCTGGCAGACAATTTCAAAACTAAAACGGACAGCGCTCTCCTCAACGCAGGAGAGCGCGCCAATTTCCAGCCACACGGCGGTGACGCGCTTAACATCATGCTGCTCCGCCTGCCGTTGGATAATTTCAACGGCGCTCTGGCAAAGCGACAACTCATGCATTTTCACCACTCCTGCGGCCAAATAGCAGGGCACGACGCCCTGCGTGTGGTACATCCGGATTGGTGACCGGCAGCGAAAGGATCATCCGCGCGCAGTCATCCGTCAGCCGTTGGCCCTCTTCAATCGACATGCTATGCGAAAGCGGCGACATCAGCGAGCAGGAGAGGTATTGCGAAACACCGTCCAGTTCACCAACAGTAAAGGTCATGGTGCCATACGGCAGTTGCAGACCAATTTTTTCACTGACTTTGCGCAGTGGCCAGAGTTGATCCGGGCCGGGGAAGATAACTGCACTCAGCATCCACGGGGTGATTACACACCCCGTCCACTGACCTTCGAACAGCGTAAAGTCAGAAACATACACTGGCATTGAAGGATGCAGAAAAGAGAGATCGTGCATCGAACGCCGGGCAATTTCTTCAAAAGCTGCCTGTATTTGCGCCTTCGGGGAGGTCTGAAAACCAGCTATCTCTTCAGTCATGAGTCGCCTCCCGTGGGATGGCTTCCACGCCTGATTCGCGCAGCGCAGCCAGAACCTGCTCAAGCGCAGGTTCAATCGTCGCTTCGACCGTCGGTGTCAAACCGATGTGCGGCTCCAGCGATTCCGGGATCACGCCGACCAGGGTCAGTTTTTTCGGAAACTCGCCGGTGAAGCGCAGGGCCGACAATACGTCGGCCAGGCCAAGCTGATGCGGAGAGATTTTGTTGGTAAACAACGCCGGAACTTCTTCATCCCGCAGGATCATCATCGTTCCCGGCGCGTTCTTTTTCGACACAATGGCATCGGCGATAATCAGATGATCGCGATTTGCCATGTCGCCAAGCAGCTCCATTCCCGCCGTGCCGCCATCGAGGATCTCAACATAATCCGGCAGAATGTATCGTTGTTCTAATGCTTCGACAATCCGCACACCGATGGCTTCATCGGTCAGCAAAATATTGCCAACCCCTAAGACTAAAATACGCATTACAGTACCTTCACTGAAACCACTTCGTTGCCGTCGGCATCCACTACGTGTACCGCACAGGCCATGCACGGGTCAAAGGAGTGAATGGTTCGCACGACTTCCAGCGGTTTATTCGGATCGGCAACCGGCGTGCCCACCAGCGACTGCTCGTAAGGACCAACGTCATCATTGAAGTTACGCGGGCCAGAGTTCCAGGTTGATGGAACAACTGCCTGGTAGTTGCTGATGATACCGTCTTTAATCACCATCCAGTGAGAGAGCATACCGCGCGGCGCTTCAAGGAAGCCAACGCCTTTGAACTCACCTGTAGCCGGAATGTTCGGCTTCACAAAGGTGGTGTGATCGCCTTTGCCGATATTGGTGATCAGCGCACTGTATTGGTTTTGCAGGATATCCTGCAATTCGCAGCAGTGAACGGTACGACCAATGATACGGCCCAGCGTGGAGTGCAGCTGCGCCACTTCCAGCGTGTTGCCAGTCAGTTTCTGATAAATCGCAACGATTTCATTCAGTTTGTTCTGGGTAGACTCGCGTCCTGCCGCCAGTTTCACCAGCATGTTAGCCAGCGGCCCCACTTCTACCGTTTTGCCGTAGAAAGTCGGTGATTTCACCCAGGAATATTTGCCGTCGTCAGACCAACCATCATAAGCCGGAATAGTGGTGCCTTCCCACGGTGCCTGCGGCGCTTCGTCTTTATACCAGGAGTGCTTCGCACTTTCCTGAATCCCTTTGATCAGATATTCATCGGAATGGGAAGTGATCGGACGATACGAGGACAGATCCGCATTCTCAATGTAGCCGCCTGGGAACAGGAAGCTACCGTTTTTGCTGTCGGTCGGGAATTCCGGCACGCTCAGGTAGTTCACCGCACCTTTACCACGCTCCAGCCATTCCGGATAGAACGCGGCGATAACCGCGGTATCAACCTTGTAAACCTGCTCAACAAAGTCGCTCAGTTTGTCGATGAAAGACTTGATGTACATCAGGCGCTCAAGGTTCAGCACACCCAGACCGTCGAGGTTGATCGGGTTCGCGACACCACCTACCGCCAGGTTCTGAATGTGCGGCGTTTTACCGCCCAGCAGCGCCACGACGCGGTTAGCGTCACGCTGGCACTCCAGCGCTTGCAGGTAGTGCGCTACCGCAATCAGGTTCACTTCCGGCGGCAGTTTCATTGCCGGGTGACCCCAGTAGCCATTGGCGAAAATACCCAACTGACCGCTGGCAACCAGATCTTTGATCTTGTTCTGAACTTTGGTGAACTCTTCCGGGCTGTTCAGATGCCAGGTCGAAACGCCTTTCAGCATTTCCGAGGCTTTGGTTGGGTCAGCTTGCAGTGCAGAAGTGATGTCCACCCAGTCCAGCGCTGAAAGCTGATAGAAATGAACGATATGGTCATGCGTGGTGTGCGCAGCCAGAATGATGTTACGGATGTATTGCGCGTTAACCGGAACGTCGATATTCAGCGCGCTCTCTGCCGCACGAACGGAAGACAGCGCGTGAGTAGTCGTACATACGCCACAGATACGTTGCACAATCATCCATGCATCGCGCGGATCGCGGTTTTTCACGATCTCTTCCATGCCGCGCCACATGGTACCGGAAGCCCATGCTTTCGAAACGACGCCATTTTCGATTTCGCAATCTATGCGTAAATGCCCTTCAATACGGGTTACCGGATCAATAGTAATTCTCTGGCTCATGCTTTGCTCGCCTCATGACGATTATGATCGTTTTGTTTTAAAGGAGGAAGTATCGGCAGTAGACGAATGAGTACGATGTAAGCGCAAATCTCAATAGCCACAAAACCAATAGAAATCAACAGTTCTTCCCAGGTCGGGAAGTAGGCGTAACCGCCGCCCGGGTTGAATGCCACCAGCGAATAGGTCAGACGCCAGGTTGCACAACCTAACAGTGCGCTCAGTGCCGACAGGAACAGCATGCGGGAATCATTACGCAGCTTCGCCACACGCAGAACGACCAGCGGGAAGAGCATCAGCAGGACTTCAATCCAGAACATCACGGAGTAGAAGTCACCGGCAAACGCTAACGACAGCTTGTCGCGATAGATCAGCTCGCCAAAGCGCAGCACGATGAAAATCGCCAGCAACACACTGATGGTGTTGGTCAGTTTGACGAACAGGCTCTTTTCATCCGGACCGTTGCCACGCAAACCCGCCTGTACCAGCGAACCTTCAAAAATGACAATCGAGAAGCCCATGATGAACGCCGTCAGCAGTGAGAACAGCGGTAACATTTCATAGCTCTGCCACAACGGATGCACTTTGTAGCCCGCCGAGATCATCAGCGACCCCATTGAAGACTGGTGCATAGTTGGCAGCAGCGCACCAAGCGCGATGATGAAGAACATCACCTTGTTCAGACGCTTGAGCGATACTTTCCAACCCAGACGTTCAAACAGTGCCGGAGCAAACTCGAGTGCCATCACGCCGATGTAGATAGTCATACAGACCGCCGTCTCGAACAGTACCGAGTTCACGTTGAAGTGACCCGGAATGTAGAAGTACGGCAGGTTCCAGTAGCGACCAACGTCGATAGTGATCGACAAGCCACCCAGTGAGTAACCAAACAGACTTGCCAACAGTGCCGGACGTACCAGCGGATGGTATTGCCCACGGTTAAAGACGTATACCGCCCACGCCAGCGCCCAGCCGCCACAGGCGAAGCCGGTGCCGATCAACAGGTCAAACGCGATCCACACGCCCCACGGGAAGCCGCCGTTCAGGTCAGAGACAGAGCCCAGACCGAACACCAGACGCTTCACAATCAGGAGCATACAGATGACGATTAACGGTCCAAAAATCATGACCGGTTTACTGATGATTTTGCCGCCCAGCGGTTGTGGATCATGACTCATGATCGTCTCCTCCGTCGTGATGGTCGTTTTTGGTGTTGCGACGAACCAGCACGGTTAAGCCCGCCAGCACAGCCAGTGGTAGCATCATGCCTTTATACAGGGTGTGTTGAACATGTTCGGAACGCGCACCAGTAGAAAGATCGTCCAGTTTCGGCAGGTCGAGATTTTCATAAGGCAAACCCGTCAGTACCAGTACCTGAGTACCGCCGCCCTCTTTCTCGCCGTACAGATGCGGATAATATTTCGGCACCGTATGCAGGTAAGTGTCGCCAGATTTCAGCGTCTGACGCGGATAGTGGTATTCGCTGCCAGGCTTCAGCGCCAGACGTTTTTTCGCCTCCGCCATCAGCTCTTCACGCGTACCAAAAATCACCGCGCCCGCCGGGCACACTTCTACGCAGCCAGGCAGACCGCCTTTATCAAGACGTTCCACACCTTTCTGGTTGCAAAGCTCACACTTATGCAGCGCACCAAACGGGTTGTTGTAGTCGTACTTCGGCACGTTGTACGGACAGGCAACCATGCAGTAACGGCAGCCGGTGCACACATCTTTGTCGTAATGGACAATGCCGGTTTTCGGATCTTTTTTCAGCGCAGAAACCGGGCACACTGAGACACAGTTCGGATCGACGCAGTGCATACACTGTTTCTTAATGTACGCATAGCCGTTCTCTTCCTGGTCTTTGTTGACTCCCGTGCCGCTGGTCCACACCTGGATAATGTTATTGGTGTACGGCGACAGTTTGTCGTTATTCGACCAGGTCTGTTCCCCTTGTGGGTTACGTTCAGGGAAGTTGATATCCTGACACTTAGTGACGCAAGCCTGGCAGCCTACGCACAGCGTCGAGTCGTACAACATCCCCAGCGATCCCGGAATTGGCGGGCGGTTTTCAGCAGCCGCATGACTGACAGACGGCAACGCGCCCGTCAGCAATGCCCCGCAGGAGGCTGCTTTAATAAAATTACGTCTGTTCACGGTTATTCTCCCCGTGAGTCAGCGTTATCTTTCTTTTGCTGACGACCCAGTTCACGCACCGCCATCACGCTGACACCGGCAACCAGCCCAACCACACCGCCGAGCAAACCGATAGCGCCCGCAGAGACGTTGCCGCCTTCTTTAGCGTTAACGTCCGGTTTCTGTGAACGCGGAGTCTGATTTTCGACGTTGGCAAGCTGATGGATGCCTTTATGGAAGCCGATACCTTCTTCATTACAGCCATAGCACGGGTGACCAATCGCCACCGGCCACACACCGCCAACATCGCAGAATTGCAGCGTTGAGCAGTTGCCGTAAGTTTCCGGCCCTTTACAGCCGAGATGGTACAGGCACCAGCCTTCACGGTGGCCTTCGTCGCCGAACTCTTTCGCAAAGCGACCAGCATCGAAGTGCGGGCGACGTTCACAGTGTTCGTGAATCAGACGACCATAGGCGAAGGTCGGACGGTTTTTGTCATCCAGTTTCGGCGGTTTGCCGTAAGTGATGATGTGCGCAACAGTCGCGAGGAAGTTGTGCGGGTTCGGCGGGCAGCCTGGAATGTTGATAACGGTTTTGCCCGGCAGAACCTCTTGCAGGCTGACAGCACCAGTTGGGTTAACTCCAGCTGCGGCAACACCGCCCCACGCAGAGCAGGAACCAATAGCGATAATGGCTGCTGCGCCTTCCGCCGCTTTGCGGATGTGATCCACAATCGGCTCACCGGCAACCATGCAGTAAATACCGTTATCTTTTAGCGGGATGGAACCATCAACCACCAACACGTATTGCCCTTTGTACTTCTCAAGTGCGTTGTGTTTGTTCTCTTCAACCTGGTGACCGAAAGCAGCAGAAAGCACTTCGTGATACTCCAGAGAAATAGTCTCCAGCACGAGATTTTCTACCGTCGGGTGGGTGGCACGAAGCAGAGACTCGGTACAACCGGTACACTCCTGCGCGCCAATCCAGATAACTGGTGGGCGCTGTGGATTAGCGACCGATTCCGCCATCTCTGCGGCGGCTTTGCTACTTAACCCCATGGTGGCGGCCAATGCTGCACAAAGCTTCATGAAATCACGACGGTTAATGCCGTGAGAATTATCGAGAGTGTTATCTCCAGTCATTTATAGTTATTCCATT
Source organism: Escherichia sp. GZ89 (assembly GCF_019366485.1). Taxonomy (NCBI): domain Bacteria; kingdom Pseudomonadati; phylum Pseudomonadota; class Gammaproteobacteria; order Enterobacterales; family Enterobacteriaceae; genus Escherichia; species Escherichia sp. GZ89. Next base: position 336,317 of record NZ_JAEOHX010000002.1, on the reverse strand, counting down.
GCAAAGACCTGGCTTATATTTTGCACCTTTCGCAAATTTCATAATGCGATCAATGCGCCATTTACCACACTTTTCTTATGGTTATCCGTGCAATGATACCGGGAAGGAATAACAAAACGAAGGGATGAACTATTAGTGTAAGTAATTTAAGTGAACAAATACCTAAGTCAGATCAATGTTCCAGCCGATAGCCCGCCATGAAAAAGCGCAGAGTCGTACTGGAGTTATTCTCGCGGAAAAAGTCCATCACCATATCTTTATCTAATCCATAGCGTTTGGTTAAAATTCCCGCTTCCCAGGCGCTTAATTGCCGATCGCCCGTTTTCTCATACATCCGATGAGAAAAGCCCAGCACGAATCCACGCTTATAATCGGCACAAAATTTCGCCACACTCTGTGCACTATCGGCATGAGTCGCGTTTAACCCTGCCATCAATCCTTTGCCAAAATGATTATTCATTGTTCGCTCCCAACCGATATATAACAATGTATATAACGATATATTAAGCAAAGAAATGAACGATCGCACGCTATTTTTAATCGCACTTGAACAAATAATAAATAATGTAATTATCAAGAGAGGTACTTATTAAACCATGCAAGTGTACGTTGCCAGGCTAATTCCGCCGCAGCCTGGTCATATCGGGGGGTAGAATCATTATGGAAACCATGGTTCACACCTGGGTAGATATATGCTTGATAGATTTTATTATTCGCCTTAAGCGCTTTTTCATACTCAGGCCAACCTTCATTTATACGCGTATCCAGTTCGGCATAATGTAACAATATTGGCGCTTTAATAGCCGGAACATCGGCGGCAGCAATCTGACGACCATAAAACGGCACCGCGCAGGCCAGTTCCGGATACGCGACAGCCGCCGCGTTCGATACACCACCGCCATAGCAAAATCCCGTAATAGCCACTTTGCCAGTCGCTTGCGGATAGCGTTGCATAAATTCGATCGCAGCAAAGAAATCATTCATCAGTTTGGTTGGATCAACCTGCTGTTGCAGTTCGCGGCCTTTATCATCGTTACCAGGATAGCCACCTACTGAGCTTAAACCGTCTGGTGCCAGGGCGATGTACCCCGCCTTCGCCACTCGCCGCGCCACGTCTTCGATATACGGATTCAGCCCACGATTCTCATGCACCACCACCACGGCTGGTGTTTTGCCGCTCATCTTCGCGGGCTTCACCAGATAACCACGTACTTCATCGTGACCATTTGGCGAAGGATACGTGATGTACTCAGCAACAATTTCCGGGTCGGTAAACTCCACCTGGGTCGCCCATACGTAATTTGGTCGAAGCAAATCAAACAATGCTAATGCCGTCATCCCACCCACCGCATACTTCGCTGCCATATTGAGGAACTCACGTTTCGAAATTTTCCCGTGAGCGTAATAGTCGTAGTAATCCAGCAGCTCCTGCGGGAAATCTTTGGCGGTCAGACGCGGCATCGTTGCATTCCTCAATTGCTGTTTTTTTAAGCAAAGCATAAGCGCGTGTTTTTGCCCAGTTTTTCGTCACACTGTGAGCGATGCTACGGGATATCCCCTGGTAAATCGCTAGACTGGAAACATTGTTTCGAAATTGAACGGTGGAAAGGAGAGGTCATGGTCTGGTTAGCGAATCCCGAACGTTACGGGCAGATGCAGTACCGCTATTGCGGAAAAAGCGGTTTACGCCTGCCCGCGTTATCGCTCGGTTTATGGCACAATTTCGGTCACGTTAACGCGCTGGAATCACAGCGCGTGATTCTGCGAAAAGCTTTTGATTTAGGCATTACACACTTTGATTTAGCCAACAACTACGGGCCTCCTCCAGGAAGCGCAGAAGAGAACTTTGGTCGCCTGCTGCGCGAGGATTTTGCTGCTTATCGCGATGAACTGATTATCTCTACCAAAGCTGGCTACGATATGTGGCCCGGCCCGTACGGCTCTGGCGGCTCACGTAAATACCTGCTCGCCAGCCTCGACCAAAGCCTGAAGCGTATGGGACTGGAGTATGTCGATATCTTTTACTCTCATCGCGTCGATGAAAATACGCCGATGGAAGAAACCGCCTCTGCGCTGGCTCATGCGGTACAAAGCGGTAAAGCGCTTTATGTCGGGATCTCCTCTTACTCGCCAGAGCGGACGCAAAAAATGGTCGAATTACTGCGTGAGTGGAAAATTCCGCTGTTAATTCATCAACCTTCATACAATTTACTTAACCGCTGGGTAGATAAAAGTGGCCTGCTGGATACCCTGGAAAATAACGGCGTGGGCTGCATTGCCTTTACTCCTCTGGCTCAGGGATTGCTGACCGGCAAATATCTCAACGGTATTCCTGAAGATTCACGGATGCATCGTGAAGGGAATAAAGTTCGTGGCCTGACACCGAAAATGCTCACCGAAGCCAACCTCAACAGCCTGCAGTTATTAAATGAAATGGCACAGCAGCGCGGTCAGTCGATGGCGCAAATGGCGTTAAGCTGGTTGCTGAAAGATGAGCGAGTGACGTCGGTATTGATTGGTGCCAGCCGTGCGGAGCAACTGGAAGAGAACGTGGAGGCGCTAAATAATCTGACGTTTAGCACTGAGGAGTTAGCGCAGATTGACCAGCATATAGCCGATGGCGAGCTGAATCTGTGGCAGGCATCGTCCGATAAATGACGTATTGATAACGGGCGCGAGAACCGCGCCCGAATCAGATCAGTGATTATGACGAGTCAGTCGGTCAAGATAGCCCATCACAAATGCAGAGAGCACAAACGTCAGATGGATAATGACGTACCACATCAGTTTGTTATCAGGGACATTTTTCGCATCCATAAAGACGCGCAGTAAGTGAATGGAAGAGATCGCCACAATCGACGCTGCTACTTTGTTTTTTAGCGACGTTGCGTCCATTTTCCCCAGCCAGTTAAGCTTCTCTTTATTCTCGGAGATATCCAGCTGCGAGACGAAATTCTCATAACCGGAAAACATCACCATCACCAGCAAACCGCCAACCAGCGTCATATCCACCAGCGACAGCAACACGAGGATCAAATCAGATTCCGCCATCGAGAAGATATTCGGTAGTACGTGAATAATCTCCTGGAAGAACTTCAGCGCCAGGGCAACCAACGCCAGCGAAAGGCCAAAGTACACGGGGGCAAGCAGCCAGCGAGAAGCATACATTGCATTTTCAAGAAAACGTTCCATACATTCCTGTCGTGTAGTTAAAACGGGTAACAGTATATCGCAATTGAGTAAACAGCACGCAACAGCAAATAAACATATCCGTTAAACCTTTGTCGCATAAATCCGAGGTTTAGGGATCTTCCTGGTTCCCTTATCAACGCACCGAGAGCGTCTACCCTTAAAGGACGTTGAACCTGAAGGGAGAAAAGCAATGTCTCATTTAAAAGACCCGACCACGCAGTATTACACTGGTGAATACCCCAAACAGAAACAACCGACGCCAGGCATCCAGGCAAAGATGACACCAGTGCCGGATTGCGGCGAGAAAACCTATGTTGGTAGCGGTCGCCTGAAAGATCGTAAAGCACTGGTGACAGGGGGCGATTCCGGAATCGGTCGTGCTGCCGCCATCGCTTACGCGCGTGAAGGCGCTGACGTGGCGATCAGTTATCTTCCTGTGGAAGAAGAAGACGCTCAGGATGTGAAAAAGATCATTGAAGAATGCGGACGCAAAGCCGTCCTGCTGCCGGGCGATTTAAGCGATGAGAAGTTTGCCCGTTCGCTGGTTCACGAAGCGCAGAAGGCGTTAGGCGGGCTGGATATTATGGCGCTGGTCGCCGGGAAACAGGTTGCCATTCCTGATATTGCAGACCTCACCAGCGAACAGTTTCAAAAGACCTTTGCCATTAACGTTTTCGCGCTGTTCTGGCTAACCCAGGAAGCGATCCCCCTGCTGCCGAAAGGCGCCAGTATCATCACCACTTCGTCAATCCAGGCGTACCAGCCAAGCCCGCATTTACTGGACTATGCGGCAACGAAAGCGGCGATTCTGAACTACAGCCGTGGCCTGGCAAAACAGGTCGCGGAGAAAGGTATTCGGGTGAATATTGTCGCGCCAGGCCCTATCTGGACAGCACTGCAAATTTCCGGCGGACAAACGCAGGATAAGATCCCGCAGTTTGGTCAGAAAACGCCAATGAAACGCGCGGGGCAACCGGCAGAACTGGCTCCTGTATATGTTTATCTGGCAAGTCAGGAGTCGAGCTATGTCACCGCAGAAGTGCACGGCGTGTGCGGCGGAGAGCATTTAGGCTAAAAAAATGCCCGGTTGTGAAAAGCAACCGGGCATCATTTTTATTTCGCTTTGGCAGTTTCTTCGCCAACCAGACCTATCTTCAGGTAACCCGCCTGATGCAGCGTGTCCATTACCTTCATCAACATCTCGTAATCGACGGTTTTATCCGCACGGAAAAAGATGGTGGTGTCTTTCTTGCCTTCGGTTAACGCATTCAACGCCGTAATCATTGTTTCATCGGTGACCGGATCGTTACCGATAAACATCGAGTTGTCCGCCTTCACCGACAGATAAACCGGTTTTTCCGGGCGCGGCTGCGGCGTGCTGGTAGAAGCAGGCAAGTTCACCTTCACATCTACCGTCGCTAACGGTGCCGCCACCATAAAGATAATCAGCAAAACCAACATAACGTCGATAAACGGCGTCACGTTGATATCATGCATTTCACCGTTATCGTCGAGATTTTCATTAAAATGCATTGCCATGGCGTATTACCCTACGCGTAATTTCTGTGCAACACGTACCGGATGCGCAGCGGCGCTGGCTTCCAGGTCCAGGTCACGGCTTTGCAGCAACAATACTTGCGCAGCAACATCGCCCAGCATCGCTTTAAAACCAGCAATCTGACGGGCAAAAATGTTATAGATAACCACCGCCGGAATTGCCGCCACCAGACCAATTGCGGTCGCCAGCAGTGCTTCTGCGATACCAGGGGCAACAACGGCCAGGTTGGTTGTCTGACTTTGGGCGATACCGATAAAGCTGTTCATAATGCCCCAGACCGTACCGAACAAACCGACAAACGGTGAAATTGCCCCGATAGTTGCCAGGAAGCCATTACCACGCCCCATATACCGGCCAACAGCGGCAACGCTACGTTCCAGGCGGAAACTGGTACGCTCTTTTATGCCATCGTTATCATCACTACCCGCAGAAAGCTCCAGCTCGTTTTGCGCTTCGTTCAGCAGCTGCAAACTTAAGCTGTATTTACCAAAATCACCGGCGATTTCGCTGGCCTGATCTAATGAGCGAGCGTCAGCCAGCAGTTGCTGTTCACGCTTAAGGCGACGTTTCTGTTTAAAGAACTCCACGCTCTTGGTGAAGAAGATTGCCCAGGTGACTACGGACGCCAAAATAAGCCCAATCATCACGCACTTAACGACAATATCGGCGTGCTGATACATACCCCAGACGGAAAGGTCCGTCTGCATTAAATTATTACCCACTGTGTATCTCCAGGACGCAAATCACAAAATCTGCGCATAATAATATCAAAACGACGTCGAATTGATAGTCGTTCTCATTACTATTTGCATACTGCCGTACCTTTGCTTTCTTTTCCTTGCGTTTACGCAGTAAAAAAGTCACCAGCACGCCATTTGCGAAAATTTTCTGCTTTATGCCAATTCTTCAGGATGCGCGCGGCAACATTCATGCTAGTTTAGACATCCAGACGTATAAAAACAGGAATCCCGACATGGCGGACAAAAAGCTTGATACTCAACTGGTGAATGCAGGACGCAGCAAAAAATATACCCTCGGCGCAGTAAATAGCGTGATTCAGCGCGCTTCTTCGCTGGTCTTTGACAGTGTGGAAGCCAAAAAACACGCGACGCGCAATCGTGCCAATGGCGAGTTGTTCTATGGACGGCGCGGAACGTTAACCCATTTCTCCTTACAAGAAGCGATGTGTGAACTGGAAGGTGGCGCAGGCTGCGTGCTGTTCCCCTGCGGGGCTGCGGCGGTTGCTAATTCTATTCTTGCTTTTGTCGAACAGGGCGATCATGTGTTGATGACCAACACCGCCTATGAACCGAGTCAGGATTTCTGTAGCAAAATCCTCAGCAAACTGGGCGTAACGACATCGTGGTTTGATCCGCTGATTGGCGCAGATATCGTTAAACATGTGCAGCCAAACACTAAAATCGTGTTTCTGGAATCGCCAGGCTCCATCACCATGGAAGTCCACGACGTTCCGGCGATTGTTGCCGCCGTGCGCAGTGTGGTGCCAGATGCCATCATTATGATCGATAACACCTGGGCGGCCGGTGTGCTGTTTAAGGCGCTGGATTTTGGCATCGATGTTTCCATTCAGGCAGCCACCAAATATCTGGTGGGGCATTCAGATGCGATGATTGGTACTGCCGTATGCAATGCCCGTTGCTGGGAGCAGCTGCGGGAGAATGCCTATCTGATGGGGCAGATGGTCGATGCCGATACCGCCTATATAACCAGCCGTGGCCTGCGCACTTTGGGTGTTCGCCTGCGTCAACATCATGAAAGCAGTCTGAAAGTGGCTGAATGGCTGGCAGAGCATCCGCAAGTAGCGCGAGTTAACCACCCTGCTCTGCCTGGCAGTAAAGGCTACGAATTCTGGAAACGAGACTTTACAGGCAGCAGCGGGCTATTTTCCTTTGTGCTTAAGAAAAAACTCAATGATGAAGAGCTGGCGAACTATCTGGATAACTTCAGTTTATTCAGCATGGCCTATTCGTGGGGCGGGTATGAATCGTTGATCCTGGCAAATCAACCGGAACATATCGCCTCCATTCGCCCACAAGGCGAGATCGATTTTAGCGGGACCTTGATTCGCCTGCATATTGGTCTGGAAGATGTCGATGATTTGATTGCCGATCTGGACGCCGGTTTTGCGCGAATTGTGTAACGTTGCCAGTTTTGGACAAATTTGCAGACATTTAATTGTGAAAAGTCTTAAATTGTTGCGCCCGTGATCAAGGCGTCACGGGCGAATCAGGAGTACAATAGGCAGTTAAAGGCTGAAATGCTGTTCCACAGGAAAGTCCATGGCTGTTATTCAAGATATTATCGCTGCGCTCTGGCAACACGATTTTGCGGCACTTGCCGATCCTCATATCGTTAACGTTGTTTACTTTGTCATGTTTGCCACGCTGTTTTTAGAAAACGGCCTGTTACCGGCCTCGTTTTTACCAGGCGATAGCCTGTTGTTACTGGCAGGTGCGCTGATAGCGCAAGGAGTAATGGATTTTATTCCGACTCTGGCGATTTTAACGACGGCTGCAAGTCTGGGTTGTTGGCTGAGCTATATTCAGGGGCGCTGGCTGGGAAATACCAAAACGGTGAAAGGTTGGCTGGCGCAGCTTCCAGACAAATACCACCAACGTGCCACTTGCATGTTTGATCGCCACGGTTTGCTGGCCCTCCTCGCCGGACGGTTTCTCGCGTTTGTTCGTACCTTGTTACCCACCATGGCGGGAATTTCTGGCTTACCCAACAACCGTTTTCAGTTTTTCAACTGGCTGAGTGGTCTGTTATGGGTCACTGTAGTGACCAGCTTTGGCTATGCCCTGAGCATGATCCCGTTTGTAAAACGCCATGAAGATCAGGTCATGACCTTCCTGATGATCCTGCCGATTGCCCTGCTGACTGCGGGTTTGTTAGGCACGCTGTTTGTGGTTATCAAAAAGAAATACTGCAACTCCTGAGTATGTAGCCTGTACCCGACATTTGTGCGGGTACAGGCTAACTCCCTTGTATCGTCCGCATTCTTGCCGCATCTTCTCCCGGCGTCACACCAAAATAGCGTTTAAACTCGCGGCTAAACTGCGAAGCACTTTCATAGCCAACACGCATCGCCGCCGCACTGGCTTTCATCCCGTCGTGAATAATCATCATCCGGGCTTTATGCAGTCGATAACTTTTCAGATATTGCAGCGGCGAAGTACTGGTGACCGACTTAAAATTATGATGAAAGGCCGAGACGCTCATGTTTGCTTCCGCAGCCAACTGCTCAACACTCAGGTTTTCAGTGTATTTATTTTCGATACGCTTAAGGACACGGCTAATCAAACTGAAATGTGTCTGGCGACTCACCAGTGCCAGCAGTGCTCCTCCCCGAGGTCCGGTCAACACGTGATAGAGGATCTCGCGAATAATCTGCTTACCAAGTATTCGGGCATCCAGCGGTCGTTCCATTACATCTAATAAGCGCTCTGCGGCACATAAGATTTCATCAGACAAGGTTGCAGAGTTAATACCACTGGCTGCCATCGCAGGCTGAAACTGCTCGTCTTCACCGATATCCATTAGCAGTTCCTGTAATTGCAGAACATCGACATCCAGGCGAATGCCTGCCAGCGGCACTTCAGGCGTGGCAAAAGTTTCACATTCGAAGGGAAGCGGTACGGTCAACAACAGGTATTCATTGGCGTCGTAACGAAACACGCGCTCATTGATATATCCGATTTTATGACCGGAAAAGAGAAAAATGATACCAGGATCATACATCACAGGTGTGCGCATACCGGGCGTAGTGCCATAAATCAGACGCACGCCAGGCACACTCTCTTTCGGAATATTAACGTTATTTTTCAGTGAATTAATTTTTTCTGTAAGCTGTAAGCAGATCTCTTCCCGGTTCATAGCACATGATTTTCTCGGCATTTTATGACGTTTTGATTGTGCGCAAATTTATTGCATTTCTCCAGCGCTCTGGAGAAATGGGCAAGACATTGGCAGAAATGAGCATTGAGAGGAGTGCCTCTCACTACCACAATGTTCACTATCAGGCAGCGTGATGCCTGCCCTCTTTTTACCCACATAAGGGAGCGAGTAATGAATAATTTTAATCTGCACACCCCAACCCGTATTCTGTTTGGCAAAGGCGCTATCGCGGGTCTTCGCAACCAAATTCCCCAGGGCGCTCGCGTATTAATTACTTACGGCGGCGGTAGTGTGAAGAAAACGGGAGTTCTGGACCAGGTACTGGATGCACTTAAAGGCATGGATGTACTGGAGTTCGGTGGGATCGAACCTAACCCGTCTTATGAAACACTGATGAAAGCCGTTAAGTTGGTACGTGAAGAAAATGTCACCTTCCTGCTGGCCGTAGGCGGTGGTTCAGTTCTTGATGGCACCAAATTTATTGCTGCCGCCGCTCATTACCCTGACGACATTGATCCGTGGCACATTCTGGAAACGGGCGGCAAGGAGATCAAAAGCGCTATTCCGATGGGCAGTGTATTAACCCTGCCAGCTACCGGTTCAGAGTCTAACGCTGGCGCGGTTATCTCGCGGAAAACCACTGGCGACAAACAGGCATTTCACTCCTCTCATGTTCAGCCAGTATTTGCCGTGCTTGATCCGGTTTATACCTACACCCTGCCGCCACGTCAGGTAGCTAACGGCGTGGTTGATGCCTTCGTACATACTGTTGAGCAATACGTGACTTATCCGGTGGATGGCAAAATTCAGGATCGTTTCGCAGAAGGTATTTTGCTGACGCTTATCGAAGAAGGTCCGAAAGCGCTGAAAGAGCCAGAAAATTATGATGTGCGTGCCAATGTGATGTGGGCGGCAACTCAGGCGCTGAATGGGCTGATTGGCGCAGGCGTGCCGCAGGACTGGGCAACACATATGCTGGGCCACGAATTGACAGCAATGCATGGGCTGGATCACGCACAAACTCTGGCGATCGTATTACCGGCTTTGTGGAATGAAAAACGCGATACCAAGCGCGAGAAACTGCTGCAATACGCCGAGCGCGTGTGGAATATCACTGAAGGTAGTGACGACGAACGTATCGATGCTGCCATCGCCGCCACACGTCATTTCTTCGAGCAAATGGGCGTACCAACACACCTTTCCGACTACGGCCTGGACGGTAGCTCTATCCCGGCATTACTGAAAAAACTGGAAGAACATGGCATGACTAAACTGGGTGAACATCATGATATTACGCTTGATGTTAGCCGTCGCATTTACGAGGCCGCCCGGTAAGGTTTTTCTGCCTTTGACTTTCGTTTTTGGGCATATCGTCCAGACTTAAGTCACACCACCTCGCCGAAGTCCGCTTCGGCGAGTTCACTCTAAGGAGGAACGCATGGCTAATCCAACCGTTATCAAGCTACGGGACGGTAATGTAATGCCACAACTGGGCCTGGGTGTCTGGAAGGCGAGCAACGAGGAAGTCATTACGGCTATTCATAAAGCGCTGGAAGTGGGCTATCGATCAATCGATACCGCGACTGCGTATAAAAATGAAGAAGGCGTCGGCAAAGCACTTAAAAGTGCCGGTATCCCCAGAGAATCTCTCTTTATTACCACCAAGTTGTGGAATGACGATCAGAAGCGTCCACGTGAAGCACTACTGGAAAGTCTGGAAAAACTGCAACTGGATTACCTCGATCTCTGGCTGATGCACTGGCCTGTACCCGCTATCGATCATTATGTTGAAGCCTGGAAGGGGATGATCGACTTGCAAAAAGAGGGGCTGATCAAAAGTATCGGCGTCTGCAATTTCCAGATCAACCACCTGCAACGACTGATCGACGAAACCGGTGTAACTCCTGTCATTAATCAGATCGAACTCCATCCATTAATGCAGCAACGTCAGCTGCACGCCTGGAATGCCACTCACCAAATTCAAACTGAATCATGGAGCCCATTAGCCCAGGGCGGTGAAGGTGTATTTGATCAGAAAATTATTCGCGATCTGGCCGATAAATATGGCAAGACGCCGGCGCAAATTGTTATTCGCTGGCATCTGGATAATGGCCTTGTCGTTATTCCCAAATCGGTTACGCCTTCACGTATCGCGGAAAACTTTAATGTCTGGGATTTCCGTCTCGATAAAGACGAATTAGGTGAAATTGCCAAACTCGATAAGGGCAAACGCCTCGGTCCAGATCCGGACAATTTTGGCGGTTAATTCCTCTCCACGCCCGGTATTCCTGCCGGGCTTTACTTTCGAAATATTAAGAAACAATTAGCTCCTGAACGTCAGTGTATTTTTTCCGAACACACGTGCAGCATTACCGGCAAATAACCAGATAATTACTCACGGTTATTATATTTAATGAATTTATATTCATATTAATTATAGGTACTGACTGTGGCGGAAAAAAATCCTCAGGGCGTCAAATGGCTCCCATTAATTATTATTGTTCTTATTTCTGGAGGATTGTGGCAAATTTCCCCGCCTTCCGGCCTTAGCGCACCGGCCTGGCATTCCGCCATTATTTTTGTCGCAACCATTGCATCGATTGTGGCAAAAGTTCTCCCCATCGGCGCTGTAGGCATTATCGGTATTACCGTCTTTGCTCTTGCCTATGCTGCAGGCGATACCACTCCCAGCAAAGCTATTGCTACCGCTCTGAGCGAATTAAACAGTTCGCTTATCTGGCTGATTGTCGTGGCATTTATGATTGCCAGAGGCTTTATTAAAACCGGATTAGGGCGGCGTATCGCGTTACAAATGATCCGTTTGTTAGGCAAACGAACGCTGGGGCTGGCGTATGGTCTGGCATTTGCCGACCTGATTCTCTCCCCTGCTATGCCCAGCAATACTGCACGCTGTGGTGGTGTCATTTACCCTATTGCCGATTCGCTGGCTCGCAGCTTCGACTCACGCCCGGATGATGAATCGCGCAGTAAAATTGGCACCTTCCTGGTCACCTGTATTGGTAACGTCAACGATGTCACCGCGGCGCTGTTTATGACTGGTTACACTGGCAACCTGTTGGCGGTAAAACTGGCAGCAAATGCCGGAGTAACGTTAACCTGGGGAAGCTGGTTTATGGCGGCGCTACTGCCATGTGTGGTTTCGTTGTTGATCGTCCCGCTTTTGGTTTACTGGCTGACGCGCCCTGAGATAAAACATACCCCAGATGCTCCTGATATCGCTCGTAAAGAGTTGGCGCAAATGGGTGGGATGTCGCGTGGTGAGTGGCTGATGTTGGCAACGGTTGGCGTCCTGCTGGTGTTGTGGATTTTTGGCGATGTACTGAAAGTTGATGCTACTACCGCGTCGTTTGTTGGCCTGTCAATTTTACTACTGAGTGGCGTTCTCAGTTGGGAAGATGTCAAAAGCGAAAAAGGCGCATGGGATACTTTAATCTGGTTTGCCGCGCTGTTGATGATGGCCAACCAATTGAAAAAACTCGGTTTCACCACCTGGTTTGGTAACCTGATAGGTGACACAATTGGCAGTGCAATGGGGGGCACCAGTTGGGTCGTGATTTTATTACTACTCAATGCGGCATATTTCTATACCCATTATTTCTTCGCCAGCGGTAACGCGCAGATTGCCGCACTGTATGCAGTCTTCCTCGGTGTAGGGCTACATCTTAATATTCCGGCGGCCCCCATGGCACTGATGCTGGCATTTACCAGCAGCCTTTATTGCTCATTGACGCAATACACCCATGCCCGGGGTCCGATTCTGTTTGGTGCAGGGTATGTACCAACAGGTGTATGGTGGCGTACCGGCTTTGTTATTAGTTTATTTAACCAGGCGGTGTTTATTACGGTCGGCCTGGCCTGGTGGAAAATGTTAGGTTTGTATTAAGTCTATTTATGGCAAATTAAACCGTTTTTTCTATCTGTGGAGAAAACAGTTTTAAACCGTATTTAATACTGCAATAAATAGATTCATCAAAAAAATGGATTATGAGGGAACAATAAATGAAAAAGATTTTCACTATAGGATCGATACTATTACTCAGCAGCCTGCTTAGTGGCTGTGTCAATGAAGCGAAAGTTAATCAACTTGCCACCAATGTTCAACTGCTAAATACCAAAATCACCAGGCTTGAGCAGGATATTAAAGCGTTACGCCCGCAAATCTACGCGGCAAAATCTGAAGCCAACCGAGCAAATACCCGTCTTGATGCCCAGGACTATTTCGATTGCTTGCGCTGCTTGCGTATGTATTCAGACTACTAAAAAACTAAATTTGTATTCCCGGTAACATTTCTGCTACCGGGAATAGTTAATTAACGACCTGTCGCTACTTTAGGGCGTTTCTTCGCACCAGCATTCACCGGACGAGACTGCGTAGACGACGCTTTCTTTGCCGTAGCTGGCGTCTGACGCTGGGTCGCCATCGGCGTATGTTTAGTCAACGCCGGACGGGTATTGCGGTTCTGGCGACGCGCTTCACGCATCTCTTCAATGGTTGGCGCAGGCACTAAACAATCACGACGGCTGCCAATCAGATGCTTTTTACCCATCGCTTCCAGCGCCTGGCGAATTAACGGCCAGTTTGCCGGATCGTGGTAACGCAGCAACGCTTTATGCAAACGACGCTGCTTGTCACCCTTCGGCACGAAGACGTCTTCACTCTTATAACCGATCTTCGCCAGCGGGTTTTTCCCGGTGTAATACATGGTGGTTGAGTTAGCCAACGGCGACGGGTAGAAGTTCTGTACCTGGTCGAGACGGAAGCGATGTTTTTTCAGCCACAGCGCCAGATTCACCATATCTTCATCACGCGTACCGGGGTGTGCCGAGATGAAATACGGGATCAGATATTGCTCTTTACCTGCCTGTTTCGAGTAGGTATCGAACAGCTCTTTAAAGCGGTCATAGCTGCCCATGCCCGGCTTCATCATCTTCGACAACGGCCCTTCTTCGGTATGTTCCGGGGCAATCTTCAGATAACCGCCAACGTGATGAGTCGCCAGCTCTTTGATATAGCGCGGATCTTCTACGGCGATGTCATAACGCACACCAGAGGCAATCAAGATCTTTTTAATGCCTTTCAGATCACGCGCACGGCGATAGAGGTTGATCGTCGGTTCATGGTTAGTGTCCATATGCGGACAAATATCCGGGTAAACGCACGACAAACGGCGGCAAGTCTGCTCGGCACGCGGCGATTTGCAGCGCAACATATACATGTTGGCAGTTGGGCCGCCGAGATCGGAAATCACGCCCGTAAAGCCCGGTACGGTGTCGCGGATCGCTTCAATCTCGTTGATGATCGAATCTTCCGAACGGCTCTGAATGATGCGCCCTTCATGCTCGGTAATAGAACAGAAAGAACAGCCGCCAAAGCAGCCACGCATAATGTTGACCGAGAAACGAATCATTTCGTAAGCCGGAATTCGGGCATTACCGTAAGCCGGATGCGGCACGCGCTTGTACGGCAGCGCAAAGACGCTGTCCATCTCTTCGGTAGAAAGCGGGATGGCAGGCGGGTTGATCCATACATAGCGGTCGCCATGTTTTTGCATTAGCGCACGCGCGCAGCCGGGGTTGGTTTCGTGGTGCAGAATACGTGAAGCATGAGCGTACAGGACTTTATCGCCCTTCACTTTCTCGAAAGAAGGCAGCAATACGTAAGTTTTTTCCCACGGTTTCGGGCGCGGTGGCTGCACGGTTACGGCTTTCGCTTCCTGCTTTTTCGGGGCCACTGGTTTGTTATCCGCGCACGGCAAATCTTCGCCATACGGATGCGGGATTGGGTCGATTTTCCCAGGGGTATCAAGACGGGTAGAATCCACGCCGCTCCAGCCAGGCAGCGCCTCTTTCACGATAATCGCGGTATTACGCACATCACGGATTTCACTAATCGGCTCGCCCATCGCCAGACGATGCGCCACTTCCACCAGCGGACGCTCACCGTTACCGAACATCAGCATGTCGGCCTTAGAATCCACCAGCACTGAACGGCGTACGGTATCGGACCAGTAATCATAATGTGCGGTACGACGCAAACTAGCCTCAATACCGCCGAGGATCACCGGCACATCTTTCCACGCCTCTTTACAACGCTGGGTATAAACCAGTGTGGCGCGATCCGGTCGCTTACCCGCGACGTTATCCGGCGTGTAGGCATCGTCATGACGTAAACGGCGATCGGCAGTATAGCGGTTGATCATCGAGTCCATGTTGCCTGCGGTAACACCGAAAAACAGATTCGGTTTACCCAGACGCATGAAATCGTCTTTGCTGCTCCAGTCTGGCTGGGCGATGATCCCGACACGAAAGCCCTGCGCTTCCAGCATACGACCGCAAATCGCCATCCCGAAGCTTGGGTGATCAACATATGCATCACCTGTTACCAAAATGATGTCGCAGCTATCCCAGCCAAGTTGATCCATCTCTTCACGTGACATCGGCAAAAACGGTGCCGGTCCAAAACAGGCGGCCCAGTACTGCGGCCAGGAGAACAGATCGCGATCCGGTTGGATCAAGGAGATAGAGCTCATTTTGCTTCCAGAAATGGTAAAAAAATAATCAAAGGCCGGGGATTATACGCTGTATCGCGCGCGGAAATGAAGTGGTGTTGATGAAAGGTTACGAAATACCCTGGTGAGCGTTTTTCACAGCTCAGCCATAGCAAACACATTTAAGGCTAGCGGTATCGTGGCAACTGCCGCTACTATTTATGCCGATCAGCAACGCTCAAGTCATGTTGCACGATGATCGGCTATCCGAGGACACCCACAGTAAGGCTAGGTATGGAACAGGTTATTACAAAGCGCCGCTATTACGATATTGGTCTACAGATTGAGGAGTTGCTGTATTCAGGCGTATTTAAAGCCGGAGAGCGCCTACCTTCAGAACGTGAACTGAGCGAGCGGTTTAATACCAGCCGAACTACCATTCGTGAAGCCATCATTATGCTGGAACTGAAAGGCGTGCTGAATGTGAAGCAAGGGTCAGGGATCTTCTTTGTTGATTCCACCGATAAGCTCAATCAGAAATCATTGATGCCTTATTCAGAAATTGGCCCGTTTGAACTGTTACAGGCACGTCAGGTAATTGAGAGCAATATTACCGGTTTTGCTGCCAGCCAGATCAGCTTTAACGAGTTACAAGAGTTGAAGAAAATCATTGGATTACAGGAAAAGGCTATCGCTGCGGAAAGCGATAAATTTGAAGAACTGGATCATCGTTTTCATAGCATTATTGCCGAAGCAACGCAAAATCGGGTACTCATCAAACAAGCCGCTGAATTATGGCGGGCGGTACGTACAGAAAACCCCCGCTGGAAGAAACTTAACTACAAGTACCTGCATGAAAAGCATTTGCGTCTGCAATGGCTGGAAGATCACCGGGCTATTTTCCTGGCTCTGCAACAGAAAGATTCAGAGCTCGCCAGGGAAGCGTCCTGGAGACATCTGGAAAACAGCAAAAATGAACTGATCAAAATCTTCAAACAAGACGCTTCCATCAGCGATTTTGATGACTTTTTCTTCGCTCGTTAACCTTCATTAGTCCAGAGCTGGCGTGAAAAATGACGCTGGCTCTGCGTTGCACCCTCCACTGGTACACGCTCTCTTCTCAATTGGTCTAATAAATCGATTATCATCAGATATCTTAGATTAGCGGCAATTATCCCAAAAACTGACCTCTAAAAAACTTTCCTTTCATTTTATTCATATAACTCATTGATACAGATATAAATAATGCCTTGTTGTTCTGTTTCGTACTTTTGCCTTTCTCTGCAAGCGTGATGCATCTCTCTGTCTTTGGTCTAGTGAATTATGTAAATTGGTCTATACACACCAGCTACCAGGAGTAAGAGCATAATGTCAGGGAACGAAAGTATCGCTGTCGCCCACTATGATCAGGTAACCACCTGGCCTCGGGACGAGTTACAGGCAGATATTGTCCATATTGGTTTTGGCGCTTTTCATCGCGGACACCAGGCTGTCTACATGGATCTCACTAATCAGCTTTCGGACACCCGCTGGGGGATCTTTGAGATCAACCTTTTTGGTGATGCTCAACTGATTGAAAACTTAAATGCGCAAAATGGGCTGTTTTCGGTTGTGGAAACATCTGCATCGCAATCTACCTCACGCCTTGTGCGTTCGGTGACTGGCGGTATTCACACCCCCGTGGATGGCATTACCGCAGCAATTCAGAAATTGACTGAACCTCAGGTAACAATCGTTTCATTAACCATCACCGAGAAAGGCTATTGTCTCGATTCGCAAACGCGATCACTTGATCTCACCAATGGATTAATCAAACACGATCTACAAAACCCGGATGCGCCTCAGTCGGCTATTGGCTTGATCGTCTGTGCTTTGCAACAACGTAAAGCGGCAGGACTCGCCGCTTTTAGCGTGCTCTCCTGTGACAACTTGCCAGACAATGGGCATCTGACGCGAAATGCCGTTCTCGGTTTTGCCCGACAACTGGACCAGCCCCTGGCTCAGTGGATCGAAGAAAATGTCTCATTTCCAGGCACGATGGTAGATCGTATTGTTCCGGCAATGACCGAATCGCAATTCGCCTTACTGGAAACTAAAACCGGTTATGCCGATCCCTGCGGGATTGTCTGCGAATCATTTCGCCAGTGGGTGATTGAAGATAATTTTGTGCATGGGCGACCGGAATGGGATAAAGCAGGCGCGATGTTTGTCAGCAATGTTCAGCCTTATGAAGAAATGAAGTTACGCATGTTAAACGGTAGCCATTCATTTCTGGCCTATAACGGCTCACTGGCTGGCTATGAATTTATCTGGCAATGCATGGAAGACGCTGATTTTCGTTCCATTACCCGCCAGCTGATGATTAATGAACAAGCCCGAACACTTAATCCAGACTTAAATATCGACGCCCAGGAATACGCCGACCTGTTAATTGAACGCTTTAGCAACCGTAATGTTGCACACCGTACCGGGCAAATTGCTATGGATGGTTCGCAAAAGCTTCCCCAGCGAGCGCTGACTCCCTGGCTGAAATTGCATCAGCAAAAACAAAACAATGCTGTTCTGTCACTGCTCGTGGCTGGTTGGTTGCATTATGTCATTGAAGCTGTTGAGAAAAGCCAGTCTGTCGCTGATCCAATGAATGAACAATTTCAGGCGCTAATAAAGGAACAACAAGACGCATGGCAACAGGCGCTCGCATTACTGCACCTTAGCGCCATATTTGGTGATTTAAGCAACCATCAGCCATTTATAAATGAAATAAAAATCGCATTTGCGAATATAAAAAACAAAGGCATCAAGGCCACCATCAGCCAATTATTATCGGATGAGCAGAAATGAAAACATTAATTTGTCAGCAGCCTGGCGTTATGGAATATGTGGAAAAGGATATTCCCACATCAGCAGATAATGAAGTGCTGTTAAAAATCAAAGCTGTGGGTATTTGTGGTACTGATATTCACGCTTTTGCCGGCAGACAGCCTTTTTTTAGCTACCCACGTGTATTAGGTCATGAAATATGCGCCGAAGCGGTTTCGCGAGGCAGTCAGTGCCAAACAGCACAGCCAGGCCAGCGCTATTCCGTCATCCCATGCATTCCATGTGGCGAGTGCGCAGCCTGTCGGGAAGAGAAAACGAACTGCTGCGAACGTGTTTCGCTGTATGGCGTGCATCAGGATGGGGGTTTTAGTGAATACCTTGCGGTACGTGAAGACAACCTTGTGCCGCTCCCTGACGAGGTAAGCGACAGCGCCGGAGCATTGGTTGAATGTTTCGCCATTGGTGCACATGCCGTTCGTCGGGCTGAGATCAAGGCTGAACAAAACGTACTGGTGATTGGCGCCGGGCCAATCGGTCTGGCTACCGCAGCCATCGCCAGGGCTAAAGGGGCGCATGTTGTTGTTGCTGATATTGATTGTCAACGTCGCCAGCACGTTGTGGATCATCTGGCTATTAATGCCTTCGATCCCACACAGGAAGATTTTATTGTCGCGCTTCGTGAGGCCTTTGGAGGTGAACTGGCTTGCGTAGTACTGGATGCGACGGGAAATAAAGCTTCAATGAGTCAGGATGTAAATCTTATTCGTCATGGCGGCAAAATTGTTTTCATCGGTTTGTATATTGGTGAACTCGTTATTGACGATCCGACCTTCCATAAAAAAGAGACAACTTTACTCAGCAGCCGCAATGCCACACGGGAAGATTTTGCGTTGGTGATTGAACTGATGCGCAGCAATAAAATTCACGAAAATTTAATGAAAAACCAGGAGTTCGATTTCTTTAGTGTTGGCGAAGATTACCAACGTAACGTTGTAGAAAATAAAAATATGGTCAAGGGTGTGATCACTTTTTAAGGGAACAAATATGACAACTGTTTATGTCAGTGAAGATAATTTAAAATCACTGGTGCACCACAAATTACATACCGCCGGGCTGGATCCTGACACTGCACAACAGGTGACAGATGTTTTAGTACATGCCGATATTACAGGTGTGCATTCACATGGAGTTATGCGTGTTGAACATTATTGCACCCGCCTTGCTGCCGGAGGGTTAAATAAAGCCCCGCAGTTTAGCATTGAGCAAATTTCACCGTCAGTGGCAATTCTCGACTCTGACGACGGAATGGGGCATTCGGCATTAATTAGCGCCACTGAGCACGCTATTAAACTGGCCCAGGAAGAGGGTCTCGGTTTTGTTAGCGTTAAAAATACGTCTCACTGTGGCGCGTTATCTTATTTTGCAGAGATGGTCACCAACAAAGGGTTGGTTGCTATCGTAATGACGCAAACCGATACCTGCGTGGCTCCCCATGGCGGCGCCGAGCGCTTTTTGGGTACTAACCCCATCGCCTTTGGTTTCCCGGTGGAAAACAGCCATCCGATGATTGTTGATATGGCGACCAGTGCCACGGCTTTCGGCAAAATACTTCATGCAAAGGAAACCGGAAAACATATTGGTGAAGGGCTGGCGATAGATAAAGACGGTTATGGCACCACTGATCCGCATAAGATTGAAAACCTGCTACCTTTCGGCCAACACAAAGGTTCAGGCATTGCGCTGGCTATTGATGCACTGACTGGCGTGCTGATGAATGCGAATTTTGGTAACCATATTGTTCGCATGTATGGTGATTATGACAAGATGCGTAAGCTGGCAAGTTTGGTTATTGCCATCGATCCGAAAAAGCTCGGCAATCCTGTTTTTGCAAAAACCATGGCGCAAATGGTCACGGAACTGCATGCCATTAAACCAGTTCCCGGTGTCGAAAAAGTGTTAGCACCGAACGATCCGCAAATGCACTACAAAGAAAAATGCCAGCAGGAAGGTATTCCGGTTCCGGCAGGAATATTCCATTATCTGGCAGAGAATTAATTACTACTTTTTATTATAACGATAGAAAAGCGCTGTATTTATCGTTTCTGTTATATTAACCAGGAGCAGGATATGAAAGCACTTCGTCCTCTGACGGCATCGCTTATGTTGTTAACCAGTTGTTTATTAATTTCCAATACCACACTGGCGAAAACAACATTAAAACTGAGTCATAATCAGGGTAAAAGCCATGCTGTCCATAAAGCATTAAGCTATTTAGCGGATAAAACCAAAGAGTATTCTAATGGTGAATTAGTTATTCGCATTTACCCAAATGCGACATTAGGTAATGAGCGTGAATCACTGGAGTTAATGAATTCTGGTGCATTACAGATGGTAAAAGTTAATGCCGCATCACTGGAGTCTTTTGCCCCGGATTACAGCCTTTTCAGTCTGCCGTTCTTATTCCGCGACCGTGATCACTATTATCGTGTTCTGCAAAGTGATTTAGGTAAAAAAATACTTAAGTCATCAGAGAGCAAAGGTTTTGTTGGTATTACGTATTATGACGGCGGTGCGAGAAGTTTTTACGCCAATAAACCGATTACAAAACCTGAAGATTTAGCAGGAATGAAAATCAGGGTTCAACAAAGCCCCAGTGCTATTGCAATGATGAAAGCACTTGGTGGTGTCGCCACTCCTATGGCACAGGGCGAACTCTACACCGCACTTCAGCAAGGTGTGGTTGATGGCGGAGAAAACAGTACCGTAGTTTATTCCGATATGCGTCACGCCGAAGTCGCAAAAATCTATTCACGTGATGAACACACCATGGTACCTGATGTGTTAATTATCAGCACCAATGTGTTGAATAAACTTGGTGATAAAGAGCGCACGGCATTATTAAAAGCAGCCGATGAGTCCATGATGCAGATGAAGGACGTCATCTGGCCTGCGGCTGAAAAAGAAGCCTACGACAAAATGAAAGGGATGAACGCAACAGTTGTTGATGTTGATAAATCCGCTTTCAAAGAACGCGTCAAACCGTTATACGATGAATTCAAGGCGAAAGATGCACAATCCGCCAAAAACCTTGAGCAAGTAGAAAGTATGTAACCCTAATGGGCAGGTAATTCCTGCCCTTTCATGGAAAACTTATGCGAACACTCACTCATATTCTTAATAAGATCCTTGCCGGATGTTGCTGCATTATTCTCGCCATTATGGTGTTCTGCGTAACCTGGCAAGTTATTGCACGTTTTATTTTTAACGCTCCCAGCACTGTGCTGGATGAGTTCACCCAGATTTTATTTATGTGGATGATTTTACTTGGCGGTGTATATACAGCGGGGTTAAAAAAACATCTGGCCATTGATTTGTTGGCTCAAAAACTTCCGGCTGCATCAGTTCTGACGCTTGACAGTTTTATCCAAATTATTATTACGACCTTTGCGGTTATTTTCATGATCTATGGTGGGAATATTGTTGTTGAAAAAGCACAACATGTTGGACAAATCTCTCCAGTATTAAAATGGCCGATGGACAAAGTTTATTGGGTTATGCCTGTCAGTGGACTGATTCTGGTCTGGTATTCAGTAATGAATATTATTGACAACTATCGCAAACGGAATTATCATTAACGAGGGAAGTATGGACTTTGAATATTTCTACCCCGTCTTAATTTTATTTGGCAGTTTTGCCGTCATGCTGGCAATAGGTGTGCCCATCACTTTTGCTATTGGCCTTTCTTCACTGTTATCAATTATTACTGCATTACCACCTGATGCCGCCATTTCTGTGATTTCGCAAAAGATGACAGTGGGACTGGACGGCTTTACGCTATTAGCCATTCCCTTCTTCGTATTAGCCGGAAACATTATGAATACCGGTGGCATCGCCCGACGACTGGTTAACCTGGCACAAGCATTAGTTGGGCGTCTTCCTGGCTCACTGGCTCATTGTAATATCCTCGCGAATACATTGTTTGGTGCGATTTCAGGTTCAGCCGTTGCGTCAGCCGCAGCGGTAGGTGGGATTATGTCACCTCTGCAGGAAAAAGAGGGCTATGATCCGGCGTTCTCTGCGGCGGTTAATATTGCCTCTGCACCTATTGGCCTGATGATCCCACCGAGCAATGTGTTGATTGTCTATTCCCTCGCCAGTGGAGGTACTTCTGTTGCAGCATTGTTCTTAGCCGGATATCTGCCAGGCATTCTCACCGCTGCTGCTTTAATGTTTGTGGCTGCACTTTATGCACGACGGAACCATTATCCAGTAGCCGAACGCATCAATTTTCGTCAGTTTTTACACGTATTCCGCGAATCAATTCCCAGCCTGATGCTTATTTTTATCATTATTGGCGGTATTATCGCAGGAGTATTCACGCCCACGGAAGCATCGGCAATTGCGGTAATTTATAGTTTAGTCCTGGCAATGATATACCGTGAAATCACCATCAAGAAACTCAATGACATCCTGTTAGACTCCGTAGTAACCAGTTCAATTGTTTTGTTGCTGGTAGGCTGTTCAATGGGGATGTCATGGGCCATGACGAATGCTGATGTTCCTGAGTTGATCAACGAACTGATTACCAGCGTTTCGGATAACAAATGGGTCATTCTTCTTATTATTAATATCATTCTGTTGATTGTCGGTACCTTTATGGATATCACACCGGCGATCCTGATATTTACGCCTATTTTCCTGCCGATCGCTCAGCATCTGGGGATAGATCCCATCCACTTCGGCATTATTATGGTTTTCAATTTAACTATTGGCCTTTGCACTCCCCCTGTCGGCACCATTCTGTTTGTGGGTTGCAGCATTGGTAAGGTCAGTATCGACAGGGCAATTAAACCATTAATGCCGATGTTTCTGGCGTTGTTTGTGGTAATGGCAATAATTTGTTATTTCCCACAACTTAGTCTGATGTTGCCAGGATTATTTTCAACTTGAGAGCAATGTTGAGTGTTCAAAGTGGGCCGGGTGTATTGCCTGGCCTACCTTGATTATTGTGTTGCTCAGGTTCTATGACTCATTGGCCATTACATGCAGCCAATTAACTACATCAGTTCTAATTAAAGAAGTATTGCCAGCATGAAGAATACTTATCCATTTCAATTTATGGCTGATATTAAAGCAGCCGACATCCTTGTCCGATAAATCTTATTAAGGCGCGGGATTCACCAACAGCTGCCCGATCGAACCTCGATCGGCCATCTCCAGCGTTTGGCTATTAAAGTAGAACGGGAAATGCGCCCAGGAAGGCTGCCCATAATAGACCAACAGTTCCACCTGGCCGTCTACCCAGACGGTATCTTTCCAGCCGCGATCTTCCGGGAACGGCATGGCGCCGTTAACGTTGCGGATTAAGAATGAAACCCCTTCAATATGGAATGCCTGCGGCATATCGGCGCGAACTGTCCAACGCTCCCATGAACCTTGCTGAGCAGTGATATCAATGCGATTAACATCCCACAGCTGACCGTTGATACCCGGATCATCACCAAGACTGATATCACGACTACGAATTGGTGCACCTGTGAGGATCCCGGTCGGTAACAGGCGCATCGGTAAGGTGTCAGTCACCAGCGGTAACAAGCCCGTCGGACGCAGCGTTAACACCAGCGTAGAAACCAGAATGCTTGAAGGCTCGAAGAAACCACGAATACGGTCCACGATACTTGCTGCTTCACCACAGGTAATCGACACCTCTTCACCATTGGTCATATCCACCAGGATTTCGCGACGCTCACCAGGTGCCAGCGAGAGCTGCTTCACCGAAACCGGGGCAGGGAGAAATCCCTGGTCGCCGGAAATTACATGCAAGTTACGTCCATCGCTCATCTGCAACTGATAGCGACGTGAGTTGGATGCATTCAGTAAACGCAGACGTACCCAGCCACGTGATACTTCAACGTACGGGCTTTGTACGCCATTGACCAGCAAGGTATCGCCAACAAATCCACCACTTCCAGGCTCGCTATACTCCGGCGAACCAAAGTTATCCAGCCGTTTATCCTGGATAATCACCGGGAAGTCATCGACACCATAATGATTAGGAATCGGCAGCGATTTACTGACTTCATCTTCTACCAACCACATTCCAGCAAGACCGTTATAGACCTGCTGCGCGGTACGGTTAGGTGTGTTGGCGTGATACCACAACGTTGCGGCGCTCTGACGAATCGGTAGTACTGGCGCCCAATCTGCGTTTGGCGACATCATGCGCGCCGGGCCGCCCATCAGTGGCCCCGGCACCTGTAACCCGGCAATGGTCATGGAGACATTTTCCGCCAGGCGGTTGCTGTAAATCAGTTTAACGTCGTCGCCTTTCCAGACACGAATAGTCGGCCCAAGATAGCGACCATTAATCCCCCAAACGGCCGCGCGAGTTCCTTGCATAAAGGACCAGTGCGTGCGTTGTAGAGTCAAGAAAAGTGGCTGTCCACGGCGGGATTCCAGCAACGGAGGCACAGGTAATGGCTGTTGCTGCCCGGCAGCATTTGCCCTCAGCGGAACCGCCCCTGCACAGAGTGCGATCCCCGATGCCTGAATGAACTGACGCCGACTGAGTGACATATAAGCTCCATGTGAAACTGGCTAAAGTAACAGCAGAAAATCTTTTCCTGCAAAAACAAAATGATAAATTAGATCTTGCCGGATGCTTCTCGTTCCGCAACTTCTTTGTCGAGTTCAGCAATCTTTTGTTCCATCAGTGAACGGCAGTAAGCCGCCAGTTCACGAACCTGATCTTTCCCATACTGGCTGACATCCACTGGCGGTAGCATCTCAACGATAACTAAACCGTTATTCAGTCGGTTAAGATTAATCTTATTCGAAGTTGTCGAAATACACACGGGAATAATCGGTACACCGGCGGCAATTGCGGCATGAAACGCGCCAGTTTTAAATGGCAGCAAACCACGTCCACGGCTACGTGTACCTTCCGGGAACATCCAGATTGAAATACGGCGTTTTTTAAAGTGATTCACGACTTCTGCAATCGTGCCGTGCGCTTTGGCGCGGTTGTTGCGATCAATCAGCAAGTTACCGGTTAACCAGTAGAGCTGCCCAAAGAAAGGGATCCACAGCAAACTTTTTTTACCAACAGTGACGGTAGGCGGCTGCACGATATTCGATGCCGTGACCATGTCGTAATTATTCTGATGGTTAGCAATGTAGATGGCATTACCGTAATTCTCTGCGTCTGCAGGTTTACGGCACTCCACTTTCAGACCAAATAAAGGGGCAAGGCGACCAAACATATGACCGAAAGTGGCGACGTGCTTCGGATTGCGCGGGCTGAAAAGGCAATAAATTGAACCAAATACACAAACCAGAATACTGTAAATTACGGTAATAATAAGACGAAAAATATATAGCATAACAACCTCTGAAGGCCTAAGAGCCTGGCATTCTACGTCACCTGAAATCAGGTTAGGGCATTGTTAAATGGCTCTACGAAAAGCGTATTGTTAATCGCAACGCATGAATAAACAACGGTTTCAAGGGAATTTTTCTTGTTCATCCTGTCTGGACAGGTTGTGGTAACCCCAGACTGGAAAGATGCTTACGCCGCTGATCAGTACCCTGCCTCTGCAAACTGACAGGGTTTACTAAATCAGCGGCGTTGTACTTACTCTTCGCTGTCGCCGCTACTGGCCTGACGAGGCGAATCAATTTCAATGCGGTCAATACGCTGCAAACCACGCATGAGCGTACCACGACGACCACGCTCACCTGTCACTTTCTGCAACTCTTCCGGGCGCAGTTTGATTTTGCGTTTGCCAACATGAATAGTCAGCGTGCTTTGTGGTGGCATGACGTAAAGATGTGCCAGGCCATCTTCCCCACGCGCCGCTTCCGCAGATGGAATATTGATGATCTTATTCCCCTTCCCTTTCGACAACTGCGGTAAGTCACTAACCGGGAACATCAGCATACGGCCTGCGTGAGTAATTGCCAGAAGCATGTCAGTTTCACTTCTAATGACAAGCGGAGGCATAACGCGCGCATTTTCTGGCAATGTAATCATTGCCTTGCCGGTGCGGTTACGCGCCACCAGATCATTAAAGGTGCAAACGAAGCCGTAACCAGCATCTGAAGCCATCAGCAGTTTTTGATCGTCGCTTTCCATCAGCATGTGATCAATAGTCGCGCCAGGGGGGAGTGTCAGTTTACCGGTTACGGGTTCACCCTGACCACGGGCGGAAGGTAGTGTGATCGGATCAATGGCGTAGCTACGTCCGGTTGAGTCAACAAACACCACCGGTTGGTTGCTCTTACCTTTCACTGCCGCTTTGTAGCTGTCACCTGCTTTGTAGCTCAAGCCTGGAGCATCAATATCGTGCCCCTTAGCGCTACGCACCCAGCCCATCTGTGACAACACAATCGTTACCGGTTCAGACGGCAGCATATCGTGCTCGCTCATTGCTTTTGCTTCTTCACGCTCATGCAACGGTGAACGACGATCATCGCCATAGGCGTCAGCATCGGCCTGTAACTCTTTTTTCAACAGAGTGTTCATTTTGCGTTCGGAAGCCAGAATACCCTGCAGCTGGTCGCGTTCTTTTTCCAGCTCGCTCTGCTCACCGCGAATTTTCATCTCTTCCAGTTTGGCAAGATGACGCAATTTCAGTTCGAGGATCGCTTCCGCCTGAGTTTCAGTCAGCCCAAAACGCGACATGAGTGCCGGTTTAGGTTCATCTTCGTTACGAATGATCTCAATGACTTCGTCGATATTGAGAAACGCCACCAGCAAACCTTCAAGGATATGCAGGCGTTTAAGCACTTTCTCCAGACGATAATTCAGGCGACGACGCACAGTATCGCGACGGAAAGCCAGCCATTCGGTGAGGATCTCCAGCAGGTTTTTCACCGCCGGGCGACCATCCAGGCCAATCATATTCAGGTTGATGCGATAGCTTTTTTCCAGATCCGTAGTGGCAAACAGGTGATTCATGACCTGCTCCATATCTACACGGTTGGAGCGCGGCACAATCACCAAACGGGTCGGGTTTTCGTGATCTGACTCGTCGCGCAGATCATCTACCATCGGCAGCTTTTTGTTACGCATTTGCGCGGCGATCTGTTCCAGCACTCGTGCACCAGAAACCTGATGGGGCAATGCAGTAATCACCACCGCACCATCTTCTTTCTTCCAGACTGCACGCATACGCACCGAACCACGACCGTTTTCGTAGATTTTGCGGATCTCTGCACGCGAGGTAATGATCTCCGCCTCTGTGGGATAATCCGGTCCCTGGACGATATCCAGCAGCTGTTCGAGCGTGGTTTTAGGCTCTTCAATCAAAGTGATTGCTGCTTTTGCCACTTCGCGCAGGTTATGCGGCGGAATATCTGTCGCCATCCCCACCGCAATACCGGTAGTACCGTTCAACAGAATATTCGGCAGGCGCGCAGGCAACATTTTCGGTTCCTGCAACGTGCCATCGAAGTTTGGCACCCAGTCTGCGGTACCCTGCCCCAGTTCACTGAGCAGCAGTTCAGAATATTTCGACAGACGAGATTCGGTATAACGCATTGCCGCGAAAGATTTCGGATCGTCTGGTGCCCCCCAGTTTCCCTGACCGTCAACCAGTGGATAACGGTAAGAGAAAGGTTGTGCCATTAATACCATCGCTTCATAGCAGGCACTGTCGCCATGCGGATGGTATTTACCCAGAACGTCACCGACAGTACGGGCAGATTTTTTAAATTTGGCGCTGGCATTCAGCCCCAGTTCTGACATCGCATAAACAATACGACGCTGAACAGGTTTCAAACCATCACCAATGAAAGGCAACGCCCTGTCCATGATGACGTACATGGAGTAATTCAGATAGGCGTTTTCCGTGAATTCATGCAGCGCAAGGCGCTCTGCCATATCGCTCATTAATTGTGATTCCTCAACTCAAAAGCCCGCTGTTTAAGAGGCAATATTGCCGCCGATAGTACCTTATCTGCCGCGTTGAGTCACAAAGAAAAGGGCCGCGATGGCGGCCCTGGCTGGGTTTATTTATCAAATTTACTGATTTGCTTAACGTCAATTTCGACGGAGTTCCAGTCTTTATCAACCTCGCCCCGAATCTCGACTTTATCTTGCGGAGTGACTGTTACGCCATTCCAGCGTTTATGGTCGATATCGACATTAATCGTGCCGGTATTATCTTTGAACAGATAGAGATCATCAGATATACGCTCTACGATATTACCGCGAAGCGTCACCCAGGTATCATCACGCATAGATTTTGCGGCTTCTACCGTTGTTACGCTGCCGTCAGGACCCACAAAACCACCGGTCTGGCTTTTCGTTGTTGACGGGCCAGAAAAACCGCCCTGTTCAGCGGCCAGAACAGGCGCAGAGCATAGCGCCATCACGGTGAAAAGTGCTGCCAGTTTCTTCATCTTACTTTCTCCCTTTGATATCGCTTTCCAACCATTAAATAAGATAGTCCTTAACAACATCTTAAGGGGAAAAAAGAAAATTTTTTGCTGTACAGCTGGCGTTACAAGGCGTTTTACTTGGTGCCATTGAAGTTTGGTGCGGGAGTAGCGATGCGAATTTTACTTATCGAAGACGATCGTTTGATTGGCGACGGCATTAAAACGGGCTTAATTAAAATGGGATTCAGTGTTGACTGGTTTACCGGGGGGCGCGAGGGCAAAGAGGCGCTTTATAGTGCCCCCTATGACGCAGTCATTCTTGATCTAACCTTACCGGGTATAGATGGGCGCGATATTCTGCGGGAGTGGCGGGAAAACGGTAAACGGGAACCGGTACTGATTCTCACCGCTCGGGATGCGCTGGCTGAACGGGTTGAAGGTCTGCGTCTGGGAGCTGATGACTATTTATGCAAGCCTTTTGCGCTGATTGAAGTCGCCGCTCGACTGGAAGCCCTGATCCGTCGAGCCAGCGGCCAGGCCAGCAATGAACTGCACCACGGAAAGGTCATTCTCGACCCGGGTAAAAGGGTTGCAACGCTTGCAGGCGAACCACTCCCCCTGAAGCCGAAAGAATTTGCCCTGCTGGAACTGTTGATGCGTAACGTCGGAAGGGTACTGCCACGTAAATTGATTGAAGAAAAACTCTATACCTGGGATGAAGAAGTGACCAGTAATGCCGTAGAAGTCCATATTCATCACCTGCGGCGTAAACTCGGCAGCGGGTTTATCCGCACTGTTCATGGTATTGGTTACACGTTAGGTGAGGCATGAAATTCACACAACGCCTTAGCCTGCGCATCAGGCTGACACTTATTTTTTTAATTCTGGCTTCCATGACCTGGCTTGTTTCTGGCTTTATTGCCTGGAAGCTGACCGCTGATAACGTTGACGAGCTATT
This sequence comes from Escherichia sp. GZ89, assembly GCF_019366485.1. Taxonomy (NCBI): domain Bacteria; kingdom Pseudomonadati; phylum Pseudomonadota; class Gammaproteobacteria; order Enterobacterales; family Enterobacteriaceae; genus Escherichia; species Escherichia sp. GZ89. The sequence continues at coordinate 306,979 of NZ_JAEOHX010000002.1, read as the reverse complement.
TGATACCCAACAAATGCTGTTTGCAAAACGGCTTATCGCATTAGATATCAATGAACTACGCGCTTCCGAGCGTATCGCACAAACACCCAAAAAATTCAAACATGGTCATATTGATGACGATGTGCTGGCTTTCGCTGTTTTCACCCGTGACGGAAAAATGGTGATGAATGATGGTGACAATGGGCGATACATTCCCTACAGCTATCATCGGGAAGGCTTTGATGATGGACAATTGACGAACGATGACGATAGCTGGCGTTTTATCTGGCTGACTTCTGCTGACGGAAAATACCGCATTGTGGTGGGTCAGGAGTGGGAATATCGGGAAGAGATGGCACTGGGGATTGTGCTGGCGCAATTAGTACCGTGGCTGGTGGCCCTGCCATTAATGCTGCTTATATTACTGTTTGCCCTCGGTCGTGAGCTGAAACCACTACAAAAATTAGCTGCGGCTCTGCGTTTGCGTGACCCGGAGTCTGCCCAACCACTCGACACAACCGGTGTACCATGGGAAGTACGTCCCCTGGTTGACTCACTAAACCAACTTTTTGCTCGTATACATACTGTTATGGTACGCGAGCGACGATTTACATCCGATGCCGCCCATGAACTGCGTAGCCCTTTAACAGCGCTAAAAGTGCAAACCGAAGTGGCGCAACTTTCCGTGGACGATCCGCAAGTCCGAGACAAAGCGCTGATGCAGCTGCATGAAGGGATCGAGCGTGCAACTCGTTTGGTGGATCAGTTGTTAACGCTTTCTCGTCTGGACTCACTGGACAATCTTCAGGATGTAGCAGAAATCTCTTTTGATGACCTGCTGCAATCAGCAGTAATGGATATTTACCATACTGCTCAACAGGCACAAATTGATGTACGTCTGGCACTCAACGCTCAGGGCATCATACGAACGGGGCAGCCTCTGCTGCTCAGCCTGCTGGTACGAAATTTGCTGGATAACGCGGTTCGCTATAGCCCACCGGGTAGCATGGTGGAAGTCACTCTCAATACGCACAGTTTTACGGTGAAAGACAACGGTCCCGGCGTGTCAGAGGAAGCACTGGAGCATATTGGTGAACGCTTTTATCGCCCACCTGGACAAACAGCTACCGGCAGTGGGCTGGGGCTTTCGATTGTCCGCCGGATCGCCAGACTGCACGGCCTTCAGGTCACTTTTGGTAATGCGGAACAGGGTGGGTTTGAAGCGAAGGTGAGTTGGAAAACTTGAGATTTTTGCCAAATCTGCAAAAGACTTTGCACATTTTGCCAATTTTACCGACGCGCCAGCTGGCGTAATATGATCCTCAAACGTTTCTTTCGAGGATAAAAAATGAGCAATATTTTAATTATCAATGGGGCGAAGAAATTCGCTCACTCCAATGGTCAACTGAATGACACCCTGACCGAAGTCGCGGATGGCACGCTGCGCGACCTCGGACATGATGTCCGCATCGTTCGCGCCGAGAGCGACTACGATGTAAAAGCCGAAGTACAAAACTTTCTCTGGGCTGATGTGGTGATCTGGCAGATGCCAGGCTGGTGGATGGGCGCACCGTGGACGGTGAAGAAATATATCGATGATGTGTTCACCGAAGGTCACGGCACGCTGTATGCCAGCGATGGTCGTACTCGTAAAGATCCGTCGAAAAAATACGGCTCCGGCGGCCTGGTGCAGGGCAAAAAATATATGCTTTCCCTGACCTGGAACGCACCAATGGAAGCCTTCACAGAGAAAGACCAATTCTTCCACGGCGTCGGCGTTGACGGCGTGTATCTGCCGTTCCATAAAGCTAACCAATTCCTGGGTATGGAGCCGCTGCCGACATTTATCGCCAATGACGTGATTAAAATGCCTGATGTTCCACGCTACGTAGAAGAATATCGCAAGCATCTTACGGAAATTTTTGCTTAACTAAGAGCCTGGATTAAGAAGGAGTTAACCATGTTTACAGTAATTGCTGAAATCCGTACTCGTCCTGGCCAACATCATCGCCAGGCTGTACTGGACCAGTTCGCAAAAATCGTTCCAGTGGTATTGCAGGAAGAAGGTTGTCACGGTTATGCGCCGATGGTGGATCATGCGGCAGGCGTTAGTTTTCAGACTGTCGCACCAGATTCCATCGTAATGATTGAGCAGTGGGAAAGCGTTGCCCATCTTGAGGCGCATCTGCAAACCCCGCATATGAAGGCGTACAACGAAGCCGTAAAAGGTGACGTACTGGAAACCAATATTCGTATTTTGCAGTCCGGGATTTAATCCTGATCGCTTTGCCCGGCCACTCTGACCGGGCAATGATCTTTTCTTTAAACTTCAATCTCCGCCATGTCGCCTTTTTCCTGTAACCAGTTGCGACGATCTTCTGAACGTTTCTTCGCCAGCAACATATCCATCATCGCGTCAGTACGCTGATCATCTTCATCATCGATAGTCAACTGCACCAGACGGCGAGTATTCGGATCAAGCGTGGTTTCGCGCAATTGCATCGGGTTCATTTCCCCCAGACCTTTAAAACGCTGAACGTTCGGCTTGCCTTTCTTGCGTTTTAATTGCTCGAGCACGCCCTCTTTCTCTTCTTCTGTCAGCGCGTAATAAACCTCTTTTCCAAGGTCAATACGGTAGAGCGGTGGCAGAGCAACGTAAACGTGACCGTGTTTCACCAACGTGCGGAAGTGTTTTACAAACAGTGCGCAAAGCAGCGTGGCAATGTGTAGACCATCGGAGTCCGCATCCGCGAGGATACAGATCTTACCGTAACGCAGCTGGCTGAGATCGTCACTATCAGGATCGATACCGATCGCTACCGAAATATCGTGCACTTCCTGCGAAGCAAGCACTTCATCAGAAGAGACTTCCCAGGTGTTAAGGATCTTACCTTTCAACGGCATGATCGCCTGATATTCACGATCGCGCGCCTGCTTGGCAGATCCGCCTGCGGAGTCACCTTCGACGAGGAACAGTTCGGTACGATTAAGATCCTGCGCAGTACAGTCAGCCAGTTTGCCAGGCAGTGCCGGGCCGCTGGTCAGCTTTTTACGCACAACCTTCTTCGCCGCACGCATACGACGCTGGGCGCTGGAGATCGCCATTTCTGCCAACAGCTCAGCCGCCTGCACATTCTGGTTTAGCCACAAACTGAAGGCATCTTTCACCACACCAGAAACAAACGCGGCACATTGACGTGACGAGAGACGTTCTTTGGTTTGCCCGGCAAACTGCGGGTCCTGCATTTTCACTGATAGCACGTAAGCGCAGCGATCCCAGATGTCTTCCGCCGACAACTTCACACCACGCGGCAGGATATTGCGGTATTCACAAAACTCACGCATCGCATCCAGAAGGCCCTGACGCAAACCATTAACATGGGTACCGCCCTGCATGGTGGGGATCAGGTTGACGTAGCTTTCTGTCAGCAGTTCTCCGCCTTCCGGCAACCATAACAATGCCCAGTCCACGGCTTCCGTTTCACCCGAAAAATTACCAATAAACGGTTTTTCCGGCAGTGTCGGTAAGCCATTTACCGCTTCCGCCAGGTAGTCATTCAGGCCGTCCTGATAGCACCAGCGTTGTTCGGTGTTGTTGATTTCATCTTTAAAGGTGATCTCAACACCAGGGCAGAGCACCGCTTTGGCTTTCAGGACATGTGTCAGGCGCGAAACAGAAAAGCGTGGGCTGTCAAAGAAGGTCTCATCCGGCCAGAAGTGCACGCTGGTGCCGGTATTGCGTTTACCACAGGTGCCAACAACTTGCAGATCCTGCACCTTTTCGCCGTTCTCAAACGCGATGTTGTAGACCTGACCATCGCGGCGCACGTTGACTTCTACGCGCTTCGACAGGGCGTTAACCACCGAGATCCCCACGCCGTGAAGACCACCGGAGAACTGGTAGTTTTTGTTAGAAAACTTACCGCCCGCGTGCAGACGGCAGAGAATCAATTCGACCGCCGGCACACCCTCTTCCGGGTGAATATCCACCGGCATCCCACGACCATCGTCAATAACTTCTAACGACTGGTCAGCATGTAAAATTACGTCCACGCGTTTTGCGTGACCCGCCAGTGCTTCATCCACACTGTTATCAATAACTTCTTGCCCTAAATGGTTTGGGCGAGTGGTATCGGTATACATCCCCGGGCGGCGGCGTACCGGCTCAAGCCCGGTGAGTACCTCAATGGCATCAGCGTTATAAGTTTGCGTCATGGTTTAAGTTAGCAATTCGAGTTGATCGTCAGAAATTATGCAGTCCAAGAAAATCGACGATCGGGTTGAAATAATCTTCGAAGCCCGTGAATGCGTGGTTACCGCCTTCAATCACCGTCTGGCGGCAGGAGGCGTAATACGCAACTGCCTGGCGGTAATCCAGCACTTCATCTCCCGTCTGTTGCAGTAGCCAGATCAAATCTGGCGCCTCCAGCGGGTCAATCTGCATGACTTTAAGATCGTAAATATGGCGTGACTCTAGCACATATTGCTGCCCCGTGTAGGGGTTCTCGTTTTGACCAAGGTAGTCGGTCAGCAGCTCAAACGGCTTAACTGCCGGGTTTACCACCACTGCCGGTAGCATAAAACATTGCGACAACCAGGTCGCATAATATCCGCCTAAAGAGGAACCGACGATCCCCAGCGAATCGCCGCCATGCTCCAGAACGATTGACTCCAGCAGTTCAGCTGCATCGGAAGGATATGGCGGCAGCTGCGGAATAATCATCTCTACGTCAGGGTGATGTTCCGCCAGCCAGTTTTTCAACAAGCTCGCTTTCGCAGAACGCGGCGAACTGTTGAAACCGTGTAAATAAAGAAGCGTAGACATCAGTAGCCTTCTGAAGCGGTATCAGGTTGAAAGCGGGTATCTGACAAACGATGCACCTGCGTAGTCAACGTACCATCAGCGTGCAATTCCAGTGTACGCCAGCCCGGCGCAATGGTGTCCAGGGTAAAGTTGGAGCAGTGCGGTTTGAACTGTACGCAGGTTGATGGCGTTGCCAGCAGACGACGACCATTCCAGTCGAGATCCAGTTCCTGATGGATATGGCCGCATAGCAGGTATTTGACGTGGGGAAAATTCGCCAACACGTTATCTAACTCGCCCGCATTACGCAGGCTATGCTGATCAAGCCAGCTACAACCCGCAGGCAATGGATGGTGATGTAACAGCAGTAATGTGTGACGCTGCGGGGCATCTGCGAGTTTTTTCTCCAGCCATTCAAGCTGGAAATCACTCAGTTCGCCATGCGGCACGCCAAATACCTGGCTATCAAGCAACAGGATTTGCCAATGTTCACCAATAAATACGCGCTTCGCCGGAGAGATACCTGCATCCTGTAACGCGCTGTACATCGCGGGTTGAAAATCATGGTTGCCGGGCAACCAAACGCAAGGCGCACGGAAGCTTGCGATGCCTTCAGCAAAGTGCTGATAGGCCGCAGAGGTTTGATCCTGCGCCAAATCACCTGTTGCAACGATCAGATCGTATTCATGCTGTTGAGCATGAATCGCCTCCAGCACGGCCTGATAGCTTTCCCAGGTATTCACCCCCAACAGGGTTTCGTGCTTCTGCGCAAACAGGTGAGTATCGGTAATTTGTAAGATCCTTACAGTGGCCTCACCAGCCAAAGGAAGGGTTAACAGGCTTTCCAAATGGTGTCCTTAGGTTTCACGACGCTAATAAACCGGAATCGCCATCGCTCCATGTGCTAAACAGTATCTTAGCCAATCCGCTAAAAACTGATTAATTTGATGCTTTTCGTCGCGTTGATGCAACTTTTTATTGGGATAATCATACCGCGCTTTGAAGCGAAAAATCTGCTGACTCGAACACACTTCAGCCACCATCGCATCATGATACAGACGCACCGTCATTGACGGAAGACTCCAGTAACTGATTGCTGGCGCAGTCTGTTCTATTGTCACCAGCGTAGTGTATCGGGTCGATTCAACAATCGTTAGCCGATATTGTGCGTTTGCCACCTGATAGCTTACTGTTTCACCGGGTGCGTCGTTGCGCGGCAACAAACGGCGTAATTGCGAAAAGTTAGTCTCGCAAAGACGCATCATTTCAGGAAAGTCAGGTGTGTAACGCTTCATTATTTCCACTCGTTTTTTAACTCTTGATGATGCAGCTGCAACCATTGCAAAGCGATGACAGACGCTGCGTTGTCGATTTTCCCCTCTTCTACCCACTGGTATGCCTGTTCCCGGCTTACCACATGAACACGAATATCTTCGTTTTCATCTGCCAGACCGTGTATCCCACTGGCGGTCGTGGCGTCCACTTCCCCCACCATAATAGATGAGCGCTCGCTGGTGCCGCCGGGGCTTGCTAAAAAGCTTAACACCGGTTTGGTGCGTTTAACTTCCAGCCCCGCTTCTTCTATTGCTTCCCGGCGGGCAACATCTTCCACGCTTTCGCCTTCTTCAATCATCCCGGCAACCATTTCCAGTAACCACGGCGTTTCGCTGGTGTCGTATGCCGCAATTCGTATCTGCTCAACTAACACAACTTCATCGCGGACAGGGTCAAAGGGTAGCAAGACTGCAGCATGACCGCGCTCAAAAATTTCCCGGCGAACTTCCTGACTCATTTCCCCGTTGAATAGACGATGGCGAAATCTATAAAGATCTAATGAAAAAAAACCGCGATAAAGCGTTTCTCGTGCAATAATTTCTACATCATTTTTGCCAAAAGTTACGGGCTGACTGTCTGGCTTAAGCATGGTTAATGTCCTGGCACTAATAGTGAATAAAATGTGAATTTCAGCGACGTTTGACTGCTGTTTGAGCAGTCATGTGTTAAATTGATGCACATTAACGCCCGATGGCACTTAACGCCAACCTTTTGCGGTGGCGGGTTCTGCTAGAATCCGCAATAATTTTACAATTTGATCAGCGCTAAATACTGCTTCACCACAAGGAATGCAAATGAAGAAATTGCTCCCCATCCTTATCGGCCTGAGCCTGTCGGGGTTCAGTGCTTTAAGCCAGGCCGAGAACCTGATGCAAGTTTATCAGCAAGCACGCCTGAGCAACCCAGAATTGCGTAAGTCTGCCGCCGATCGTGACGCTGCATTCGAAAAAATTAATGAAGCGCGTAGCCCTTTACTCCCGCAACTGGGTTTAGGTGCCGATTATACCTACAGCAATGGCTACCGTGATGCGAACGGCATTAACTCTAACGCGACCAGTGCTTCCCTGCAGTTAACTCAATCCATTTTTGATATGTCGAAATGGCGTGCGTTAACGTTGCAGGAAAAAGCAGCCGGTATTCAGGACGTCACTTACCAGACCGATCAGCAAACGCTGATCCTCAACACGGCTACAGCCTATTTCAACGTGTTGAATGCGATTGACGTGCTTTCTTATACTCAGGCACAAAAAGAAGCGATCTATCGTCAGTTGGATCAAACGACTCAGCGTTTTAACGTGGGCCTGGTGGCGATCACCGATGTGCAGAACGCCCGTGCGCAGTACGATACTGTGCTGGCGAATGAAGTTACCGCACGTAATAACCTCGATAACGCTGTAGAGCAACTTCGTCAGATTACCGGTAATTACTACCCGGAACTGGCAGCGTTAAATATCGACAATTTCAAAACTGACAAGCCGCAGCCGGTCAATGCTCTGCTGAAAGAAGCCGAAAAACGTAACCTGTCACTGTTGCAGGCACGTTTGAGCCAGGACCTGGCCCGTGAGCAAATTCGTCAGGCACAAGACGGTCACTTACCGACTCTGGATTTAACGGCTTCTACCGGGATCTCTGACACATCTTATAGCGGTTCGAAAACCCGTGGTGCGAACAGCGCCCAATATGACGACAGCAATATGGGCCAGAATAAAGTTGGCCTGAGCTTCTCGCTACCGATTTATCAGGGCGGGATGGTTAACTCGCAGGTTAAACAGGCGCAGTACAACTTTGTCGGTGCCAGTGAGCAACTGGAAAGCGCACATCGTAGCGTCGTGCAAACCGTGCGTTCCTCCTTCAACAACATTAATGCCTCTATCAGTAGCATTAATGCTTACAAACAAGCAGTTGTCTCCGCCCAAAGCTCTTTAGATGCGATGGAAGCGGGCTACTCGGTCGGTACGCGTACCATTGTTGATGTGTTGGATGCGACCACCACGCTGTATAACGCCAAGCAGCAACTGGCAAATGCACGTTATAACTACCTGATTAACCAGCTTAATATTAAGTCTGCACTGGGTACGTTAAACGAGCAGGATCTGATTGCGCTGAACAATGCGCTGAGCAAACCGGTTTCCACTAACCCGGAAAATGTTGCACCGCAAACGCCGGAACAAAATGCTATCGCTGATGGTTACGCGCCTGATAGCCCTGCACCAGTTGTTCAGCAAACGTCTGTACGCACCAGCAACGGAAACAATCCTTTCCGTAACTGATGATGGCGGGGTTTCAGCCCCGCCTGAACGTAAGGCAACGTAAAGATGCGCCTGTTGTGGCGCATTCTTCATCCTTCTCGCTTCAATTTCGACCGACCATCCTCTATCCTGAGAAATATTTACCACTGGTCCCGGAAGACAAAAATGAAACGGACAAAATCCATACGTCACGCATCGTTCCGCAAAAACTGGAGCGCACGCCATTTGACACCTGTCGCTCTCGCTGTTGCCACTGTTTTTATGCTGGCGGGCTGTGAAAAGAGTGATGAGACAGTGTCTCTGTATCAAAACGCTGATGATTGTTCAGCTGCAAACCCAGGCAAAAGCGCAGAATGTACCACCGCGTACAACAATGCGCTGAAAGAAGCCGAACGTACTGCGCCGAAATACGCCACCCGTGAAGACTGTGTTGCCGAATTTGGCGAAGGTCAGTGCCAGCAGGCACCTGCTCAGGCAGGTATGGCACCAGAAAATCAGGCGCAGGCCCAGCAATCCAGCGGTAGCTTCTGGATGCCGCTGATGGCAGGTTACATGATGGGGCGTCTGATGGGCGGCGGCGCTGGTTTTGCGCAGCAACCGCTGTTCTCCTCGAAGAACCCTGCCAGCCCGGCTTATGGTAAATATACCGACGCGACCGGTAAAAACTATGGCGCTGCCCAGCCAGGCCGCACCATGACCGTACCAAAAACGGCCATGGCACCGAAACCTGCAACGACCACGACGGTTACACGTGGTGGCTTTGGTGAGTCTGTTGCCAAACAGAGCACCATGCAACGTAGTGCAACGGGCTCGACTTCACGTTCGATGGGCGGCTAATTCAGATGGAAAGAGTCAGTATTACCGAACGCCCGGACTGGCGTGAAAAAGCCCATGAATACGGTTTTAATTTTCACACCATGTATGGTGAACCTTACTGGTGTGAAGATGCTTATTACAAACTCACTCTTGCCCAGGTTGAAAAACTGGAAGATGTGACGGCTGAACTGCACCAGATGTGCCTGAAAGTGGTGGAAAAAGTGATCGCCAGCGATGAGCTGATGACTAAATTCCGCATTCCAAAACACACCTGGAGTTTTGTGCGCCAGTCATGGCTGACTCACCAGCCATCGCTTTATTCGCGTCTTGATCTGGCGTGGGATGGCACAGGCGAACCTAAGCTTCTGGAGAATAACGCTGATACGCCAACTTCTCTGTATGAAGCGGCATTCTTTCAGTGGATCTGGCTGGAAGACCAGCTTAACGCTGGCAACCTGCCGGAAGGCTGTGACCAGTTCAATAGCCTGCAAGAGAAGTTGATAGATCGCTTTGCCGAGTTACGGGAGCAATATGGATTCCAGTTGCTGCATCTGACCTGTTGCCGCGATACGGTGGAAGACCGGGGAACCATTCAATATCTGCAGGATTGTGCAGCTGAAGCAGACATCGCTACCGAATTTCTCTATATCGAAGATATTGGTCTGGGCGAGAAAGGTCAGTTCACGGATTTGCAGGATCAGGTTATCTCTAACCTGTTTAAGCTCTATCCGTGGGAATATATGCTACGTGAAATGTTCTCTACCAAGCTGGAAGATGCTGGCGTACGTTGGCTGGAACCGGCATGGAAGAGCATAATCTCCAACAAGGCGCTTCTGCCGCTGCTGTGGGAGATGTTCCCAAATCACCCGAACCTGCTGCCAGCCTACTTTGCGGAAGATGATCACCCGCAAATGGATAAATTTGTCGTTAAACCTATTTTCTCTCGTGAAGGGGCGAACGTCTCTATCATTGAAAATGGCAAAACGATCGAGTCGGTAGAAGGTCCATACGGTGAAGAAGGAATGATTGTTCAGCAATTCCATCCTCTGCCGAAATTTGGCGATAGTTATATGCTAATTGGCAGTTGGCTGATTAATGATCAACCTGCTGGCATTGGTATTCGGGAAGACCGGGCGCTGATTACTCAAGATTTGTCCCGTTTCTATCCCCACATTTTTGTCGAATAAAGGCACTCCTCTACTGACACAGCATATACAGCTTGAAGTATGAAGACCAAAGTTGCCCTGATTATCAGGGCAACGTCATATATTGCAGAAATGATAACTCCACTCAATATATCTCAGCATACATATCTCACTTTTATTTAACATTAATAAACAATTTAATGTCAATTTGTCATATGCAACCATTTTTGCAATTAAAACAACTCAAGAATTCATCGTTTATCATATTGATTTAATTGATAAAAACACATCACAAACAAATTGGCAATTACTGTAATAATTAAAAAACATTGTTATTTTGATCACACTAAACAATATTGAATATTGTTCTTGAAATAGTGCCAACCTACTATCCTCTGAAAATAAAAATATGTTTCAGCAATACGCAAACCATTAAAAAAAAGAAAAGAGTATTGCTTTTCATTATAAACACTCATTCATTCACAAAAACTATTAATTCGCTCCAACTAAACAGTAGATATTCATAATTATTATATATTTTGCGTTATATAAGGAGATATATCCATGTTTGATAAATATAGAAAAACACTGGTAGCCGGAACAGTGGCATTAACCTTAGGTTTGTCTGCAACAGGCGTGATGGCTGCTGGTTTTAAACCTGCACCTCCAGCCGGGCAGCTAGGTGCTGTAATCGTCGATCCCTACGGCAATGCTCCTCTTACCGCACTGGTTGATTTAGACAGCCATGTCATTTCTGATGTAAAAGTTACCGTACACGGCAAGGGCGAAAAAGGTGTACCAATTACCTATACCGTAGGTAAAGAGTCGCTGAAAACTTATGACGGTGTACCGATTTTTGGTCTGTACCAAAAATTTGCTAACAAAGTGACCGTAGAGTGGAAAGAAAATGGCAAAGCCATGAAAGATGATTATGTTGTGCATACTTCTGCCATCGTAAACAATTATATGGATAGCCGCTCACTGACCGACCTGCAAACGACTAAAGTCGTTAAAGTCGCTCCAGGCTTTGAAGACCGTCTATACCTCGTTAATACCCATACCTTTACCGCTCAAGGTTCTGATCTCCACTGGCACGGTGAAAAAGATAAAAACGCGGGCATCCTTGATGCAGGTCCGGCAACGGGTGCACTACCATTTGATATCGCACCGTTTACCTTCATTGTTGATACCGAAGGTGAATATCGCTGGTGGCTGGATCAAGACACCTTCTACGATGGACGCGACCGTAATATCAACAAACGTGGTTATCTGATGGGTATCCGTGAAACACCACGTGGCACCTTTACCGCCGTTCAGGGCCAGCACTGGTATGAGTTCGATATGATGGGCCAGGTGCTGGAAGACCACAAATTACCTCGTGGTTACGCTGATGCTACCCATGAATCTGTAGAAACACCAAATGGCACTGTGTTGCTGCGTGTTGGCAAGAGCAACTATCGTCGTGATGACGGCGTACACGTAACTACCATTCGTGATCATATTCTTGAAGTTGATAAGTCAGGTCGTGTTGTCGATGTGTGGGATCTGACAAAAATTCTGGATCCGAAGCGTGATGCTCTGCTCGGTGCGCTGGATGCTGGTGCCGTTTGTGTAAACGTAGACCTGAACCATGCAGGCCAACAAGCAAAACTGGAGCCTGATACTCCGTTCGGTGATGCATTAGGTGTAGGTCCTGGCCGTAACTGGGCACACGTCAACTCCATTGCTTATGATGCTAAAGACGACTCAATCATCCTCTCCTCCCGTCACCAGGGTGTTGTGAAAATTGGTCGTGATAAACAAGTTAAATGGATCCTGGCACCAAGCAAAGGCTGGGAAAAACCGCTGGCCAGCAAACTGCTGAAACCTGTTGACGCCAACGGTAAACCAATCACTTGTGATGAAAACGGTAAGTGCGAAAACTCCGATTTCGACTTTACCTATACCCAGCATACCGCATGGATTTCCAGCAAAGGTACACTCACCATCTTTGATAACGGTGACGGTCGCCACCTGGAACAACCAGCCTTACCGACCATGAAATATTCACGTTTTGTTGAATATAAGATTGATGAGAAGAAAGGCACCGTCCAGCAGGTTTGGGAATACGGTAAAGAGCGCGGCTACGACTTCTATAGCCCGATCACTTCTATCATCGAATATCAGGCTGACCGCGACACCATGTTCGGCTTTGGTGGTTCAATTCACCTGTTCGACGTCGGCCAGCCGACAGTCGGTAAGCTGAATGAAATCGATTACAAAACCAAAGAGGTCAAAGTGGAAATCGACGTGATGTCTGATAAAGCTAACCAGACTCACTACCGTGCACTGTTAGTACGTCCACAACAGATGTTTAAATAATCAGAGGGAACATAAATGTCAAAAAAATGGATTTCATCACTGTTTAAAAGCGTGCTGTTGACCGCTGCGCTGGCAGTGCCTTTTACCGCTTCTGCTTTCACCGAAGGCACGGATTATATGGTTCTGGAAAAACCAATTCCGAATGCTGATAAAACGCTGATCAAAGTGTTCAGCTACGCGTGCCCATTCTGCTACAAGTACGACAAAGCAGTTACTGGCCCGGTATCTGAGAAAGTGAAAGATCTGGTCGCCTTTACCCCTTTCCATCTGGAAACCAAAGGTGAATACGGCAAACAAGCGAGCGAAGTCTTTGCCGTATTGATTGCTAAAGACCAGGCAGCAGGTATCTCTCTGTTTGATGCAAAATCGCAGTTTAAGAAAGCCAAATTTGCTTACTACGCAGCTTATCACGACAAAAAAGAGCGCTGGTCTGACGGTAAAGATCCGGCAGCCTTTATCAAAACAGGTCTTGACGCTGCAGGTATGAGTCAGGCTGATTTTGAAGCTGCTCTGAAAGAGCCAGCTGTTCAGGAAACACTGGAAAAATGGAAAGCATCTTACGATGTTGCCAAAATCCAGGGTGTTCCGGCATATGTTGTTAATGGTAAGTACTTGATTTACACCAAGAGCATCAAATCCATTGACACTATGGCTGACCTTATCCGTGAGTTAGCAAGCAAATAACAGGGAAACAGGCTATGGGTATCAAGGGAATGTGGAAAGACCTTCGCACTTCACCGGTAGACACTCTGGTGAGATGGCAAGAGCAACGCTTCTTATGGTTGTTAATGGCTGTTGCGATGGGCGCGCTGATTATCCTGGCGCACTCTTTCTTCCAGATCTATCTCTACATGGCGCCGTGTGAACAGTGTGTTTACATCCGCTACGCCATGTTTGTGATGGTTATTGGAGGATTGGTTGCGGCGATCAACCCGAAAAACATCGTCCTCAAGCTGATTGGATGCGTTATGGCATTCTACGGCAGTATTATGGGACTTAAGTTTTCGTTCAAACTGAATGATATCCACCACGCGGTGCATAACCCGGATCCGGATTCACTGTTTGGCGTACAGGGTTGCTCGACCGATCCAACTTTCCCCTTTAACCTGCCGCTGGCACAGTGGGCGCCGAACTGGTTTAAACCTACCGGGGATTGTGGTTATGACGCACCCATCGTTCCCGATGGCGTCACACTGAGCAGTACTCAGCAATGGTTTGTTGACCTTTATCAGCAATCCGAAGGTTGGTATCTGCTGCCGCCGTGGCACTTTATGAACATGGCTCAGTCTTGTATGTTGGCGTTTGGTCTCTGCCTGTTACTGCTGCTGGTAATGAGTGGTGCATGGGGACTTAAGCTGGTAAGAAGGTAAGTAATGTAAACCGAAGCCAGGCTTCTGGCTTCGGTTTTATTCATTGCTTAGCCAATCTGTACTGACAACATACTCAGACTTCCCATTTCAATCCCCTCTACCGGAATCGTCACTGCTTCTTCTCCATCCCAGCTTCCCAGCATATACAGTAATGGCAGGTAATGTTCTGGCGTCGGATTAGATAAAACACCACTTTTATGTTCGAGATAATTTACCAACGGATGCTCTGCTGTTGGCCCTTTCCATGTCAGATTGGCTTTCACAAAATCACTGAACGATACCGCCCATGGATAAGGTGATTCATCGCCATGCCATTTGGCAGTTCGCAGATTATGAACCACATTACCGCTGGCAATCAGCATAATTCCTTCGTCACGCAATGCAGCCAACTTACGCCCTATTTCAAAATGCCATGCAGCAGGTTTCGTGCTATCGATACTCAATTGCACCATCGGGATATCGGCATTTGGGTACATTTTTATCAGCACGCCCCAGGAACCATGGTCAAATCCCCATGCTTCAAGGTCAAGCGTAACAGGAGTCGGAGCCAGCAGCGCTACCAATTGCTGTGCCAGTGCAGGCGAACCGGGGGCGGGATAATGAGTTTCGTAAAGTGCCTGGGGAAAACCACCAAAGTCATGGATTGTCGGCGGCATTTCCATCGCGGTAACTCCCGTTCCACGAGTAAACCAGTGTGCTGAAACAACGACTATGGCTTTCGGACGTGGCAATGTCTCCCCCAGACGCTGCCATGCCTGGGTGTAGCGATTATTCTGTAAAACGTTCATTGGGCTACCGTGTCCCAAAAACAAAGCTGGCATACGCGTTGAAGACATGATGATATCCTTCACTAAAGGTGTCATTTTTGATGTCTTCACCATACGCTGTTTCGGAAAATGAAGAACCCGGATAACAATGATGATCATTATCAGTTATTTTGAAGGTCAGCCGGGCAGCAGATTTATAAGGAGTTTTTTATGTCAGTACCTCTGATTCTGACCTTACTGGCGGGTGCCGCCACCTTTATTGGCGCGTTTTTGGCTGTACTTGGTCAAAAACCGTCTAACCGTGTACTGGCCTTCTCGCTGGGATTCGCGGCAGGTATTATGCTGCTGATCTCTTTAATGGAGATGCTTCCTGCTGCCCTTGCAGTAGAAGGTATGTCGCCAGTATTGGGCTACGGTATGTTTATCATTGGCTTGCTGGGCTACTTTGGTCTAGACCGGATGCTTCCGCACGCCCATCCACAGGATTTAATGCAAAAAACGCAGCAACCTCTGCCGAAATCCATTCGACGTACTGCAATTCTATTAACGCTGGGTATCAGCCTGCATAACTTCCCGGAAGGTATTGCCACATTCGTAACAGCCAGCAGTAACCTTGAGTTGGGTATGGGGATTGCTCTTGCAGTGGCTTTACATAATATTCCTGAAGGGCTGGCAGTTGCCGGACCCGTTTATGCTGCTACAGGTTCTAAACGAACAGCGATTTTCTGGGCAGGCATTTCAGGTATGGCGGAAATTCTCGGTGGCGTACTGGCATGGCTAATTCTAGGCAGTCTGATTTCACCAGTAGTAATGGCTGCCGTAATGGCGGCGGTAGCAGGAATTATGGTGGCACTATCTGTTGATGAGCTAATGCCACTGGCAAAAGAGATAGATCCTAATAATAACCCCAGCTATGGCGTGTTATGCGGGATGTCAGTAATGGGTCTAAGCCTTGTTGTTTTGCAAACCGCAGGCATAGGTTAAACACCACAGATGCAGATGTTGCCCAGTCCAGTGGGCAACATCTGAATATGAAGACAGAAATGTTATTATGACTTTTCAGACAACTCTTCGCCATTGCGATGTTCTAACTTACTACGACCAGCCAGCAGAGCATCTCTGTCTTGCCGAAAGGCTTTGCAGTAACGCTTAAGATGAAGAAAATAGCCGCCAACTAACAGAACGATTAATACAATCCAGTACCAGGCAATAAACATCCTTTTCACCTTCAAAATTTAACAATACTATACATTTAGCGTTAAAATTTCACATATTCATCGTTGAATATATTCATATACTCGCATAATTACCAGACAATTATATGATTTCGATCATAGGAAATGATATATAACTCACCAAAATAGCTTAAAAATCAACCAGAAAAATCATTAATTTATATCCACCAAATAAATATCATCAAAATAAATAAATCGACATTAACCTAAGTTATAAAGGCAAAGGATTTTTAATCATTATCATTTAAAAACATTGAGTTCAGTATTAACAGGCACTTATAATCAATTATGACCTATCAGGAAAATCATTCATTCATAAAATATATATAAATTATCAATTTTATATCAGTCACAAGACTGCATTATGATGAATAACCATTTAATCATATACAGCTTAAATATAATTTAAGTTTCTCTAAATTACATTTAAGCAAAAATAACAAGCCAGATCAGTTGCATTCATGGTAATGTTATGACCGGAATTAATATCAGATTCGACTCTATATTGTTTCCTCATCCCAAGCATTTCCTAATTTATAAAGGATTATAGTAATGTTTAAAAAAACGCTCCTCTCTGTTGTTGCAACCGCACTATTATCTGGCGTTGCTTTTAACGCGCTTGCTGATGACCCTAATCAGGGTTCCGGTAAAATAACGTTCAAAGGTGAAGTTATCGATGCACCTTGTTCTATTGCTCCTGGTGATGAAGATCAGACAATTAACCTCGGTGAAGTTGCTAATACTGTATTAAAAAGCGGACAGAAATCTCTGCCTGTAGATGTCACCATTCATTTGCAGGATTGTATTTTATCTGACGGTACTAACACTGTTGATAAAGTCAAAATCACCTTTAGTTCTGCCAGTGTTGACGCTACCGACTCCAACCTGCTTAAAAACACACTGGAAGGTAACATCGGCGGTGCAACTGATGTCGGCGTACGTCTGGTGAAATCAGACAACACCAACGTGACTCTTGGTACCCCAATCACCATCGACTTCCCGACGACTAATTCCTACCAGGAGTTGAACTTTAAAGCCCGTATGGAATCTCTGGGACGCACCGCGACCCCAGGTAATGTGCAGGCACAGGCTAATTACGTACTCGACTACAAGTAATCGGCAGTTAATACCCACACAACACCAGGCGGTAAAGCCGATGAAATTTCATCGGCAACTTTGGGTCTTTTTAGAAATGGATTTTTATGAACAATAAAAACACGTTTACCCGGGACAGATTATCCCATGCAATTAAAAATGCCCTGTCTGGCGTTGTGTGTTCGCTACTCTTCGTTTTGCCAGTCCACGCAGTAGAATTCAACGTCGATATGATTGACGCAGAAGACCGCGAGAATATTGATATCTCTCGTTTTGAGAAAAAAGGCTACATAACCCCAGGTAAATATCTGGTCCGTGTGCAAATCAATAAAAATATATTACCGAAAGCATTAATACTGGAGTGGGTAAAAGCAGATAATGAAAGCGGTTCATTACTCTGCTTAACTAGAGAAAATTTAATTAATTTTGGCCTGCACACAGACTTTATTGAATCATTACAAAGCACTGCTGGAAGCGAGTGTCTCGATTTAAGTCAACGACAGGAATTATCTGCACGGCTAGATAAATCTACGATGATATTATCACTTAGCATTCCCCAGGCATGGTTGAAATACCAGGCAACAAACTGGACGCCGCCAGAATTTTGGGATGACGGTATCACCGGATTTATCCTCGACTATAACGTATACGCCAGCCAGTACGATCCACATCACGGAGACAGCACCCAGAATATCAGTTCCTACGGTACTTTAGGTTTCAACCTCGGTGCATGGCGTTTGCGTAGCGATTATCAATACAATCAGAATTTTGCTGATGGCCGCTCGGTAAACCACGATAGCGAATTTGCGCGAAATTATCTGTTTCGCCCGATTCCCTCATGGTCGTCAAAATTCACCATGGGACAGTACGACCTGAGTTCCAATCTTTACGATACCTTCCATTTTACTGGCGCATCACTGGAAAGTGATGAAAGTATGCTGCCGCCAGATCTACAGGGTTATGCGCCGCAAATCACCGGTATCGCGCAGACCAACGCCAAAGTGACTGTAGCACAAAATGGTCGTGTACTTTATCAGACCACTGTTGCGCCTGGGCCGTTTAACATTTCTGATTTGGGCCAGTCGTTCCAGGGTCAACTGGATGTCACTGTTGAAGAAGAAGATGGCCGTACCAATACTTTTCAGGTCGGTTCCGCTTCCATCCCCTATTTAACCCGTAAAGGGCAAGTACGCTACAAAACGTCGCTGGGAAAACCAACATCTGTCGGACATAACGATATTAATAACCCATTTTTCTGGACGGCAGAAGCCTCCTGGGGCTGGCTGAACAATGTGTCGCTCTATGGCGGCGGCATGTTCACTGCGGATGATTACCAGGCGATCACCACTGGCATCGGTTTTAACCTCAATCAATTTGGTTCGCTTTCTTTCGATGTCACCGGAGCTGATGCCTCTTTACAGCGACAAAATAGGGACAATTTGCGTGGTTACAGCTATCGGTTTAACTATGCGAAACATTTCGAGTCAACGGGGAGTCAGATTACTTTTGCAGGGTATCGCTTCTCAGATAAAGATTACGTATCGATGGGTGAGTATCTCTCCTCGAGAAATGGTGATGATTCCATTGATAACGAGAAAGAAAATTATGTTATTTCCCTGAACCAGTACTTTGAGACGTTGGAGATGAACTCTTATCTTAACGTTACACGTAATACCTACTGGGACAGCCCTAGCAATACCAACTACTCGATATCAGTAAGCAAAAACTTTGATATTGGCGATTTCAAAGGCATTTCCGCATCGCTGGCGGTGAGTCGTATTCGCTGGGATGATGACGAGGAAAATCAGTATTACTTCTCTTTCTCTCTGCCGTTACAGCAAAGTCGCAACATCTCCTACAGTATGCAGCGCACGGATGGCAATAACACCTCGCAAATGATTTCCTGGTATGACTCGTCGGATCGCAACAATGTCTGGAATATTTCTGCGTCAGCAACGGACGACAATATTCGCGATGGCGAACCAACGTTGCGCGGCAGCTACCAGCATTATTCACCATGGGGCCGTCTGAACATTAACGGCAGCGTGCAGCCGAATCAGTACAATTCTGTTACCGCAGGCTGGTACGGTTCACTTACCGCTACGCGTCATGGGGTCGCTCTTCACGATTATAGCTACGGCGATAACGCTCGCATGATGGTCGATACCGCCGGGATCTCCGGCGTTGAAATCAACTCTAACCGTACCGTTACCAACGGGCTGGGCATTGCCGTTGTACCTTCGTTATCGAACTACACCACCTCCATGTTACGGGTGAACAATAACGATCTACCAGAAGGTGTTGATGTCGAAAACTCGGTTATTCGCACCACGCTCACCCAGGGTGCCATCGGCTACGCAAAACTGAATGCCACCACCGGTTACCAAATCGTCGGCGTTATCCGTCAGGAAAATGGTCGCTTTCCACCACTGGGGGTGAATGTCACGGATAAAGCGACCGGTAAAGATGTGGGCCTGGTGGCGGAAGATGGCTTTGTTTATCTCAGCGGGATTCAGGAAAACAGCACCCTGCGTTTAACCTGGGGTGATAACTCCTGCGAAATTACCCCCCCTAACCAAAGTAACATCAGCGAAAGTGCCATTATTTTGCCTTGTAAAACAGTCAACTAATTCAGGATGAATAAAATGAAATCGCTATTAACCGCAACAGGAATGATTTGTTTACTGGGGATCTGCAACTTCGCCCAGGCGACAGTCTCCCCCGACAGGACGCGCATCATTTTTAATGCTTCGAATAAAAGTGCAACGGTTCGCCTGACCAACCAAAGTAAAATCGATCCTTATCTGGCTCAGTCGTGGATTGAGGATGCCAGCGGTAAAAAAACGCGCGATTACATTTCAACACTGCCGCCGATGGAGCGTATCGAGGCCAATGAGCAAGTGCAAATTCGCCTGATGGCGCTGTCCGCATTAAACAACTTGCCACAGGACAGAGAAACGCTGTTCTACTATAACGTGCGGGAAATTCCGCCGCGTGCCAAAGAACAGAATGTCATGCAAATCGCCATGCAAAGCCGTCTGAAACTATTCTGGCGACCGAAAGCGATTGAGTTAAAAGAGGGAGAGATGGTTCCTCTGCAAAAAGTGACGATTACCCGCACCGCCGCGGGGTTGGCTCTAAATAACCCGACACCTTATCACATTACCGTCGGTTATATCGGCACTAACGGCAAGACACTGATGCCCGGTGCGGACAGCATTATGGTGGCACCGTTTGCTTCTGCGGCTCAACACTTAAACAGCCTCCCCTCCACCTTCCAGCTTGGCTTTGTGGCGGACTACGGTGGACTGGAGATGTTTAAAGTGGAATGCAACTCCATCCAATCTCTCTGCCAAAGCGCACCTGCGAAGAAGGGGAAATTATGATTACGCTTTTTCGACTACTGGCGATTCTATGCCTGTTTTTTAACGTTTCAGCTTTTGCTGTTAATTGCTATCAGAATAGTAAAACCGATAATCCCATTAATACAATTAACGTAATATTGCCAACGTTTAAAATTCCAGAGAACGCGCAACCGGGGCAAAAAATTTGGGAAAGCGGAGATGTCAATATCACGGTTTATTGCGACAATGCGACAGGATGGACACGGAGTAATCCAACAGAAAATATTTATGCCTGGATCAAATTACCTGCAATTAACAGCGCCGAAATGCTTAACAATCCGTATCTAACCTTTGGTGTCACTTATAATGGTATAGACTATGAGGGGATAAACGAAGGAATTGATACTAATGCGTGCGTAGATAAATATGAGCAACTCTATAATGGAATTTATCATAGCCCGGTATGCAATGGCAGTACCCTTCAAAAAGGGGTGACATTTAATGCTCACTTTCGCGTCTATGTAAAATTTAAAAGCCGTCCTGCAGGGGATCAGACAGTTAACTTTGGGACAGTCAACGTGCTGCAATTTGACGGCGAAGGCGGGGCGAACATGGCTCGCAACGCGAAAAATTTACGTTATGCGATTACTGGCTTAAATAATATTTCATTTCTTGATTGTAGTGTCGATGTTCGTATTTTCCCGGAAAGCCAGATAGTAAACTTTGGGCAAATCGCAATGAATTCCATTTCAACATTCGCACCTAAAGCGGCATTCAGCGTTTCTACTATAAGAGATGTGGCAGCCAATTGTACTGAAAAATTTGACATTGCCACCAATTTCTTTACTTCGGATACATTATATGATAACACGCATCTGGAAATGGGTAACGGGTTGCTCATGCGAATTACCGATCAAAAAACGCAAGAAGATATTGAATTTAACCAATTCAAATTTTTTAGCGCTTATATTCCAGGACAAAGTGCAGCAATAGCAACTCGCAATTATCATGCCGAATTAAGCCAAAAACCAGGTGACTCTCTGGTCTATGGTCCGTTCCAGAAAGACCTGATCGTTAAAATCAACTACAACTAACCAGAAAAATGCCGGGAACACCCCGGCATTTTCATATTTAGTATTTCATGTCATTAGCTGGCTTTACGCTCATGCGCCTGGCGGTATGCCACCAAATCCTCAATGGTAACCAACGCCATATTGTGTTTATTGGCAAACTCAATGCACTCTGGCGCACGCGCCATCGTGCCATCGTCATTAGTCAGCTCACACAGAACACCAGCGGGTTTAAAGCCAGCCAGCGTCATCAGATCAATAGTCGCTTCAGTATGACCGCCACGCGTCAGCACACCACCTGCCTGCGCGCGAAGCGGGAAAACGTGGCCCGGGCGATTCAGATCTGACGGTTTTGCGCCATCGGCAATCGCAGCACGAACGGTCGTAATACGGTCAGCAGCAGAAACACCGGTAGTCACACCTTCAGCCGCTTCAATGGTCACGGTAAAACCTGTGCCATAGGCGCTGGTGTTATTTTCTACCATCATTGGCAGATCGAGTTGTTTACGGCGATCTTCAGTGATGCACAGGCAAACAATACCGCTACCGTGGCGAATGGTCAGTGCCATCTGCTCAATGGTCATGGTTTCTGCCGGGAAGATCATATCGCCTTCGTTTTCACGGTCTTCATCATCAAGCACCATTACACCGCGTCCTTCACGCAGCGCTGCCAGTGCATTTTCAACACGTTCGAAAGGCGTACCAAAAGAGGAAAGGAGCGTCTGATTCATGGTAAAAAAACCTCACTAAAATTATGGTTACCAGAATCAGGGCAGTCTTAGGAGTGGCAGCAAGCAGCCAAAAAATAACGTGAGCGGGTCCGTGCCCGACAGAATCGTTACTCTCTCCCATCCAGACTTTAACTGTCGGCCCCGGAATTACACCGGATCTGCTGACCTTTGAGTTTGCACCCAAAGCGCTCGCGGGCTTTCAACTATGTTGATTTACCGCCGGTGGGGAATTTCGCCCCGCCCTGAGAATAAGCAGGATCACTATAACGCTAATGATTAGCGGCGGCAACGCGCAGGTTCACATAATTCTGGTTTATGCCTTACTCTTATCGCACTACAATGTCATTCAACACCTATCAGTTCAGGGAAACTACAATGATTGACCCGAAAAAAATTGAGCAAATCGCTCGCCAGGTTCACGAATCGATGCCTAAAGGAATCAGGGAGTTCGGGGAAGATGTGGAGAAAAAAATCCGCCAAACCCTTCAAGCGCAGCTGACGCGTCTCGATCTGGTAAGTCGTGAAGAGTTCGACGTCCAGACACAGGTTCTTTTACGGACTCGCGAAAAACTGGCGCTACTGGAGCAGCGCATTAGCGAACTTGAAGCACGTTCCATCCCTGCGGAAGTACAACCAGCTCCGGCTATTCCGCCCATTGATCCACAGGAATAAGTTTCTATTGCCCGGTGACGAATGTTATCGGGCGATGAAAAAGATTAAGTGATGAAAACGATAAATGCCGGAGAGGAGTTTCCCCTCAATCCGGCAAAAATAGTTCGTTCGATAAATTTAGTGGTTACACTTCATTGCAATTACCATCACTCCTTTTAACCTTATCCATTTAGCTTTCCAGTGCCACTTCTTGTTCTTGCTCAACCTCATGGCAATAAAATGCAAAGCGTTCACAAAACCAGGTTCGTTGGTCTTCGTCCATATTTCCGGTAATGGCCGGCAGATCAACAGCTCTCCCTTCTTTGTGCATTCTGGCAAAACTTTGCGCCAAAAAATCAAAGTTATTTAGTGAATTTAGCTTATCTTCCATCAGCATATCCTCCGGTTAATGAATACCTGTTAGGTCATATGCTTTTTCTAACATCAGTATTCACCTTAAAGCATAGTCACTTTAAACATAACGTGCGCAAATATATTGCAGACATTCACAAATCACGTGAATACAAAAATCAAAAAATAGATTTTTCAGATTTAAAGAATAAATAGTCTCATGGTATTATTTACCAGTGTTAATGTAAGGGAATAAATTATTAACTTTAAAATATTTATAGCAAGGAAAAGGTGGCATGATTATATTTTCTGATTATAACGAGCCGTATCTGTTTGCCATTTCATTTGTATTACTTATCGGTATCCTGGAAATAGTTTCGCTTATCTTTGGCCATATGCTCTCCGGCGCTATCGATGCTCATTTTGATCACTTCGATTCCCTTGATTCTGGTACTCCTGGACAAGTATTACATTTTCTGAATATTGGAAGAATACCAGCGTTGGTGGTCATCTGTCTGTTAGCGGGGTTCTTTGGTTTGTTTGGTATTCTGTTCCAGCACGGTATGGTCACTCTCTGGCAAATCCCGCTCAGCAATCTGATACTCGGTCCAGTCAGTTTTATTGCCGCTATTTTCGCTGTTCATTTCAGTGGTAAGGTCATCGCCCCCTGGTTACCTCGCGATGAAACGACTGCCATTGCCGAAGATGAGTATATTGGCAAAATGGCCATTATTACTGGGCATCGGGCGATACAGGGAACACCCTGCGAAGGCAGACTTACAGATCAACATGGACAATTACATTATTTATTACTGGAACCCGAAGAAGGAAAGTCGTTTCAAAAAGGAGACAAGGTTTTGATTATCTGCCGAATTTCTGCCACTCGTTATTTGGCTGAAAGAAATCCATGGCCGGATGTTTTGTAATTTTTAACTCACCAAAAGGAATTATTAATAATGGATGACTTAGTTAATATATTGCCCTCATGGATGTTTACAGCAATTATTTCTGTATTCATTTTTTTGATTGTTGGAATTATTTTCGCGCGACTTTATCGCCGCGCTTCGGCAGAACAAGCATTTGTCCGTACTGGCTTAGGGGGGCAAAAAGTAGTGATGAGCGGTGGCGCAATCGTGATGCCAATCTTCCATGAAATAATCCCCATCAATATGAATACCCTGAAACTGGAAGTCAGCCGCTCGACGATAGACAGCCTCATCACCAAAGATCGTATGCGTGTTGATGTAGTCGTTGCTTTCTTTGTGCGGGTAAAACCGTCAGTAGAAGGGATTGCCACTGCGGCCCAGACGCTGGGGCAACGTACCCTGTCGCCTGAAGACTTACGTATGCTGGTTGAAGATAAATTTGTCGATGCCCTCCGTGCAACAGCTGCGCAAATGACCATGCATGAGTTACAGGATACCCGCGAGAACTTCGTGCAGGGAGTACAAAATACTGTCGCAGAAGACCTGTCGAAAAACGGTCTTGAGCTGGAGAGCGTTTCACTTACCAACTTTAACCAGACTTCGAAAGAGCATTTCAATCCGAACAATGCCTTTGACGCCGAAGGTTTAACCAAACTGACTCAGGAAACAGAGCGCCGTCGTCGCGAACGTAACGAAGTTGAACAGGATGTAGAAGTTGCTGTGCGTGAGAAAAATCGTGATGCGTTGTCTCGAAAGCTGGAGATTGAACAGCAAGAAGCGTTTATGACGCTTGAACAGGAGCAGCAGGTTAAAACCCGTACCGCTGAGCAGAATGCGAAAATTGCGGCTTTTGAAGCTGAACGTCGTCGTGAAGCAGAGCAGACGCGAATTCTGGCTGAACGACAGATTCAGGAAACGGAAATCGATCGCGAACAGGCCGTCCGCTCAAGAAAGGTTGAGGCCGAACGTGAAGTTCGCATTAAAGAGATCGAACAGCAACAGGTCACCGAAATCGCTAACCAGACGAAATCAATCGCCATTGCGGCAAAATCAGAACAACAATCACAGGCAGAAGCGCGTGCTAACCTTGCGCTCGCAGAAGCGGTAAGCGCCCAACAAAACGTAGAAACCACTCGCCAGACAGCCGAAGCCGATCGTGCCAAGCAGGTGGCGCTGATTGCCGCAGCACAGGATGCAGAAACCAAAGCAGTTGAACTAACCGTGCGAGCGAAAGCAGAGAAAGAAGCCGCAGAGATGCAGGCGGCGGCGATCGTTGAGTTAGCCGAAGCTACGCGTAAAAAAGGCCTGGCGGAAGCAGAAGCGCAACGTGCGCTGAACGATGCTATCAACGTACTTTCTAACGAGCAAACCAGCCTTAAATTCAAACTGGCATTGTTGCAGGCGCTCCCTGCGGTAATTGAGAAATCCGTGGAACCAATGAAGTCTATCAACGGTATTAAGATTATTCAGGTCGATGGATTAAACCGAGGTGGCGCTGCGGGGGATGCGGCATCAGGCAGCGTTAGTGGCGGAAATCTGGCTGAACAGGCATTATCAGCTGCGCTTTCTTACCGCACACAGGCACCGCTGATAGACTCCTTACTCAATGAAATCGGTGTTTCAGGCGGCTCGCTGGCGGCATTGACTTCACCCTTAACTTCAACAACTCCCGTCGCAGAAAACATAGAATAAATTTTCAACTATGAACATCCCTGGCCCAAAAAGCCGGGGATTTTTTATATCTGCGTTCCGCTAAAAAGTGCAAATGCTCAGGTTGTTGCAACGTTTTGCGTGACCGCTCCGGGAAGGCAAAACTGCATCAGAGAAAGCATTGCGCGGGGTCCGGCGCTCATCAACAATCGGGGAGTCAGCAAGGGGCTGAAACGGGAAAGCCCCTCCCGAGGAAGGGGCCTTGTATAAGGAAAGGGTTATGATGAAGCTCGTCATCATACTGATTGTGTTGTTACTCGTAAGTTTCGCAGCTTATTAACAGCCAATCAGAGGGGGGAGAAATCCTCCCTTACCCTTGTTCCTTTACTTTAGGTTGAAAAAAAATCAGCGTCAAGAAGGTTTCATTAACACATATCCCTGGCCCAAAAAGCCGGGGATTTTTTATATCTGCGTTCCGCTAAAAAGTGCAAATGCTCAGGTTGTTGCAACGTTTTGCGTGACCGCTCCGGGAAGGGAAAACTGCCACAGAGAAAGCGTTGCGCGGGGTCTGGCGCTCATCAACAATCGGGGAGTCAGCAAGGGGCTGAAACGGGAAAGCCCCTCCCGAGGAAGGGGCCTTGTATAAGGAAAGGGTTATGATGAAGCTCGTCATCATACTGATTGTGCTGTTACTGATAAGTTTCCACGCTTATTAACGGCCATTCAGAGGGGGGAGAAATCCTCCCTTACCCTTGTTCCTTTACTTTAGGTTGAAAAAAAATCAGCGTCAAGAAGGTTTCATTAACACATATCCCTGGCCCAAAAAGCCGGGGATTTTTTATATCTGCGTTCCGCTAAAAAGTGCAAATGCTCAGGACGTTGCAGCGTTTTGCGTGACCGCTCGGGGAAGGGAAAACTGCCTCTGGGAAAGCATTGCGCGGGGTCTGGCGCTCATCAACAATCGGGGAGTCAGCAAGGGGCTGAAACGGGAAAGCCCCTCCCGAGGAAGGGGCCTTATAGAAGGAAAGGGTTATGATGAAGTTCGTCATCATACTGATTGTGTTGTTACTATTAAGTTTCCCGACTTACTAACAACTCATCAGAGGGGGGAGAAATCCTCCCTTACCCTTGTTCCTTTACTCTAGGTTGAAAAAACAACAGCGTCAATAGGCCCGCCAGGTACGAAGCGAGAACTGTGAACCGCTTTCCGGTTAGCCTTTTTTATCCTGTTGGATCTTCTTGATAATGTTAGTGGTCGAACAACCATCTTCGAAGTTGAGCACCAGCACTTCGCCACCATTGGCCCAGACTTCTTTACTTCCGGCAATCTCTTCTGGTTTATAGTCGCCGCCTTTCACCAGCAGATCTGGCAAGATCCCCGCGATCAGGCGCTGCGGCGTGTCTTCTTCAAACGACACCACCCAGTCGACCGCTTCCAGTGCGCCCAGCACAATCATACGCTGTTCGAGCGGGTTAACGGGGCGGGAATCCCCTTTCAGCCGTTTGGTGGAGGCGTCGCTGTTGACGGCGACAATCAAACGGTCACCCAGTTTACGGGCGTTTGCCAGATAGGAGACATGCCCGGCGTGCAGAATGTCGAAGACGCCGTTGGTCATCACCACTTTTTCACCGCGTTTACGCGCCGCCGCTACCGCCAGCTTCAGCTCCTCTTCGGTCATCACACCAAAGCCGGTATCTGCACGTCCACGTACTGCGTTTTCCAGCTCGATCGGTGAAACCGTGGATGTTCCCAGTTTGCCAACCACCACGCCAGCCGCCGCGTTGGCAAAGAAGCAGGCTTCTTCCAGCGAATTACCCGCCGCCAGCGTTGCTGCCAGCACACCAATCACCGTATCGCCCGCACCGGTGACGTCATACACTTCTTGCGCCTGGGTTGGCATATGCAGCGGCTCTTTACCCGGTTGCAGCAGCGACATCCCCTGCTCGGAACGGGTTACCAGCAGCGCAGAGAGTTCGTAGTCGGCAATCAGTTTCATGCCGCGTTCAACAATCTCTTCTTCTGTTTTACATTTACCAACAACAGCTTCAAATTCCGAGAGATTCGGCGTTAACAGCGTAGCGCCGCGGTAGCGCTCAAAATCGGTCCCTTTTGGATCAATCAGCACCGGAACGCCCGCTTTACGCGCCAGTTGGATCATCTGCTGTACGCTTGCCAGCGCACCTTTCGCGTAGTCCGAAAGTACCAGCGCACCAATCGAACTCAGCGCCTGATTAATCCGCTCATGGAGCGGTTGCGGATCAATGCCTTCGAAACCTTCTTCGAAATCCAGGCGGATCAGCTGTTGGTTGCGGGAAAGCACCCGCAGTTTGGTGATGGTCGGATGCGTCGGTACAGAAACGAAGTCGCATTTGACGTTGACGTCGGCCAGAGACTTACTCAGCGCGCGCGCCGCATCGTCAATGCCCGTCAACCCGACCAGGCGTGCGTTTGCACCGAGAGAAGCGATGTTCATCGCCACGTTGGCCGCGCCGCCCGGACGTTCTTCGATGGTATTCACTTTAACCACGGGTACTGGCGCTTCCGGTGAGATACGGCTGGTGGGACCGTACCAGTAACGATCCAGCATCACATCACCAACCACCATCACTCCTGCACGTTCAAACTCTGGCAGCGTTACTTTCATTCCTGTCTCCTGAGAGATTCAAAATTTGCGCGCGATAATACCATACTTCATTCTTCCACCAGCCACTTCTGCCAGCTTGCCCTCACCAGTTCACGCTCTGCGGTGAAGCAATCCTCCGACACATGGCCCGGCAATTCCTGTAATGCCAGATGATGAAGTTCATCGCGCAGCGTAGTGTAAGCACGGGTCAGCACCATCGCTTCCTGCTCTTCCATAATGTCGTTTTGCGCCAGCAGCTCCAGAATACGCACATTGTCTGACCAGCGCGTTAACTTCGGTTTTTCATGGGCGTAGCGCAACACCAGATATTGGGTAATAAATTCGATATCGGTAATCCCGCCTTCATCTGCTTTGATATCGAAGCGATCACGATGTTTATTGCCGAGATGGGCGCGCATTTTCTCACGCATTTCCCGCACTTCTGTCTGTAAGGTTTTGCCTTCACGCGGCAGCGTCATAATCTCCCGGCGTACCGCGTCAAATTGCGCGGTCAATTGTGGATCACCATATACCACGCGAGCACGCACCAGCGCCTGATGCTCCCACGTCCAGGCCTCGTTTTTCTGATAATCGGCAAACGCTTCTGCAGAGGTAACCAGCATTCCCGCCGCCCCGGACGGACGCAGCCGTGCATCCACTTCGTACAAAATACCGGAAGAAGTTCGCGTGCTGAACAGGTGCATAATGCGTTGCGCCAGACGCAGATAAAACTGCCGCCCGTCGATTTCCCGCTCGCCGTCAGTCATTGCATCCATCGGGCAATCATGGAGGAAGATCAGGTCAAGATCGGAACTGTAGCCTAACTCCCAGCCGCCCAGCTTGCCGTAACCGACCACCGCAAAACCACGCCCTTCGCGTTCGTTCAGGTGATTTGGCTTACCGTAGCGGGCAACCATTTGAACCCACGCCTGCTGAACGACGGCATCTATCATAGCTTCCGCCAGCCAGGTTAAGTGATCGCTCACTTTCATTACCGGTAGCGTACCGGCGATATCCGCTGCCGCAATACGTAACAGTTGCGCCTGTTTGAACTGACGCAGCGCCTCAAGCTGTTGTTCTTCGTCATCTTCCGGCACGCGCAGCAAATACTGGCGCAGTTCATCACGGTAGGCATCGGTCGCCGTCGGCTGGTAGAGAGTGTTTGGATCGAGCAGTTCATCCAGCAATAACGGATAGCGCGCCAGCTGGCTGGCAATCATCGGCGATGCGGCACACAGAGAAATCAAATGCTTAAGCGCCGCAGGAAATTCACTGAGCAATTCTAAATAGGTGGTGCGGGTAACAATCCCCACCAGCAAGGCCGTAATGCGCGACAGCGTGACAGCAGCGTCTTCACGTGTACAGACATCTCTTAGCAGATGTGGCATCAGATGGTCGAGCACCTGACGTCCGCGTGGCCCGATTGTGCGCTTATCCAGCTCTTTGCGGAAATCGGCAATCAGCGTTAGCACCTGTTTGCGATCATCTTCGCTAAGATGCGCCAGCACTGGCGTGGTGTCATCTTCCTGCAACGCATCCTGCCACAACTCACGCCACTGTTCCGATAGCGACTCTTCCTGTGTTTCGCTTTCGTCATCGCCAATCAATTCGTTAAACACCCGGCGCACATTGGTCATATGTCCGGTCAGCGCCCCGGTTAGTTGCGGCCAGTCCGCGAAATCCATTGCCCATGCCAGCCGCGCACGGTTAAGCTCATCCGAAGGAAGCGTCTGGGTTTGTTCGTCGTTAATGCTTTGCAGCAGGTTTTCCAGACGCCGCAGGAAGAGATACGCCACTCGCAATTGTTCGGCATCGTTTTCAGAAAGCAGATGCAGCGCGGCAATGGTGCTGAGAGTGGGTAGTAAAGAGCGGGATTGCAGCGACGGCTCGCGCCCACCGCGAATGAGCTGGAACACCTGAACGATAAATTCAATTTCGCGAATGCCACCCGCGCCAAGTTTGATGTTATCGGTCAAACCACGACGACGTACTTCACGGGCAATCATTCCTTTCATGTTGCGCAGCGACTGGATCACGCTGAAATCGATGTAACGGCGGAAAACAAACGGGCGCAGCATCGCACGCAACTCGTTAGCATAGACGCCGTCGCTATCGCCCATAATCCGCGCCTTGACCATCGCGTATCGCTCCCAGTCGCGCCCCTGCTCCTGGTAATAGTCTTCCAGCGCCGCAAAGCTCAGCACCAGCGGACCACTTTCGCCAAACGGACGCAGTCGCATATCCACGCGATAGACGAAGCCATCTTGCGTTGGTTGATCCAGCACTTTAATCAGCCGCTGACCCATGCGGGTAAAAAACTGCGCATTATCCAGTTCCCTGCGTCCGCCCTGCGTGCAACCATGTTCCGGCCAGGCAAAAATCAGATCGATATCTGAGGAAAAATTCAGCTCCCCGCCGCCCAGCTTACCCATGCCTAAAATCAGCAGCGGTTGCGCTTCGCCCTGTGCATTGCACGGCGTACCCCACTCGCGGCAGCAGGCCTCATACAGCCAGTCACGCGCGGCGACAATCAATGTCTCCGCCAGATGGCTGAGCTGCTGCAATATGCTCTCTTCAGTAACCAGCGCCAGAGTTTGCGCCCAGGCGATACGCACCATAATGCGCCGCCGGAACAGACGCAGCTCGCGCATTAACCCAGCTTCGTCGCTTACATCACTGAGCGCCTTCTGCAACCATGCAGCGTAATGCTGCCATTCGTCGGCCTGCGGCGGCTGGCTTTCCAGTTCCGTCAGCCACTCTGGATGCGCAATTACGCTGTCCTGCACAAAATCACTGAAAGTAAGTACTGACTTCGCCTGTGCGCTAAGTGATTCCTCGGCTAAAGGCGCTGGCAGCCGCTCAACAACGGTCTGCCAGTACTGCTGTAACGGTGAAGAGAGCGGCTTCATAAGCGATTTTATCCTTGCCTGATTAACGTTTTCCGCTGTGCAACCAGAACGGTTCCTGATTGTTTGCCTCATTACGGAAATGTTCAATTTCAATGCGTTGCCCGGTCGCAATGGCATGACGCAGTCCCTGCCAGTTCTCCAGCCAGGCTTGCGCGACGACAGGATCGTAGTAACCCGCCAGCAACAATATTGAGTCAATGTCACGCGTCAGGCGCGGCAATTGGTCACGGTAGCGATCGCCTAATGGCTGGCAGAAAACGCTTTTCAGTTCAGCGGCATGGCGGGAAAGATGGATATCGGCAAAGCGTTTGAAAGAATCGCTGATTTTGCCCTGCGCTTTGGCATCTAAAAACGGCTGCCAGGATTTGCTTACCAGCCATTCGGTCAACGCCAGCTTCGCCATCGCCGTTTCGGTAGAGTAGACCGCCGTTACGGCAGACACCGCTGAAGCGATGGTCGCTTCGCATTGAGTCAGCAAATCACGTAAGTGAGTGCTCGCTTTACGCGGCACAATACCGCCGAACAGCATCAGCGTATGACGGACCAGACCGATGGCTGCCAGCACCTGCTCTTTCGCCGTATCGTTGCCACGTACCCACAGTTCTTCATGATACTGCCATTGCGCTAACGCCAGCTCGAGCGCCGCTTCCAGCCCCTGTTCCACATCAGCTTTTGCCGCAACATGCAAAATGGTGGTGGGTTTGATTTCACGCGCGGGATTGCCTTGCGCCAGATGATAGCCGCGCGCGGCTTTGCTCAGGCTGCCCTGACGTAATCCAGTTTGCGATACCAGTTGGTTCGCCAGTTTCAGTACCGCGCGCGTATCGCCGCTAAGCAGCTCCAGTTCCAGCTCACAGATAGGGTCAGCAAATTCACCCGCTTTCACCTCGCCCTGATCGAGAGCGATTTCAATGCTGCTGCCATCGACCTCCACCAACCATTTTTCGCGATAAAAATCGGTGCTGAACAGTGGCTGCACGCGGGACGCGAGATCGGCTGGTAACTCGCCGTTCGGCCAGACTTCCGTCGGTAACTGCGCCAGCTCGAGCGTCGGCTCGCTCAACGCCACATTATATTCCGGGCGCTGGTGTAAACCGCCAGTCACTCTTCCTGCGACTTTCATGGTCATCTCATAGCGGCCATTTTCGCCACGAATACGTAAGCCCATATCGTGTCCACGCAACCAGTTATCCGGCGTTTCGTAGTAAATATTCAGCAACTGCACGGGGTCATGGTGCTCGCCGCCCAGCGTATTGAGATGGTCACGCAGCGCCTCAACGGCACTGTGATTAACAATAAACTTTAATTCGATTTCCTGAGCCATCCTTCCTCCACTGGGTACTCCCCCCCAACGTAGGCGGGAGGGGAATTTGGGCTGTTAAGCCCGCAGTTTATCAGCCACGCTGATTCTGAATATACTTTTTCACAACTTCCAGCGGTGCTCCACCACATGAACCGATGAAATAAGAGCGTGACCAGAGTACGGGCTTTGAATACGCGGCGCGCAAATCAATAAAATCATTCCGCAGCCGCCTACTGGTAACGGACTTAAGGCTGTTTACCAGCTTTGTGAGTTGCACCAACGGTGGGTATTCAATCAGCATGTGAACATGATCTGCCTCGCCGTCACATTCCTTTAACTCGGCGCCAAAGTCCGCGCACACCTCCGCTACATACTGACGCATGTTTGCATGATGCAATTCACCAAAAACTGGACGGCGGTATTTTGTCATAAAAACAACGTGAACATGCAACAGGTAAGCTGAATAGCGTGAACGATTGATTTCGCACACGTATTGACCCTCCCAAAAAAATGTGGATATATTGTACATTCTAAACAACCACATACTGAATGCAAAATGTTAATCCAGAAAGCATATAAATACAGGCTCTACCCCACTGACCAGCAGGCGCAAAGGTTGCGTCAGTTGTGCGGTTGCGCTCGCTTTGTCTGGAACTATGCACTGAATGAAACACTGAGCATTCATGACGCGGGCGGAAAAATTCCGTCAGCTTTCAACCTGAATAAACGACTTACGGGCTGGAAAAAACTCCCTGAGCTGGCCTTTCTTGCTGAGGGTTACACTGACAACCTTCAGCAGAAACTGAAAGACCTGCGGAGCGCATGGGATCGCTGTTTTGATAAATCCCTGACGGCTGAAAAGCCCGTTTTCAAAAAGAAAACCAAAGGCTGCGACTCTATCCGGTTCGTCAATTTCAGCAAATATTGTGGGCTGGATTATGGCCGTGTGAAACTCCCGTCAGGACTGGGCTGGGTTAAATTTCGTCAGTCCCGGAAGATTGAAGGCGTCATTAAAAATTGCACCATCAGCCAGCATGCCGGACACTGGTATGTGTCTTTTCAGGTCGAATTAGCTGTTACCGATCCGATTCACGCATCGACCAGCGCAATAGGCCTGGATGCAGGTATAACAAAGCTGGCAACACTTTCAGACGGCACGGTCTTTGAACCGGTAAACAGCTTTAAAAAAAATCAGGATAAGCTGGCTCGCTTACAGCGCCGTCTGGCCCGGATGGTTAAATTCTCCGCCAACTGGAAAAAGCAGAAAGCGAAGATTTCCCGTTTCCACTCTCATATCGCAAACATCCGCCGCGATTACCTTCATAAAACCACGACGACGATCAGCAAAAACCACGCGATGATAGTCATTGAGGATTTAAAGGTTTCGAACATGTCAAAATCAGCAGCGGGTACGGTAGACCAGCCGGGGCGCAACGTCGCGGCAAAATCAGGTCTTAACCGGGCGATACTGGATCAGGGCTGGGCAGAAATGCGCCGCCAGCTCGAATATAAGCAGGCATGGCGCGG
Source organism: Escherichia sp. GZ89 (assembly GCF_019366485.1). Lineage (NCBI taxonomy): Bacteria > Pseudomonadati > Pseudomonadota > Gammaproteobacteria > Enterobacterales > Enterobacteriaceae > Escherichia > Escherichia sp. GZ89. The sequence continues at coordinate 272,737 of NZ_JAEOHX010000002.1, read as the reverse complement.
CGGTGATGTGCTGGCGATTAATCCGGCGTACACCAGTCAGAAATGCGCATGTTGTGGGCATACATCGAAAAATAACCGCAGGACGCAGGCGAGCTTTATCTGTACCGCGTGCGGCTATACGGCAAACGCCGATGTAAACGGCGCTCGCAATATATTAACAGCAGGTTTTGAAGTCATGGCGGCAGGACAAATATTGCCGTCAGTCCGTAAAGGACGCGCCCGTAAGGCGGCGTAAGCCGTCGAGCGAGGAACCGGGCAATGCGGCAACGTATTGCTACCCTGACAAGGGAATCCCCCTCCTGAGTCGCTTTGCGCGAAGGTGGGGGAGGATGTCAAGGCCTTTACTTATCGGTTATGTCACATAAGTGACGATGAACGGCGAACTTAATGCGATCTTTTTTGTCAGTAGATAGTATTTTGCGCCAAATTGCCATGCAACGGGCAATTTGACGGGCGTAAAAGTTTGAAGCAGTGGCAAGACCTGACACAGAGGATTCCGATTGATGTCGAATGCTTTGCGTAGCGACACTGATGCCACTACTATCGTTCCACTTTCCATGACAATAACGACAGCCTGATGCCAAAATTACGCCTGATCGGATTAACTTTACTCGCACTTAGCGCGACTGCCGTCTCACACGCTGAAGAAACGCGCTATGTTTCTGACGAACTGAATACCTGGGTCCGTAGCGGTCCGGGAGATCATTATCGCCTCGTAGGCACGGTTAACGCCGGCGAGGAAGTGACCTTATTACAAACTGACGCCAACACCAATTATGCCCAGGTGAAAGACAGCTCTGGCCGTACCGCCTGGATCCCGTTGAAACAACTTAGCACTGAGCCAAGCCTGCGCTCCCGTGTGCCAGATCTGGAAAATCAGGTCAAAACCCTGACAGATAAGCTCACCAATATCGATAACACCTGGAATCAGCGCACGGCAGAAATGCAGCAAAAAGTGGCGCAAAGTGACAGCGTGATCAACGGGTTAAAAGAAGAAAATCAGAAACTGAAAAACGAGCTGATTGTCGCGCAGAAAAAGGTCGATGCCGCCAGCGTACAGTTGGATGACAAACAGCGCACCATCATCATGCAATGGTTTATGTATGGCGGCGGCGTGCTGGGGCTTGGCTTGCTGCTCGGTCTGGTACTGCCGCACCTGATCCCAACGCGCAAACGTAAAGATCGTTGGATGAACTAAATCGCCTTCTTCGTTGCACTGTCTTATTATTAGGAATTGTGTATTTGACGAAGGGATGATGGCGTGAAGATTTATCTGGTCGGTGGTGCTGTTCGGGATGCATTGTTAGGGCTACCGGTCAAAGACAGAGATTGGGTGGTGGTCGGCAGTAGGCCACAGGAGATGCTCGACGCGGGTTACCAGCAGGTAGGCCGCGATTTTCCTGTTTTTCTGCATCCGCAAACGCATGAAGAGTATGCGCTGGCACGTACCGAACGGAAATCCGGTTCCGGTTACACCGGATTTACCTGCTATGCCGCACCAGATGTCACGCTGGAAGATGATCTTAAGCGTCGTGATCTGACCATTAATGCACTAGCCCAGGACGATGACGGTGAGATTATCGACCCGTACAATGGTCTGGGCGATCTGCAAAATCGTCTGTTGCGCCATGTTTCCCCCGCTTTTGGCGAAGATCCGTTACGTGTACTGCGCGTGGCGCGTTTTGCTGCGCGTTATGCCCACCTCAGTTTTCGTATTGCTGATGAAACTCTGGCGCTGATGCGCGAGATGACTCACGCGGGTGAACTGGAACACCTGACGCCTGAACGAGTGTGGAAAGAGACGGAAAGTGCCCTCACCACCCGCAATCCCCAGGTGTTCTTCCAGGTACTGCACGATTGCGGCGCACTGCGCGTTTTATTCCCGGAAATTGACGCCCTGTTTGGCGTTCCGGCCCCTGCCAGGTGGCATCCGGAAATCGACACGGGTATTCATACCTTAATGACGCTCTCAATGGCGGCGATGCTGAGTCCGCAGGTCGATGTCCGTTTCGCAACGTTATGCCACGATCTCGGTAAAGGACTGACGCCGCCAGAGCTTTGGCCGCGTCATCACGGCCATGGACCAGCGGGTGTGAAATTAGTGGAACAACTATGTCAGCGTCTGCGCGTACCAAATGAAATTCGCGATTTAGCCAAACTGGTGGCTGAGTTTCACGATCTCATCCACACCTTCCCAATGTTGAACCCGAAAACCATTGTTAAATTGTTTGATTCCATTGACGCCTGGCGTAAACCGCAGCGTGTCGAGCAACTGGCGCTGACCAGCGAGGCTGACGTGCGTGGCAGAACCGGTTTTGAGTCAGTAGATTACCCGCAAGGCCGCTGGTTGCGCGAAGCCTGGGAAGTGGCGCAGTCAGTGCCGACAAAAGACGTCGTTGAAGCGGGATTTAAAGGTGTGGAGATTCGCGAGGAGTTGACCCGCCGCCGGATTGCAGCGGTAGCCAACTGGAAGGAACAACGCTGCCCAAAGTCTAATTAAGCACTTGAATTTCAATTTATTGCAAACACCGGCCAGGTCGGATAAGACGCACAAGCGTCATATCCGACACTATTCCTCAATCAAAAGAACACGACATACACCGCAGCCGCCACAATAAAGCGATAAATGGCGAACGGAATAAACGAAATGCGCTTAATCAATTGCAGGAAGGTTTTAATCGCAACCAGCGCCACCACAAAAGCGGTGATAAACCCAACGGCAAACATCGGGATATCGCCGGTTGTCAGGAAGCCCCAGCTTTTGTAGAGATCGAGCGCCGTTGCGCCCATCATCATCGGCACCGCCAGCAGGAACGAGAACTCGGAAGCAGCGTAACGGCTCACGCCCATCAGCATCCCGCCAGATATGGTCGCCCCGGAGCGTGAGAAACCCGGCCACAGCGCCAGACACTGGAAGCAGCCAATCATAAACGCCTGACGATACGTCATATCGTCCAAACCCGGCGCACGCGGTTCTTTCGGCTTCAGGCATTCGGCGGCAATCAGCAACAGACCGCCAACGACCAGCGCATACATGACATTAATCGGATTAAACAATGACTTGATGGCATCATGGAATAACAACCCCAGCACCACTGCCGGGATCATGCCAAGCAGAATGTGGATCAGCGTTAAACGGCCTTTGCTTTCTCCTTCGTGCTGCAACGGGCGACCAAAGTGAATACCGATTAGCCCAAACAGACGTCGCCAGAACATGACAACCACAGCCAGAATCGATCCTAACTGGATCACCACTTCAAAGGTTTTCGCCGTATCTCCCTCAAATCCCAACAAATGACCGACAATAATCATGTGGCCTGTGCTGGATACCGGCAGAAATTCTGTCAATCCTTCGACCACACCCAATATTGCCGCTACCAGCAGCGAGTGCATATCGCTCATCAATAAACCCCTAAATAATAAAAATGTATTGCTCGTCAAAAATACTGCAATAAGACTCGGTTATAGCCGTTTGGTTTTATAACTGTAAAATTAATTATTTTCTTTAGGATTATTGCCACGCTCAATAATGACGCCGACATTCGTGGCACGTGCCACCGCGCCTGGCTTACTGAGTTTGATACGTACCCACGGCGAGTTAAAGCGTGCTAACAGCAGCTCCGCCACCTCTTCCGCTACGCGTTCCACCAACGCAAAACGCGCTCCCTCAACGTGGCTGACCACCGTTTCTGCAATGTCAGCGTAGCTGAGACAATCCGCAACATCATCGCTTTTCGCCGCTTTACGGTTATCCCACGCCATTTCGATATCGAACACTAACTTCTGTTCGATGGTCTGTTCCCAGTCGTAAACACCAATAGTGGTGATTACCGAAAGTTGCTCTATAAATACAATATCCATCACGTCCTGCCTGCTTTTTGGCTAACCGGATACCACTTCCGGCGAAATGTGCGTATTATCCACAGATTCATCGTTAAACACGACATTTTCAAAACGGAACAGCTTATGAGTGCAATCGCGCCTGGAATGATCCTCTTCGCGTACCTCTGCGGCTCCATTTCCAGTGCCATTCTGGTTTGCCGCCTGTGTGGCTTACCGGACCCGCGAACCAGCGGCTCCGGTAATCCTGGCGCAACCAACGTATTACGCATGGGTGGCAAAGGAGCAGCCTTAGCAGTGCTGATCTTTGACGTTCTGAAAGGAATGTTGCCTGTCTGGGGCGCATATGAATTAGGCGTCAGCCCCTTTTGGCTGGGATTAATTGCTATTGCCGCCTGTCTTGGACACATCTGGCCCATATTCTTCGGTTTTAAAGGAGGAAAAGGCGTTGCTACCGCTTTTGGTGCCATCGCACCAATTGGCTGGGATCTCACCGGAGTAATGGCGGGAACCTGGCTGCTGACCGTGTTATTAAGTGGCTATTCGTCGCTTGGGGCGATTGTCAGCGCACTGATTGCCCCGTTTTACGTCTGGTGGTTTAAACCCCAGTTCACCTTCCCGGTTTCGATGCTCTCTTGCCTGATCCTGCTGCGCCATCATGACAACATTCAGCGTCTGTGGCGTCGTCAGGAGACAAAAATCTGGACCAAGCTAAAAAGAAAACGCGAAAAAGATCCTGAATAAAATCTTTCAGCCTGCGTTTATTCTTTTCACAGGCTGAAACATGCTTTACGCGGCCGGTAACTCCGCCAGTGGCCAGCGCGGACGCACGCTAACGCCGAGATCCGCCGTCGCGCCTGCTTTAAACCGCACCATTCCGGCATAGGCGATCATCGCGCCGTTATCAGTACAAAATTCCGGACGCGCGTAGAACACTTCGCCACGACGCTTTTTCATCATTTCCGCCAGTTTCGCCCGCAGCGTGCGGTTAGCACTCACACCGCCCGCCATGACCAGCCGCTTAAAGCCCGTCTGATCCAGCGCTCGCTTACACTTAATCATCAACGTATCAACGACCGCATCTTCAAAAGCGCGAGCGATATCAGCACGCGTCTGGTCGTCGGTGCCGTTATCACGAATAGTGTTCGCTGCGAAGGTTTTCAGACCAGAGAAGCTGAAATCCAGCCCTGGGCGGTCAGTCATCGGGCGCGGGAAGACAAAGCGCCCGGCGGTGCCCTGCGCCGCCATTTTCGACAGTAACGGACCACCAGGATAATCCAGCCCTAACAGTTTCGCGGTTTTATCAAAGGCTTCACCGGCGGCATCATCGATAGACTCGCCGAGCAGCTCGTACTGACCAATGCCAGTCACGCTGATTAACTGCGTATGGCCGCCGGAAACCAGCAACGCGACAAACGGGAATTCTGGCGGATTATCTTCAAGCATCGGCGCTAACAGATGCCCTTCCATATGGTGTACCGGGATCGCCGGAACGTCCCAGGCAAACGCCAGAGAACGCCCCACGGTCGCGCCAACCAACAGCGCACCGACTAATCCAGGGCCTGCGGTATAGGCCACAGCGTCAATGTCTTTGGCTGCTAAACCGGACTCCTTTAGCGCCGCCTGGATCAGCGGTACGGTTTTACGCACGTGATCGCGGGAGGCCAGTTCAGGCACGACGCCGCCGTAGTCAGCGTGCAATTTCACCTGACTATACAATTGGTTGGCTAACAAACCTTTTTCATCGTCGTAAATGGCGATGCCGGTTTCATCGCAGGAAGTTTCAATACCCAGTACACGCATGACTTGTTTTACCTCGCTTTATTACCGCGCAGTGTAGGACCAATGCGGGTTGATGTAAAACTTTGTTCGCCCCTGGAGTAAGCCTCGTGTATACTCCTCACCCTTATAAAAGTCCCTTTCAAAAGCGGTCGTGGTGCTTTACAAAGCAGCAGCAATTGCAGTAAAATTCCGCACCATTTTGAAATAAGCTGGCGTTGATGCCAGCGGCAAACCGAATTAATCAAAGGTGAGAGGCACATGCCGGTAATTAAAGTACGTGAAAACGAGCCGTTCGACGTAGCTCTGCGTCGCTTCAAGCGTTCCTGCGAAAAAGCAGGTGTTCTGGCGGAAGTTCGTCGTCGTGAATTCTATGAAAAACCGACTACCGAACGTAAGCGCGCTAAAGCTTCTGCAGTGAAACGTCACGCGAAGAAACTGGCTCGCGAAAACGCACGCCGCACTCGTCTGTACTAATATTCTGAGAGCAACAGCTCTTAATACAGACTGAGTAGTAGTTGTAAGGCCGTGCTTCCGAAAGGAATGCGCGGCTTATTTTCGTTTATGAATTGCTAAAAATCGGGGCCTATGGCTGGACGAATCCCACGCGTATTCATTAATGATCTGCTGGCACGCACTGACATCGTCGATCTGATCGATGCTCGTGTGAAGCTGAAAAAGCAGGGCAAGAATTTCCACGCGTGTTGTCCATTCCACAACGAGAAAACCCCGTCATTCACCGTTAACGGTGAAAAACAGTTTTACCACTGCTTTGGATGTGGCGCGCACGGCAACGCGATCGACTTCCTGATGAACTACGACAAGCTCGAGTTCGTCGAAACGGTCGAAGAGCTGGCAGCAATGCACAATCTTGAAGTGCCATTTGAAGCAGGCAGCGGCCCCAGTCAGATCGAGCGCCATCAACGGCAAACGCTTTATCAGTTGATGGACGGTCTGAATACGTTTTACCAACAATCTTTACAGCAACCTGTTGCCACGTCTGCGCGCCAGTATCTGGAAAAACGCGGATTAAGCCACGAGGTTATCGCCCGCTTTGCGATTGGTTTTGCGCCCCCCGGCTGGGACAACGTTCTGAAACGGTTTGGCGGCAATCCAGAAAATCGTCAGTCATTGATTGATGCGGGCATGTTGGTCACCAACGATCAGGGTCGCAGTTACGATCGTTTCCGCGAGCGGGTGATGTTCCCCATTCGCGATAAACGCGGTCGGGTGATTGGTTTTGGCGGGCGCGTGCTGGGCAACGACACCCCCAAATACCTGAACTCGCCGGAAACGGACATTTTCCATAAAGGCCGCCAGCTTTACGGTCTTTATGAGGCGCAGCAGGATAACGCCGAACCTCAGCGTCTGTTGGTGGTCGAAGGTTATATGGACGTGGTGGCGCTGGCGCAATACGGCATTAATTACGCCGTTGCGTCGTTAGGCACGTCAACCACCGCCGATCACATTCAGTTGTTGTTCCGCGCGACCAACAATGTCATTTGCTGTTATGACGGCGACCGTGCAGGTCGCGATGCTGCCTGGCGAGCGTTGGAAACGGCGTTGCCTTACATGACAGACGGTCGTCAGCTACGCTTTATGTTTTTGCCTGATGGCGAAGACCCTGACACGCTGGTACGAAAAGAAGGTAAAGAAGCGTTTGAAGCGCGGATGGAGCAGGCGATGCCACTCTCCGCATTTCTGTTTAACAGTCTGATGCCGCAAGTTGATCTGAGTACCCCTGACGGGCGCGCACGTTTGAGTACGCTGGCACTGCCATTGATATCGCAGGTGCCGGGCGAAACGCTGCGAATATATCTTCGTCAGGAATTAGGCAACAAATTAGGCATACTTGATGACAGTCAGCTTGAACGATTAATGCCAAAAGCGGCGGAGAGCAGCGTTTCTCGCCCTGTTCCACAGCTAAAACGCACGACCATGCGTATACTTATAGGGTTGCTGGTACAAAATCCAGAATTAGCGACGTTGGTCCCGCCGCTTGAGAATCTGGATGAAAATAAGCTCCCTGGACTTGGCTTATTCAGAGAACTGGTCAACACTTGTCTCTCTCAGCCAGGTCTGACCACCGGGCAACTTTTAGAGCACTATCGTGGTACAAATAATGCTGCCACCCTTGAAAAACTGTCGATGTGGGACGATATAGCAGATAGGAATATTGCTGAGCAAACCTTCACCGACTCACTCAACCATATGTTTGATTCGCTGCTTAAACTGCGCCAGGAAGAGTTAATCGCTCGTGAGCGCACGCATGGTTTAAGCAACGAAGAACGCCTGGAGCTCTGGACATTAAACCAGGAGCTGGCGAAAAAGTAATTTAACGGCTTAAGTGCCGAAGAGCGATCGGGAAGCCCCCGACAGCCGCACTGAGAGGCAGCGGCAAATATATAAGTACGCCCTCGTAATTATCGTTGGCGGTAAACAACCGTTGGATTTCAGCGTTAACGGCTGAAGGACATCGGGTCAATCGCCCAACACCAACCTCATGAAATAAGTGTGGATACCGTCTTATGGAGCAAAACCCGCAGTCACAGCTGAAACTTCTTGTCACCCGTGGTAAGGAGCAAGGCTATCTGACCTATGCCGAGGTCAATGACCATCTGCCGGAAGATATCGTCGATTCAGATCAGATCGAAGACATCATCCAAATGATCAACGACATGGGCATTCAGGTGATGGAAGAAGCACCGGATGCCGATGATCTGATGCTGGCTGAAAACACCGCGGACGAAGATGCTGCCGAAGCCGCCGCGCAGGTGCTTTCCAGCGTGGAATCTGAAATCGGGCGTACGACTGACCCGGTACGCATGTACATGCGTGAAATGGGCACCGTTGAACTGTTGACCCGCGAAGGCGAAATTGACATCGCTAAGCGTATTGAAGACGGGATCAACCAGGTTCAATGCTCCGTTGCTGAATACCCGGAAGCGATCACCTATCTGCTGGAACAGTACGATCGTGTTGAAGCAGAAGAAGCGCGTCTGTCCGATCTGATCACCGGCTTTGTCGATCCAAACGCAGAAGAAGAACTGGCACCAACCGCCACTCACGTCGGTTCAGAACTCTCCCAGGAAGATCTGGACGATGACGAAGATGAAGACGAAGAAGATGGTGATGACGACAGCGCTGACGATGACAACAGCATCGATCCAGAGCTGGCTCGCGAAAAATTTGCTGAGCTGCGTGCCCAGTACGAAGTCACTCGCGACACCATCAAAGCGAAAGGCCGCAGCCATGCTGCCGCTCAGGAAGAGATCCTGAAACTGTCTGAAGTATTCAAACAGTTCCGCCTGGTACCGAAGCAGTTTGACTACCTGGTCAACAGCATGCGCGTCATGATGGACCGCGTTCGTACGCAAGAACGTCTGATCATGAAGCTCTGCGTTGAGCAGTGCAAAATGCCGAAGAAAAACTTCATTACCCTGTTTACCGGCAACGAAACCAGCGATACCTGGTTCAACGCAGCAATTGCGATGAACAAGCCGTGGTCGGAAAAACTGCACGATGTAGCTGATGAAGTGCATCGTAGTCTGCAAAAGTTACATCAGATTGAAGAAGAAACCGGCCTGACCATCGAGCAGGTTAAAGATATCAACCGTCGTATGTCTATCGGTGAAGCGAAAGCCCGCCGTGCGAAGAAAGAGATGGTTGAAGCGAACTTACGTCTGGTTATTTCTATCGCTAAGAAATACACCAACCGTGGCTTGCAGTTCCTTGATCTGATTCAGGAAGGCAACATCGGTCTGATGAAAGCGGTAGATAAGTTCGAATACCGTCGTGGTTACAAGTTCTCCACCTACGCAACCTGGTGGATCCGTCAGGCAATCACCCGCTCTATCGCGGATCAGGCACGCACCATCCGTATTCCAGTGCATATGATTGAGACCATCAACAAGCTCAACCGTATTTCTCGCCAGATGCTGCAAGAGATGGGCCGCGAGCCGACGCCGGAAGAACTGGCTGAACGTATGCTGATGCCGGAAGACAAGATCCGCAAAGTGCTGAAAATCGCCAAAGAGCCAATCTCCATGGAAACGCCGATCGGCGACGATGAAGATTCGCATCTGGGGGATTTCATCGAGGATACCACCCTCGAGCTGCCGCTGGATTCTGCGACCACTGAAAGCCTGCGTGCGGCAACGCACGACGTGCTGGCTGGCCTGACCGCGCGTGAAGCAAAAGTTCTGCGTATGCGTTTCGGTATCGACATGAACACCGACCACACGCTGGAAGAAGTAGGTAAACAGTTCGACGTTACCCGCGAACGTATCCGTCAGATCGAAGCGAAGGCGCTGCGTAAACTGCGTCATCCGAGCCGTTCTGAAGTGTTGCGTAGCTTCCTGGACGATTAATTGTAAAGATATGCATAAGCCCTCCCTCGTGAGGGCTTTTTTATTAAGGAAATCTGGCAGTGCAGCAAGGATACTATTCTCTCCCCGCCCTTCTTTCCGCCCTTGATGCCGGGAAAAAAGTGAAATACCTGTGGTTCTGGGGCCATCAACCTGCCTCGAATAACGAAATTACTGCCTCTTGCTTTAGTCAGTGGTGGCAGGGTTCGCCTTTTACCTATGGTGGTATAACCTACGCTACCGCAGAGCACTGGATGATGGCAGGAAAAGCGCGGCTGTTTAATGACAGTAAAACGCTTGCCAGAATTCTGGCGGCGGCGACCCCGGCAGAAGCCAAAAAGCTGGGGCGACAGGTGACAAACTTTGATGAACAACGCTGGCAGGCCAGTTGCTTTGAGCTTGTCTGTGAAGGGAACTATCACAAATTTAGCCAACATTCGGCATTGAAAACATTCTTGCTAAATACGCAGCCTCGCATTCTGGTTGAAGCCAGCCCGGTGGATAAAATCTGGGGAATTGGCCTTGCAAAAGATCATCCCCATGCCGGAGTGCCGTCTCACTGGAAGGGGAAAAATCTGCTGGGGTTTGCGCTTATGGTAGTCAGAGACCGTTTGGCGGAAGAATAAGCCCGTATCTGGGAGGAGCGGTGCTTTGCCCGCTCATAACTTCGTTACACTATACTTCACAAGCCCCGCATCACCAGCGACTGGTCCAGCTCGCGATACGCTTCCACCAGCTTCTCAAGTGAAACGCGACTCAAACCACTGGGATTTGGCAGCACCCAAATTTGCGTCGCGCCAATGGTGTGCGTTTGTTTCCCCCACTGCGTGCCGCGCTGGCTAAAGCCCTGCTCATAAGCCTGTTTGCCGAGGATCGCCAACGCCTGCGGTTGATAATCCTCAATTTTTTCAATGAGCTTTCGCCCACCAGCATGTAGTTCCAGCTTTGTCACTTCATTTGCCTGTACCGTCGGTCTGTCAACCAGTTTGGTCACGCCGCAACGATAATCCAGCAGCAGTTGAGCCTCTTGCGGTTTTAATTGTCGGTCAGTAAATCCGGCCTGGTGAATCACTTTCCAGAACCGGTTCGCCGGGTGAGCAAAAGGGAACCCCTTTTCCGCACTTGATAACCCTGGATTGATGCCGCAAAACACAACCCGTAACCCTGGAGCCAAAATATCCTCAACCATGTTTACTCCTGTCTAACATCTCCAGGAAAAGTATAACGGATTGAAAACACATTGTTTATAAAAACAGCATCTGTTCAGCGATGGCTGGATCGTGTGTCAGAGTTACTTTATAATCGGCTACCATGGCCCCTTAGCTCAGTGGTTAGAGCAGGCGACTCATAATCGCTTGGTCGCTGGTTCAAGTCCAGCAGGGGCCACCAAATTTAGTAAAAAAATCAAATAATTAAGTCACTCGATCGAGTGGCTTTTTTTGTACGAATGGCAACAAAGTGGCGATAAAATAGCGAGAGAATATAGCTTCCCCTCTTTTCCCCCCGTTACCCACTTTCCACCGCACAACTCAGCGCTTTCTTCACACGGCGCAAATCGCCTTCCCTTCGTACCCAGCCGTCTCTTTCCATGCGATTAAGCAGAGGAATTAGCTGCTTACGTGCAAGGCCAGTTCGCTCCCGGACATCGGCTATTGAAAGCAAATCCCCCGCCTGGCATGCACTAAAAAGCGTATCCAGGAGTGTCTGGTAGTGTTCCCTGGTGATAAACATTTTGTCATCCATCGGCACGATACATTTTCTCTCAACAAGTGCACGCAGTTGCTGTGTCAGTAAAGGTCGATCATGTTGAGTGGCAGAAAAGCAAAGTTGCCCGACTGATTGAATTTCAGCCAATAATTTTTGTAAATCCTGGCTAAGATGACCAAAACTGGCACCGAATACACTGATGCCTTCGGTTGTTTGTTGCCACTTCTGGTTCAGGCATTGTTGTTCTACCAGTTCACGTAAAATAACAATACTTATGCCACTACGGGCAGCCAACTCCTCCATATTCAGGGCCGATGTCGCCTGCATAAAAATATGGTTACACCGCGTCAAACACTGTTGATAGTAGTCTTCCGCCAGCCACCAGCTCTGCAACGCATGGCACTTTGACGGTGCAGGTTTACCATCAGATTCCACATATCCATTTACTGCCAACTGAACCTGTTTTCTCAGTTGCGGTAGTTCGGTGTTCTCTGAGCCAATAAGCGTTGCAATCAATTTTGGTCTCTGCTCGCGACTAAGCGCTCCTGCCCATACCACACGCCCGGCGCTGACCATCCGGCTACCTCCGGGCATCATCAGCAATATTGTCTGTCCCCAAAAAACCGGCAGCGCACGGGAAAGTTGTAAGCGCGCCAATCGCCCATCACCGAGCAAATAGCAACGCCCTTGAGCATAAGAAGTCCCTAGCGCCACTTCCAGTTCACACTGTTTTTTCATGCCGCTAATTCCAGCGGGAAGCTGTACGATCCATTCGCGGCTGATCATCACCCCGGCGTCCGGTCTTGCCAGGCAATCTCCTCGCGCGACTTTATCTTTTTTGAGTTGACGAAAGCTCATCGCCACTCTGCTACACGGTTGTGCGCGCTCCCTCGGAAGATGGTAACTTTGAATCGATTTCACTTTTACCAGTTCATTTCCCGGATACAAACGCAAAACGTCACCAATCTCTACGCCATCTCCACGCAATGTGCCCGTTACAGTGGTGCCAATCCCATTAACAGTAAATACACGGTCAATATATAAATGCGGTCCGGGGGCGAGTGATGATGACGGTGTTTGCTGACGGATTTGTTTAATTAGTGCCTGGCGGAGTTCTTCCACGCCCTCACCGCTCTTTGCGCTAACTCTCCAGATATCCGGCAGCATGTCGCAGTGCGTCAAAAAACGCTCCAGGATCTCTTCTTCAACCTCGGCCAGACGCGAATCATCGGCCAGGTCACACTTGTTGATTGCCACCATAATGTGGCGAATACCAAGAGCCGCAATCACACGTAAATGTTCTTCGCTGAGCGGCGACCAGCCTTCATCGGCTGCCACCACAAACAGCACCAGATCTAACCCCCAAAGACTACTCAGCATATTGCGCAAAAAGCGTTCGTGACCGGGTACGTCAATCATGCCAATTTCATCGCCTTCGGGGCTACGTAAACAGGCAAATCCCAGTTCAATCGTCATACCACGAGCAAACTCTTGTGGTAAATGTGAAGGATGTGTTCCGGTGAGTGCCTGAATAAGGGCGGATTTACCATGATCCACGTGTCCGGCTGTTCCTGTTACCGCATACACGATATGTTCTCCAGATTCAGGAAAAGTGTGGCGGAAGCGGCAGGAGTCGAACCTGCCCCAGCCGATAAGCTGACAACGGTTTTGAGGACCGCAGGGGCCACCGGGCCCCATCAACTTCCTGAAAGCGTGTTTACTATTGCCCCCAACGAAACATACCAGGGGCTTTGTTGACAGCTTCACGCAACAAATTCAAATCAATGAGCTGAAAATCTTGCAGCTCAGCTTCACGCCATTTCCCGGCACGTGATGCGGCAGAAAAACTTCGATAGCGCGTCAGTGCATTTTCAATCATCTCAAGAGAAACCACGTCCAGTTGACACTGACAACTGCCGAGTAGTAGCGATCGATAAGGCGTTTGCGCGGGCGTAATACTGCCACTTTCCGGGTGCATTAGCAGGCATCTGCCAAGATGGATGGCATCCCGCGCGGTCAAAAGCACCTGCTGATAATCCGCGCACAGGCGCATGGCACAACCGAGATAATGCGCTTCTACGGCCGGATTATTGGTAATGATTAATAACGTTTCCATTGCATCCTGCTGTCAGTATCGCCAGCCGTAAGGCTGGCGATCTGGTTAAAACACCGTCTGTTCAGTTACCGGTGTCTGTAATGCCGCAAGTGCCTTCTCCACAAGCTGACGACGAAGTTTTTGTTCGTCGCTGCCATCAAGCAGTGGGTTACCCAGTGGATGTGGGATAGCCACAGCAGGCACAATACGGTTAGCGCCAACCGTGAGTGATATCGGAACAACCGTTGCGATATGGACTACCGGCATGACTTTTTCAATCTCTTTGACCATCGTTGCGCCGCAACGAGTGCAAGTGCCTCATGTCGACGTCAGAATGGCTGCGCTTACTCCCGCTTTCTGCAGTTTCATGGCAATATCAGCGCCGTACTTACGGGCGTTTGCGACCGAAGTGCCATTACCCACTGTTGAGTAGTAATGACTAAACAGCTTGCCAATCTTCCCTTCCTTTTCGAGCTCACGCAGGGCATCGACCGGTAATACACGGTTTGGATCATCATTACAGGCAACGGGATCGTAGCCGCCATGTGCCGTCTGATGCGTGCCTGAACTCAGCGCAGCAAGATCATCAATCGCATATTCGCCAAACCGTGAGGCGCTCGAAGATTCGATATGATCCGGGTTACCTTTCGGAACGACGCCACCGGACGTTACCAGCGCAATGGTGGCAGTGGAGAGATCGATAACCGGAGGCTGAGGATCAACGCGATCAAAAGCTGGCATCGGATATTCTGTTTTGAAAGGCTCGCCCTTCATTTTTTGCATCAACATCCTGACGGCACGAACAGCGCCAACGTCTGACTCAAAATGGTTGATACGCACGCCTCGTGGTAGATAACCGGCTTCCTCCGGAAGACCAGGATTTCCCCCGGTGGCAATAAAACGTTTAATCAACGTTGCCATTGCAGGCAAGGCTGTACGCATGGATGCCGCACTATTACCGGTTTCCACGGCATACATCCACGGGCGATATAACTCGTAGCCTGGGTTCTCCGGGTAAATCCCACTAATCACCGGAATCCCCATCTCAGCAGCGACCTGCGCCACTGTACCGCAAGCCATACCATAGCGACCGGCGTTAAATGCAGGGCCGGTCACCACCATATCAGGTTGATGTACATTGAGAACGTTACGCACGTACTCTTTGCAAAGGTCAGCATTTTCATTGAAATAGCTGTCACCGCAGATAATGGTGGCAATAATATTGCCTTCACCTGCCAGCAATTTTTCCAACTGTAGCCCGACACCAATTGGCCCGATATGGATCTCAGGCGGACATCCCGCCGCCTCTTCCCCGCCCTTTTGACCAAAGAACTGGTTGAGGTAATGCAGTATTCGTAAACTCATTTGCGCTCACTCCTTAGCCGCTGTGCGCCGAAAGGGTGTGAATCCCCAGCTCGTTTGTTGCGCCAGTAATGGCTTGTATTTCCACAGTAATACTGCCGTCGTTATGCAAACTGCCTTCAAACCCACCCGCGATGGTATTGGCATAAACCGAATGGCCTATCACCCGTTTCATCGGAGGTAGAGTAATGACCTGATTGGCATTACCAGCGGTAACCACGGCATTGGCGGAAGGATGCGCGTCGGCAAGCGACTGGCTTTCCCCACCACGCCCGGCATATTCGTCGGTTAACAACACCGTCTGGATCCCCTGCGCTTCGAGTTTGTAGCAGTTCATCATCAGATCGGCATCCGGGTTACCAAACCCTTCTTCACTGATAATCGCCCCGCTAATCCCCATTTGATCTGCCAGTCGCGCCACCATATTTGATGAGCGTACTTTGTCACTCAACGTCACGTTTTCATTGGTTAAAATAACGCCAATGAAATTGAGATCTTTGCCATGACGGCGATAAAGCTCAGCAATCACCGGATTGTTCTGGTGGCTCCAGGTGGTGTTTTTATCGCAGGCAGAAACACAGTTACCGCTGACAATGGCGCCATCCATCGCTTCGGTGGGATACATCAGAGTGGGGACGATTTTTTTCACATCTACGCCGTAAAACCAGGTGTCGTGCAATAGTCCCTGGCTTTGTAGCATATAGACGTAGCCTACTGCGGGCAGGTCTGGATATGCTGCGTGCTGCTTCGCCAGTGGCAAGGTTTCGTAGGTTGTGACTTCATCCGCCGGAGTCGTTTTCACCTGATCCGCAAGCCAACGTGCCGTCATCAGCCCAACACGCCGCAGGATCTCTTCATGCTGGTACTGGTTGCACTGCTCATCGACTTCAATACGCAGCACAAGGTTACGCAACGTCGAATAAGGCGTGTAAGGCGCACCAGGACCAGACATATCAATAATCCCTTCCTGGAAACCTACAACTTTTCCGGTCGTCAGTACCGAAATGCCTTTAAGGGCCAGTGTCTTACCGCTCCCGACAATAGCTTCTTCCCCCCGGTTAATACCTGGAAAACAGCAGCCATCATCCAGCTTCGTGCGTGGTTCGATGACATCTTTTACCGGCATAATGCGTACTTCTTCACCGGGATGAACAATCACCGTTTCCACCTCCACAATCTGTGGGTGAATGGTGCGGATAAACTCTTCAAGTTCTCGCTGACAGAGCTGCAAATGTCCGCCTGCCAGTGATGTTTTTTCTGCAAAAGTGAACTGCTTGATCTGAATAGTGCCAAGTTCTAGTTTCATGGCTGGCTCCTTAACTCAAAAACGATTTCAGATGCTGATCAGCATCTGCACGTTGTTGACGATTAATCATCAACACCGGACCGGTACAGCCCATGCCGGTTTCAGCGTAGATCCCATGTCGCCACAAATGCTGGCAGGCCTCCTCCAGGAGGAGAATGTCGATGCCATGGATCTCATCGTCCAGTACGGTTTTTGGTGGCGCAGATACTGCGATAGTTGTTGACGGCCCGGCAGAAGGCGTACGTTGATGGACGATCTCTTCGATCCCGCAACTACTGGCAAGCTGCCAACATTTCTGCCAGTGATGCATCAGATCGTTTCTTGCCATCTGAGCGCAAAAACAGAGTGCCTGGGAAATGGTCGCCGGGCCGCTGGCACGCGAAATAATGCCAATGATCGCTTTTTGATCTGGCCCAAGACCAATGCCATAGCCGCTGCCCATTGTTTCCATTTCGCCGCCGCTAAGACCCGCACTGAAGAGCTTAATCAGCAAGTTTCCGGTGAGCGTGTCGCAAACCAGCACGTCAGATGTGGCACGAATAAGATCGTTACCGCGCATCAGCGCTCCGCCATCAGCTCGTGAAGACTGCGCAAAATGTAGCGGGAATCCGGCCTCCCTAAGTCGCGCCAGCAGACGTTGAACAGTAGAAGCATCGTCCACATTGAGGATACCTACCCGGGGTTCCTCAATGCCGAGAGCTTCTGCCATCGCCACGCCAGCAATGGCGTTTTTCACCATCGCCGCAGGGCGGTGAACATCGCTGGTGCCTGTGGTACTGGCCAGCACCATTGACCGACCGGTTGCTATCGAATGGATTTGTGCAACAGTGGCAACACCAAGTGGGAAGTTGTAGTGCAGGGTCACTGCGCCTGCGACTTCGCCATCTGCTAACAGTTGCTCCATGATTCGATGCGCCGACGCCAATTCATCCGCCTGATACCAGGGAAATCCGGGGATGGGCTTCGGGCCAATAATGACCGGTAGTAATCGGTCAGCTACCTGTTCAGCTGCGCTGAGCAGTACATCGGTGGAAAACTCACTTCCCAGAGCAGTAAAGGCAATTTTCAGCCGTGGTGGCGCGCCACTTAGCGCATCTGCCAGCCCGCGAAGTGTTTTAGCAACAGGATGCTCAGCCATGCCATCCTCCTGCTTCCAGCTCGTCGGCAACTTTACGCATCGCTTCCGCCAGCAACTCTGCGGCGGCACGGTTGTCGAGAACCACGTCTTCCACAATGCCCTGATTACGTTCAACCAGTACGCTAATGCCATCAAACTGGCTGGTCATCCGCCCAAGGAACAGGCTTCCCTTACCAACCACCATAAAGTTGTCGATGGTGTTATCCGCAATTTCGCAAAGGCCATGACCAATAAACGGAACGCCAGAAGGAATATGCCCTTGTGTTGGCGCAAAGCCAGGCATCCCGTGACGTGCCACAAACTCGTTGATTTGGCTACGCTCAAGCCACCCTTCCATTACACTGAGTGCCGCAATCATTTTGTAGTTAGATTCCGGTACGTTACCTGCGCCTGCAGGTTGAGTGATTTCCGGGTTTTGCAGTTCGGCGCTATATTTATCGACATCGGCCGTGGTCATTCCTACCGCTTTTAATGGTTGTGAGATTAACGCTCCCATTACTGCCTGTGGTGACGCCCCCGTTCCCACAGTGTGCCGTCCCACCACGCGAGTATTAATCACCGGGCTAACGCCATCATCTTCACTTATTAGCAGAGCAAAACCGCCGAGGACATCTTCCATCAGTGGTAAGCCCTGGCGAATGTGATCCCGTCCGTTCATCCCCAGCTTGGCAACCGAACCGCCCGCCAGCACCAGCACATGTTTATAAACACCGCTTTTGACCAGTGCCGCCGCATTGACCAACGCATGAACTGGCCCGGCACAGAAACCACGCATATCGATCCCAGTGGCCTGCAGGCAATTCAGGCTTTCTGCGACAGCTTTCGCAAGGTTACCGCCGCCACGCTGGTTAACATCACCTATTGCCTCTTCCGAGCACTCGATAACGTATTCCACCTTCTCCAGCATATCGCTGGAGATATGCCAACCAGCCAGTACTGCACTGGCTTTAGTGACCAAATTCTCCAGCATAACGTGAGCGCTAAGGTTGATATCGAGGTCATGTGCCGCTTTAACACACCCGACCAGGCGCTCGCCATACCACAGTGGAGCGGCATGCTGAGCCACCAGCAGTGCCAGTTCATCTTCACTGGCTGTAACAGCTTTATCCATCAGGCCACGAGAGGCCAGTGTAGGATGATCTGCCAGTTTTCCCCGGATATCCTGGACAAACGACTCCTGCCAGACAGTGAGATCAAAGGCGTCTACAAAACAGAGCATGCCGTACAGCACTGACTCACTGTATATCTCACCAAATGTGCCGACTGTTCCTCCCTCCTGGATGACGTTGAGCCAGGGTCTGGGGAGCGTCTCCAGTTCTGCAGGGCTGATATTGCCGATAAAGCACTGATGCGGGGGATAATTTACCGCCTGGTCAAAAGATCGTAGATGGCGGGGTATCTCCGAAAGCCAGGGTTCATCCGGGTTTTTATGTCGGGCTTGCAAAATGGCGGAGCCATGCCATTTCAGCAAATCCGGCGTATGCGCCAGGATATAGCCTGCCTGTCGTATCACTGCATTTCCCATAATTCCTCCCGAAGTGGTCTCCGGCACTGAAGCCGGAGAGCCTCCTGTTAACTCAGGTAGTGACAGTATTCTTCCCTGTACTGACGGACTTCACGGGAAATAGCGTCGACATCAAGCACCATCTCCATCATCCCCACCTGCTCCTGATACACGTCGGTATCAACGGCCTGCTTCACTTCATCTTCCACTATGTGGTAACACTGGAGTCCCAACTGGACTCCCGCCAGAGGGCCTGCAAAAGTCGGATCGCCGTTTGTTACGGTTTCACATGCCAGACCAGAAGCTTCTGCTTCTGAACCACCGAGGATCACAATCAGATCTTGCGGTGGATATTTTTCTGACAGTGCGAGAACACGGCGCTGATTTTCCAGGTCCATCGCTCCGGCGCTTGTTCAGACAAAGCACTCGGTCGTACTAAACACCACCTCAGCACCGGCAGAACGCACGCAAGTTTCAATTGCCGGGCCGGGGACACCATCCCTGTCACCAAGGATGATGATTTTTTTACTTCTGAGATCCATAGCTCTCTCCTTTGTTGAAAAAAGGGTTACGCCGCGCCTGCAAGAACGGCATCAAGCGCCTGACGAATATCATCGGCAGCGAGCGACTCGCCGCTAAGATGGGTCATCCGCTCGCCATTACGCCAGATAACAATCGAAGGCAGGCCCATCACCTTTTGCGCCATCGCCAGACGGCGGTTGCCCTGAATATTGAGGCTGCAAAAATCCACTTTGCCGCTGTAGTCCTCCGAAAGCTGATGGACATCCGGCATTAACTCTTTGCAGCGTTCACAGCTTTCGCTCCAGAAATCAACCAACACCACACCACTGGCGATTGCATCGTCAAAATTATCTTTATTCAGTTCCTTCATACGGTGAGTTCCTCCAGGACGAGATCAATTGAGTTAAATGCAGGTTTAGTCATTCGGCACATTTCGCCACCATGCTCAAGGCACAGCAACGTAGGCAATTCTGTTATGCCATAACGTTTAGCAAGCCGTTGATTTTTATAACTATCTACAGGCACGAAGCGCCAGTCTTCATAATGGGCAATTTGCTGTTCGAGTTGAGTTAATAGCTCCACACTCTCTGACTGGACCGGCGACCAGAACAGCACCATGTTTTTAAACTCACTATTGAGTACATGTTGCTGCCAGAAGGCTTCTTGTTCGAGATAGTGGCTGGCGGCAACAGCTGCAACCGCGCCATCTCCGGCGGCAGTGACGACCTGACGAAGAAATTTATGGCACACATCGCCCACGGCAAATACGCCGGGCAGTTGCGTTTCCTGCTGGGGGTTAGTTTCGATATAGCCGCTGTCAGACAAGGGAAGTTGTGCTTTTATTGGTGTCAGCCAGTCGGTCTGCGGTACGGTGCCAACGAACATAAACACCCCATTGGTATTTATGCGCGAACGCTCACCAGTTTTGACGTTCATGATCTCAACGCCATCAACCAGTTCATCACCCGTAATTGCGGCTACCGTGCTGTTCCAGATAAAACGGATTTTTTCGTTGGCAAATGCTTGTTCGCGGGCGATGCGGTCGGCATCGAGATGACCTTCATCATGAATAACAACCATGGTGACGGAGTTAACGTAACGTGTCAGAAAAATGGATTCCTCAACAGCAGTATTTCCTGATCCCACCACGACCACATCCAGTTCGGTATAAAAATCTGCATCGCAGGTGGCGCAATAAGAAACGCCGCGTCCGGCAAACTCTTTTTCACCAGGAATACCCAAAATACGGGGACGTGTACCGGTGGCAATAATCACACTTTTTGTCGCGAGTGTAGTGCCATCTTTAAGCTTCAACCTTTTATGTAATCCATCTGGACTCATAGCCAGTGATAACACCCGTCCTTGCAAAAACTCTGCGCCAAAATGACGGGCGTGTTCAGTAAACTTTTCCATCAAAGCCGGACCACTGTCTTTAATGATCCCCGGATAATTTTCCAGTTCCGAAGTGGTGGCACATTGCCCGCCAGGTTTCCGCTTTTCTTCCACGACCAGCGTTTTTAATCTGGCTCTGGCGGCATACAGTGCAGCGCTTAATCCGCCAGGACCACCGCCAACAATGATTACGTCATATTCATCATTATTTATCATATTTTCCCCTTCAGGGATGAAAGCTAATAACGGACGCAGCATATTCCTGCCCATACCGGCATACCGACGAGAATAAACAGAGGTGATATGGGATATTTATTAAAAATACCAGAATATAACTAAAGACTTTGCTGCACGCAGCAAAAGGCAGGAGTTTGAAAGTTAAAGAAAGTACAACTTACACCTAAAATTTCTCATAGGGATAATTCCAGGCAGGAAACGCATATCTACATCTACATAATTCGAGTTGCAAGCGATGAAACCACAGAAAATTACATAATTAAGTGACTCTGTTAAGCAAATACAGTCGTAGCTCATGCAACTTGAAGTATGACGAGTATAAAAGAATCGCCGTGGATACAGTACGGTATGATAATAACTAATTCTGTGATCACTGCAATACTCTTGCATTAGAAAATGTATCGCTTCAGCCCCCGTATATAGAGCATCAGTTCTTGATAAAAATATAAAAATCCGAAAGACTTTCCAGTCAGACTGTTTTATTTTATTCACAACTTTTGTTCTGGGAAGACCATACTCTAAATAATTCTCTCGCAGCAGAGACAACTTGAAGTATGGTGAGTATAAAACCTCAATCGGAATAATAAATTTAATACTAAGAATTATATAATTTTTTAGCCAGGAACATTAGCAATAATTTTTTTGATTATTATTCAGGGTATATACGCTGAATAACTCACAGCAGATGCAACTTGAAGTATGACGAGCATAATGCCGATTATATGATAGCCATCTCAGTGGGTTGATATAATACGTTTTAATGAAAAATGTAATATAGCCTGATGCGCTACGCTTATCAGGCCTACAAAATTACTGCAATATATTGAATTTAAATGTTTTCAAAGGCCGTACAAGACGTTTACGGCGCGTCAGGCAATTTAGCGTGCCAGTATGCAGCTGCACGCACTAATTGCTGGTTATAACGTTCCCCCGCAAAACGCTGGCTGAGTTTTTTGACAACCTTCCCTTCGCCTGTGATCCAGATAAAGTAGTCATCTTCCGGGATCTGTAACTGTGCCAGTCGTGCATCTACGGCCTGCTCATCATGCGCCAGCCATTCAATATTAAACCCCTCAAGATGAGCAAGATAATCCTTACAAGCTCTGTCCTGCACACTCACCAGCGCAGTGATATTAGGTTTGACCGCAAGCTTACTCAATATTTCCAGCCGACGGCGTAATGCGGGCATACCTGATTCATCACAAACATAGAGTTGATATGAGTAATCCTCTGGCACTACCAGCGATCCGCGTGGTCCACCAATAGTGAGTTTATCGCCCGGTTGTGCCTGCATCGCCCAGCGGCTTGCTACACCGCCATTATGGATAAAGAAATCCAGTGCCAGTTCATGACGTTGCTCATCGTAAAGCGGTGTGTAGTCACGCGAAACCGGGCGCGTACCTTCTGGCCAGATAATACCGTCGTCGGTAACGGTTGGCGGCACAAAATGAGTCCCCGGTGCAGGGAAAAAGACTTTGCTGTGATCATCAAAACCGTGCGATGTAAAACCGTCCAGCGCCTCGCCGCCGAGGACGATACGCTGAAAACAGACACTGATGCGTTCAATTCGTAATACGGTCAGTTCACGGAAGCGCAATTCGTTACGAACGCGCTGTGGGTAACGGGGAGAGTTATTCATTGTTGTGCCTTTGCGGTAGTAATCAGATATATCTAAAAAAAGCTCGCAAATGATAATGATTGTTAATCAAGTTAATTGCAAGAAATTTTTATGGCTCAAAGAAAGTGTTACTTATGGCATTCTGATTCAAATGCCAGATAAATCGTGAACACCTTCCCAAGCCTGTAGGTTTAAAAAAGTACTTTTCAGTGCTTGCAACAAATCCTGTTATAGATATAAATTAGATATATCTAAACAAACAACAGGAGGCTGATATGAGCCATCATCATGAAGGGTGTTGTAAACATGAAGGCCAGCCACGTCACGAAGGCTGCTGTAAAGGTGAAAAAGCAGAACATGAGCACTGCGGACACAATCATCAGCATGAGCACGGCCAATGCTGTAGTGGCGGGCGTCATGGTCGCGGCGGCGGGCGTCGTCAGCGCTTTTTCGGACATGGTGAATTACGCCTGGTGATTCTGGATATTCTCTCCCGCGACGATAGCCACGGTTACGAGCTGATTAAAGCCATTGAGAATTTGACCCAGGGTCATTACACGCCAAGTCCGGGGGTTATCTACCCAACACTGGATCTACTCCAGGAGCAGGCACTGATCGCCATCCGCGAAGAAGAAAATGGGAAGAAACAGATAGCCCTGACTGAACAAGGTGCGCAGTGGCTGGAAGAAAATCGTGAGCAAATGGATCTGATTACGGAGCGAATCAAATCGCGTAGCGTCGGTGCAGCTCTGCGCCAGAACCCGCAAATGAAGCGGGCGCTGGATAATTTCAAAGCAGTGCTGGACTTAAAAGTAAATCAGAGCGCTATCAGCGATGCGGAAATAAAAAAGATCATTGCAGTGATCGACCGCGCCGCTTTTGATATTACCCAGCTGGATTAATCGCCAATTGCCGGATACGGCAATTGCTCTATCCGGCTATACCAAAGGCCATATCTGGCTGCCAATATCACCAATTAATGTAGCACTGTTACCGCGTCGGCCAGGCGACTGGCGCGGTGTTTCACCATCGCCGAGACTTGCGCGCTCTCCTCCACCAGTTCGGCGTTCTTATGGGTGATCCGGTTTAGCTCATCCACGGCACGTGTCAGGCTGGTCAGCCCATCGGCCTGTTCCAGAGTTGAATGGCTAATCTGGGCAATTAATCGGGTGACGTTTTGTACCTGTGCCACAATATCGTCCATAGTGCGCCCGGCAGCATGAACCTGCTGTGAGCCAGAATGCACTTTATCGGCACTGGCATCTATCAACTTTCGAATATCATTGGCGGCACTGGCACTGCGGCTGGCCAGGTGGCGAACTTCTCCGGCAACCACCGCAAACCCTTTCCCTTGTTCACCTGCGCGTGCTGCTTCTACCGCTGCATTCAGCGCAAGAATATTGGTCTGAAAAGCAATATCGTTAATCAGTGAGGTGATAGTGCCAATACGCTGAGTGCTGTCTGCAATATCATCCATCGTTTTGATCACCGTCTCCATAGCTTCCCCGCCCTGTTGCGCGGCGTTACTGGCAGTAATAGAGAGCTTGTCAGCCGCAGAAGCAGTGGCTGAGTTCTGTTTTACCGATGCCGTCATCTGCTTCATCGTCGCCACCGTTCGCTGGACATTATCCACGGTTTGCTGGGTATGCTCATTCAGTTCATCGCTACCTTTTACCAGCGTTTCACTACCGTGGTGCACACTGGATACCTGACTGGAAACATCATTGATGAGCCAGCGACACATCAGGCCAAGCTGCCCTATTGCCCGTAGTGTCAGTCCCAACTCATCACTACGTTGCAAATGCTCAACACTATTTTGCTCACCGGTAGCTACCTTTAGCGCCTGCCTGGCGACATTTTCCATCGGGCGAACGAGTTGCCATTCAAAACATAGAGTTCCAAGAAACATTACCAGAGCACAAGCCAGATAAGCGCTAACTGGCACAACGGAAAAGTGCAGCATTGCACAAAGGGCAATAAACAGTAGCGCCATCATGCTTCGCGTCCGCCAGCGTAACGGCATCGAAGGCAGTTTTCCCAGCCAGCCCTTACGCACCACAAGACCTTTGTGGATTCGTTTATTGCTGCGCCCGGCATTCAATGCCTGATACAACGGCTCCACTGCGGCAATCTCTTCATCCGTTGCCCGGGTGCGAATCGACATGTAACCGCTGATTTTGCCATTACGCACCATCGGCACTGCGTTAGCGCGTACCCAGTAGTGATCGCCATTTTTGCGCCGATTTTTAACAATGCCGCTCCACGGTTCACCTTGTTGCAGGGTGTACCACATATCTGCAAACGCCGCTTTTGGCATATCCGGGTGTCGCACCATATTATGCGGTTGGGCCAGCAGCTCATTGAGCGAATAGCCGCTCACCTGAACAAATGTGTCGTTGGCGTGGGTGATATAGCTTTGCAGATCAGTGGTGGACATCAGGGTAGTATCGTCAGCCAGCGGGGTATTTTGCTGGGTAACATACAAAGGTGAAGACATAATCGCGTCCTGTGCAGGTTTTTATGGTTGTTAACTTTTCGTCATATGTTATTTCGGCGCTAATAAATTTATCTTTAGTTGTTAAATTTGATAGAGATCGCAGTTTCTTCCTTTATCTGTGCCCCAGAAAGAATCATCCCTTGAATTCTCATGGTGCAATGCCGCCTTTTCAGTCTTATTCCCCCGAACATCCTGGCGATTTAAAAACACCCAATTGTTAACATTTGGCATTAAATGTTGCAACAAAGTATCTTTTTAAGCTGTTTATCCCGATTTTCACGATCACAACCGGAGTGGCGCAATCCCTGCAATACTTAAATCGGTATCATGTGATACGCGAGCCACCGGAGCATATTTTGAACAGGTTACCTTCGAGCGCATCGGCTTTAGCGTGCAGCGCCCACGCCCTTAATCTCATAGAGAAACAAACACTTGATCATGAGGAGATGAAAGCACTAAACCGGGAGGTGATTGAATACTTTAAAGAACATGTCAATCCGGGGTTTTTAGAGTATCGCAAATCTGTTACCGCTGGCGGGGATTACGGAGCCGTAGAGTGGCAAGCGGGAGGTTTAAATACGCTTGTCGACACCCAGGGACAGGAGTTTATCGACTGCCTGGGAGGTTTTGGAATTTTCAACGTGGGGCACCGTAATCCAGTTGTGGTTTCCGCCGTACAGAATCAACTTGCGAAACAACCGCTGCACAGCCAGGAACTGCTTGATCCATTACGGGCGATGCTGGCAAAAACACTTGCTGCACTGACGCCCGGTAAACTGAAATACAGCTTCTTTTGTAATAGCGGCACCGAGTCCGTGGAAGCGGCACTGAAACTGGCGAAAGCGTACCAGTCACCGCGCGGTAAGTTTACCTTTATAGCCACCAGCGGCGCGTTCCATGGTAAATCGCTGGGCGCACTGTCGGCCACGGCAAAATCGACCTTCCGCAAGCCGTTTATGCCGTTGCTGCCGGGCTTCCGTCATGTACCGTTTGGTCATATCGAGGCCATGCGTACTGCTCTTAGCGAGTGCAAAAAAACCGGTGACGATGTTGCCGCAGTGATCCTCGAGCCGATTCAGGGCGAAGGTGGCGTCATTCTGCCGCCGCCAGGTTATCTCACCGCCGTGCGTAAGCTGTGTGATGAGTTTGGCGCCCTGATGATCCTCGATGAAGTGCAAACCGGTATGGGGCGCACGGGCAAAATGTTCGCCTGCGAGCATGAGAACGTGCAGCCGGATATCCTCTGCCTTGCCAAAGCGCTCGGCGGCGGCGTAATGCCAATTGGCGCAACCATCGCCACCGAAGAGGTGTTCTCGGTGCTGTTCGATAACCCGTTCCTGCACACCACAACCTTTGGCGGCAACCCGCTGGCCTGTGCGGCGGCGCTCGCGACCATCAATGTGTTGCTGGAGCAGAACTTACCGGCTCAGGCTGAACAGAAAGGCGACATGCTGCTGGACGGTTTCCGTCAACTGGCGCGGGAATATCCCGATCTGGTACAGGAAGCGCGTGGCAAAGGGATGTTGATGGCGATTGAATTTGTCGATAACGAAATCGGCTACAACTTTGCCAGCGAGATGTTCCGCCAGCGAGTACTGGTTGCCGGAACACTCAACAACGCTAAAACGATCCGTATTGAACCACCACTGACACTGACCATTGAACAGTGTGAACTGGTCATCAAAGCGGCACGAAAAGCGCTGGCCGCCATGCGGGTAAGTGTCGAAGAAGCATAATTCAACCCATTATCGGGCCAGAACTTATCACCCGGCCCGATAATTCTCCCCCAGCCCTAACGCTTCGTCTCCTCGCAAAACTGCATTTTAGTCACGACTGCCCTCGCTTATTGTTAATGATATGTTATTTTTAAGTTTCACTACATAACTGAATAAGGTGAAATATGAATCAGGTGCAGCCTGGTGCAGAGCTTTTTTCTTTGAAGAATGCGCTGTTTGGCATGTTGGTATTAACGCTGGGAATGGGAATTGGGCGCTTTTTATATACGCCACTGCTTCCCGTGATGCTGGCAGAAAATCTGTTCACATTCCCGCAGCTCTCATGGATTGCCAGTATCAACTACGCGGGTTATCTGGTGGGTAGCCTGTTATTCTCCTTCAGCCTGTTTCACCTCCCCTCACGTCTACGTTCTGGACTGGTGCTTTCAGCTTTCGCTAGCGGATTATTGATCCTTGCCATGGCCTGCTTCACACAATTTATCTTAGTGGCACTGGTGCGGTTTTTTGCGGGTGTGGCAAGCGCCGGTATGCTGATATTTGGCTCAACATTAATTATGCAACATACACGCCATCCGTTTGTTATTGCATCACTTTTTTCTGGTGTAGGTATAGGGATCGCTCTGGGTAACGAGTACGTTATCGCCGGTTTGCATCTGGCGATTTCTGCCAGCGATTTATGGACAGGAGCAAGCATCATGGCTGCGGTGATGGTGATAGCGCTGATGGTATTAATTCCCCGTCAGCATCAAGCGCTTGCCCCTATACCACTGGTAAAAAAAGAGCACCAACTGATGCATTGGCTGTTGCTGGCACTGCTTTACGGTCTGGCGGGATTTGGCTATATCATCGTTGCCACTTATCTCCCTTTAATGGCGAAAGATGCCGGTTCTCCATTGCTTACCGCACATTTGTGGACTCTGGTTGGCGTATCCGTGGTGCCGGGATGCTTTGGCTGGTTGTGGGCTGCCAGGCGCTGGGGCGTTCTGCCCTGCCTGAGCGCAAACCTGTTGGTACAAGGGATCTGTGTGTTGCTAACACTTGCCAGCGGTTCTCCCATCTTATTGATTTTAAGCAGTATTGGCTTTGGTGGCACGTTTATGGGCACCACATCGCTGGTCATGACTCTGGCTCATCAGTTGAGTGTGCCAGGCAAGATTAACCTGTTAGGTTTTGTGACATTAACTTACGGCGTCGGGCAGATTATTGGCCCTGCATTAACATCAATGTTTGGTAATGGCACACAAGCCATTGTCGATGCCACACTTTGTGGAGCAGCGGCACTGTTCCTTGCCGCTATTATTAGCGTGCGGCAACTTTTTCGCCAGCGGCGAGTTGTATTTACTCATTGAATTTTAGAGAGAATTAAGGGTTTATCAGGATCGCCCGCAATAAAGCAAACTATCACTTTTTGCCCCGCAGTCAGGGGAAGGTTGCAGTTGTTAGCCAGTGTCGCCATTGTATTTTCTGCGGGGCAACCATCCCATATAAACGCCAATGTTACGCCCTCTCCACCAACTGCCAGGACCGTGGCTATTTGTGGCGGGATTGCTGGTTGAAACGGCAAATCTGTCGATTCGTGAGAAGTAGCACTGGTGACGGCAGTAAAATGATTGTAGTAGTGCTGACCATCAAAGATATGGGTAACACGGGTCAGCAACCACTCACGGTTTAATGATCCGTTATCATGGTGAGTTAAGGTAAAACGAGATCCTGAGCGGAATAACGCACAGCGACTTTTACCGCTTAATTTTTTAATCGGGTTGCTGATAACAGAAAAACTTTTTTTAACGCTATAGATAATATTTAATTCATGCTGACAGGAAGTGGAATAGCTAAGCTTAAAGCTACCCACAACAGATGTTAACGCATTATAATCTTGTACCAGCAGTAAAATATGCCGTCCGGGTTGATAACGGAAAAACCAGCAAACTTTTTCTTCTGCCATCAGGCGGCAAATAAATTGATAATCGCTTTCCTGATACTGCAAGCAAAACGGTCGTTTTTTCGCCTTACAACAAAACAAAAAGGTATAATCTGAAATACCATTTTCTGCAAATATCTTATATATAATCTCCTGATAGGTAAGATTCTGAAATACACGATTATGGGACTGGTGTGTCAGCATCCACAACCAGGGTCGCACGACAAGATGGTATTGATTAAAAGCAGTTTGCTGAAGTTCAGTCACCAAACCACCATAAGATATTTGATTGCATGACAAAGTTAAATTTGTACCAGCAACGTCCTCTTCATGAAAACTGCTCGAGGTATTCACCGTAACGGTTGCATAAGGCAATGTATTTATAGCGGATTTGACGATTACATGTCTCACATCCGCAGAAAATACCGATGATATCAGGGTTACGGTATCGGTGCTGGCCATAGCCTTCTCTCGTTGAGTATCTTATTGTATTACGTCTAACTGTTGCCTGCTTTATTATTTAAAACACAACATACAACAAATAACAATCGAATCTGAAGACATAGAATATTATTTTGATACGCATCAATCTGCTAAATACTAAGTATTTAGTATGAAATTATTTCACAGTTAATGTATCAGAACGTTATTAAATAATAATTTAGAGCCTATAAAAAAACCTTCACTATATTCAGCAAAGGCTTCATATGGTCTGAAATTTATCAGGCGTCAACTTTATCCAGTGGCCAGGAATCAAACAGGTAGCCATCAAAGTAGATATCATCAACATTAGAAAACTCCAGCAGCCGCTGTTTAACGTTTTCCAGATGCTGCCACATCGCCAGTTTTGCTGCTCGGGCATCTTTCTTGATTAATGCTGCGAGGATCTGTTTGTGATCTTTCAGCCACTCCTTACGATACAGACTATCATCAAGATGACTATGCACCTGAATCCACATTGGATTATTTTCGCGCCACTGCCAGGACTGGCGGAACAATTCAACCAACATGCTATTGTGCGTCGCTTCTGCAATAGCGAGATGAAATTGCATATCGCCGCTTTCACTACTTCCCGGTCCACTGGAAGCCAGTTCACGCTCTTCCAGTTGCAACGCCTGGCGCATTTTAACAATATCTTCACGGGTGGCCTGTAAAGCGGCAAACTCGGCGATATTACTCTCCAGCAACTGGCGTGCCTGTAGTAATTCAAACGGACCGGCATCATTACAAACATTGACATCTGGCGTATCGATTACCTGTTCACTGTCGCTATCGAGGACGTAGATCCCGGCACCCCGACGGACTTCCACCAGGCCTTTAATTTCCAGCATGATCAGCGCTTCACGCACAACGGTACGGGTGACATCAAGCATTTCAGCGATCTCCCGCTCAGGTGGCAAGCGATCGCCGGGCTTATAAGGCGTTTTGATGATGAGATCGCGGATCATCGCCCCTACTTCCTGGTAAGGTCTTTGCGCAGAAGTGCCTGATTTCATGATGTTGTGTCCGTTAGGTGCGATTAATCGAATTATTGCCGAAAGCAGTATTTACGCCTGATCCAGCCAACAAAGAGTTCATACTCAATAAATTATGACTGGCCTTTAGGCCCATATTATGTTGACTACCAATGTCAAACTATATCATTTGCATCGGGAATTGGCACGGAACGTGCGCCCCAAAATGAGAAACTGGTCAACCAAATCTTCATTTGATCGACCAGTGAGGGTGAAGGGTTTAATCTCAGGCGTTTAACGCCGCTACGCATTCACGCGCACCGCGCTCACACAGCTGCTGATATGCCGCCGTCACCGCGCCAACAAAGTCGGCGTTCTGCGGCAGATCATCGGCAAAAATACCGCTCAGGCCCAGCAGCGCTTTCACGCGGTCTGCGCCCTGATACTGCGCATTGATCTTCTGGAACTCCGCCAGCATCGGGTCAACCACGTCAATAGCATTACCCTGCTCATCCACACCCTGGGTGTAGCGCATCCAGCCAGCCACACCCAGCGCCAGGTGGCACCAGCTACCGCCGTTTTGCAGGTGCAGACGCACCGGGTCCAGCAGACGCTGCGGTAACTTCTGGCTGCCGTCCATCGCAATCTGCCAGGTACGGTGACGCAGAGACGGGTTGCTGAAACGCTCGATCAGCAGCGTCGCATAGGCGTTCAGGTCCGTACCTTCCGGCATCGACAGCGTTGGCGCTTGTTCCTGCATCATCAGGGCAAAGGCCGCTTTGCGATAATCCGGGTTAGTCATGGTGTCGGCAATGGTTTCATAGCCGCCGAGGTAACCGAGGTACGCCAGGAAAGAGTGGCTGCCGTTCAGCATACGCAGCTTCATCATTTCGAACGGCACAACGTCTGCAACGAACTGTGCGCCCACTTTATCCCAGTCCGGGCGACCATTAACGAAGTTATCTTCAATCACCCACTGACGGAACGGTTCGCAGGCAATGGCACACGGGTCATAAACACCCAGCTGGTCAGCAATTTCCTGTAAGGTTTCTGGCGTCGCAGCCGGAACGATGCGGTCAACCATGGTGCACGGGAAGGTGACATTCTCTTCAATCCATGCAGCCAGCTGCGGATCACGCGCCTGAGCCAGCCCCAGAACGGCAACCTTCGCCACATGGCCGTTTTCACGCACGTTGTCGCAGGACATCACCGTAAACGCTTTCAGCCCTTTTTCACGACGCAGACGCAGAGCTTCAACGATGTAACCAATCGCGGACTTCGGCGCAGTCGGGTTTTCCAGATCGTGCTTGATCAGCGGGTTATTGAGATCCAGCTGACCGCTCGCCGCATCGGCGCAATAACCTTTCTCTGTGACCGTCAGGGAGACAATCGCCGTCTGCGGACGCGCCATCGCGTTGAGAATACCTTCACAACCGTCGATTTCCGGGTGCAGCGCTTCTTTCATCGAGCCAATAATTTTCAGCTCGGTGCTTTCTGCGCCTTTTTCCGCTACGGTGTACAGCAGTTGCTGTTTTTTCAGGTTTTCGATCAGCACACGGTCGTTGCCTGGCATCAGGTTAACTTCGCAGATCCCCCAGTCGCTATCCGTGCTTTCCAGCAGGTGATGGGTGTACAGCGCCTGGTGCGCGCGGTGAAACGCCCCGCAACCGAGATGCACAATGCGTGATTCCAGACGAGAATGATCCCATGACGGGCGGGCAACCGGCAGATTGCTGTCAACAATAGTAGTCATCGTAAACTCCAGAATCCGTCTTCAGAGAGTGACGGCAAGGAAGAAGGAACCGGCACGGCGCGCAGCCATGCCGGTGGATATTAACGGCTAAAGAAAGCGCGCTGGATCGCCATTTCGACACCGCGAACTTCGGCCAGGCCTTTCAGACGACCAATCGCGGAGTAACCTGGGTTGGTTTTCTTCTTCAGGTCGTCCAGCATCTGGTGACCGTGATCCGGACGCATTGGGATCAGGTCTTCTTTGCCTTCCGCTTTACGACGGTGTTCTTCTTCAACAATCGCTTTCACCACTTCGTACATATCAACGTCACCGTTCAGATGCGCCGCTTCGTGGAAGGTTTTCGGGTTATCTTCACGCATGGTGGAACGCAGATGGGTGAAGTAAATGCGCGGACCGAACTGCTTGATCATATCAACCAGATCGTTGTCAGCACGCACACCGTAAGAACCGGTGCACATGGTGAAACCGTTCGCCATGCTGTTTACGGTATCAACCATCCATTGCATATCTTCAATGGTGGAAACAATGCGCGGCAGGCCGAGGATCGGGCGCGGCGGATCGTCCGGGTGAACAGCCATACGCACGCCAACTTCTTCGGCAACCGGAATAATGGCTTTCAGGAAGACCGCAAAGTTTTCGCGCAGTTTGGCTTTGTCGATATCTTTGTACAGCTCCAGGTGCTTACGGAACTGGTCGAGGGTGTACCCTTCTTCCGCGCCCGGCAGACCGGCAATGATGTTACGGGTCAGACGCGCTTTGTCTTCGTCGCTCATAGTGGCGAAGCGTTCAGCGGCCTGAGCAATTTCTTCTTCGGTGTAATCCGCTTCCGCGCCTGGACGCTTCAGGATGTGCAGTTCGAATGCAGCAAATTCGATCTGGTCGAAGCGCAGAGCTTTGGAGCCGTCTGGCAGCACGTATTCGAGGTCAGTACGGGTCCAGTCGAGCACCGGCATGAAGTTGTAGCACACGGTGCGAATGCCGCACTGCGCCAGGTTGCGCAGAGTCTGCTGATAGTTAGCGATCCACTGCTCATAGTTGCCAGTATGAGTTTTGATATCTTCGTGAATTGGCACACTTTCCACAACAGACCACACCAGGCCTGCGTCTTCAACGATCGCCTTGCGTTTGAGGATCTCTTCTACTGACCACACTTCCCCGTTCGGGATATGGTGCAAAGCGGTAACCACGCCAGTCGCGCCCGCCTGACGTACATCAGCTAAAGTGACCGGATCATTTGGGCCGTACCAGCGCCAGGTCTGTTCCATGATTTTTCCTCTTCACGTGGTGGGGTGTCAGTAGATCCCCAGATTGATTAGATAGCCGGGTCTTTCGACGTACTTATAGCGTCGTGCCGGACGAGATGACGTATAAGTTCCACTTTTTGGTCAGACATGTCAACCTTGAAGTCAAAATTGGTTAACCAAATCACAATTACAGGCAATGCAGGCTATCTGACGGGCATTGATGTTGGTATTAATGATGTAAAATGAGGCTTAGATCACATTATTGGTTGACCAATTATGGCAGTTTCCCAGGATACAAACCCTGTGTCTTTTTATTCATGACAACACGTCAATATATCCTGTCTAATAATTAGCAGGGTATAAAACCAGACGTTAATATATTCCCTCTCCTCGATCATCAATCTGTATATAAAAATACAATTAGACCAAAAAATACCACTATCGGCTATTTCGCTCATTAAACTGAGAAATTAACCGAAAAAATCCTATTATTTGCATATCATTTGTTGACGTTGAAAAGGACAGTAACATGAACAAAACAAAAGGTGCGCTTATCATCAGCCTGTCATTATTGCTGGCTGCCTGTAGTTCTATTCCACAGAATATCAAAGGTAATAACCAACCCGATATCCAGAAAAGTTTCGTTGCTGTCCACAACCAGCCAAATTTATATGTAGGTCAACAGGCTCGCTTTGGCGGTAAAGTTATAAATGTGATCAACTCCAAAAATGACACATTACTGGAAATTGCCGTTTTACCTTTAGACCGTTATGCCAAACCTGAACTCGATGCCAACTATCAGGGGCGTATTCTGGCTAAACAGAATGGTTTCCTTGACCCGGTAAACTACCGCAATCATTACGTTACCGTGCTGGGCACTATTCAAGGTGAACAACAGGGCTTTATCAACAAAGTTCCTTACGATTTCGTTAATCTGAATATTCAAGGGATTCAGATTTGGCGCATGGTTGAAACCGTGAATACCACTTACAACTTATGGGATTACGGCTATGGTGCCTTCTGGCCTGAACCAGGTTGGGGTGCGCCTTATTACGGCGATAACGTGAGTTCTGTTACTCCGGAATTAATTAAATAACAGATTATACTCTAAATAATTCGAGTTGCAGGAAGGCGACAAGCGAGTGAATCCCCAGGAGCTTACATAAGTAAGTGACTGGGGTGAGCGAACGCAGACGCAGCACATGCAACTTGAAGTATGACGAGTATAGAAACTCGTTCGCTGTTTCATGTCAGATGCAGCATGAAGGTCTTATTTGGCCTGCCAGGATCTGCAAATTCAATATGATATTGCAGATACCCTTCGGGCCTGATAAGCGTGGCGCATCAGGCAATCACATGTTTGTCATTAGACTCAACGGATACCTCATCAGGTATCCGTTTTTAGATAAAAATGCCAAAGAGGATCTAAGCACAATTTAAAAAATTAACCGCAAATGAGAAAGAATGAACTGCAACAGGAGTCGGTCATGTTTTTGGTTATCACAAAGGACACTGTTTTATTTACTGCTATTACATTTTTGCTCAATAAGAGCCAGGTTGTTCACGTTCAGGATGAAGATGACATTGACTTAGTGTTGCATCAACATTGCCATATAATCATTGATACTTTAATGAACAACGTATTTCACTCGGCCATGGCGGAAAAAATCAAACAGCTAAGACCGGAACAGGTCATTGTTTTTTCCCCTTTTATTATCAAAAGATGCCTGGGCGATATTCCCGTGACGTTCGTTTTACGCAACATTTCGCTGATAGATTTTATGGTACTGGTCAATCGCGGTCTGTGCCCTGCCCCGGAAGCTGACATCATGCTTTCCCGTAAGCAACATCAGGTGTTGAGTTATATTGCACAGCAGATGCAAACAGAAGATATTCTGCAGAAAATGCAGATTTCACTCAAAACATTCTACTGTCATAAACATAGCGTGATGATGATCCTGAATTTAAGAAGAATTACGGAGCTGATAAAGTACCCGCACGTGAGCTATCTTATTTAAAAAAAAGGGGGGTGGCCTATGCCACGCCCAAATCATTAACTTCAACTGTCGTAATAAGCTGCAAGGGAACACTATCAACTGATCGAAACACTTTGCACGCCAGGAATATTTTTCAGTTCTTGCATAATATCATCAATGGAAGTTCGTGCTGTAAGAGTAATATCAACCGTCATGATGTCATTAGTTGCAGTTTCCTGGAGCGATACAATACGTGATTTTATATGATGATTTTTGAACCATGCTAT
This sequence comes from Escherichia sp. GZ89, assembly GCF_019366485.1. Lineage (NCBI taxonomy): Bacteria > Pseudomonadati > Pseudomonadota > Gammaproteobacteria > Enterobacterales > Enterobacteriaceae > Escherichia > Escherichia sp. GZ89. Next base: position 237,002 of record NZ_JAEOHX010000002.1, on the reverse strand, counting down.
TATGCTGGCTGTTTCAATATCTGCTAATGTTAATTGTAAGTGCCAGGTTTTATTCATAAAGCGGGACGTGATTTGATGCAAAACTTCCAGCACCAGTAGCGTCATTATCGAGCCATACACCCCCAACTCATACATTCCACTACCAATCACCATACCGATAGATGCTGTTACCCAGATATCGGCAGCGGTTGTTAAACCGGAGATATTTTGGTTACGGACAATAATATTACCAGCACCAATAAAACCTACACCGGTAACCACCTGAGCAGCTATACGACTGGGATCAAGCCCGACATGATCCAGAGCTAATACATCGGCAAAGCCATATTTAGAGACAATCATAAATAAGGCGCTGCCCATGCCAATTAATACATGAGTTCTTAACCCGGCCCCTTTTCCTCTTATTTGTCGTTCAACACCTATAATGCCACTGACCAGGCCCGCAAGACAAATGCGGAGAATAAATTCATCGGTCATTTTATGACTCAATCTGAGTATTTAACCAAGGGTTTGGGTAAGTTGTATAAAATATAAAGTTGTAGCCCAAAAAAGAAACTGCCCGCGCTGATGACAGGCAGTGACTTTTCTGGTGGCTTACCTTAGTTTGGTAAGACGTTGGCATTCTTCTCTTTAAAGGTATACAGATTTTTTTCCGGATTTTTTTTGCAGTACTCAATGACTTGTGGGATTTGGGTGAGATCAGTTTCATTTAATGTCACTGTATCGCCACCTTTATACACAGTTTCTTCGTGTAACATCCACCAGGCAACCGGAGTCATGGCTTTTGGATTCAGGTTGATAAATTCCTGGCAGCTCATATCTTTTGGCATTTCACTGGCCGCCAGCGCAGATTGCGCATTAGCCAGGGAAAGAGCAGCAACTGCACCAAGGAAAACCAGCGTTTTACGCAGAGACAGACTTTTCATATCGTTACCTATCCGTTCAAGAATGACGTCCAGGCAAGAGGGTATCCATAATATGCATGGATGCTCCTCCTGTCGAAATACCATTATTAATTCCGGCTAAATCAGAGATCTTTCTTAATTTTTGCCCATTCACCTTGTGCTTTTTCTTTAAAGCTGGCTTTTTTGTCCTGAGTACATGCCTGAACGATAGCAGGTGTTACAGTTTCGATACCCTGAACATCCATTACAGCATCTTCAGGCTTATCTTTTTTGTTCAGCGCTTCAGCAAAACCAACAGCAGTTGGTTGGAAAGTAGCATCCAGAGCCAGGAAGTCTTCACATGTCCAGCTATTAACCGGTTTTTGGTTATCAGCTGCTTTTTGGGTTTCTGCGGCATTGCTGATTACCGGCATCAGGAGTAGACCACCAAGAAGAATGCTAATTGCTTTTTTCATCGTAATATCCTCATTAAAAAGTAGAAGAGCCATCTGTAACCAATTCGACATTACGAGTTATAACCTGGAATCTGCAGACTGTCATGTTGATGGCAATACCAACAAAATATAAAAATCCTTATTTTTCAAAGCAATAATAATATACTAAGTAATTTGTTTAGGAATTTTTTATAAAACAAGGGGCATTCTCAACCTGCATTTTGGCATAGATTTATAACAGTTATTATTTAAAAAATATGGCGCGGAGGCTTTATGTTAAACGTTGATAAAAAAACGATAATAAATTTTGATTCAAATATGCTCAACAAGCACAAAACAACGATCAGGCTGATATCGATATTAATGTTCATTGCCGGTGTTTTATGTCTCAGTTTCCCCTTTGTCTCAGGTGATATAATAAGCATTATTGTTGGAATTCTGTTAATTTGTGCCGGTCTTGCCTTAATGGTTGGACTTTTCACTCATCGACAGCATAATTTCTGGCCGGTAGTTGGCGGTTTTCTGGTCGCGATTGCCTATCTGCTTATTGGTTACTTTTTCCTGCGAGCACCAGAAGTCGGTATCTTCGCAATTGCCGCCTTCCTGGCCGGATTGTTCTGCGTCGGGGGGATTATTCGTTTGATGGGCTGGTATCGCTTTCGTCATGTTAAAGGCAGCTGGCTACAACTCATCATTGGTATTCTGGATATTCTGATCGCCTGGTTATTCCTTGGGGCAACACCACTGATGTCTGTGACGATGGTTTCCACCCTGGTCGGCATTGAACTGGTGATTAGTGCGGTTAGTTTGTTCAGTTTCTCCCAGTTATTTGCCAAATCATAATCGCTTTATAAAAATAGAAAAATTCATATCATTTTTTCATTTTTAAGCTCATGGTCACGCTATGTGACTATGAGCTTACTGAAACATTATGCTTCGTCATATAATACCCGCGCCTACTGCCTAACATAATGATGTTATTATCTTTCTACGCCAACAATTACCAATATAGCCAAAGCAAACATTATCCTGGCTGATATTGTCCAACTTTAAGTCTAAGGTTTTACACTACGTAGTATGCATCTCGAGGCTATTTATTCAGTCGAGATTAAGAAGAGTTTGCAAGGAATGGCAGCGTTATAGTATGACCATTGCGAGATATCACCTCGCTTAAGCAACATTTAATTAAAATAATGAACAAATATTATGAAAAAAAGCTGGCAATCCTGTTTGCCAGCCAAAAATAAAAAAGGAGACTCGATAATTACTCGGATTACACTTTCAGTGTAGTGAAATGCAATGATAACGACAAATAATCAAATGATAACTTATTCCTGAGTAAGAGTCCGCAACTGAGTTTTTAATTTTCCTCTTTAATAACATCAGCCTTAATGTTTACAAACTGTTTACAACCAGGAATTTTACTTAGGATGATTATATGGAGTGTGGAATGGAGAATCCGTCGATCTTGATTAGTGTTAATGGTGTGGTTTTTTAATCCACCGCCATGATGTCATCAATGCTTGCTATAGAGAACAATGTTTAAAATCAGGATGTTATAAATCTTAATGGACCACATGTTCGCAGTCAAAATAGCTAAGGAGTAAGTTATGATTTTTCTCATGACGAAAGATTCTTTTCTGTTACACGGATTAATGAATTTAAAAGATGATCGTAAAGTGATAAAAATCAATAATCTTTATGATATCAATAATATATCTGACATGCCATTCAAAGTCGTTATTGATACCTATCATAACCACATCCTTGACGAAGAATCGATGGAGTTTCTCGCCAGTCTCAATGCGGAAAGAATCATCATCTTAGCGCCCTACCATATCAGCAAACTAAAAAGTAACGCCCCGATTTACTTTATCAACCGCAACGAAAGTCTTAAGAATCTTACTGAAATTATTTATGGCAAACCATTACACCATAAAAACGACCAACTTTGCTTTTCTCACAATCAGTTTAAGATTATGCAACTGATTCTCAAAAACAAAAACGAAAGCAATATTACTTCAGCGCTCAACATCTCTCAACAGACGCTAAAGATTCAGAAATTCAATATTATGTACAAGTTAAAGCTTAGAAGAATGAGCGATATTGTTACGCTGGGTATTTCATCCTATTTTTAGCCACATAATTATCAGAATTAGCCACTAAGGAAATAGTGACAAAACTGATTAACGGGCATAAATGGGAGGGAACCGAAAATATTTAAAGATGTTTCAGGCTGGAGCAGCCAGCATTATTTATGTCGCCGGGTGGATGTTTATCTCTGGTTAATCATCCACCTGTCCAAACAGTAACGGTCATGCCCCTGTTCTGCAAACTAAGTTCAAATAATCAGACTATTAAGCAAGCTATCCGTTATTCAAGGAACATGATGAACAAAAAGATAAAACTGCTGATACCGTTGTTGGTCTGCACCACGATGCTCACCGCTTGCGATAACAAGCCCGCTGAAAATACTTCTGCAGCCCTTCCAAAGGTGGGCGTTGTCACTATAACTCCTGGCACTGTCAGCGTTACGAGTGAACTTCCTGGCAGAACTGTCCCCTTTGAAATTGCCGAGATACGACCACAGGTCGGCGGCATTATCGTAAAACGTAATTTTATTGAAGGTGACAAAGTTAAGCAGGGGGATTCACTCTATCAGATAGACCCGGCGCCTTTAAAAGCTGCCCTCGACTCAGCCAAAGGTAACCTGGCCAAGGCGCAGTCGGCCGCCAGTAACGCGCGGTTAACCTTTAACCGTCAGTCCTCCCTTCTGCACTCAAATTATGTCAGCCGTCAGGATTACGACAATGCGCGTAGCCAGCTTAATGAAGCCGAAGCCAATGTTACCGTGGCAAAAGCGGATGTCGAGCAAGCGGCAATCAACCTCAAATACGCCAATGTGACGTCACCTATTACCGGGATAAGCGGGAAATCGTCAGTCACCGTCGGGGCACTGGTGACGGCAAATCAGAGCGAAGCCCTGGTGACAGTGCAGCGGCTTGATCCGATTTATGTCGATCTAACTCAATCTGTACAAGAATTTCTGCGCCTGAAAGAGGAAATCGCCAGCGGGCAAATACAGCAGGTAAAAGGACAAACACCAGTGGCGCTAAATCTGGAAAATGGCAAACGCTATGCCCAGACCGGCACCCTGAAGTTTTCTGATCCTACTGTCGATGAGACCACTGGCTCCGTAACGTTGCGGGCAATCTTCCCTAACCCGAATGGCGATCTGTTACCCGGTATGTACGTCACTGCCCTGCTCGATGAAGGCAGTCGCCAGAATGTACTAATGGTGCCGCAAGAAGGGGTAACGCATAACGCTCAGGGGAAAGCGACAGCATTAATTCTCGATAAAGACGATGTTGTCCAGCAGCGCGAGATTAACGCGGTAAAAGCTATCGGCAATCAGTGGTTGGTCACGGCAGGATTACAACCTGGGGATCGGGTGATCGTCTCTGGGCTACAACGGATCCGTCCAGGTATAAAAGCCCAGGCAATATCCTCCGACGAGAACACGGCCAGCAACCCGGCTAAACAGTAACGTTGCAGGCATTAAGGGGATTTTCATGGCTAACTATTTTATTGAGCGCCCGGTGTTTGCATGGGTACTTGCGATTATTTTGATGCTTGCAGGCGGGATCGCCATTATGAACTTGCCGGTGGCGCAATATCCGCAGATTGCGCCGCCGACGATCACTGTCAGCGCAACCTATCCGGGGGCCGATGCGCAAACTGTTGAAGACTCAGTGACACAGGTCATTGAGCAGAATATGACCGGCCTTGATGGCTTGATGTATATGTCTTCCACCAGTGATGCGGCGGGTAACGCCCAAATTACCCTGACCTTTGAGACCGGAACTTCGGCGGATATCGCCCAGGTGCAGGTACAGAACAAGCTGCAATTAGCAATGCCTTCTTTGCCACAGGAAGTGCAGCAGCAGGGTATCAGTGTGGATAAATCCAGCAGCAATATTTTGATGGTTGCGGCGTTTATCTCCGATGATGGCAGCCTGAATCAATACGATATTGCTGACTATGTCGCGTCTAATATTAAAGACCCCCTCAGTCGTACCGCCGGGGTGGGTAGTGTGCAACTGTTCGGTTCGCAATATGCCATGCGTATCTGGTTGGATCCGCAGAAACTCAATAAATACAACCTGGAACCGCAGGACGTTATTTCGCAAATCAAGATCCAAAATAACCAGATTTCCGGCGGTCAGTTAGGGGGAATGCCTCAGGCAGCTGACCAGCAACTGAATGCTTCCATCATTGTGCAAACGCGTCTGCAAAGCCCGGAGGAGTTCGGCAAAATTCTGCTTAAAGTCCAGCAGGATGGTTCACAGGTGCTGCTGCGCGACGTGGCAAGGGTAGAATTGGGGGCAGAAGATTACTCCACCGTCGCCCGCTACAACGGCAAACCAGCAGCCGGGATCGCGATTAAACTGGCAACCGGGGCCAACGCTCTGGACACGTCCAAAGCAGTGAAAAGTGAATTAGATCGCCTGTCCGCCTGGTTTCCAGCCAGTCTGAAAACAGTTTATCCCTACGACACCACACCGTTTATCCAGATCTCCATTCAGGAAGTATTCAAAACGTTGATCGAGGCAATTATCCTCGTCTTCCTCGTAATGTATCTGTTCCTGCAAAATTTCCGGGCAACGTTGATCCCTACCATCGCCGTGCCTGTCGTTATTCTCGGCACCTTCGCTATCTTGTCGGCGGTCGGATTTACCATCAACACACTCACCATGTTCGGGATGGTGCTGGCGATAGGGTTACTGGTGGACGACGCCATTGTGGTCGTAGAAAACGTCGAGCGTGTGATTTCAGAAGAGGGATTGGCCCCAAAAGAGGCAGCGCATAAATCGATGGGGCAAATTCAGCGGGCCCTGGTGGGGATCGCGGTGGTGCTCTCCGCAGTATTTATGCCGATGGCCTTCATGAGTGGCGCAACCGGGGAGATCTACCGCCAGTTTTCCATAACGCTTATCTCCTCCATGCTGCTGTCTGTCTTCGTCGCAATGAGCCTGACTCCTGCACTTTGTGCCACATTGCTTAAACCGACCAAAGAGGTGACCACGGGCAACAGCTTATTTGCCCGCTTCAACCGTCTGTTTGAGGCTTCCACGAATCATTATACCGACAGTACCCGACGCCTGTTGGGCACCACAGGACGCTATATGGTGGTATATCTGTTGATTGTTGCGGGTATGGCGGTGCTGTTCTTACGTACACCGACGTCATTCCTGCCGGAAGAGGACCAGGGGGTGCTGATGACCACCGCCCAACTACCTTCCGGTTCAACCATGGTCAACACCAGTAAAGTGCTGGATGAAATCACCGATTACTATCTCACCAAAGAAAAAAATAATGTTGAATCGGTGTTCACCGTAGGCGGCTTTGGTTTCAGTGGTCAGGGGCAAAACAACGGCCTGGCGTTTATCAGCCTCAAGCCGTGGTCTGAGCGTGTCGGCGAAGAAAACTCAGTTACCGGGATCATTCAGCGGGCGATGGTTGCCTTAAGTGCCATAAATAAAGCGGTGGTTTTCCCCTTCAACCTGCCCGCCGTGGCGGAGTTGGGTACAGCTTCCGGTTTCGATATGGAGCTACTCGACAACGGTAACCTGGGGCATGAAAAACTGACGCAGGCACGAAATGAACTGCTGGCAATGGCAGCACAAGCCCCGGATCAGGTCACAGGTGTACGACCCAATGGTCTGGAAGATACGCCGATGTTCCGTGTTAATGTCAATGCGGCAAAAGCGGAAGCGATGGGTGTGTCGCTCTCGGATATCAACCAGACGATTTCCACCGCCTTTGGTAGTAGCTATGTAAACGACTTTCTGAATCAGGGGCGCGTGAAAAAAGTGTATGTGCAGGCAGGCACACCGTTCCGTATGCTGCCGGACAACATTAACCAGTGGTATGTCAGGAACGCCTCCGGGACAATGGCACCGCTTTCAGCCTACTCCTCTACTGAGTGGACTTACGGTTCTCCCCGTCTTGAACGTTACAATGGTTTGCCATCAATGGAGATTCTGGGGGAAGCCGCTGCCGGGAAAAGTACCGGTGAAGCGATGGATTTTATGGCCTCGCTGGTCGCAAAACTACCCGCTGGCGTGGGTTATTCCTGGACCGGACTTTCCTATCAGGAAAAATTATCCACCAACCAGGCCCCGATGCTGTATGCCATCTCGCTAATCGTGGTGTTCCTGGCGCTGGCTGCCTTATATGAAAGTTGGTCAATTCCGTTCTCAGTGATGTTAGTCGTTCCGCTAGGGGTGATTGGTGCATTACTGGCAACCGACTTGCGCGGCTTAAGTAACGACGTTTACTTCCAGGTGGGGCTACTGACCACTATCGGGCTGGCTGCGAAAAACGCCATTCTGATAGTTGAATTTGCCGTAGAAATGATGCAGAAAGAAGGAAAATCTCCCGTTGAGGCAATTATCGAAGCGGCGCGGATGCGTTTGCGCCCGATTCTGATGACCTCGCTGGCGTTTATCCTCGGCGTTCTGCCGCTGGTTATCAGCCACGGTGCAGGTTCCGGCGCGCAAAACGCGGTCGGTACTGGGGTAATGGGCGGGATGTTCGCCGCAACCGTGCTGGCTATCTACTTCGTTCCGGTGTTCTTTATCGTCGTGGAACATCTATTCTCACGCTTTAAAAAACGGACGTAATTTATAACGAGTAGCGTTACTGCAAGGCCGGGAAACCGGCCTTAATTTTTGTTAACGACCAGGCAAGAAGCTAAAAGCCCCAGGCAAATCAGGCAACAATGGAAGAAAAAACCGCTCCAGCCATGAAGAATAAGATTGAGCAATACCATACAAACTGAGATCGCAGTGATGCCGAGGAGTACTAATTTGATTATTCCCACTATCACGGCACTGAAATACGCTGGCTTAACACAAGGATACGAACGACACCGCCGAACGATGGCTATACTGATGAGGAGTCACGCCATAATACTGGCGGAAAGTATTGATAAAATAGGATGTACTGCTATAGCCGCATTTCTCAGCAATTACCGTTAATGGCATTTGATTAAGCTCAAGGAGAGTTTTTGCTCTTGCCATTCGGGATGCCAGTAAGATTTTACTGAAAGAGGTGTTTTCGTCCTGCAACTTTTTTTTGATTAAGCTCTCACTGGTGTAGAGCTTTTCTGCCACATCACGCAGATACCAGCGTCTGGAAGTATCGACGCTAATTATTCGCTCCACTTTCCCCGATAAGGTGTTGATACTGTTAAATAGCAGAGGCACCAACTCATCATGCATCGAAAACAGTGATAAACAGGAGAAGTAGAGCATATTACTCAGCGTCGGTGTCAACGTTTCTGCAGCGTCAAAACTGTCAAAGATTGCCCTTACCAGCGGTAACGGTGGCTGGTGATTGATGAGTAGACGATGTCTGGTATGTTTGCCGCTATATTGCGCAGGGTGGCGAATATGTTGTAGATAATTGCTCACAATGCATTCATCTATTTCCAGTGAACGCACCCAGGAACAATTATGTGGGATTCTAAATGCCAGTTTCTCATCCATCAGAATGAGACTGTCTTTTATTATGTTAAGATGTTTTTTTTCATAGTATATGTCCAAGGAACGACAAACCAGAACGACAGAACAGACATGCGCCATTTTAAACCCTTTTAATTCATTCCCGTGACTAATGCATATTGAGTATACTTACAAAATGACAGTATACATGTAGAGTAATTTAAAAACTGCCATATTTAGTAGGAAGACATTCATGCAGGAGGACTATTATATATAGCAGGCCATCTAAAATAAGTAAATGCATCCATCCATTTTCTTAATCATTTCAGAAGCTAATCCCGATATAAAACAAGCTGATATTTTGTCTACTTAACGATATATTTCTAGACATGAAATCTTAATTGAGCTTTCCGTGTCTACAGGGAGTGTTGCAACGGTTTCATTAGTCTGTAGACGGCAGACTTTCCTCTTCCCGGTCCCCTATGCCGGGTTTTTTTTGCCTGAAAAATGCCAACGTAGTCACTATAGTTAGTCCTCGTGAATATATTCTTTAACAGTTATCAAGCTCATCATAACGGATCGTAATTAATAACTAATACTGTCACGCACGCATCACTTTTAGCTACAGATATAGCATCTTTAGCCATATCACAGGCTTTATCTGGACGTACTTGCAGTTCTGAACTTTAGTTGTACTTACGTATTCCATCTGGGGAGAGTGTCAACGTTAATATAAAAATAGCCTTTATGTTTTGTTGTATATTGCTCTGGTACATGTGTTAAGTTAAAGACAATAAGTTTATACGCACATGGAAATGTCACTATCTTTATACATTGCTGCTATTTTAAAGATTATGAAAAACAATACATACCCCGGCGTAATTATCTGTAGCATCAACGAAACAATACTTACCTTTAATGATGGTAACAAAATCACCATCGCTCCCGGAAATCTAATATTTGTTGATCCAAGGCAACTAACCATCACTCACTATGGCGAACTTGAAAATGTTGCACTAATTACCCAAAAAACAATTTCGTTATTGGTTTCCGCATTAAATTCAGATTCCTTAATACATAGCTATAAAGCTCATAATTCACCTTTTATTATTCGAAAATGTCCTGATATCGCTATATTTAAATATGCGGCAAATCTGTCACACAAAAGTGACCTCTCCTGCGCTGAAAAACTGCGTAAGCGTTCGTTAATGCTGGCCCTGATGTCGCTGTTTCTCGATGATCAGAACTTTATTCCGTTATTAATGCGCATATTGCATCCAGATATTACAACTCGCGTTTGTGCTGTCATCAACAGCAATATTGCCAATGACTGGTCACTAACATTAATAGCAAGTGAATTATTAATGAGCCCAAGCTTATTAAAGAAAAAATTGCAGGCCGAGCAGACGACTTACTCGCAGTTACTCACTGAATGCAGAATGCAGCAGGCGTTAAAGCTATTACGATGCGACGATTACGCTGTCAAAAAGACAGCAATATTATGCGGTTATAAAAGTGTATCTTACTTTATTGCCGTATTTCGTAAGCACTTTGGGATAACGCCAACCGAATATCAGGATAAACGGCAACACCACCATGACCTGAACGCAACAAAAAGAGTGATGACCTTGCCTGGGAACAGGGCAATAAATGATACCCTGCGCTCCAGATGGTGTTAGTGAAAAGCGTCAGGGATTAAGGAGATATTAAGATGTCTGCATCACTTATCCGCATTATCTGTGTGATGACGTTATTAGCAGCATTTCCCACTCGTGCAGAGCAAAACGATGGCCTGCAACTACAGAGTGTGGTTATCGTCAGCCGTCACGGAGTGAGGGCCCCCACTAAACTCACCCCACTAATGCAAAATGTTACCCCTGATACCTGGCCGCAATGGTCTGTTCCGCTGGGTTGGTTAACACCGCGTGGGGGCGAACTCATTTCGTTGCTGGGAGATTATCAACGCCAACGGTTAATTTCCGAAGGCCTGATAAACGCAGCACAGTGCCCGTCTGCAAAGCAGGTTGCCGTGATTGCCGACACTGACGAGCGTACACGTAAAACAGGCGAAGCCTTTATCTCTGCGCTGGCACCACATTGCGCGCTCCCCGTTCATGTTCAGCAAAATCTCCGGCAGACTGATCCTCTTTTTAACCCACTGAAAACCGGACATTGCCAACTGGATAAACCCACGGTGCGCGCAGCCATACTTAAGCAAGCGGGAGGTAGTATTGAAGCATTAAATAAACAGTATCAGCCTGTTTTTACAACGCTTGCTGATGTACTTAATTTCCGGGAATCTCCCCTTTGCCAACAAGAGAAACGCTGCACATTACCAGAAGCGCTGCCCTCTGAACTGGAAGTCAGCAAACGGAATGTCTCATTTAGCGGCGCGTGGGGATTGGCCTCAACCGTTAGCGAGATCTTTCTTTTACAGCAAGCTCAGGGAATGGCAGATCCAGGATGGGGGCGGATTAAGAATTCAGAGCAGTGGCAACAGTTGCTGAGTTTGCATAATGCCCAGTTTGATCTGTTGCAACGTACCCCGGAAGTCGCCAGCAGTCGTGCCACTCCGCTGTTGGATCTGATTATCGCCACACTGACACCGGGTCATGCGGGTAAGCAGATGGCAGGGATTTCACTTCCCACATCACTGCTGTTTATTGCCGGTCATGATACGAATCTTGCCAATCTCGGTGGAGCGCTTGGGATGAGCTGGACATTACCCGGCCAACCCGATAATACTCCGCCTGGTGGTGAACTGGTGTTTGAACGCTGGCACCGGGCAACCGATAACACCGACTGGATTCAGGTTTCGTTGGTGTATCAAACGTTACAACAGATGCGTAATGTGACGCGGTTATCCATGACCACGCCTCCCGGAAAAGTGCCATTAACGGTGAATGGCTGCCAGGAAACCAACAGCCAGGGGATGTGTTCCCTGAAAAGTTTTACGGCGGTGATTAACACCATCAGAAATCCGGCGTGTGCGCTGTGAAAATTATCTTTAAAAAGATGAAGTGAGGCTGATGGTAAACGATGCGCTACGCTTATCAGCCTCATACAACCACTACTACATATTGAATTTAAAATAGTTAGCAGACAAAAAAGCGCAGTTTGTCAGCATTCTGAGTTCGCCGTTCAGACAGAACGGCGAATTTTATCCAGATCCTTGAGTAACTCCAGCAGCAATTCCGCTTTTTTCTGTCCATAACGCGCGAAAATATCACCATGCACCACCTGCGCTTTTGCCACCGCTTTGCCAGTGATATCGCGACCGGTTTCGGTCAACAATACGGTATAAGCCCGCAAATCAGTCTCAGATTTCCGTTTTTCAATCCAGCCACGCTCGCTCAAAAACGAGACGATTCGCGCCATGCTCACTTTGTGTATGCAACATAACTTACATAACTCAGCAAACGGCAGCTCTTCATATTCGTACGCGATACGCATTACTCGCCACTGTTGCTCGGTGACATCTAACTCCTGCAACAAAGGGGCAAAGTTAGATACCACCGCCTCCCTGCCACGCAAACAGGCCAGTGCTAAAGAGTGTTCGGCAAACTTGAAATCAAGATTGTACTTCTCAGAGGTCATGCTTATCGTTCCGTCATGGTTATACGCACTCTTTATACTATCAGATTGCTGCATATCACCGCCGGGCTAAGAATCGTTTTTAACTCACTCGTCACATCTGCCAGCCGCTCTTTATTGGCTAACGCAGTACCAATAAACTTTCTGCCAGACATAAATGCTCTGGCGTCATTAAGCGCATCGACAGCCACTAACGTCTCGCCGCAGAAGTACCAAAAACTGGCTTTGGTTGCAGGGCAATCCACACGCGAAATTACGCTGTCATAGTCCAGGGCCAGGCCGGCAATTTGTATTTTCAGTCGGCCTTGATCAGACCAGAACCAGGGCGATGGATGATAAGCCCGCAAATTACCGAGAATATGTTGTGCCACGACTTCTGCCTGCTCCAGAGCATTTTGCACTGACTCCAGACGAATGTTTTTCCCACCCCAGTTGAAACAACAGCAATCACCAATGGCATACACTCGCGAATCGGAGGTCTGGCAATAATCGTTCACGGCTATCGCCCCGCCATTCAGTGTCAGATTAGCTTGTCGGGCCAAATCAGTTTCCGGGATAACGCCAATCCCCACTACCATCACATCAATATCCAGCGTTTTGCCACTTTTAAGATGCAGCTGGTGGACACGGTTGTGCTGAACAGTGAATGTATCGATTTCTTGCTGAGTGAGGATTTCAGTCTGCATAGCCTGATGAAAACGCGTCACAAATTGCGCAGTTTGCTGGCAAGCCACCCGCTGTAAAATTCGCGTTTCGCGTTCCAGCACCGTAACTTGCATTCCGTACTCCCGCGCCACTGCTGCCAGCTCAAGACCAATATAACCGCCACCGACAATACAGAGGTGACGTTGCGGATGCATATAGGGTCTCAGATTATGGCAATCTGCCAGCTGACGAAAAGTGAAGACATTTTCTTGCTGCATAATTTCTGCGTTCGGCAGTCCACGTGGAGTTGCACCTGTAGCAAAAACCAGGCGATCCCAGAAAAATGTTTGTCCGTTCCGGGTCTTCACATACTGCTCTGCAAGATCAATATGCTGTACGGGATTATTTAGCTGAATATGAATATTGTTCTCAGCGTAGGCTGCGGCATCACGTATAAAGAGATCTTCCTGGGCAACAGCGCCACTAAGATATTTTTTTGATAAGGGCGGGCGCTGGTACGGATAAACCGACTCATTACCGAATATTGTTATCTCGCCCGTAAAATCCAGTTCACGCAGCTTAAAGGCTAACGTTGCCGCTGCCTGCCCTGCACCGATGATCACGATGTTCATTGTTGCTCCTCGTAAGTAGCCAGCTATCATCAAACTCGCCGAAGGTCACTTTTACCCGCACTTCATCGATATAACCGATTTCCAAAAAACAAGAACCGGAAAGCGTTCCTTGCCCGGCCAACTCTTCAAGTGTTGCTGAATATTCAGCCGCTATGTGCTTTTCCAGTTTCCAGTGTAATGGCTGCGTGGAATAATCAGGCTTCGTTATACCCACTCCGTCACCGATCGCTACCTTCTCAATAATTAATGGCGAAGAACAATATTCGACAAAAGATTGTTCATTTATCGCAAGTGATATTTCGTCTTTAGCAAAAGTGGTTAATAACGCCGACAATAACGTCAGATCTTCGCGCTCACAGACAATCAGTAAAAGTGGATGAAAATCGCTGGGTAAATAGTGACAGCGCATCATAGTTATCTCGCTTTATCGTTGAGTACCTCAAGAATATCCTGGCTATGGATTAACTCATTTCCTTCACTACTGATAACCTCAATCCATTGACCATCATTCATGTTTTCGCTGCATTCCACCTGACGACCATTTTTTATGACTAACAGATCGCCGGGTTTAATTTCATATAGATTAATCATAATTTCTCAGAAAAAAGTGGTCAGATTTTTTACTAACAGAACATTCTGATCAAGAATGATCTCCCGTTTTAATACCTGATAACTATCACCTGTTGCTATCAAGGTATCGTAGCGTTTCCCCGCCAGAAGATTGACCTCATATTCCACACGATTCAGATACATAATGAAGTGACAACTGGTACTAATAAGCAATTGATTATCTTCATCCTTCCTGACGTCCAGCACCCGCACATTACTGATTAAATGGGTCGTGCGCGATAACGGTTCTTCCGCGTAGTGAACACCCGTTAATATTTGTTCTACACGCTTGGTTAATGTCCATTTCCCTTCATCAAACCAACTAATATCATTACCGAGGACTGTATTCTCTTTTGCCGCGTGCTGACCAAATTTAACATTGCGACGCATCGGCATAAAATAGACGATATCGTCATGTAATAAATCCAGCCATGCCTGAAAATTCCGTTCATCTAATAGACTCGCTTCGGCATAAAAAAAATCGGCAATTTCCGCTGTAATAGCTAAACGTTCCTGCAATGTCATAATTTGACTCCTGGTGGTGTGGATGATCCTTGATGAAAGAAACAGCCAATATCGATAATAGTTCCAGAAATAGCCTGCGCTTCGTCAGATAATAAAAAGCGGATCGTAGCCATCATGTCTTCACCATTTACAGCTCTTCCCGCTACGCTACCAATATACGGCTGCGCTACCCCCTGACCATATTCTTGATTGCGCCCCAGGCTCATGCCTCCTGCAATACCACCACCACCAGGAATCACCATATTGACTCGTATACGATCAGCAAAATAATCCAGTGCCATTGCAGCATTAAAAGCGATCAGTCCACCTTTGCTTGCGGCATAGGCCAACATATTGGCTTTTCCCCAACCCGCGCCGGAACCTACATTAATAATACTGCCGCCATTTTGCTGCTGCAGATAAGGAACTACCGCCCGAGCCAGTAAATAAGGGCCTTTTAGATTTACTGCCAATACCCGGTCCCATAAACTCGGTTCAGTATCGGTGGCTTTACCCAAAGGTCCAATCGCGGCATTGTTCACAACAGCATCGATACGGCCATAATGCGAAAGAGCACAGTTAACCACGGCGGCGATATCCTGCTCACGAGTGACATCCGCTTCGAGTACCTGTAGCGGCAAATGCTCTTGCTCCGCCTCGCTGCGCATCGCCTGAATGCTATTTTGCGCGAGACTGGCGGGTTGCTTGCTATCAAGACCAAACGCGACCACGTTATACCCTGAGCGAGCAAGCCCCAGTGCAATTTCTCGCCCCAAACCAAACGTTCCTCCGGAGATCAGTACCGTTTTCATGAATTTGTTCTCCGTAAAAACGCCGGATCATCCTGTCCGCTCAATACCTTCCAGTTTGCATTTTGCAAATAGTCGTTCCAGCGGCGATAAAACCCACGAGCCATATGTTCAGTAACCGAAGTACTGACATCTCCTTTGATTTGAATACCGTTAACCACCGGATCCAGCTGCGAGGTGTTCATCGATTGCTGGTAGTTAAACGGATAACGCTGAGAAATTGTGCCGGAACACGCGCGTGTGGCATAAAGCCAGTTTTCCATATCATCCTGCTCGGTCATACCTGCCGGGCCGGAATAGCGCATGTAATAGTGACGAAGGAAATCTTTCACTTTTTTGGGCGCATCTGCGTCAACCAGGAAAAAACGCCAGCCTTCCGTTTCAGTTGCACTATGAGGATGCCAGACGCAGAGGCTGCGCGGCTGGGTGCCATGAAAAGAGGTATTCGGGAAAATGGTGCCCACAAAAGGCCGCAGACGGTAATCATCCCCTTTTGCTGCTTTGCGCTTTTCAAAACAGGAGCGGAAATACTCTTCAATTTCCGGATCATTTTTAAACTGCTCGACATATTCCTGGCCTTCCGGCATTACTGCTGAGTGCACGCCGTGTCCATGAGGGAAACTGACCCACACATGCTTTGAAAACTCCAGTTCATTGTCGCGACGTCCTTTAACGCCTTGCTCTGCTGACGGGCCAATGCCAATTAAATCTACCGAGCGGTGGCTGGGATTGTGATAAGTGTCGCCAAGAAAGTTTTCTGCGGCATATTTCCAGTTTGCCGGGAAAATCCATTTATGTACCCCCACCACTTCCGAACCGCCAGGGCGTCCGTCCCGGCAATCCAGAGCCAGATCAAGATGAGTAACAGCATCGCCAAGATAATCGAGAAATTCCGGTGCTTCGGCATCCCAGGTCGCCCAAATTGTGCCTTTATAGACGGCCAGTTTTGCCACTTCAATTAATGACCACTCTTTTTTATCGAAACAGTCCCCATAAATATCTTTTTGCATCGGCACACCACGTAATTGCCCATCAGTTGAAAACGTCCAGCTGTGATAAGGGCATGTAAATAACGAGGTATTTCCTGATTCATAACGGCACACTTTCATACCACGATGACGGCAGGAATTCAGAAATACATGGATTTCACCTGCTTTATCGCGTACCAGAATGACTGACTCTTCTCCCATACGAGAAGTGAAAAAATCGCCGGGATTAGGGATCTGACTTTCATGACCGATAAAAAGCCAGGCGCGCGAAAACACCGTTTCAAGCTCTTTTTTATAGACCTGATGATCAGAAAATATTCTTCTGTCCACCACACCTACGTTGTTATTGATGTAGGTATCCTGCGAAGTAAAATTCGTCATAGCTTTTACCTGTAATTAATAAATAACGGCAGCGCAAAAATATCAGGCACCAGAACATATAACCTTACTTTATTTATTGTTATTACTTCTGATATCGATACATTTGCGAAAACCAGGGCTTCCAACACTGTTTTGAGTCTATGTTTCACGTCGAAATCTTGTCAACATGTTTACTAAATTATTTTTTCATATAGTGACCGATTAATATCCTTACAACATTAAGGTCATTTGTAGAATCACGACAAAGCAGGAAAATAAAGACATTCTTTTGTGATGAATGTCATTATTTTGCTTAATGACAACTTGAAGTCTCGAATCTTTCATTCTTAAATTGATAAACATGTTAACAAATAGAGTAAACAAAATGGCAAAGATAACGTTTATTGAACCTGACGGTACAAGCAAAACAGTGGAAGCAACGGATGGTCGTTCTTTAATGGATGCTGCGGTAAAAAATGGAATTAAAGGTATTCAGGCTGAATGCGGAGGGGCCTGCTCATGTGCGACCTGTCATGGTTATATTGAAGACAACTGGATTGAAAAAGTTGGCTATGCCGTCGATGATGAGTTAGATATGCTGGAATTTGCCAGTGATGTACAAAAAAACTCTCGTCTGTGCTGTCAGATAAAAATCACATCCTCACTGGAAGGTATTATTGTGCGATTACCGGCCACGCAGGGGATGTAATTAATCGCTCCATAAAACCACACAAAAATAGTCGTTATCTATAGTGATTTATTTTCATATTGTTGTTAGCAGTAAGTACATATGTTTGCCCGATGACGATAATTGGCTGGTGATTTAAATAATTGCCAGCCAGTCAGCGTTGAGCCCGTTACCTTACTTTATAATAAGTGTAAATTATGAATACTACTGAAGCGTGTAGCCAAAATTCGTACAAGGATTCTGACATTATCTGGAAGAAGATACTGTACCGCATAATGCCGATTTTATTTATGGCTTATGTTTTTGCCAACCTTGACCGTGTGAATATTGGTTTTGCCAAAGCTCAGATGAGCAATGATCTGTCCTTTAGTGAAACGGTGTATGGGTTTGGCGCCGGATTACTCTTTATCTCTTATTCATTGTTTGCTGTACCCAGTAACCTGGCACTACAACGAATTGGTGCCCGCCGATGGATTGCCATATTAATGATTGCATGGGGAATTCTATCCACATGTATGTTTATGGTGACCACCCCAATGGAATTTTATGTATTGCGCTTTTTGCTGGGCGCAGCGGAAGCGGGCTTCACCCCTGGAATAATGTATTACATTACCAAAAACTTTCCTGCCCATCTGCGCGCGAGGGTCACGGCAATATTTGCGCTTGGCGTTCCATTTTCAGGCATAATGGGCGGCCCCCTTTCAGGCTGGATCATTGTCAGTATGCATGACTTCTTAAATATGCATGGCTGGCAGTGGATGTTCCTGATTGAAGGTTTGCCAGTGGTCATTTTAGGGATGGTCGTAATGGCGGCACTTCCCGACCACATTTCCCAGGCCAAATGGTTAAATCAGGATGAACAGCGTCTGGTTGTCGCGTCATTAGATGATAAACAAGAGTCGCAAAAAAGCAGTGTAGCGCACGTTAATATTCTCTTTAATAAGTATATCTGGATGTTAGTCGCTATCTATTTCTGTGTTCGACTGGCGATCAACACGACATCTTTCTGGATGCCAACATTTATTCACAGTACCGGCATTAAAAATGATGCTGTAGTGGGATTACTGACTGCAATACCTTATATTTTTGGCGCTATATTTATGTATTACCTTGCACGGTCGTCTGATTTTAAAAATGAACGACGCTGGCATTTAATGAGTGCACTTATTCTTGCCTCACTTGGAATGTTGTTAGCCGGGCTGTTTGATGCCAGTACCTTCATGACGATGGTGGCGTTAACGGTTCTGGGAATGGGTTCATCTGCAGCATTGTCGATGTTTTGGTTGCTACCCCCCCAGTTTATGTCACGGGCGGCACTGGCAGCAGGCCTTGGCTTAATCAGTACCTTCGGCAGTATTGCATCTTTTGTTGCACCAATATTGATCGGCTGGGTACGCGATACCACTAACAGCTCATCTCTGGCCTTGTATATCCTGAGTGGTGCAATACTGTTTGGTGCGTTTCTGGTCTACTTAACGCCCAAACAATACCGCCCTGGCGGACCACAACCATTGATGCCAGAAGAAGCAAAAGCCAGCAGTTGATTTTGTATCTATGCCCCTGCGAAGCTGTGGTTAATCACAGGGGCTGCCCATTACTTATTAAACACCTGCAAAAAATCAGGTATTTCCCCGATAGATTTCCCTAAAAGATCACCGCATATTTTATTTATAATAAACAGCCAGTGATATTACGCTAAAGTCTTTTGCACCTGGTTGAATGATATTCATAAAAGGGAAATAAATAATGTCTACTTATGAGGATTTTTTTGGTATGAGTACCAATTTCACTGAGAAAAATACTGAATATGAATCAATTATGATTCTGGCGCTAGGTAAAGATATAACCTATTGTTTAACTTGTCCTAAACGCGTAAACAAAGTTGATAATCACTGCTTTAATAGTTGTAAGCGAGCAAAATCCCCGCAATAAATCTTGTACATATTAATAGCCAAAAAGGATATTGACGTTTTAGCAACGATCGGTCCTGAATAAGATAATTCTGCACATCTCCCTCTGTAATTCTTGACCTAGTTAACACTCCACTCTATACCATTACGCCAAAAGGCGTTTTACTGGTAAATTAATCGGTCTGGTCACTATCAAAGGAAATGACAATGGGTAAAAAATCGGCGAAAAAAAGCCAGTCAACAAAGAAAACCGCCATCAGGGAACAGACCCCGCGCAAGCCTGCGCAATTCGGTTATGACGAGATGTTAAGCGAGCTGGAAGCTATTGTCGCTTCGGCTGCTGCGCGACAGGAGCAAGAAGAAACAGCCTGATCGATAAGGCCGGAAATTCCCCCCCATTCCGGCCTCCCCCTGCCCTTATATTGGTCAAAAACCAGAGACAAATCACACATCTAATAATTAACGCGCTAATTATTTAGAGTGAATTCGTACAATCTCGTTGTGCGAATTTAAGGATAATTAGGGTATGAAAAACAATATATTAATATCTGGTATAAGCTGCAAAGCTTGTGGATATTTCGTGTTCGCCAGCAAAGAAGATTTATATTTATCCTCAGTCGCAGGATAAATAAATATTCCTGTTCTTTATCGCAAAGATATTTTCAACGCGCTTTATGCGCCATAATTTCAATTATCTGCCGGTCTGTATGTTGCATTGCATGACTGGCGAGTGCGCACAGGTTGGCAATAGATTGCTCGACATCATGCGCCACAATCCCTTCATTACCGGTTACTGCCGTATTATCCAGGGCCATCAATACAGCTTTCCATGCTGACGATGCGCTTGTTGACACCTTCATCGCGCAACTGTTTGAAGCGCCATCACAAATCATTCCACTGACATCACCAATCATACTGCTGATTGCCATCGCAATGGTGCTAAAGCCCCCATCAACCAGCCACGCCATCCCTGCGGCAGCCCCCATCGCTGCGGTCGTTGCTGCACATAACGCCGAAAGCCGTGGTAGCTGATTGTGGATATAGATGGCACTCAGATGAGACAACATCAGTGCCCTGGCAAGCCGCACTTCATCAGCGCCCACATGTTCAGCCACCACCATCACTGGCAGCGTGGCGGCAATGCCCTGGTTACCAGAACCGGAATTACTCATTGCCGGAAGCGTGGCTCCCCCCATTCGCGCATCCGAAGCCGCACTGGTACGAATGACAATCGAGCTGGCGAGATCTTTCGTCATCAAACCTTTTGCACACTGTCTTTCCAGCGTTGCACCAATATGTAAGCCCCAATTACCACTTAACCCTTCCTGAGAAAGTGCACCATTGAGTTTTGCGGCATCAAGAATAAAACGAATAGAATCAAACGGAACGGCGTTGATAAAGTCATAGATTTGCTCCAGAGAAGCGGTTGCCAGTACTTTCAGGGGCGATTCCTGTACTTCCCCCTGCTCTACAGGGGGCTGGCTAAATATCACGCCTTTATCTGTTTCGATACTCACAATATTGCTGTGCCCGCCGATTATGGTGACACATGCCCACGCCTCACCACGGCTAACTTTTGCGCGTGCAAAAAGGATTTCGTCACACGGTTGCTCTATTTTCACCGTCACTTTGCCCGCAGTGAGCATCTCTTTTGCTGCGCTAATATCTGCTGCCGTGGCACGTTTAAGCACTTCCAGCCCGGCGTCAGGATCGCCCCCCAGCGCGCCTAAAGCCGCCGCAACAGGTAAGCCCACCATTCCGGTGCCGGGCACCGTTACCCCCATCCCATTTTTCATCAGATTAGGCGAAACCCAGGCGTCAATACGATCCGGCTTACCAGGCAGATGGAAAGCCGCTGTCGCAGCTGCCAGCGCCAATGAAATCGGCTCTGTACAGCCTAAAGCTGGTTTAACTTCTTCCTGCACAGCAAGGATAAAACTCTGCCATAACGGGTTTAATGATGTCTCACACATAGCAACAACCTTTAAAGGAAAACGCCAGCAACGGAGAAATACGTAGCACCAAACCGCTGACGCGAATAAACACATATGCTTGATAAGTATGAGAAAAATGATACGCGTTTAGAGAGAGAAATACTTACTCAAAGAGTCGTATAATATCACCAGGCAAGTAATATTTTTCTCCAATTACTTTATACAGAGAAAAATATTTCTTCATTTGATGAAGATCACAATAAAAAAATGGGCGAAGTTAACCACGCCCAGAGGATGAAAAAGAGAACCTGTTTACGTAAGTACCGTTCAGAACACTTTGTAGACAATATTTGAAATCGTCAGCAGACCAATAGCGGTAACAAAAACGTTATCTATTCTCCCCCGATATTTCGCCAGCGACGGAACTTTATGAATGGCATACATCGGCAGAAGACAAAGTAGCGAAGCGATTATTGGTGCTCCCATCGCTTCAATCAAATCCAGAATATTGGGATTAACGTAGGCTACAAGCCAGGTCGACCCCATAATGAACACCATACTTAGGGTATTCAATTTACTCATCGAAATTTTACTTTTGTCGCCCTTATACGCGAACTTAATAATCAACCTATTTAGCCCTTCCAGCGTACCGAGATAATGACCAAAGAAGGATTTAAAAATAGCAACCAGAGCAATAATAGAGGCGGCATATTCCAGCGTCAGAGCAAAACTTGACTGCGAACCTGACATCGAAGAAAAGTGATTTGCCAGATAAGAAAGCACAGGAATATTTTGTACTTTGGCCTCTGCCATATTTTGTGGAGAAAGAGCAAACAAGCAACTAAAGGCGAAGAACATCACTACTGCGACCATCAATATACTGGCGCGGGAGATAATTTTGGAACATTTACGTTCGGTAAAGTCGCGTCCAAACTTCTTTTCATACTCTTCACGTTTAAATACGACAAAAGAAGAGACAATCGGCGAGAAGTTAAAGGAGAACACCATAATAGAAATTCCCAGCCATACGGTTACCAGAATACCGTCATGTCCAGTAAGCGACAGTGCACTGAGATCCACCTGATCGATAACGGCGGAGTTCCAGTAGGGAATCAATGAAAGAGAAATTAACACTAAAGAGGCAATAAACGGCCACACCAGAAAACTCATCACCTTCACCATCAGATCCCTACCAAACCAGATGATGACCGCCATTAGCAACAATAAGAACAGCGCGACAAAACCGCGGTTAAGCGCGGGCAGATGCAGTTGGTTTTCCCAGAAGGTCATAAACGTATTGGTAATCGTGACCCCATAAATCCACAACAGCGGGCAGATAGCAAAAAAGTAGAGGAAAGTGATCACCACGCCCCCCGTCTTTCCGAAGTGTTCTTCTACCGTTTCGGTAATGTTACCGGAAGGATTAGCACCTGAGAGGCACAAACGCGCCAGCGCCCGATGGCAATAAAAAGCAATGGGATACGCCAGTACCAACATCACTAAAATAGGGATCAAGCCGCCAAAACCTGCCCGAATAGGAAAGAACAACACACCAGCACCAATAGCTGTACCGAACAATCCCAGTGTCCAGGTAGTATCTGACTTACGCCAGTAAGAATGTTGTGCCTTGCCAGAGACTATGTTATCAGTCGAACTCATATCCTGATCCTTACAAAAAAATTAAACGTCAACAAAATCGATTATTTGAGAAATGCGGGAAAGATCGATATTGCCACCAGAAATGATGCTGACGGTTTTTCTGTTCTGGATATCACTATCGAGTTTACCGCTTAATAATGCCGCACAGGCTAATGCTCCAGCACCTTCGGTGACAACTTTATTACGCTGAATTAAGGCAATAATACTGTTACGGATCTCATCCTCACTCACCAGGACAATATTATCGACAAGTTGGCGAACAATTTCATAGGTTATTTGACCTGGGCGAGAAACATCACAACCGTCCGCCAGGGTGCTGCCCGTTCGGTGAGTGGTTATATTTCCGGCAAAAAATGACGCCGCCATGCCGTGAACATTTTGAGCTTGCACGCCAATGACTTTAATCGTCGGGTTAATTGATTTAATCGCAAGGGCGATGCCGGAAATTAACCCACCACCACCGATAGGTACAATAATATTATCTACATCATAGAGATCTTCTAAAATCTCCAGACCAATTGTTCCCTGACCTGCAATCACTTTCGGATCATCATAAGGAGGAATAAATATACGGCCCTCCATTTCAACAATTTCACTAACTTTGGCAATGGTTTCATTGAAGTTATCGCCATGCAGGATAACCTGTGCAGAATAATCCCTGGTAGCTGCCACCTTTGACTTTGGTGCTACTTTTGGCATCACGACTTTGCTATCAATACCTAACATTGCACATGAGAGAGAGACGCCCTGTGCATGATTCCCGGCAGAGCAGGCGACAACGCCTTTACTTTTTTCTGCATCCGTGAGCGAACAAAGTTTATTGAATGCGCCACGAATTTTAAACGACCCTGTGCGTTGCATATTTTCAAACTTAAGAAAAATATCTCCCTTGCAACATTCACTAAAATAGTTAGAGCGAGGCATCCCGGTTTTATAAACTCGCCCTGCCAGACGGTGCTTTGCCTCAATAATGTCTTTAATCGTCACCGGAAGATCATATGTTATATGCATTTAAAATAGACTCACACTACCGAATTCATGACATCAATAATGCTGAGAATTGTAAAAAATAAGAAAATTGTGTTATGTGCGCCAACTCACAAATTATATTTTATATTTATCCATAAGAATATCAGACGTTAATCAGTACAACCCTACTCCATCTCTGGAATAAAAATCATAAATTTTAAAGACTATTTGATATTGAATACCAGGTCATATCAAGCATGGTCAACTGATAATGCCAAAGCATTAAAATTATTTAAATATCATTCTTTTTAAAAAAGATGAATTATCTTAGACTTTAAAGAATTTAGGCTTATAAATATCTTTTTAATTTAATGTGCTTTTCACCTTCACACTTTGATTCCGTAACAGCCTATTCCTCCTGATAATAAGAAAATGGCATACACACTCCCACTGCTTCATTGAAATTCCATCAGAATTATTCATCACTACAGGCGTATAGCCACCTGAGTGCAAAAAACGTAATAGGCCGTGGTGACTAATGGATGCGGCACCACGCGATAAGAGATATTCAGTTCCCGCTGACGTTGAAACAGGTATTTTTCATTCACCTGGTTTGCTCCTGATTAGTTTTAGGAATTTCAGCATTATTAAGATTCAGGCGGTAACCGCCATTTACGTCAGATCAAATAAACCATATAAAACTCATGGTTATAATGTGAACTCATTTCATCATCTCCCGTGGTACGGGGAAGGAAAATCATGTCACTTATTACCGATCTACCCGCCATTTTTAATCAGTTCTCTGAAGCTCGCCAGAAAGGTTTTCTCACCGTTATGGAGCTTAAAGAACGGGGAATCCCCCTCGTAGGAACATACTGCACCTTTATGCCTCAGGAGATCCCGATGGCTGCCGGGGCGGTTGTGGTCTCATTGTGTTCCACCTCTGACGAAACTATCGAAGAAGCAGAAAAAGATTTACCACGTAATCTCTGCCCACTTATCAAAAGCAGTTACGGGTTTGGCAAAACCGATAAATGCCCCTATTTCTATTTTTCTGACCTGGTAGTAGGTGAAACAACCTGTGATGGAAAAAAGAAAATGTATGAATACATGGCGGAATTTAAGCCCGTCCATGTAATGCAACTGCCGAACAGTGTGCAGGATCAAGCCTCCCGCGCGCTGTGGAAAGCTGAAATGCGGCGTTTGCAGGAAGTCATAGAAACGCGTTTTGGTAAGACGATCAGCGAAGAAGCTCTGCGGGAAGCGATAGCACTTAAAAACCGCGAACGCCGGGCACTGGCAGACTTTTATCATCTTGGTCAATTAAATCCGCCTGCACTCAGCGGCAGCGACATCCTGAAAGTGGTGTACGGTGCCACTTTCCGTTTCGATAAAGAAGTGCTGATCAGTGAGCTTGAGGCGATGACAGCTCGTATTCGCCAACAATGGGAATCTGGCGAACGGCTGGATCCTCGTCCCCGTATTTTGATCACCGGCTGCCCGATTGGCGGTGCGGCAGAAAAAGTTGTACGGGCGATAGAAGAGAATGGCGGTTGGGTGGTCGGTTATGAAAACTGTACCGGGGCGAAAGCTACCGAACAGTGTGTCGCTGAAACAGGCGATGTTTATGATGCATTGACCGATAAATATCTGGCAATTGGTTGTTCCTGTATTTCACCTAATGAACAACGGCTTAAACTTCTTAGTCAAATGGTAGAAGAGTACCAGGTCGATGGCGTGGTGGATGTCATTTTGCAGGCATGTCATACCTATGCGGTGGAATCGCTGGCTATTAAGCGCCACGTTCGCCAACAGCACAACATTCCTTATATCGCCATTGAAACGGACTACTCCACTGCGGATATCGGGCAACTGAGCACACGTGTGGCAGCGTTTATTGAAATGTTGTAAGAGGTAGGTTGTGACGTATTCAATAGGGATTGATTCTGGCTCCACCGCCACCAAGGGGATCTTACTGGCAGACGGCGTGATTATGCGCCGTTTTCTCTGTCCGACACCGTTTCGCCCGGCCGCTGCGATTATTGAAGCATGGGATACACTGCGTGCCGGACTGGTGAGCACACCTTTTCTGACACTGACAGGTTATGGGCGGCAATTAGTTGATTTTGCAGATAAACAAGTGACAGAAATCTCTTGTCACGGACTGGGGGCGCGTTTTCTTGCACCAAAGACGCGTGCAGTGATCGACATTGGCGGGCAGGACAGCAAAGTTATCCAACTGGATGACGAAGGCAACCTGAGCGACTTCCTGATGAACGACAAATGTGCGGCAGGCACCGGGCGTTTTTTGGAAGTCATTTCCCGGACACTGGGCACCAGCGTCGAGCAACTCGACAGCATCACCAAAGACGTACAACCGCACGCGATCAGTAGTATGTGTACGGTATTTGCTGAATCTGAAGTGATCAGTTTACGTTCGGCTGGCGTGGCCCCCGAAAACATTCTCGCAGGCGTGATTAATGCAATGGCGCGCCGCAGTGCCAATTTTATTGGTCGTCTTTCGTGTGAAGCGCCCTTGTTGTTCACTGGTGGTGTCAGCCATTGCCACACCTTTGCCCACATGCTGGAAAGTCACTTGGCAATGCCTGTGCATACGCATCCCGACGCACAATTTGCGGGTGCAATCGGTGCGGCCCTGGTAGGTCAACGGCAGAGAACACGCCGATGAGAGAGTGTTTGTTTCTGTTTCATTCAACACCAGGGGTGATTAAAACCCGCAAAGCATTACAGGCTGCGGGAGTCCCTTTTCGTGTTGCCGATATTCCCCGTGATTTGCGTGGCGGTTGCGGGCTGTGTATCTGGTTGAGCTGTAATCCAGGGGAAGAACTGCAATGGGTAATACCCGGTTTTACCGAATCCATCTACTGCCAACAGGATGATAGCTGGCACTGTATTGCCTCGTGGCCTGCCACGACCTGAGTATTATTCTTCTGCGTGCTGTACATCCAGCACGCTTTTTTGAATCCCATCACAAACCCTACATTCCCCTTTTCCCTTTTCTATGCTGACGGCTAAATTAGAACTCATCCGACCACATAACAATTATTTTACATACTGGAAAATTTTATGAGCTACCCGTCGCTGTTCGCCCCGCTTGATTTGGGCTTTACCACTTTAAAAAACCGCGTGTTGATGGGCTCGATGCATACCGGGCTGGAGGAATACCCGGACGGTGCCGAACGGCTGGCGGCATTTTATGCTGAACGCGCCCGTCATGGCGTGGCGCTGATTGTGAGCGGTGGCATTGCCCCGGATGCGACAGGTGTGGGAATGGCAGGGGGCGCAATGCTGAATGATGCCAGCCAGATCCCGCACCATCGTACGATTACTGAGGCGGTGCATTTAGAGGGAGGCAAAATCGCTCTGCAAATCTTGCATACCGGGCGCTACAGTTATCAGCCACATCTGGTGGCGCCATCAGCTTTACAGGCCCCCATCAATCGCTTCGTTCCCCATGAATTAACTCACCAGGAGATCGTGCAGCTGATTGACAGTTTCGCCCGTTGTGCGCAACTGGCGAGAGAAGCAGGTTACGATGGCGTAGAAGTGATGGGATCCGAAGGGTATCTGATCAACGAATTTCTGACTCTGCGCACCAACCAGCGTAACGACCAGTGGGGCGGCGATTATCGTAATCGGATGCGATTTGCCGTTGAAGTGGTACGCGCGGTGCGCGAGCGCGTCGGTAACGACTTTATTATCATCTATCGTCTGTCGATGCTCGATCTGGTGGAAAATGGCAGCACCTTTGCTGAAACGATAGAACTGGCGCAAGCCATTGAAGCGGCAGGCGCGACCATAATCAACACCGGAATTGGCTGGCATGAAGCACGAATCCCTACCATCGCCACCGCTGTGCCGCGCGGGGCATTTAGCTGGGTAACGCGCAAACTCAAAGGTCACGTCTCGCTGCCACTGGTGACCACCAACCGTATTAACGATCCGCAAGTTGCCGACGATATTCTCTCGCGTGGCGATGCGGATATGGTGTCGATGGCGCGACCGTTTCTTGCCGATGCGGAGCTGCTGTCAAAAGCGCAGGCAGGCCGTGCCGATGAGATCAACACCTGTATTGGCTGCAACCAGGCCTGCCTCGATCAGATCTTCGTTGGCAAAGTCACCTCATGTCTGGTAAATCCTCGCGCCTGCCATGAAACGAAAATGCCGATAATTCCCGCCGTGCAAATCAAAACACTGGCAGTGGTCGGTGCCGGTCCGGCCGGGCTGGCATTTGCTATCAACGCAGCGGCACGTGGGCATCAGGTAACATTGTTTGACGCCCACAGCGAGATCGGCGGACAGTTTAATATCGCCAAACAGATCCCCGGCAAAGAGGAGTTTTACGAAACGCTACGCTACTACCGACGAATGATCGAAGTAACGGGCGTGACGCTAAAACTCAATCACACCGTGACGGCAGATCAGTTACAAGCATTCGATGAGACGATCCTCGCCAGCGGCATCGTACCGCGTATTCCGCCCATCGATGGGATCGACCATCCAAAAGTATTGAATTATCTCGATGTACTGCGCGACAAAGCCCCCACAGGCAAGAAAGTGGCAATTATCGGCTGCGGGGGGATTGGTTTTGATACTGCGATGTATCTCAGCCAGCCGGGTGAATCCACCAGCCAGAATGTCGCCGAATTTTGTAGCGAATGGGGCATCGACAGCAGCCTGCAACAAGCTGGCGGTTTAAGTCCACAAGGTGTGCAGATCCCCCGTAGCCCACGACAAATCGTGATGCTCCAGCGCAAAACCAGCAAGCCCGGACAAGGATTAGGAAAAACCACTGGCTGGATCCATCGCACCACTCTGCTCTCGCGCGGCGTGAAAATGATCCCTGGCGTGAGTTATCAGAAAATCGACGATGACGGGCTGCATGTGATGATCAACGGTGAAAGTCAGCTTTTAGCGGTAGATCATGTGGTGATCTGTGCCGGACAAGAGCCAAACCGCGCCCTGGCACAGCCACTGATCGACGCCGGAAAAACCGTGCATCTGATCGGTGGCTGTGATGTGGCGATGGAGCTGGACGCGCGTCGGGCGATAGCTCAGGGGACAAAACTGGCGCTGGAGATTTAATCTCTCCAGCTTTTAAGCAAAACCGGATGAAGCACTCATCCGGCGAGACTACTGACAAACTTAAGATTGCCTGATGCGCTACGCTTATCCGACCTGATTTTCATGCAACATATTGAATTTAAATAATTTTCAAGGCCAAAAGCGTACTTTGTTACCAATCTTAGCGAATGTATTCCTTACTTAAAACGTTTCCCAGTTATCGCTGTTATCTGCCACGGCAGCTTTGCGGGGAGCCGCTGGTGCGGTAACGGTTTTCACCACTGCACTTTCACGTGCGCGTTGTTGCTCATGGTGGATGCGAAATACCGCTACGGCTTCGTTCAGGCGGCTGGCTTGTTCTTCCAGCGCGGCGGCGGCGGCGGCAGATTCTTCCACCAGCGCGGCGTTCTGCTGAGTTACGCGATCCATCTCAGCAACAGCCAGCCCTACCTGATCAATACCACGACTCTGCTCATCAGAGGCCGAGGCAATTTCACCCATGATATCGGTCACACGGGTCACGGCATTGACGATCTCAGCCATTGTTTCCCCGGCACTTTCAACCAGAGTCGATCCCGTATCTACCCGGCTAACGGAATCTTCAATCAGGCTTTTAATTTCCCGCGCCGCCTGAGCACTACGGCTTGCAAGGGTGCGAACTTCTCCGGCAACGACGGCAAATCCACGACCTTGCTCACCGGCACGCGCCGCTTCAACTGCCGCATTCAGCGCCAGGATATTGGTCTGGAAAGCAATACCGTCAATTACGCTGATAATATCGGCGATTTTCTGCGAACTGGTGGAGATATCACGCATGGTTTGTACCACGTTATCCACCACTTTCCCGCCACGTTGTGCTGTTTCTGAAGCACTCAACGCCAGATGACTGGCCTGACGCGCGTTTTCAGCGTTCTGTTTAACCGTCGCGGTCAGTTGTTCCATGCTGGCTGCGGTTTCTTCCAGCGAAGCGGCCTGCTGCTCGGTACGAGAAGAGAGATCATTGTTGCCCATGGCAATCTCACTTGCCCCGCTGTAAATGGCATCTGCCCCGTTGCGCACATCACCGACGGTACGCACCAGTTCGCTCTGCATATGACGAAGGCTATCTGCCAGTTGCCCCACTTCATTATCGCCATCCACATCGATGGGTTTTACCAGATCCCCCCCGGCAATATGGCGAATGCTGTCCACCAGGCGGTTCATCGGCTCAACCAGTGAGTGTTTAATACCAAACCAGACGGCAACAATAACAGCCAGAACAGCAATCAAAATTCCCGCCAGCAGCAACATTGCATGGCTGTAAGAGCTGTCATTATCCTCTACGGCAATGTCATACAGGCGATCGTTTTGCTGCATCCATTCGATATACTGTTTTTCGAAACCGTTCTGATAGCTCTGAGTCGGCTGATCAAAAAATTCGTTAATCTTGCCCGCCCCCAGCAACTGAATCAGTTCCGCCAGCGCATTGTGGTAGATATCGTAATTTCGTTTAATTTCAATAGCGGCCGTTTCGCTCTGACGGGGATCGAGTGGCAGAGCTTCGTATTCGGCCCAGTTTTTTTCCGCCTGCTTTAAAGAAATGCTCGCCAACTGCATCAGTTCAGTCACCGTAGCACCGCTACCAATATTGTTCTGATCCATCATGTAGCGAATGCCCGCCCGGTTAAGGGTATTTCGCGTTTGCAGCAGTGCGACCCAGCTGCCATTCAACGTTGACTGTTGCTGGCGAATCGTCTGCAAAACGGTAAAGTTCTCTTTGTCGTTCTTAAGTGCACTAAAGAACAGACCACCCGATGTCAGTTGTAAAAGGCCAAAAATGGCAAGTACCAACAGTAAGCTGGTGACAATTTTGATACGTTTTAACATATTTTCTCGTTCCACTAGACAGATACTCTGGTTGTCGGCCTGAGACGAAAAAACTTTATGTTTTGGCACGTTCAAAAGGCGCATTTTATCGCTGTCAGCCTGCGTTTTTAGCGATATCACACTCTGTCGCGGCTGTTTATGGTACAAAGTACCAATTGTCTTCGAATCAGTGATACTCCCATGGCTTATAGCATCGATATCATCTCCTGTATTACCGAACGGTTTATGGCGTTAACCGCCACTGAAAAGCGTATCGCACAATTTATTCTTGATGATGTCCCCGCCGCGGTGGAACTGCCTATTGCTGAGCTGGCGCGGTTAACGCAAACCAGTCAGGCGTCGGTGACGCGTTTTGCCCGTGCTCTGGGGTGTAAAGATGTCCGCGAGCTGAAAGTCAAACTGGCGCAGTCACTGGCTATCGGGCAGCGATTTATTCTCGATGTACCGGATCTTGACGGTGTTCAGGGGATCTACGAATCAATTATCAGCGTGCTGGAAACGCATCGTCGTTCGCTGGATATGAACGCCATTAGCCAGGCGGTAAGCTGGTTAAGTCAGGCGCGGCAAATTCTTGCATTGGGAACTGGCGGCGGTTCCACCATCTGTTCACAGGAGATTCAGTACCGTTTATTCCGTCTGGGGCTACCTGTGGTTAGTCAGAATGATGCCCTGATGATGAGAATGATGTGCTCGGCAGTGATGCCGCAGGATGTGGTGATTGTGCTGTCGCTGGGCGGTTATACACCGGAAATCATCGAAAGTGCGGCAATCGCCCGTCAGTATGGCGCGCGTGTTATTGCCATTACGCCAGCACAAACACCGCTGGCGGAACAGGTGGATCTGGTATTGCCGTTACTGGTTCAGGAAAGTGATTACATCTTTAAGCCCACCCCTTCCCGCTACGCGATGTTAGCCATGGTCGATGTACTGGCAACAGAACTGGCAATGGCAAATAAAGCGCAGGCGAAAGATCGCCTGCGGCGGATAAAACTGGTGTTAGACAGCCACCGTGGGGGCGCTAACCGCCAGCCACTTGGCGATTAGCATTGTCGGTTATGCTTCTTCAGGTTTGGTGATCACGATACTCTGGTTTTCACGCTCATTGGTGATAATAGCCAAAGCTTCTTCCCGGCTGACCTGACTTGCTGGCGTTACCAACGTCACCACTACGCCAGCGACCAGGCTGCCCAGCACTGACGGAATACACGGGTTACCCCAGTAAGCCAGCCAGTCGGCATTCATCAGCACCACAATTGACATCACCATACCGCTCACTAACGCCGCCAGCGCACCCTGCCAGTTAAAGCGTAGCCAGAAGCGACCGAGAATCGAGCAGATAAACAGCCC
Organism: Escherichia sp. GZ89; assembly: GCF_019366485.1. Lineage (NCBI taxonomy): Bacteria > Pseudomonadati > Pseudomonadota > Gammaproteobacteria > Enterobacterales > Enterobacteriaceae > Escherichia > Escherichia sp. GZ89. The sequence continues at coordinate 204,555 of NZ_JAEOHX010000002.1, read as the reverse complement.
GGACATCAGCATCGAAATCATTTTGGTAATGTAGCTGATGATGTCATTAGAGGTCAGAGCAAAGACCAGCGCCAGGCCAATAACAAAGGTCAACATCCAGCGTGAGTAAGTAATGGCCTTGTCCTCCGGCGGCATTCTGCCGGTAATCATGGTGTAGACGTCGCGCATCATAATCGCCACCGCCGCGATGGCATCGGAGCTGGCGGAAGACATGGTGGCTGAAAGCCCGGCAATCAGCACCACCAGCCCAAGAATGGCAGGTAAGAAACTGGTCGCGAACAAGAAGGCGTAGTTGCTGTTTTCCAGATTTGGGTTCATGGTGAACGCCGCCATGCCGATAATGGCAGGCAGAATCGAGAAGAACAGATACAACACGCCAGTAATAACAAACGAACGGCGTACAGAGGGAACATCTTTGCCCGAGTAGATACGCTGGCGATAGGACGGTGTGGCCAGCACACCTACGCCAATAACCAGCGCCAGCGAAAGCGCAGGCAGCACGCCCATTTTATCAATCGCAAACAGGCTCATCGCTTTTGGGTCCATCGCCTGTTCAATCGCACTCCAGCCACCAACGTGAACAACGGCAAGAATAGCCATTAATATAAAGCCAAAGAACAAAATTAGGGCCTGAATAGTGTCTGTCCACACTACCGCCGAATAACCGCCGATAATAACGTAAATCGCAAAGGCCAAAGCGATAATTAATTTTGCTACAGTAAGATCAATACCCGTCGCCCAGGCAAGATACATACTGCCACCTAATATATGCGCTCCCAGCCAGCCAATAGAGGCAATAAATATCATCAGGCCGACAATATTTTTAATTAAATGGCTGCCGCCAGTATAATAAGATATTTCTTCACTCATGGTCATAAAACGTAATTTACGTACCGGTGCAAACAGCCACGCCACCAGTAATATACCTACGGCTCCACCGACGCCATAAAGCATTCCGGCCCAGCCATTGCTGTAGCCAAAGCCCACTGCGCCCATACTGGAACCCGTGCCAACCATCGTGGCAACGGTTGACCCCAGCGTCAGAAACAGCGGCAGCGAACGCCCGCCCAGCAGAAAATCTTCTCCGCTTTTCTGATTACGAGAAACAAACCAACCAAGCCAAATCATGGCGATGGCATAAATAATAAAGCCGACTAAAAAGATATGACTGTTCATAATTCACATCCTGCCAGTAGAGAGAGAATAATGTAAGAGTTCCCGGAGTGCTGAATGTATTCAGCACTCAATTGCGGTCTGTTTTTTTAATTCTTAAATTTATTAGCGGGTCGCGTTATAACAGGTCACATCGACTTCGACTTTACAATCGACAACCAGATCAGCCACACAACAAATACGTGCAGGCGGATTCTCGCCAAAAAATTCTCTGAATACTTTATTAAATGACTGGAAATAGCGGGCGTCGGTCAGGATCACTTTCACGTGAACCACATCCGCCAGGCTATAACCGGCTTCAGTCATGATGTCGACACAGTTTTGGATCGCCAGTCGTGACTGTTCAACGATTCCGCCTTCTACCACTTCACCGTTTTTCATGGGTGTTTGCCCGGAGACGTACAGCCAGCCGCCCGCCTCAACCGCCCTGGCAAAAGGCAAATGCTGCCCGCCAGTGCCTGTTCCACCTTCCGTACCGTAACGTTTAATGCTCATATTCACTCCTTAATGTGAGGTCTGCCGGCGCAGGAAGCGTCCCGCACGGCCTGTAATATGTTTATCGCGACCATAGCTCATAACGCCGTTCACCATCACCGCCTCAATGCCATCTGCCGGGCGTTTGGGATCAGAAAAGCTGGCAACATCACGAATGGTTTGTGGATCGAACAACACCAGGTCCGCAAAATAACCGACTTTCACCAGTCCACGCTGGGGCAGGCGAAAACGGCTGGCAGAAAGCCCGGTCATTTTGTGGATAGCCGTGGTCAGTGGGAATAAGCCTTCATCACGGCAATAGTGGCCCAGCACGCGAGGGAAGGCGCCCCATAAACGTGGATGCGGCATGGGATCATTGGGCAGGCCGTCAGAGCCAATCATACTGACCGGATAACTCAACACTCGGCGGACGTCGCGCTCGTCCATGTTGTAATAGATAGCCCCGGCAGGCATTAGCAGCTTCGCGGCCTCCAGCATACTCATCTGCCAGTCGATGGCGATTTGCGCCAGTGTTTTCCCGGCCTGCTGCGGATGTGTTTGTGACCAGGTGATCACAATATCGAATTCGTCGGTGACTTGTTTGAGATCCAGCGTTGAAGAGCTGGCTGAGTAAGGGTAGACATCGCAGCCAATTTCCTGGTGTTGACGCATTTGGTCAAAAAAGGCCAACGTTTCTTTTGTCCGCCCCCAGTTTTTCGCCCCGGCGCATTTATGGTGGGAAACCACGACAGGCACTTTGCCATGACGCCCAATACGAAACGCCTCATCCAGGGCATCGAGAATCGGTTCAAATTCAGAACGCAGATGGGTGGTATAAACGCCCTTCTCACCGGCTAATTCTTCCGCCAGCGCCATGACTTCTTCGGTAGTCGCCTGAAATGCCGTTGCATAGGCCAGCCCGGAACTTAACCCCAGCGCCCCCTGACTCAACGCCAGACGTAAGTCGGCGCGCATGGCGGCAATTTCATCCGCCGTCGCCGGGCGAAACAGGTCGTCCATATGGTTATTACGCAGCGCCGTATGACCAATCAGCGTGCCAACGTTCAGTGACGGCCTGGCTGCTTCCACTGCCTGGGCATAGCTTTCAACGGTAGGATAAATAAAGTGCTCTGCTTCCCCCAGCAGATTCATCGGGTCAGGAACTTCACCTTTCATTTTCGCCGACGCCGCACTGATCCCGCAGTTACCGACAATCACCGTGGTGATCCCCTGGCTGATTTTTGGCAGATATTCCGGGATGCGAATAACGTTGATATCGTCATGGGTATGAACGTCGATAAACCCTGGTGCCAGTACCCGCCCTTCCCCGTCAATGACCTGCTGCGCCGTAACGTTAAGCGCAGGGGCAATATCGACAATCCGATCACCTGTTATTGCCACGTCACCGCGAAATTCAGGGCCGCCGCTACCGTCGATAACGGTCACATTTTTGAATAACCAGTCAACCTGCATGTTCGTCACTCCATTTCTGCAATGGTGACAAGTTAACCATTTACAAGGATGAAAAACAGTGGAAAACTACGCAAAACCCAGATGATTTTCTGATACTTTTATTCATAAATCATAAGATAAATAAATTAAATATTTATATTTCATTTAGTTACAAATGATACTCATATCCGATACGGTGAAAAACTTAAAAGGTGAATGTTATGAAATACCACTCTGAACCTCTGGTTCCCCATAAATCTGCCCTGATGCAAATGCCCGCAAATCTCCTTGCCGAAGATGTCTGTTTACCTGCCGCGATCATTAAAAAGCAGGCCCTGGAGAACAACATTGCGTGGATGCAGCGTTATGCTGACGCGCGCGGCGTTTCGCTGGCACCGCACGGTAAAACCACCATGACGCCGTGGATTTTTCAGGCGCAGCAGGCGGCAGGCGCCTGGGCAATAGGTGTCGGTAGCGCATGGCAGGCTGATGCGGCAATGGCGAGCGGTATTCAGCGAGTGCTGATGGTTAACCAACTGGTCGGCAAGGCGAATATGCAGTTGATTGCCCGGTTGCAACGACATTACCCGACGGTCGATTTTATCTGCTGTATCGACAGCATTGAGAACGCCCGCGCTTTGTCTGCCTTTTTTGCCAGTCAGCAACAGACACTGAACGTGATGATTGAGCTGGGTGTTCCCGGCGGGCGCTGTGGTTGCCGCTCAACGGATGCCGCACTGGCACTGGCTAAACAGGCGGTCCAATTACCGGGGTTACGCCTGCGGGGGCTTGAGTTATATGAAGGCGTTTTACACGGTGACGATCCACAACCGCAGGTAGAAGCACTGCTGCGGGATGCCGCACAACTGGCCTGTGATATGGCAAGTCTGGTTGATGGCGAGTTTATTCTCACCGGAGCAGGCACGGTCTGGTATGACGTGGTGTGCAATATCTGGCTGGCGGCAGAAAAGCCTGATAACTGCCGCATTGTTATTCGCCCTGGCTGCTACATCACTCACGACACCGGGATCTACGACGCGGCACAACAACAGTTGCTTGCCCGCGATCCTGTGGCCTGCGATCTGGCAGGCGATCTCACATCTGCGCTGGAACTGGTCGCCATGGTGCAATCGGTGCCGGAAGCTGCTCGTGCGGTGGTTAATTTTGGTAAGCGTGATTGCGCCTTCGACGCCGGACTGCCGCAACCAGTCGCCCACTATCGCAACGGCAAATTACTGGCATTTGATCCACAGGCGATTCGCAGTACAGGCATTATGGATCAGCACTGCATGTTGCAACTGTCAGCTAATAGCGACGTGCAAGTGGGGGATATTCTGGTGTTTGGCACATCGCATCCGTGCCTGACCTTCGACAAATGGAAAGCGTTGTTATTGACTGATGACGACTACAACGTACTGGCAGAGCTGGATACATTGTTTTGATTTCTGCTCGCCATACTTCAAGTTGCATGTACTGCGACTCGAATTATTTAGAGGATCAATCCCGGAGAGATATCTCCGGGATACCGCTCTTACGCTTCCCCACACGTTTCATCACCGCCTTTTCCCAGGGTAATAAACTCCTCCAGCAACACGGTTAACTGCTGCATTTTCTCAGCGGTGAACTGCGCTTCAATTTGTCTATAAGCCTCTTCAACCTGCGCCTGCGCGTGGGAATAGAGCGTCTGCCCTTCCTGAGTTAATGAAACATATAGCTTGCGCTGATCATTAATCGGTTTTAAGCGTAGCACCAGGCCGTCGCGCTCCATCCGCGTAAGGATACCGGTCAGGCTTGGGCGCAAAATACAGGCGCGATAAGCCAGATCGTGAAAATCCATCGACTTTCCTTCCGCCAGAATACGCACGATGCGCCACTGCTGTTCAGTCAAATTGTGGCGCTTAACAATAGGACGAAAATAACTCATCGCCACTTCACGCGCCTGGAGCAACGCAATGGTTAAAGAATCGTGCATGGTACAACCCCAAGTTTCAGAAAATCATTAATAACGAAACAATTAGCAGGCCATAGCCCACTCAGCAACCGGTTTCTCAGACCACTCAGTGTAGCAAACTTCCACAAATCTATTTAATTAATTGATTTTAAATAATATTCACATTAGGTGTGTAAATTAAATGTTATCAACATCACAATTCGTTCACTTTATTTTGCTTATTGCTTCACCAGATAATAAAACTGTTCATTAACATATTAATGAAATTAGGATCGGCCAGAGATCTGAGGAGTGGTAATGAAAGGCACTATCTTCGCCGTAGCGTTGAACCATCGCAGCCAGCTTGATGCATGGCAGGAAGCGTTCCAGCAATCCCCCTACAAAGCCCCGCCTAAAACTGCGGTCTGGTTTATTAAACCGCGCAATACGGTGATTAGTAGCGGTGAGCCGATTCCCTTTCCGCAGGGTGAAAAGGTACTGAGTGGTGCGACAGTTGCGCTGATTGTGGGAAAAAAGGCGACGAAAGTACGCGAAGAAGATGCGGCAGAGTACATCGCCGGATACGCGCTGGCTAACGACGTCAGCCTGCCGGAAGAGAGCTTTTACCGCCCGGCAATCAAAGCAAAATGTCGTGATGGATTCTGCCCCATTGGTGAAACCGTGGCTCTCAGCAATGTCGATAATCTGACCATCTATACCGAGATCAACGGGCGTCCTGCCGATCACTGGAATACCGCCGATTTACAACGTAACGCCGCACAGTTGCTGAGCGCCCTCAGCGAATTTGCCACACTAAATCCTGGCGATGCCATTCTGCTCGGCACGCCACAGGCGCGCGTGGAAATACAGCCAGGCGATCGCGTTCGTGTTCTCGCAGAAGGTTTCCCGTCGCTGGAAAATCCGGTAGTGGACGAACATGAAGTGACCACACACAAAACCTTCCCAACGCTGCCACACCCGCACGGCACGCTGTTTGCCCTCGGCCTGAACTACGCCGACCACGCCAGCGAACTGGAATTTAAACCACCGGAAGAGCCGCTGGTGTTCCTGAAAGCGCCGAATACCCTCACTGGCGATAACCAGACCTCCGTGCGCCCGAACAATATTGAATACATGCACTACGAAGCGGAGCTGGTGGTGGTGATTGGCAAGCAGGCGCGTTACGTCAGCGAAGCCGATGCTATGGATTATGTCGCGGGCTACACCGTGTGTAACGACTACGCCATTCGCGACTATCTGGAAAACTACTACCGCCCTAACCTGCGGGTAAAAAGCCGCGACGGACTGACGCCGATGCTTTCAACCATCGTGCCGAAAGAGGCGATCCCGGACCCGCATAATCTGACCCTTCGCACCTTCGTCAACGGCGAGTTACGCCAGCAAGGCACCACCGCCGATCTGATCTTCAGCGTGCCTTTCCTGATCGCCTATTTAAGCGAATTTATGACCCTGAATCCGGGCGACATGATCGCCACCGGCACACCAAAAGGCTTATCTGACGTGGTGCCTGGCGATGAAGTAGTGGTGGAAGTAGAAGGCGTGGGCCGCCTGGTGAACCGAATTGTGAGTGAGGATACAGCGAAATGAAAAAAGTAAATCATTGGATCAACGGCAAAAATGTTGCAGGTAACGACTACTTCCAGACTACTAATCCAGCAACGGGTGAAGTGCTGGCGGATGTGGCCTCTGGCGGTGAAGCGGAGATCAATCAGGCAGTAGCAGCAGCGAAAGAGGCGTTCCCGAAATGGGCCAATCTGCCGATGAAAGAGCGTGCGCGACTGATGCGCCGTCTGGGCTCACTGATCGACCAGAACGTGCCAGAGATCGCCGCGATGGAAACCGCTGACACGGGCCTGCCGATCCATCAGACCAAAAATGTGTTGATCCCACGCGCTTCTCACAACTTTGAATTTTTCGCGGAAGTCTGCCAGCAGATGAACGGCAAGACCTATCCGGTCGACGACAAGATGCTCAACTACACGCTGGTGCAGCCGGTGGGCGTTTGTGCGCTGGTGTCGCCGTGGAACGTGCCGTTTATGACCGCCACCTGGAAGGTTGCGCCGTGTCTGGCGCTGGGCAATACCGCGGTGCTGAAAATGTCGGAACTCTCCCCGCTAACCGCTGACCGCCTGGGTGAGCTGGCGCTGGAAGCCGGTATTCCGGCGGGCGTGCTGAACGTGGTACAGGGCTACGGCGCAACCGCAGGCGATGCGCTGGTCCGTCATCATGACGTACGTGCCGTGTCGTTCACCGGCGGTACGGCCACCGGGCGCAACATCATGAAAAACGCCGGGCTGAAAAAATACTCCATGGAACTGGGCGGTAAATCGCCGGTGCTGATTTTTGAAGATGCCGATATTGAGCGCGCGCTGGACGCCGCCCTGTTCACCATCTTCTCGATCAACGGCGAACGCTGCACCGCCGGTTCGCGCATCTTTATTCAGCAAAGCATCTACCCGGAATTCGTTAAACGCTTTGCCGAACGCGCCAACCGTCTGCGCGTGGGCGATCCGAACGATCCCAACACCCAGGTTGGGGCGCTTATCAGCCAGCAACACTGGGATAAAGTTTCCGGCTATATCCGTCTCGGCATTGAAGAAGGCGCAACCCTGCTGGCGGGCGGCCCGGATAAACCGTCTGACCTGCCTGCACACCTGAAAGGCGGAAACTTCCTGCGCCCAACGGTGCTGGCAGACGTTGATAACCGTATGCGCGTCGCCCAGGAAGAAATTTTCGGGCCGGTCGCCTGCCTGCTGCCGTTTAAAGACGAAGCCGAAGGTCTTCGCCTGGCAAACGACGTGGAGTACGGCCTCGCGTCGTACATCTGGACACAGGATGTCAGCAAAGTGTTACGCCTGGCGCGTGGCATCGAAGCGGGTATGGTGTTCGTCAACACCCAGAACGTGCGCGACCTGCGCCAGCCGTTTGGCGGCGTAAAAGCCTCCGGCACCGGGCGTGAAGGCGGTGAGTACAGCTTCGAAGTGTTCGCGGAAATGAAGAACGTCTGCATTTCCATGGGTGACCATCCAATTCCGAAATGGGGAGTCTGATATGGGTAAGTTAGCGTTAGCCGCCAAGATCACGCACGTACCGTCGATGTATCTCTCTGAACTGCCAGGGAAAAACCACGGCTGTCGCCAGGGCGCGATCGACGGGCATAAAGAGATCAGCAAGCGTTGCCGGGAAATGGGCGTCGATACCATTATCGTTTTCGATACCCACTGGCTGGTGAACAGTGCTTATCACATCAACTGTGCAGACCATTTTGAAGGCGTCTACACCAGTAACGAGCTGCCGCATTTTATCCGCGATATGACCTACAACTACGAGGGCAACCCGGAGTTAGGACAGCTGATTGCTGATGAAGCATTAAAACTCGGCGTGCGGGCAAAAGCGCACAACATTCCCAGTCTGAAACTGGAATACGGCACGCTGGTGCCAATGCGTTACATGAATGAAGACAAGCACTTCAAAGTGGTCTCCATCTCCGCATTCTGTACCGTCCATGATTTTGCCGACAGCCGCAAGCTGGGCGAAGCGATTCTGAAAGCGATCGAACAGTACGACGGCACCGTGGCGGTCCTTGCCAGCGGTTCGTTATCGCACCGCTTTATTGACGATCAGCGTGCGGAAGAAGGGATGAACAGCTACACCCGCGAGTTCGACCGCCAGATGGACGAGCGCGTGGTTAAGCTGTGGCGCGAAGGCCAGTTCAAAGAGTTCTGCAATATGCTGCCGGAGTATGCCGACTACTGCTACGGCGAAGGCAATATGCACGACACGGTGATGCTGCTGGGGATGCTTGGCTGGGATAAATACGATGGCAAGGTGGAGTTTATTACCGAGCTGTTCCCAAGCTCTGGCACCGGTCAGGTTAACGCTGTTTTCCCGCTGCCCGCATAAGGAACCACCATGCCGCACTTTATCGTGGAATGTACCGAAAATATCCGTGAAGAAGCCCGCTTACCTGAGCTGTTTGCCAGTGTTAACACCACACTGGCGGCGACGGGGATTTTTCCGCTTGGGGGAATACGTAGCCGGGCGCACTGGATCGATACCTGGCAAATGGCTGATGGCAAGCACGATTACGCCTTTGTGCATATGACGCTAAAAATCGGCAGCGGGCGCAGTCTGGAAAGCCGTCAGGAAGTGGGCGAAATGCTGTTTGATCTGATTAAAACGCACTTCGCCTCACTGATGGAGAGCCGTTACCTGGCGCTTTCATTTGAGATTGCAGAGCTGCACCCAACGTTGAATTTCAAACAGAACAACGTACACGCGTTGTTTAAATAAATTTGCACCAGCTTCCAGGCCGGATGATAAGGCGCAGCCGCATCCGGCAATGCCACAGGATATCGCTATGTTCGATAAACACACCCACACCCTGATCGCCCAGCGTCTGGATCAGGCAGAAAAACAGCGCGAACAGATCCGCGCGATCTCCCTCGATTACCCGGAGATCACCATCGAAGACGCCTACGCAGTACAGCGCGAATGGGTCCGCCTGAAAATTGCCGAAGGCCGCACGCTGAAAGGCCACAAAATCGGCCTGACCTCGAAAGCGATGCAGGCCAGCTCGCAGATCAGCGAACCCGACTACGGTGCCCTGCTGGATGACATGTTCTTCCACGATGGCAGCGATATCCCGACCGATCGCTTTATCGTGCCGCGCATCGAAGTGGAGCTGGCTTTCGTGCTGGCAAAACCGCTGCGTGGGCCAAACTGCACGCTGTTCGACGTTTACAACGCCACGGACTATGTGATCCCGGCGTTGGAGTTGATCGACGCTCGCTGCCACAACATCGATCCAGAAACCCAGCGCCCGCGCAAAGTGTTCGACACTATTTCCGATAACGCCGCTAATGCCGGGGTGATCCTCGGCGGTCGTCCTATCAAACCTGACGAACTGGATCTGCGTTGGATCTCCGCCCTGATGTATCGCAATGGCGTGATTGAAGAAACCGGCGTCGCTGCTGGTGTGCTAAATCATCCGGCAAACGGCGTGGCCTGGCTGGCGAACAAACTCGCACCGTATGACGTACAACTGGAAGCCGGACAAATCATTCTCGGCGGCTCGTTCACCCGACCGGTTCCGGCGCGTAAAGGCGACACCTTTCACGTCGATTACGGCAACATGGGTTCCATTAGCTGCCGCTTTGTTTAAGGAGAGAACGATGGAAAACAGCTTTAAAGCGGCGCTGAAAGCAGGCCGACCACAGATCGGATTATGGCTGGGGCTGAGTAGCAGCTACAGCGCAGAGTTACTGGCCGGAGCAGGATTCGACTGGTTGTTGATAGACGGTGAACACGCGCCGAATAACGTGCAAACAGTGCTCACCCAGCTACAGGCGATTGCGCCCTACCCCAGCCAGCCGGTAGTACGTCCGTCGTGGAACGATCCGGTGCAAATCAAACAACTGCTGGACGTCGGCACACAAACCTTACTGGTGCCGATGGTACAAAACGCCGACGAAGCCCGTGAAGCGGTACGCGCCACCCGTTATCCCCCCGCCGGTATTCGTGGTGTGGGCAGTGCGCTGGCACGCGCCTCACGCTGGAATCGCATTCCTGATTACCTGCAAAAAGCCAATGATCAAATGTGCGTGCTGGTGCAGATCGAAACGCGTGAGGCAATGAAGAACCTACCGCAGATTCTGGACGTGGAAGGTGTCGACGGCGTGTTTATCGGCCCGGCGGATCTGAGCGCCGATATGGGTTATGCCGGTAATCCGCAGCACCCGGAAGTGCAGGCCGCGATTGAACAGGCGATCGTGCAGATCCGTGAAGCGGGCAAAGCGCCGGGGATCCTGATCGCCAATGAGCAACTGGCAAAACGCTATCTGGAACTGGGCGCGCTGTTTGTCGCCGTCGGCGTTGACACCACCCTGCTCGCCCGCGCCGCCGAAGCACTGGCAGCACGGTTTGGCGCGCAGGCCACGACCGTGAAGCCCGGCGTGTATTAATGCCGGATGCGCTGCGCTTATCCAGCCTACACGCGCACCAAACCGTAGGCCGGATAAGGCGTTTGTGCTGCATCTGCCATAAACCTTGTCGTACCCTACAAAAATCCCATTAGAGGAAGAAAAATGAGCGACACCTCACCTGCCATACCGGAAAGTATCGATCCGGCGAATCAGCATAAAGCGCTGACTGCCGGACAACAGGCGGTTATTAAGAAGTTGTTTCGCCGCCTAATCATCTTTCTGTTCGTGCTGTTTATCTTCTCGTTCCTTGATCGCATCAACATCGGCTTTGCCGGACTGACGATGGGGCGCGACCTCGGTCTGAGCGCCACCATGTTTGGCCTCGCCACCACCCTGTTCTACGCCGCTTACGTCATCTTCGGCATTCCCAGCAACATTATGCTGAGTATTGTCGGTGCGCGACGCTGGATCGCCACCATAATGGTGCTTTGGGGCATCGCCTCTACTGCCACCATGTTTGCCACTGGCCCCACCAGCTTATACGTACTGCGTATACTGGTTGGCATTACCGAAGCCGGCTTCCTGCCTGGCATTCTGCTGTATTTAACCTTCTGGTTTCCGGCCTACTTCCGCGCCCGTGCCAACGCCTTGTTTATGGTGGCAATGCCGGTAACGACAGCGTTGGGATCTATCGTTTCCGGCTACATTTTGTCGCTGGATGGCGTATTGGCACTAAAAGGCTGGCAGTGGCTGTTTTTGCTGGAAGGCTTCCCGTCGGTATTACTCGGCGTCATGGTGTGGTTCTGGCTTGATGACTCACCGGATAAAGCTAAGTGGCTGACGAAAGAAGACAAAAAATGCCTGCAAGAGATGATGGATAACGATCGTCTGACGCTGGTGCAGCCAGAGGGAGCCATCAGCCACCACGCCATGCAACAACGCAGCATGTGGCGGGAGATCTTCACTCCGGTGGTGATGATGTATACCCTGGCGTATTTCTGCCTGACCAACACACTTAGTGCGATCAGCATCTGGACACCGCAGATCCTGCAAAGCTTTAATCAGGGCAGCAGTAATATCACCATCGGTCTGCTGGCGGCCGTACCGCAGATTTGTACCATTCTCGGGATGATCTACTGGAGCCGTCACTCAGATCGCTGCCAGGAACGAAGGCACCACACCGCCCTTCCTTATTTGTTCGCGGCCGCAGGTTGGTTACTGGCTTCGGCAACTGATCACAATATGATCCAGATGCTGGGGATCATTATGGCTTCGACCGGATCATTCAGCGCAATGGCAATTTTCTGGACAACACCGGATCAGTCCATCAGCCTGCGGGCACGCGCGATCGGTATTGCGGTGATCAACGCTACTGGCAATATCGGTTCGGCTCTGAGTCCGTTTATGATCGGCTGGCTGAAAGATCTGACCGGCAGCTTTAACAGTGGATTGTGGTTTGTTGCCGCGCTGCTGGTGATTGGTGCGGGGATTATCTGGGCGATTCCAATGCAGTCCTCCCGTCCGCGAGCGACCCCGTAAGGAACGACGATGTGCGATAGTCAGATTGCCAATATTGATATCAGCAAAGAGTATGATGAAAGCCTGGGCACGGACGATGTGCATTATCAGTCGTTCGCCCGCATGGCGGCCTTTTTTGGCCGCCATATGCTGCCACATCGTCACGAACAGTACTTTCAGATGCATTTCCTCAATAGCGGACAGATTGAGCTACAGCTTGACGATCATCGCTACTCGGTGGAAGCGCCCCTGTTTGTCCTGACGCCGCCGTCAGTACCTCATGCGTTTATTACGGAGTCTGACGCCGACGGTCATGTGTTGACGGTACGGGAAGATCTAATCTGGCCCCTGCTGGAAGTTCTTTATCCAGGCTCTCGGGAAACCTTCGGCCTGCCGGGGATTTGCCTGTCACTGGCAGATAAACCCGACGAACTGGCGGCGCTGGAACACTATTGGCAACTGATAGAGCGGGAATCGGTGGAACAACTGCCTGGACGGGAACACACCCTGACGCTACTGGCACAGGCAGTGTTCACCCTACTGCTGCGTAACGCAAAACTCGACGACCATGCCGCCAGCGGGATGCGCGGGGAATTAAAACTGTTCCAGCGTTTTCATATGCTGATTGAAAGCCATTTTCATCAGCACTGGACAGTTCCTGATTACGCTAACGAACTGCATATCACCGAATCACGACTCACGGACATCTGCCGTCGCTTTGCCAACCGTCCGCCAAAACGGTTGATTTTCGACAGACAGCTGCGAGAAGCCAAGCGGCTGCTGCTGTTTTCTGATAACGCCGTGAACAATATTGCCTGGCAACTCGGTTTTAAAGATCCGGCTTATTTTGCCCGCTTTTTTAATCGCTTAGTCGGTTGCTCGCCCAGTACTTATCGCGCCAAAAAAGTACCTGTCACGTGAAAAACCCTTAGCCTTAATGGGAAACCAGGCACCACCTGCTATTCCCCTTTCTCCGCCTGGAGCAAGGGGATTGAGTAACGTCAATAATCGCTAAAAGCGACCTCGATCACAAAACCGTACCCTACCTGAAAAGTACCAGCCATTGTCCCAAAAGTCTCTTCCCGTAATCGCCCCTGCAAGCTTCAATTGAATAACAAAAACAACACACAAAATTAACAATCGTATTCCGATTAATACTGTAGAGGTCGACATGAAACCAGAAGATTTCCGCGCCAGTACCCAACGTCCGTTCACCGGGGAAGAGTATCTAAAAAGCCTGCAGGATGGTCGCGAGATCTATATCTATGGCGAGCGAGTGAAAGACGTCACCACTCATCCGGCATTTCGTAATGCGGCAGCGTCTGTTGCCCAATTGTACGACGCGCTGCACAAACCGGAGATGCAGGACTCTCTGTGCTGGAACACCGACACCGGCAGCGGCGGCTATACCCATAAATTCTTCCGCGTGGCGAAAAGTGCCGACGACCTGCGCCAGCAACGCGACGCCATCGCTGAGTGGTCACGCCTGAGCTATGGCTGGATGGGCCGCACCCCAGACTACAAAGCCGCTTTCGGTTGCGCACTGGGCGCGAATCCGGGCTTTTACGGTCAGTTCGAGCAGAACGCCCGTAACTGGTACACACGTATCCAGGAAACTGGCCTCTACTTTAACCACGCGATTGTTAACCCACCGATCGATCGTCATTTGCCGACCGATAAAGTGAAAGACGTTTACATCAAGCTGGAAAAAGAGACTGACGCCGGGATTATCGTCAGCGGTGCGAAAGTGGTTGCCACCAACTCGGCGCTGACTCACTACAACATGATTGGCTTCGGCTCAGCACAAGTGATGGGTGAAAACCTGGACTTCGCACTGATGTTCGTTGCACCAATGGATGCCGATGGTGTGAAATTAATCTCCCGCGCCTCTTATGAGATGGTCGCGGGCGCTACCGGCTCGCCGTACGACTACCCGCTCTCCAGTCGCTTCGATGAGAACGATGCGATTCTGGTGATGGATAACGTGCTGATCCCATGGGAAAACGTGCTGATCTACCGCGATTTTGATCGCTGTCGTCGCTGGACGATGGAAGGCGGTTTCGCCCGTATGTATCCGCTGCAAGCCTGTGTGCGCCTGGCAGTGAAACTCGACTTCATCACGGCACTGCTGAAAAAATCACTCGAATGTACCGGCACCCTGGAGTTCCGGGGCGTGCAGGCCGATCTCGGTGAAGTGGTGGCGTGGCGCAACACCTTCTGGGCATTGAGTGACTCGATGTGTTCAGAAGCGACGCCGTGGGTCAACGGGGCTTATTTACCGGATCATGCCGCACTGCAAACCTATCGCGTACTGGCACCAATGGCCTACGCGAAGATCAAAAACATTATCGAACGCAACGTTACCAGTGGCCTGATCTATCTCCCTTCCAGTGCCCGTGACCTGAACAATCCGCAGATCGACCAGTATCTGGCGAAGTATGTGCGCGGTTCGAACGGTATGGATCACGTCCAGCGCATCAAGATCCTCAAACTGATGTGGGACGCCATTGGCAGCGAGTTTGGTGGCCGTCACGAACTGTATGAAATCAACTACTCCGGTAGCCAGGATGAGATTCGCCTGCAGTGTCTGCGCCAGGCACAAAGCTCCGGCAATATGGACAAGATGATGGCGATGGTTGATCGCTGCCTGTCGGAATACGACCAGAACGGCTGGACTGTGCCGCACCTGCACAACAACGACGATATCAACATGCTGGATAAGCTGCTGAAATAACGCAGCGGGAGGTTAAGATGCAATTAGATGAACAACGCCTGCGCTTTCGTGACGCGATGGCCAGCCTGTCGGCAGCGGTAAATATTATCACCACCGAGGGCGACGCCGGACAATGCGGGATTACGGCAACGGCCGTCTGCTCGGTCACGGATACACCACCGTCGCTGATGGTGTGCATTAACGCCAACAGTGCGATGAACCCGGTGTTTCAGGGCAACGGCAAGTTGTGCGTCAACGTCCTCAACCATGAGCAGGAACTGATGGCCCGTCACTTCGCGGGCATGACGGGCATGGCGATGGAAGAGCGTTTTAGCCTCTCATGCTGGCAAAAAGGTCCGCTGGCGCAGCCGGTGTTGAAAGGTTCGCTGGCCAGTCTTGAAGGTGAGATCCGCGATGTGCAGGCGATTGGCACACATCTGGTGTATCTGGTGGAGATTAAAAACATCATCCTCAGTGCAGAAGGTCACGGACTTATCTACTTTAAACGCCGTTTCCATCCGGTGATGCTGGAAATGGAAGCTGCGATTTAAGCTCCAGCCCCTTCACGTATTCGTCGAAGGGGCATTTTTATTGTGATCTCAATCACATATCCATCCGACGAATAATTCTTGCCCAACCGCTTACCGCCATTCCTGACCGCTTACGTCCCTAAAATAACCACTCAGTTATTTACCTTACTTTACGCGCGCGTAACTCTGGCAACATCACTGCAGGATAGCGGTCAATTTACCTCCTCAAACGCAACGCAAACCTAGAACGGCTTCGGCCAACTATTAATCAATACATGCCAGGTTTTACTATGGATACTAAAAAGATATTCAAGCACATACCCTGGGTGATTCTTGGAATCATCGGTGCATTCTGCCTCGCGGTAGTTGCATTACGTCGGGGGGAGCACGTCAGCGCCCTGTGGATCGTGGTCGCCTCTGTGTCAGTGTATCTGGTGGCTTATCGCTACTACAGTCTTTACATCGCCCAGAAGGTGATGAAACTCGACCCCACGCGCGCGACGCCTGCGGTTATTAACAATGACGGTCTGAACTATGTTCCGACCAACCGTTACGTGTTGTTTGGTCACCACTTCGCCGCTATCGCCGGTGCGGGTCCGCTGGTTGGTCCGGTTCTCGCCGCGCAGATGGGTTACCTGCCTGGCACACTGTGGCTGCTGGCGGGGGTCGTGCTGGCCGGTGCGGTTCAGGACTTTATGGTGCTGTTTATCTCTTCTCGCCGTAACGGCGCATCTCTCGGTGAGATGATCAAAGAAGAGATGGGGCCAGTACCGGGGACTATCGCGCTGTTTGGCTGTTTCTTAATCATGATCATCATCCTCGCCGTTCTGGCGCTGATTGTGGTTAAAGCCCTGGCCGAAAGTCCGTGGGGTGTCTTCACCGTTTGCTCAACCGTACCAATTGCGCTGTTTATGGGTATCTACATGCGCTTTATCCGTCCGGGGCGTGTGGGTGAAGTCTCTGTTATTGGTATCGTGCTGCTGGTTGCCTCTATCTACTTCGGTGGCGTGATTGCTCACGATCCGTACTGGGGTCCGGCACTGACCTTTAAAGACACCACCATTACCTTCGCACTGATTGGCTATGCGTTTGTTTCCGCACTGCTGCCGGTGTGGCTGATCCTCGCACCGCGCGACTATCTGGCAACCTTCCTGAAAATCGGCGTTATCGTCGGCCTGGCGCTGGGTATCGTGGTGCTGAACCCGGAACTGAAAATGCCTGCGATGACCCAGTACATTGACGGTACTGGCCCGCTGTGGAAAGGCGCTCTGTTCCCGTTCCTGTTCATCACCATCGCCTGTGGTGCGGTATCTGGCTTCCACGCGCTGATCTCTTCCGGTACGACGCCGAAACTGCTGGCTAACGAAACCGACGCGCGTTTCATTGGCTACGGCGCAATGCTGATGGAGTCCTTCGTGGCGATTATGGCGCTGGTTGCTGCGTCCATCATCGAACCGGGTCTTTACTTCGCGATGAATACCCCGCCTGCGGGCCTTGGCATCACCATGCCTAACCTGCATGAAATGGGTGGCGAGAACGCGCCGATCATCATGGCACAGCTGAAAGACGTTACCGCACACGCGGCGGCGACCGTCAGCTCCTGGGACTTCGTGATTTCGCCAGAGCAGATCCTGCAAACCGCGAAAGACATTGGTGAGCCTTCTGTCCTGAACCGTGCAGGTGGTGCGCCGACGCTGGCGGTAGGTATCGCTCACGTGTTCCATAAAGTGCTGCCGATGGCTGACATGGGCTTCTGGTATCACTTCGGCATTCTGTTCGAAGCCCTGTTCATCCTGACCGCGCTGGATGCGGGTACCCGTTCTGGCCGCTTTATGCTGCAAGACCTGCTGGGTAACTTCATCCCGTTCCTGAAAAAAACCGATTCTCTGGTTGCCGGTATCATCGGTACTGCGGGCTGTGTGGGTCTGTGGGGCTACCTGCTGTATCAGGGCGTGGTCGATCCGCTGGGCGGCGTTAAGAGCCTGTGGCCGCTGTTCGGTATCTCCAACCAGATGCTGGCAGCCGTGGCGCTGGTACTGGGCACCGTTGTGCTGATTAAGATGAAGCGCACCCAATACATCTGGGTAACTGTTGTTCCGGCTGTATGGCTGCTTATCTGCACCACCTGGGCGCTGGGCCTGAAACTGTTCAGCACCAACCCGCAGATGGAAGGCTTCTTCTACATGGCAAGCCAGTACAAAGAGAAGATTGCTAACGGTACTGACCTGACGGCACAGCAGATTGCCAACATGAACCACATCGTTGTGAACAACTACACCAACGCGGGCCTGAGTATTCTGTTCCTGATTGTGGTGTACAGCATCATCTTCTACGGTTTCAAAACCTGGCTGAAGGTGCGTAACAGCGACAAACGTACTGACAAAGAAACTCCGTACGTTCCAATCCCGGAAGGCGGCGTGAAGATCTCTTCGCACCACTAACCGTGTTTAGCCCCGCTTCGGCGGGGCTTTGTTCTTATCAGAGTGAACTATGTTTGGTAACTTAGGACAGGCAAAAAAATATCTCGGCCAGGCGGCGAAGATGTTGATTGGCATTCCAGACTACGACAATTACGTCGAGCATATGAAGACCAACCATCCCGACAAGCCGTACATGAGCTATGAAGAATTCTTCCGCGAACGCCAGAACGCACGCTACGGCGGCGATGGTAAAGGCGGTATGCGCTGTTGTTAATGGAGAGAGCATGAACCCGATTGCAGTTACCCTACTCACCGGTTTTTTAGGCGCAGGCAAAACCACCCTGCTGCGCCATATTCTTAATGAACAGCACGGCTACAAAATTGCCGTGATTGAAAACGAATTCGGCGAAGTCTCCGTTGATGATCAACTGATTGGCGACCGCGCCACGCAGATCAAAACGCTGACCAACGGCTGCATCTGTTGTTCACGCTCCAACGAGCTGGAGGACGCGCTACTCGACCTGCTGGACAATCTCGACAAGGGCAATATTCAGTTCGACCGTCTGGTCATTGAATGCACCGGCATGGCCGATCCCGGCCCGATTATTCAGACCTTTTTCTCCCATGAGATTTTATGCCAGCGTTACCTGCTGGACGGCGTGATTGCGCTGGTGGATGCGGTACATGCCGATGAGCAGATGAACCAGTTCACCATCGCCCAGTCACAGGTTGGCTACGCCGACCGCATTCTGCTGACCAAAACCGACGTCGCAGGCGAAGCAGAAAAACTGCGTGAACGCCTGGCGCGCATCAACGCCCGCGCACCGATCTACACCGTCACCCACGGCGACATCGATCTGGGCCTGCTGTTCAACACCAACGGTTTTATGCTGGAAGAAAACGTCGTCAGCACCAAACCGCGTTTTCACTTTATCGCGGATAAACAAAACGATATTTCGTCGATTGTGGTGGAACTGGATTACCCGGTAGATATCAGCGAAGTTTCCCGCGTGATGGAAAACCTGCTGCTGGAGTCGGCGGATAAACTGCTGCGTTACAAAGGGATGCTATGGATTGACGGCGAACCTAACCGCCTGCTGTTCCAGGGTGTCCAGCGCCTCTACAGCGCCGACTGGGACCGCCCGTGGGGCGATGAAAAACCGCATAGCACGATGGTGTTTATCGGGATTCAGCTGCCGGAGGAAGAGATTCGGGCGGCGTTTGCGGGGTTGAGGAAGTAATCGTGAAAGGTTGAGTGTAAAGCAGCTCAATGCCCCATTTAGCAGTGAGGGGGGAAACAGAACGACGTGCTCCCCTCCGCTAAGTTTTATTGCGCGTGAATACCTGGATCTGGCAAAAAATTGCCGCGTGTGGCGTCAGACCATGCTTCGCTACCAGAAGCAGGAATGTCGCTGTAATCAATGTCTTCGTCGGATTTATTAACCAAAGCCATGAGTTCAGCTTCTTGCTGCACATCAAGTGTGTAGAGTGTGCCCCGTTTATGTTTAATCATGCTCATTTATGACCAGAACCTTTACGATTTAATTATAAAGATGACTTATTTCAGCCATCCAGGCACGTTATATTCTGAGACATTCTCAATGGAATATGCATCTCTCCTGTCAGAACCTTTCTTACATTTCAACTCATTGAACCCCCATTTACCCTCTCTATTGGAATAAAATACAGTATATTTATCGGTATTAAACCCGAAATATCTTTCATCCGGACGTGAAATATTCAACTCTCCACATTTAACCTGACTGCGCCATTCAAAATCTATGGTGCTTTTTAAAACGTAGTACGAAATATTCTCTACATTTTTTGAAGCAAAAACTACTAAAATAGTAGATACTATAAATGCTCCGGAAAGTATAAATAACCTATACACGCTTAATTTAGTCACCAGAGTTAAAAAAGCAAAATAGATAATAAGTTGCATCAACATGAAGAAAAGCAACAAAAAAGCCATCCCTTTCCAGAAATACTCAACCCATGGTGATAGTGTGATATTTAGATTACTCAAACTTAAAAATAAACTGGAAGAAAAACTACTTGAGAATAAATATATAATTGGTATGACAGCTATAGTCATAGACCTAATAATCATTAATTTTTTATTATTTTTAAATTCCAACTCTAATATAATAAAAACACCTCCCAGAAAAACAAATACTGAAAAAGCACTAAAAACGTATACAGAGGCACTGACTGGAAAAATATTAATTGAAAGCACAAAAAACAAAAATATAAACCATGCAATAAGTGAACACCAGGCAGCACAACTATTCAACCTGTTTTTATTACTGAACTTAACAAAATACTCCATATATTCTGTAATGCGATTTTCTTCCACTAATGCATAAAGAAGAATACCAACAAAGCACAGAGATAAAATAATATCTTTCCACAGATATTTATAAGGGAGAAGTATAAAACCAAGGAGTAGATAAATTAGCAGAATGACATCTAATGCCTTAGTACAAAAATATTGTTTCACTCCTTGCAAGAACCGAACATTCTCCATATGAATCCTTATCCAGCTATTGATGAAACTCAAGAATACCTTTAAAACAGTGACTTAACGCTGATAATACTCTTTGAACAGATGAATTCATCTATTTTTCTGTGTAGAATTTGCGCATCGCATTTAGATGAGAACACCCCATGGCGGAACTGAACCTAAGTAACCTGACGGAAGCAGACATCATTACCAAATGCGTTATGCCAGCCATTCTCAATACAGGCTGGGACAACACAACGCAAATCAGACAGGAGGTCAAACTCCGGGACGGTAAAGTCATCGTACGTGGTAAAGTTGCGGCACGCAGAACGGTAAAATCTGCTGACATCGTGCTGTATCACAAACCAGGCATTCCCTTAGCCGTGATTGAAGCAAAAGCCAACAAACATGAAATTGGCAAAGGGATGCAACAGGGCATTGAATATGCGCGCCTGCTGGACGTTCCTTTTGTTTTTGCCACCAACGGTGATGGCTTTATCTTCCGCGATGCCACCGCAGCCGAAGGTGAATGCCTTGAAAAGCAAATAACGCTGGATGACTTCCCTTCCCCCGCTGAACTCTGGCAAAAATTCTGCCTCTGGAAAGGATACACACAAGCTCAGCTTCCGGTTATTACTCAGGACTATTACGACGATGGCAGCGGTAAA
This sequence comes from Escherichia sp. GZ89, assembly GCF_019366485.1. Classification (NCBI taxonomy): domain Bacteria; kingdom Pseudomonadati; phylum Pseudomonadota; class Gammaproteobacteria; order Enterobacterales; family Enterobacteriaceae; genus Escherichia; species Escherichia sp. GZ89. Next base: position 183,229 of record NZ_JAEOHX010000002.1, on the reverse strand, counting down.
TCGCCACGTTATTACCAGCTTCAGGCAATCAACAAAACCATTGAAGCCGTCTCCAACGGGCAAAACCGCGTTCTGCTGGTCATGGCGACCGGAACAGGGAAAACCTATACCGCATTCCAGATCATCTGGCGCCTGTGGAAATCAAAAAATAAAAAACGCATTTTGTTCCTTGCCGATCGCAACATTCTGGTCGACCAAACCAAAAATAATGATTTCCAGCCATTTGGTACGGCAATGACCAAAGTCAGCGGACGCACCATTGATCCCGCTTATGAAATTCACCTCGCGCTCTATCAGGCTATAACTGGTCCGGAGGAAGACCAAAAAGCGTTTAAACAAGTCGCACCAGATTTCTTCGATCTGATCGTGATCGACGAATGCCACCGCGGCAGCGCATCCGAAGACAGCGCCTGGCGAGAGCTCCTTGATTATTTCAGTTCCGCCACCCAAATTGGCTTAACCGCCACGCCAAAAGAGACGCATGAAGTCTCCAGCACGGATTACTTCGGCGATCCGGTTTACGTCTACTCGCTAAAAGAAGGGATCGAAGACGGCTTCCTCGCCCCTTATAAAGTTGTCCGTGTTGATATTGATGTTGATCTGCAAGGCTGGCGCCCAACCAAAGGGCAAACTGACTTAAACGGCGAAGTGATCGACGATCGTATCTATAACCAGAAAGATTTCGATCGCACGATGGTAATCGACGAACGCACAGAACTGGTTGCCAGAACCATTACCGACTACCTCAAGCGCACCAATCCGATGGATAAAACCATCGTCTTCTGTAACGACATCGATCATGCAGAACGTATGCGCCGCGCCCTGGTTAATCTCAACCCGGAGCAGGTGAAAAAGAACGACAAATACGTCATGAAAATCACCGGCGATGATGAAATTGGCAAAGCTCAGTTGGATAACTTCATCAACCCGAAAAAACCGTACCCGGTTATCGCGACCACTTCAGAGCTGATGACCACCGGTGTGGATGCTAAAACCTGCAAACTGGTAGTACTGGACCAGAACATCCAGTCGATGACCAAATTCAAGCAAATTATCGGTCGTGGTACACGCATCGACGAACGTTACGGCAAACTCTGGTTTACCATCCTCGACTTTAAAAAAGCCACCGAACTGTTTGCCGATGAGCGTTTCGATGGCATTCCCGAAAAAGTCATGGATACCACACCAGAGGATATCGCCGATCCAGAATCTGATTTTGAAGAGAAACTCGAAGAAATCAGCGAACATGACGACGAACAGGTAACAGGCGTTGATGAACCGCCTGCGCCACCATACCAGGTTACCGATACCGATGATGTCGGCCCACTTCCGGAAGAAGAAGAGAAGAAAATCCGCAAGTTTCACGTCAACGGTGTAGCGGTGGGCGTTATTGCGCAGCGTGTTCAGTATTACGATGCCGACGGTAAACTGGTTACCGAATCCTTTAAAGATTACACCCGCAAAACACTGCTCAAAGAATATGCCTCGCTGGATGACTTTACCCGCAAGTGGCAGGACGCCGATCGCAAAGAAGCGATCATTCACGAGCTGGAGCAACAGGGGATCATCTGGGAAGTACTGGCAGAAGAAGTCGGTAAAGATCTCGACCCGTTCGACATGCTTTGCCACGTAGTGTATTGTCAGCCGCCGTTAACCCGCAAAGAGCGTGCCGAGAACGTGCGCAAGCGGAACTACTTCACAAAATACTCTGAAGCAGCGCAAACCGTGCTCGATAATCTGCTGGATAAATACGCCGATGCGGGCGTACAGGAGATCGAAAGTATTCAGGTGCTGAAACTTAAACCATTCGACAGCATGGGCACCTTACCGGAGATTATTAAAACCGGATTTGGCGACCGTAACGGGTATAATCAGGCGCTCAGCGAGCTGGAAAACGAAATCTACCAATTACCGCCCCGCTCTGCTTAACAACTCTCTTTTGCGCCTTCTGCAACCATCATGTTGCAGAAGGCCTTGTTTTTCATGGAATACAACATGTCTATCAGTTCAGTAATCAAATCATTACAAGATATTATGCGCAAAGATGCCGGTGTGGATGGCGATGCGCAGCGTCTCGGTCAGCTCTCCTGGCTGCTGTTTTTGAAAATCTTCGATGCCCAGGAAGAGGCGCTGGAACTGGAGCAGGATAACTATCAATATCCGATCCCACAGCGTTATTTATGGCGCAGTTGGGCCGCAAACGCTCAGGGCATTACCGGTGATTCCCTGCTGGAATTCGTTAATGATGATCTGTTCCCGGCGTTGAAAAACCTCACTGCACCTATCGATAAAAACCCACGCGGCTACGTGGTGAAGCAGGCGTTCAGCGATGCCTATAACTATATGAAAAACGGTACGCTACTGCGCCAGGTGATCAACAAGCTGAACGAAATTGACTTTACCAGCGCCAGCGAACGCCATCTGTTTGGTGATATTTACGAACAGATCCTTAAAGATCTGCAATCTGCGGGCAATGCTGGCGAATTCTATACTCCACGCGCCGTCACTCGCTTTATGGTGGATCGCGTTGATCCGAAACTCGGCGAATCCATTATGGACCCGGCCTGCGGTACGGGCGGTTTTCTTGCCTGCGCATTTGATCATGTAAAGAACAAATACGTGAAGAGCGTCGCCGATCATCAGACACTGCAACAACAGATCCACGGTGTTGAGAAAAAACAGCTTCCGCACCTGCTGGCGACCACCAATATGCTGCTGCACGGCATTGAAGTACCGGTACAAATTCGTCACGACAACACCCTGAACAAACCGCTTTCCTCCTGGGATGAACAACTGGATGTCATTGTTACCAACCCGCCGTTTGGTGGCACGGAAGAAGACGGTATTGAGAAGAACTTTCCGGCAGAGATGCAAACCCGCGAAACGGCGGATCTGTTCCTGCAACTGATTGTGGAAGTACTGGCGAAAAACGGTCGTGCGGCGGTGGTATTGCCGGATGGCACACTATTTGGCGAAGGCGTTAAAACCAAAATCAAAAAGCTACTTACCGAAGAGTGCAACCTGCATACCATCGTGCGCTTACCGAATGGGGTGTTTAACCCCTATACCGGCATTAAAACCAACCTGTTGTTCTTTACCAAAGGTCAGCCAACCAAAGAGATTTGGTTCTATGAGCATCCGTATCCGGCGGGCGTGAAAAACTACAGCAAAACCAAGCCGATGAAGTTTGAAGAGTTTCAGGCGGAGATTGACTGGTGGGGTAACGAGGCCGATGGTTTTGCCAGCCGCGTCGAGAATGAGCAGGCATGGAAAGTCAGCATTGATGACGTGATTGCGCGTAACTTCAATCTGGATATTAAAAACCCACATCAGGCGGAAACCGTTAGCCATGATCCGGACGAACTGTTAGCGCAGTATGCAAAACAGCAGGCGGAGATCCAGACGCTGCGTAATCAACTGCGCGATATTCTTGGCGCTGCGCTGTCTGGCAAGGAGGTTAACTAATGAGTGTGGAAAAGCTGATCGTTGATCATATGGAAACCTGGACCTCGGCGTTGCAAACCCGTTCCACCGCCGGGCGCGGCAGTTCCGGAAAAATTGATTTATATGGCATTAAGAAATTACGTGAGCTGATTCTGGAACTGGCTGTGCGCGGTAAACTGGTGCCGCAAGACCCGAACGATGAACCGGCGTCGGAGCTGCTGAAGCGTATTGCGGCGGAAAAAGCGGAGCTGGTGAAACAGGGGAAAATTAAAAAGCAAAAACCACTGCCAGAAATTAGCGAGGAAGAGAAGCCATTTGAATTGCCAGAGGGATGGGAGTGGACAACGCTAACTAGAATTGCGGAAATAAATCCTAAAATTGATGTCAGTGATGATGAACAAGAAATATCATTTATTCCAATGCCACTCATATCTACTAGATTTGATGGCTCGCATGAATTTGAAATAAAAAAATGGAAAGATGTTAAAAAAGGTTATACACACTTTGCTAATGGTGATATCGCTATTGCAAAAATAACACCTTGCTTTGAAAATAGTAAAGCAGCTATTTTTTCTGGCTTAAAAAATGGCATTGGTGTTGGAACAACCGAATTACATGTTGCACGCCCTTTTAGCGATATAATTAATCGAAAATATCTTCTTTTAAACTTTAAATCACCTAATTTTCTTAAGTCTGGTGAATCACAAATGACTGGTTCTGCTGGTCAGAAACGTGTTCCAAGGCTTTTTTTTGAAAATAATCCTATTCCCTTCCCTCCATTGCAAGAACAAGAGCGCATTATTATTAGGTTTACTCAGTTAATGTCCCTCTGCGACCAACTGGAACAACAATCCCTGACCAGTCTGGACGCACATCAGCAACTGGTTGAAACCCTGTTGGAAACGCTTACAGACAGCCAAAACGCCGAGGAACTGGCTGAAAACTGGGCGCGTATTAGCGAGCATTTCGACACACTATTTACCACCGAAGCTAGCGTGGATGCGTTAAAACAGACCATTCTGCAACTTGCCGTAATGGGTAAACTTGTGCCGCAGGATCCGAGTGACGAACCTGCCTCTGAACTGCTCAACCGAATTGCGCAGGAAAAGGCTCAACTGGTGAAAGACGGGAAAATAAAAAAACAAAAACCGTTGCCGCCGATTAGCGATGAGGAAAAACCGTTTGAACTTCCGGAAGGGTGGGAGTGGAGTTACCTATCAGATATTGGCATACTTGCTAGAGGAAGATCTAAACATAGACCTCGTAACGATCCCACTCTTTATGCTGATGGCACAATCCCATTAGTACAAACAGGTGATGTTGCAAGATCTAATGGATGTATAAATACATATTCCGCGCTATATAATCAACTAGGATTAAGTCAGAGTAAATTATGGAATAAAGGTACTCTTTGTATTACGATTGCTGCAAATATTGCAGACTCTGGTATTTTAAACTTTGATGCTTGTTTTCCCGATAGTGTAGTTGGCTTTACTCCATATGAAAATGAAATACCTGTTCTTTATTTTCATTATTTCATGATGACAATAAAATCCACTCTGGAAAAATTCGCCCCATCAACTGCGCAAAAAAACATCAACATTGATATATTAAGTCAATTGTTTTTCCCATGTCCACCATTAGAAGAATTCCATCGTATTGTTGATAAAGTTCAAAACTTATTATCAGTTTGCGATGTTCTAAAAGCCTACATTCAATCCGCCCAGCAAACCCAACTGCACCTTGCAGACGCACTCACTGACGCGGCGATAAACTAATTTTCTCGCCTTCAAAAAACCAATAAAGCGGCTAAATAGCCGCTTTATTCACATCACCAAAATTTATATTTCACGCTAATTTTCATCTTATTTTTATTAATTTTTAGCTGGACTTTCCCCATATTTACTGATGATATATCCAGGTATTTAGCGCGGTGCGGATGTGCGCCAACACACCAGCACCGCTCATCACAATCACTATTTTCAAGGAATAGCAGTTATGACTGACACGCATTCTATTGCACAACCGTTCGAAGCAGAAGTCTCCCCGGCAAATAACCGTCAATTAACCGTGAGTTATGCGAGTCGCTACCCGGATTACAGCCGTATTCCCGCCATCACCCTGAAAGGTCAGTGGCTGGAAGCCGCCGGTTTTGCCACCGGCACGGCGGTAGATGTCAAAGTGATGGAAGGCTGTATTGTCCTCACCGCCCAACCACCCGCCGCCGCCGAGAGCGAACTGATGCAGTCGCTGCGCCAGGTGTGCAAACTGTCGGCGCGTAAACAAAAGCAGGTGCAGGAGTTTATTGGGGTAATTGCGGGTAAACAGAAAGTCACCTGATACATTGACCCGGTAGCGCCAGTACTACCGGGCATTTTTCGCCGCGTTATACCAAGGCGCTCTCCATCTGTTTTTCAAATGCCTGACGAATTAATCCCATAATGTAAGGAAGTTGTGCGAGGTCACTGAAACCAATTTCCACATCGCCATTGCCCCATCGCCCAACATTTGTCACATCTTTGGCAATACCTTTCGGATCGACCAGTTCATGAAACTGCATATTAAGCGACAATCGCAGTCGGCTTTTTTGCGGCACAACATCAACAAAATTCGTTTCCGCTTTAAACGCAATATAGAGCTTCAATACTTCCTGCGTGATCCCTGCGTCCAGGCGCATAACTTCATCGCTAAGATGATCGAATAACACCCGGCTATGCGAACCATCAGCAAGAAAAGGATAATCACTCAGGCTGTAACTGGTTTTGTTCTCCGGTTGCCCCCGATAAACAGCTAAAACCTCTTCAGGAAGAGAAGGCGCTTGCCAGACCTGAACCGCGAGATCGGCCAGACGATCGGCTCGGGCGTGAATAGCGGCTTCATCCCATTTTTCGCACTGTCCAAGACCGATATTCAAATAGAGCGGGCTATGTTTAAAGCCATCTTCAATATCGCGTTTTTCCGCGAAAGGTCTGTCACTGTAGCGGGAGTTATAGCGCGTTAATGTGAGATTCCCCAACGTATGCAACAGTTCTTTATGAATGCGTTGCCAGTCACTTCCCAGCTCTTCACGCCATTTAGCCGACAAATTTTCGTTCTGCGGCATAATGTGCTCAATCGTAAACTCTTCCACGCGCTCTCTGCGTTTATCGTTTTCCAGTCGTCGTAACCAGTAACTGCGGCTGCGGAAGTTATAGAGATCGCGAACTTTTAATTCCCGTTTAAATTCATCATCGTTGGGGAAACGACGATATGAAGGCAGGTTCGTAAAATGTACCTGAATACTTTCCAGATATTTTTCTTTATTAATGACCTTATAAAAAGTAGCAAACGTCTTGTTAAGAGAATTTGTCGGAATCGTACACACTGCACGGCGGAAAACATAAGATTCAATTAAACGAATTATGCTCAGGAAATCTTCGTGAGACAAATCGTCATTTTTATAGTCATGATAAAGCGCCAGTAAGAAAGGATACGCCACATCAACCTTTAACTCGCGCAAATCCTGAAAAGCCGTAGCAAGCGATTTGTCACTTTCTTTTCCCAATGCCATTGCACAGTAATACTCCGCGTAGATATGAATATCTTCAACCAGCCGATCTACGCCTTTTTCAGCAACACGCTGGCTGCGGGCATGGAGTTTAAATGCCTCATAGACTTCATCTGTCCGAGGGATCTCCCCCGTTTTTACCGTCAGATAATGACGCATAAAACTGTCAAAATATTCGCTGTAACCTTGCTGACCAAAGGCGACTTCCATGGGTCGCCAGTGATCTTCATACAACCGGGTTTGATGCTCTGGTTCGAGGCCCATCAGAATAAAATTGCGCACCAGATCGGCCTGACTTAACGCCTTACCGGTGGAGTTCATACTTTCAAAAATCAGTTGCGGATTATCCTGACCACGATTAAGCGCCACATCGACAATTAATAACTTTGCTAACCCACGACATAAGGGAATCAAGTCATCCCCGAGTTTGGCAATTTGTTCATCAAAGAAAGTAAAGTTTTCCATTATTCGATGGGAATAGTTTTCTGGCATTGGTCTTTGTTTTATTAACGCCAGCAAACTGTCTTTATCAGTCTCGGTCAGCAGTAATTTAAATCCTTTCTCGCCGGACTCATAAGGATTGAGTAAATAATAATTACGCAATTTCATTGCTGAAAAGCCATCAAACACTTCGTCTTCACCAAGATGGCGCGATAAAGCTTCAATCAGCAACATTGCGGTCGTCAGCCGCTGTTGACCATCAATGACCAGCAACGGAGAAATACCAGAAACCTGATACAACCCCTGCTCAATATAAACAACCGAACCGATAAAATGCGCTGATATATCGTCACGCTTTCCGGCACGAATGATGTCGTCCCAAAGTTGCCGACATTGTTGCCCGGTCCATGAATAAGTCCGTTGATAAATGGGAATAACAAACTGCTGCGAACGTTTTAAAAAATCGAGTAGGCGGGCTTCTGTAGCTTTCATTCTGACGTCTTTCCGTGAAGCGATGATTTCGCAATAATAACCACTTCCTTGTGGAGGTTATAGAGAAATCCTGTTTATCCGCGACGAACTGCCCCCTCACTCCACATCCTCCCTGCGTAACCCGATATCCCTCAACCGCTCATCACTCATCTGCTGTAACACGCGTCGGGTCTGCATTTGCCGCCGCCAACGCCTCACCGCCTGCCAGAGTTGCACCAGGCCGATAAACGGCGCTTTAGCTCTGTTTTCGTGAAATTCCATCTACTGCCTCCTCATCTTTCAGAGGCTTCATCATCCGTTTTCTGGCAGTTCACAATACAGATGCAAATATTACTTTTATTTAACATACAGACAGGTTAAAACAGCATCTGCATCCGGTTTTTTAGCCTCATCTGTACCGGTTTTTCTCTCTGTATGGTCCACATAAGGAATACAGCATGACGCGTTATCAACATCTGGCGACTCTGCTTGCCGGGCGGATTGAGCAAGGGCTGTATCGTCACGGGGAGAAATTGCCGTCGGTGCGCAGTTTGAGTCAGGAGCACGGCGTCAGCATCAGCACCGTGCAGCAGGCATATCAGACGCTGGAGACAATGAAGCTCATCACTCCGCAGCCGCGTTCGGGTTATTTTGTCGCACAACGCAAAGCCCAGCCGCCAGTGCCGCCGATGACGCGTCCGGTGCAGCGCCCGGTGGAAATTACCCAGTGGGATCAGGTGCTGGATATGCTGGAAGCGCATAGCGACAGTTCCATTGTTCCGTTAAGCAAAAGCACGCCGGATGTCGAAGCGCCCAGCCTGAAACCGCTCTGGCGGGAGCTAAGCCGGGTGGTGCAGCATAATCTGCAAACCGTTCTCGGTTATGACTTGTTAGCCGGCCAGCGGGTATTGCGCGAGCAGATTGCCCGCCTGATGCTCGACAGCGGCTCGGTAGTCACCGCCGATGACATCATTATCACCAGCGGCTGCCATAACTCGATGTCGCTGGCGTTAATGGCGGTGTGTAAACCGGGCGATATTGTCGCGGTCGAATCCCCCTGTTATTACGGTTCGATGCAGATGCTGCGCGGCATGGGCGTGAAAGTGATTGAAATCCCAACCGATCCAGAAACTGGCATCAGCGTTGAAGCGCTGGAACTGGCGCTGGAACAGTGGCCGATTAAAGGCATCATTCTGGTGCCAAACTGTAATAATCCGCTGGGATTTATTATGCCGGACGCGCGCAAACGGGCCGTTCTCTCTCTCGCTCAGCGTCATGATATTATGATTTTTGAAGATGATGTCTATGGCGAACTGGCAACGGAGTATCCGCGCCCGCGGACCATTCATTCCTGGGATATCGACGGGCGAGTGCTGTTGTGCAGCTCGTTCAGTAAAAGTATTGCACCAGGCCTGCGCGTGGGCTGGGTCGCACCGGGGCGTTATCACGATAAACTGATGCATATGAAATACGCCATCAGCAGCTTTAATGTGCCGTCCACGCAAATGGCGGCGGCAACGTTTGTGCTGGAAGGTCATTATCATCGCCATATCCGGCGGATGCGGCAGAATTATCAGCGCAATTTGGCGCTTTATACCTGCTGGATACGGGAATATTTTCCCTGCGAAATCTGTATTACGCGCCCGAAAGGCGGATTTTTACTGTGGATAGAATTGCCTGAAAAGGTCGATATGGTCTGCGTCGCGCGACAGCTGTACCGCATGAAAATCCAGGTAGCGGCAGGCTCGATTTTCTCGGCTTCCGGCAAATACCGTAATTGTCTGCGCATCAACTGCGCTTTACCGCTCAGCGAAACCTATCGCGAAGCACTGAAGCAAATTGGCGGGGCCGTGTATCGGGCAATGGAATGAATTCGAAATAGTGGCGAAGCGCCTGATTTCCTCTCATGAATAACCTGTGACTCGTTTTATCTTTGCAGGGTCATCGTCACGTTCCAGCCTGAATTAAGCAAAGTACGCTTTGTTCATGCCGGATGCCATGTGAACGCCTTACCAGGTCTACAAAAATCTTTAAAGTTCAATATATTTAATGGGTTATGTAGACCTGATAAGCATAGCGCATCAGGCTGCTTTGCGTTTGTCATCCGTCTCTGATTAGCTCTTGAGCCATGAATAGCGCTCACGCTCAGGCAAGGGCTGCCTTAATGCCTGCATTTGCTCTGCCGAAAGTCCGGTAATCTTTTGTATCCATTCAGGATCCGCCCCATTCTGCAACAACAATCGAAGAATGCGCTGCTCCCCTTTTATATATCCATCATTATGAATTCGCTCTGCAATCGTCATTATTCGCTCCCTGTGTTGTGGCATTCGACGGGTAAGTTCACTGATAAACTCATTAAAACGCGCTTCATCGCCAGTCAGTAAAATGTAATTTAACAGCGCAGTTATCTGGCTGTCATTAGCGCACCCTGTAACCAGTAATACTGCCAGTTGATCAATAAGCCCCATCAGATCGCGCTGGCGAATATGCTTTTGGATCAACTCCAACAGGGCGACTCTGCGATGCTGCACAATCTCATCGTCCGGCACGACAGTGACATCCACCAGCGGGAACGCGGCGGTATAAAGCTTCCGTGCGGTAGTCGGGTCGGCAAATTCGTCCAGCCAGCACAAAGACCAGGGATAAGGACTACGGCTACCGTGATAAAACAGCATCGGAATGACCAGCGGTAGCGGTCGGCGTTTATCATGCTCTATATGGCGCTGCATCACCGCCATGGAATAGCGCATCAGCCGAAAAGCCATGTGAATATCCTCACGGCTCTGATGTTCAATCACCACATAGATATAGCCATCTCCTTTACGGGTCTTTACCGACCACAGAATATCGGAATGTAGCGCCCGTAATTTTTCATCGACAAAGCTGGCGGATTCCAGTTTTAAGCTATCGAGATCGCATAGTTCACGTTAATCTTTAGGTAAGTGAATCTCCATAAAATCCCGCGCAGTGTCAGGGTGCGTGAGAAAGGTTTTAAATAATGCATCATGCGGCGTGCTGGTCGTGAAGTTTGTCATGGCGATCTGTCACCTGTAGATAAGATGGCCTGACTTTAGCGACTAACAAAACCACTCTCACCCGGCAATTTCCCATTCCCCGAGGCGCTTTCCAGCGCTATTTTTATTCTTCTGCAAACGATACATTTTTCCGGAAACAGGCTCGTGTTTTTACATGTCCTGTACCCGGCAGATATTCCCCTTTCCACCGCGCTCTTTTGATTAACCGCAAATTTTAATTACACTTAAGGTGTATATTTTCTATGCAACCCATCAATTCAAGAGGTGTAATGTGCTGATGACTATTTGTAATCGTTATACATTCTGACCCGAAGTCAGAAAGTATTTCTCTGTCTGTGTGTTCACAGGCAGTGTGGTTGATTACATGAAATTCAGTACATTTGCAGTCTCGTTGCCCTTCTCACCTGCCTTTCGTCATTACCGACGGTATTGAATTTCGTTTTCCCCGTTGGGGTTCTCCGGACAAGGAGTTGTTTGTTATGCCACGTTTTTTTGCCCGCCATGCCGCCACGCTGTTTTTCCCGATGGCGTTAATTTTGTATGACTTTGCCGCGTACCTGTCGACGGATCTAATCCAGCCAGGGATTATTAATGTGGTACGTGATTTTAATGCCGATGTCAGTCTGGCCCCTGCTGCCGTCAGTCTCTATCTCGCTGGCGGTATGGCGTTACAGTGGCTATTGGGGCCACTTTCCGACAGAATTGGCCGCAGGCCAGTGCTGATTACCGGGGCGCTTATTTTTACCCTTGCCTGCGCCGCGACAATGTTCACAACGTCTATGACACAGTTTCTTATCGCGCGTGCAATTCAGGGCACCAGTATCTGTTTTATTGCCACCGTTGGTTATGTCACGGTGCAGGAGGCGTTCGGGCAGACAAAAGGGATCAAGTTGATGGCGATTATCACCTCCATCGTACTGATTGCGCCAATTATCGGCCCGCTTTCCGGCGCAGCTCTTATGCACTTTATGCACTGGAAAGTCCTTTTTGCCATCATTGCGGTTATGGGTTTTATCTCATTTGTCGGCTTGCTGCTGGCGATGCCAGAGACGGTGAAGCGCGGCGCGGTTCCGTTCAGCGCAATTAGCGTACTGCGTGATTTTCGTAACGTTTTTTGCAACCGGCTGTTCCTCTTTGGCGCGGCAACCATCGCCCTCAGCTATATCCCAATGATGAGCTGGGTGGCTGTCTCGCCGGTGATCCTGATCGATTCGGGCGGCTTAACAACTACGCAGTTCGCCTGGACACAGGTACCGGTATTCGGCGCGGTGATTGTCGCAAATGCCATCGTGGCGCGTTTTGTTAAAGATCCGACCGAACCGCGGTTTATCTGGCGTGCAGTGCCCATTCAACTGGCCGGCCTCGCACTGTTGATTGTCGGCAATTTGCTGTCGCCACACGTCTGGCTGTGGTCGGTGCTCGGCACCAGCCTGTACGCTTTTGGTATTGGTTTGATTTTCCCGTCGCTATACCGCTTTACGCTCTTTTCGAACAACCTGCCGAAGGGCACCGTGTCGGCATCGCTGAATATCGTGGTTCTGACAGTGATGTCTGTCTCGGTCGAAATCGGCCGCTGGCTGTGGTTCAACGGCGGTCGCTTGCCGTTTCATCTGTTAGCCGTTGTGGCGGGCGTTATCGTCGTTTTCACCCTGGCGGGATTGCTCAATCGTGTGCGCCAACATCAGGCTGCCGAGCTGGTGGAGGAGCGGTGATTTTTGCGCGATCCTGCCGTCAGGCTCTATTCTTAACGTTATGAATAAACTCATCGAACTCAGACGCGCCAAAAGGTTGGCGCTCTCTTTACTGCTTATCGCCGCTGCTACCTTTGTCGTTACGCTGTTTTTGCCGCCCAATTTTTGGGTGAGCGGCGTGAAGGCGATTGCTGAAGCGGCGATGGTCGGCGCGCTGGCTGACTGGTTTGCGGTGGTGGCGCTATTTCGCCGCGTGCCGATTCCGATTATTTCTCGTCATACGGCGATTATCCCGCGTAATAAAGACAGGATTGGTGAAAATCTCGGCCAGTTCGTGCAGGAAAAATTTCTCGATACCCAGTCGCTGGTGGCATTGATTCGGCGTCATGAACCAGCGTTATTGATCGGTAACTGGTTTAGTCAGCCGGAAAACGCCCGCCGCGTTGGTCAGCATCTGTTGCAGATCATGAGCGGTTTTCTTGAACTGACCGATGATGCGCGCATTCAGCGCCTGCTTAAGCGCGCAGTCCATCGGGCGATTGATAAGGTCGATCTCTCCGGCACCAGTGCGTTGATGCTGGAGAGTATGACCAAAAACGATCGCCATCAGGTGCTGCTGGATACGCTGATCGCACAGTTGATCGCCCTGCTTCAGCGCGATAAATCGCGCAAGTTTATCGCCCAGCAAATTGTTCGCTGGCTGGAGAGCGAGCATCCGCTAAAAGCCAAAATTTTGCCCACTGAATGGCTGGGCGAACATAGCGCGGAGTTAGTTTCTGACGCGGTGAATTCTTTGCTTGATGATATTAGTCGCGATCGTGCGCATCAGATCCGCCATGCGTTTGATCGCGCCACCTTCGCCCTGATCGACAAGCTGAAAAACGATCCGGAAATGGCAGCGCGAGCCGATGCCGTAAAAAGCTATCTGAAAGAAGATGAAGCTTTTAACCGCTATCTAAGTGAATTGTGGGGGGATTTACGGGAATGGCTGAAAGCGGATATCAACAGCGAAGATTCTCGTGTGAAAGAACGTATCGCGCGGGCGGGGCAATGGTTTGGCGAAACGTTAATTGCCGATGATGCCTTGCGGGCGTCGTTAAATGGTCATCTGGAACAAGCCGCGCACCGTGTCGCGCCTGAGTTTTCCGCATTCCTGACGCGCCACATCAGCGATACGGTAAAAAGCTGGGATGCGCGGGATATGTCGCGGCAAATCGAGTTAAATATCGGCAAAGATCTACAGTTTATCCGTGTTAACGGTACGCTGGTTGGCGGTTGTATTGGGCTAATTTTATATTTGCTGTCGCAGCTCCCGGCCTTGTTTCCCCTCGGCAATTTTTAGAAGTCTATGAAAAACTAAAGTCTATTATCAAATAGCATTTCGGTCACACTGCTAAAGCAAAAATAATATTTCGTTATGTATGTTGGACGAAGAATAAACTCTATTATTGATTTGATGAGCCAACACGCTACTCTTCTTACCAGTGATATTAATCTGACCAGGGATGTTGCTTGCGATATGCTTGACCATTTTGGCACCAGACGCAAGAAATCAATAAGCGTCGTACAAGTTCCTCATCATGGTTCCAGAGACTATTGGTCACCAGAAAATGCCAGCTATATTTGTCCAGTGTGTCACCGGGTGCCGGTGGACAACAACCGGTGTGAGCAGATGATGCGCCCGGTAGCGCAGGGCCGGAGGTCATGGCTGTTCGCGGGTTCGGGGCGGAGAGCGGATGGTGGAACTACTGACCGCGCTTGGGGTCGTGAATCACCAGGCTCCTGCTGTAGTTACAGCAACGCCTGTCTATACAAAAACAGGCGTCGAAAACTTAGGCTGGCAAATAAGTTTTCTTAAGTGGAACCAACAGCTTAGTCTCTATATCCACTTGCTCATAGTTTTCCACTAACGCGCGTACCAAATCATCCAGCGTCCATAGCGTCAACGGGATTGTAGAACGATCGGCCTCATAACGCGCATCCTTGCTGAATCCGCCGGTACTAACATACAGCCCGCGATCGTCTTTATGGCGGCCACCGATAAAGCTACGGATTTGCTGGCTGCTCATCTGTTCCCGCCGGTGCTTCACCTCAACAATAATGCGCGGATTTTCAAACCCAAACCCGTCAGGGGAAGCAATGATATCTTTCCCACGGTCAGCACCCGCAGGCGATACCTGAGTTTTATATCCCATGCTACGTAATACGCCAGCGACCAGATTCTGCATCTCATCCCAGTCGAGACGGTTGATACGATCCTTGATGCCTTCAAAAGCAATCATTTCCATGTCGCGCAGAGGATTAGAAACGACCTCATCCTCTTCACCTGAAACAGGTACTTCCGGCACGACATCTGAGACAGGCTTTTTGCCCTGCACTAATTCATTCACGGCAAAATCAGGCACCTGAAAAACTGTCAGCGTTGAGCCAAGGGTGTTTCTGGTTGCATCACTCAGACTATCGCGCTTAATCTCTTCCGTATTCCACTTCACTTTACGGGCGATGCCCATGCCATCTTCAAGCCACTCGGCATGAAACTCAAAATCTGAGGCAATTTTCCCTATTAAATAGGTCCGATTAGAAGGTGAATAAGTGATAGCCCAATCGCCTTTCTGCATTTCATTCACAAAGCGCCAAACCTGAGAAGCACCAGAGCGAACTGTGCCTGGCTTAGTCTGTGGCTCAAGCTCCTGATACCGGATAAACAACTGCTCTCTTGAGAATCCAGGTTTCACATAGGGAGCGAGCTGCGACCAGCCAATTGCAACAACCTGTTTGTCTCTGAAGTCGTCGTACAATTTTCCGCCATCACCGCGGATCATCCACATCTTAGTCGCCACAATAATTCCTTCTGAAAATGCCTCATCGTTATACCGGGACGTGATCATTCCATTCAGCCATCTTATCCAGGGAAAAACACCGATAAAATGGCTAATCAAAATGCCTGTTCTAAACCTGACGCCTCTCAAGACTATTATAAATAGCCTCAATCTCACCTTTCAGGTTATCACCAGAGTAAACCATTGATGTATCGTATCGTTCATATCGCGCTTCCCGTGTCGCACTAAACCAGTTGTGTAGTGGTCAACAAAAACTGGCCACCGCGTTAGAGTTTTTCCCGTATCGATTTTCCGATTCGTTTGGGGGTAACCCACCGTTATATTCATGCGGTCTTAGTGCGCTGTAATATCCAACGATATAGTCCGTTATGGCGTGAGCTGCCTCGCTGAAGCTTACGTACCCCACCACCGGTACCCATTCGTTCTTCAGACTCCTGAAGAAGCGTTCCATTGGGCTGTTATCCCAGCAGTTTCCGCGCCGGCTCATACTCTGCCTGATCTGGTATCGCCACAGTAACTGCCGAAACTGCCGAAACTGCCTGCTCGTATAATGACTGCCCTGATCGCTGTGGAACATCACCCCGCCGGGCTTACCACGAGTTTCCCATGCCATTTCCAGCGCTTTCATGGTGAGCCTGCTGTCCGGCGAGAACGACATGGCCCAGCCCACTGGTTTTCTTGCGAACAGGTCGAGAACAACGGCGAGGTACGCCCAGCGCTTACCCGTCCAGATATAGGTCACATCACCGCACCACACCTGATTTGGCTCGGTCACGGCGAACTGCCGTTCAAGGTAGTTAGGGATAGCAACATGTTCATGACCACCACGTTTATACCGGTGAGTCGGCTGCTGACAGCTGACCAGCCCCAGCTCTTTCATGAGCCTGCCAGCAAGCCAGCGTCCCATCTGGTAGCCTCTCCGGGTTGCCATTGTGGCGATGCTTCTTGCTCCGGCCGAACCGTGGCTGATGCCATGTAGCTCAAGTACCTGACTGCGTAATACAGCCCGTCTGCCGTCGGGTTTTTCAGGCCGCTTTTTCCAGTATCTGTAGCTGCTGCGATGAACCCCGAACACATGGCAGAGTGTGACCACCGGATAATGCGCTCTGAGTTTCCCGATTATCGAGAACTGTTCAGGGAGTCTGACATCAAGAGCGCGGTAGCCTTTTTTAATATTTCATTCTCCATTTCAATGCGTTGTATCTTTTTCCTCAGCTCACGTATTTCGATTTGTTCTGGTGTCATCGGAGAGGCTTTTGGTGTGTTGCCCTGACGCTCATCACGCAGTTGTTTGACCCATCTTGTCATTGTGGAAAGGCCGACATTCATAGCTTTGGCGGCATCTGCCACTGTGTAGTTCTGGTCAACAACCAGTTGAGCGGATTCGCGTTTAAACTCTGCGCTGAAATTTCTTTTTTTCATTGGATCACCTGTGTTGTTCTGAGGTGAGCATATCACCTCTGTTCAGGTGGCCAAATTCAGTAAACCACTTCACTGACTGGCAACTGATTCATCGGCCACGAACAGAGATGGACAGGAAGCGGGTGAGCCACTGTTGCTACAGAGAGCGCTCTGTATCAGCAGGAATACGCAGATTGTAAGCGCCATATTCTTGGATAGCCGCTATTGGCACCAACCTATTGCCACTAGTGATAAAATAATATTGATTACTTAGTTGAAAATCCTAGTGGCAAATTAAACAACTAAGCACCTTTCAATATGACCTCAAAATCAACACTACTCAAATCAGGAGTTGCACATAGCATATCCTTGGCCAATGCACGTCGACGCTGCAGAAGGTCATCCAGTGTTTCTTCAAATGTGGTGATTTCAGAGTCCCTCACCGTCGGGTAATAAACATATACGTCTTTAGTTTGCCCAATTCGGTACGCCCGGTCCGTAGCCTGATCTTCTTTGGCTGGATTCCAGCAGCGAGTGAAATGAATAACATGATTGGCTTTCTGGACGTTAACGCCGAACCCGACAGCAACCGTAGAGAGAATAATCACTCCAAACCCAGGCTGAGCCTGAAAATCATCGATCAGGCGTTGGCGGCTGTTTTGGCTATGACTTTTGGTGCTGGTATCACCATTGATAATGACAGGACGGAAACCAAACTTTTGGTGGATCGCATGTTGAAGCTCGCGCTGTAAATCTCGAAGCTCCGTAAAAATAATGACCTTATCTTTCGTGGTATGTTTTATTTCTGCGAGTATTTTCAGCAGCCAGTTAAGCTTGGGTGAGTTATCACGAAAACGTGGCTCTGGATTAACTACCGCAGGGTGTGCGCAGATGAGTTTCAGTCGGTGTAACAAACCTAACATACCGGTTCCGGCCTGCTGCATCCCTTCACTCAGTGCTTGCTGTTGTTGCCAATTTGCAACAGACGAAAGGTAGAGCTGTTTTTGCACGCCAGACAACGTCAATTGCTTGCAGCTTTCCACTTCAATTTTCTGAGGTAAATCACGTGCAACCTCTTCTTTGGTTCGGCGTAAAGTCTGAGGCTCTATCAGCGCCCGCAGGCTTTCCAGCCGTTCCGTATCGCGGCTATCTTCGTTCTCGATGGGGCGAACATAGTGTTTACCAAATTCATTTAGTGCCCCTAACAATCCTGGCTGGGCAAAATCAAATAAGCTCCACAGGTCGACAAGTGTGTTTTCGACTGGCGTTCCTGTGCATGCCACTTTAAACCTGGCTTGTACCGCGTTGGCCGCATGTGTGATTAACGCAGCTGGGTTTTTTATTTTTTGTGCCTCGTCGCACACCATAATGGACCACGGCTGGCGTGCCAGAGAAAACTCCTGGTCGCGAAGCGTTTCGTAGGTCGTCAGGATGATTTTCGCCTCACCTTGCCAGCCAGGTTTAAGCAGGTTTTTGATCCCCTGAGATTGCAGATGGGCAGGGATAGCCTGTTTGGGATATTTCACCGCTTTAATGGTCTCGCCATACAATTTCAATACCGGTATTCCTGCGGTATAGAAGAAATTGTCCAGTTCACGTTCCCAGTTATCTAAAAGAGAGACAGGAGCAACAATGAGACTTGGCGGTTCTTGCGGGAATTTTTCAATGAACCATACCAGGAAGCTCAGAATTTGCAGTGTTTTTCCAAGCCCCATATCATCCGCCAGAAGGCAACCTGCGGTTTCCTCAGGTGAACGAAGGAATAGTTGCTGGAGCCAGGCCACGCCTTCACGTTGATGGTCTTTGAGTCGGATATGCTCTTTAAGGCTTAGAGGAATTTCAGGCTCGGCATGACGCGCATTGAGGAGTGAATTGCGGCGCTGTTTGATGTAGGCCGTTTCTTCAATGTTCTGCTCAATTTTGAGTACGGCTCGGGCCGTTTTATCTGCAACGTTGCCTTGAGATTCATTTGCAGTGCTTTGCTGTTTTTCCCAGTTCTTACTGAAGGTTTTAGCAGCATCCAACGGTAATTGGCTGTCATTCCATGGTGCGGTGATATGCGTTTCACCTACAGCTTCTGCCTGAGTAATTCTCTCCTGCAGTTCATCGAAATGGTGAAGATTTTCAGGTTGCCAGCCAGTCAGTGTTTCGACTGAAAATGCGGAGAAATCGATGTCATCAGGAAGCCAGTTTTCACTCTGCGCTTTGGTTAGCCAGGGAGAGGAGATTTTTTCAAATTCACCAATGCCAATCACCCGATCGCCATACTTCGCAATATCCAGCACATCGCTAAATTCTTTCCCTTCAATTTCTTGCTGCCAGCGGGTTAGCAGTGCCTGGCAATCGTGCCACTGCTGTTCAGTGAACTGACTTAATTCCAGCTCGTAACCTTGCCATGAACCGGCAGGCATCTGTGCAGCGACGCTGATACCGAGTTGCTGTATGAATTTTTCAAGCTCCCAGGGCGCTGAGAACACAAAAGTGATTTCTGGCTGGGGAACAGGTGAAACAGGTTCAAGTACCAGCGTAACTTCTGCGATCTTATTCTCAGCATTCAGTTGCGGTATCAACCTGAAATGATGAAAGAAAATCCTGGCATCAAACAACGCCTGTTCATGTTCTTCGGGGGCAATAACACTGGCGGCATCTTCGCCCAAAAATGTATAGGGATTGCGAACAAAGGAAAGTGCTTCACTTCCGGCCACTCGACGGCCAGGGATCGAGTGTATTGAATTCAGGACTTCTTTCACTTCAGGAGGAATGATGACGTGGCTGAGCTCGCCATTCTCTCCAGGGATGCGGTAGCTATCGTGAACCTGCGAATTCTTGTCAAAACTACCCAGCCAGTTAGCTGGCTGGTCCTCGAAATGGGGTTCTATTTCGATAACCGCAGTATCGGCAACCGTTGCTTTACGCAGACGTAGAGACAATGAAGTTGGTTTGACGACATGCGTTTTTTCTAAATAATCATCAAATTTTGCAGCGGCTTGTTTCGCACATTTGCGAATAGCGGCCCATCCCAGCTGGTTAGTGGTTTCGCCAGGGGACTGATTTTGCTGCGCACTGAGTTGTTCTGTTGCCTGTAAGAGTGCCCAGTTTTCCTGCGATAACAGGTGCTGCTTATTTTCATGGGTTAAAATGGCACCGGTACGACTGAAACGGATCGGCTTGCGGGCTGGAAGCGTAACCCATTCAGCAATCCAGACGCGAAAATCACGGTCACTTAATGCGCCACGTGAACTCAGGCTTGCGCGTAAAGGCAGTACCTCAGGTACACCGATAAGAGGCAGGCTGCTGGCATGCTCCTCATCCTCCAGCAGGCGATACAATGCGTCCCAACTCAACAACCACCGGTCTGTCAGTGATATCAGATAATCTTCTTCAGCCAGTTGCTCAAGCCAGGATGCAAGCGCCCAAAGCTGCGAATCATCGACCAGCGATAGCGGAAAGCTGAGTCCGTTTTCCTCAACCTGATACTGATTCATTAGGTGGTGTTCTATCTGCTGGCGGTTACCCGTCAGTCTACTTAACAGACGTTTCAGCATTATTTGATCCAGTAACGATGCGGTTCTTTAGCCACGGGCGCAAAGCCTAGTCGTAACAACTCTCTTTCTATGGTGTCGTCAGGAGTATTGAGTTGTACGGACAGTACGCCACCTTTTTGTCGATTATCGCTGACGATACATGAACTACCTTCAACCAGATGCTGTATAGCCGTATCACGCAACGGGTTGATGATTTTAATGTCGGACATAGAGGCGGGAGAGGACGCTTTTTTATCGACAAACTTGACGGGTTCTTCCGCCATCCACCGAATGCCCAACTTGCGTAGCTCATCGTCGTATTTCAACATCCACCCTGTGAGTCGAACCCTGTTATAACCTTCGGCTCGGGGGATATGTGGAAGTCGGAGAACATTACGGAATTTATCTTTTAAATGAATATTAATATCTAATGATCCTGACTCAGGATTGAACGGTGCCTGGCCAACCCGATAGGCATACATCGCATTTCCTGTCCCAGAAAACTCAACAAACAGATAATCGTTAATCTGCATAATCATGGCGTTATCTAAGCTGCGTCCACCTAGTAAGTAACTCAATCGTCCCTTATTCTCCTCGCGAAATTTCACAAAGTCGCTACCTCGGTCTTGCCACGCATCAGTCCCCATGACAATACGAGTAAATCCCATCTGGTTGGCGAAACGCAGCCAGTAGTACAATCGTGCCTGATCAACATCGCCATTACCGCGCAGCAATTCAAAGAAATGCATCAGATCTTGTTTTGCCAGCCAGCCCCGGACCATTGCAGCCACCGGCTCAGAGACATACTGATGCCATTTATTCTGCTGGCTTTTCAGTTGCGGATTATCCCAGTATTCCAGCGCGGCCTGCTTCAAAGCTGAATGAGCCTGATCGCGATATATAGAATGGTAATAGCGAGTCAGGATCGCAGTTATGATGTCATCACGGAAACGTACCCACTGCGCAGCCAGACCTAACAACCAGCTAATTTTGTCCAGAAACTGCGGATCGTCGAGTGTGTCCAGTTGCGCTAAAAGCACCGTGAAAATACGTTTCCACAACCAACTGCTATCAGGGATTTGTGCGATTTTTTCTAATGATGAGAGTGAATTGCTCTCACCCGCAAGTAACTGTCTGGAGATCACGCCTCCCGCCTGCGGGGTAAAAATATCGTGATAAAACTCAATGGTTTTCATCCACGATTTTTCTCGTCGTATAGCTGCTTTCACCACCAGGTAACCCTGCGCGATATGTCCACGCAGTACGCACCAGTGTGGGTTTGTCTCGGGTGATGGGTTCTGGTAAGCAAAATAGCTTGAACAGAGTGCCGCCCAGTCCTTGCGTTTCAACTCCTTAGATTCAAGCCGCTTTTTGATGGCATTGTCTACCTCAGGGAAAAATACATCATCCTCCAGCAATATTGGCCGATCAGGATATGACGGATCATTATCGGCGAGGCCATAAAACACCATCCGCCACTCTCGTTCCGTGAGTTCTTCTGCAAGGCGAAGGCGACGAAGAGCTGCCAGTCGCATTTTTTGTGGCGGTAAAGGGATTTTTTCTGCCTTATCAAACCGCTTTTCCATGTCGAGAGCAGCTGAGGCCAGCGCGTGGAAATCATTATGTAGATAATGGTCATCCCGTTGGCTGGAAGAGAGCCTCGCTGCAATGCGTTGAGAAAGAGAATTCAGGGCAGGCGTCATAGGGGCATTACCAACTGGCAAACTTCTTTATTGACGACGGGGGGGAAATCCACTTCATCGGCCTTATCACGTTTATCTTTAAGCCCGAAGAACTGCATGCGCAACTCGACCCGGCGGCTGGCTTCCTTGCTTTCCTTAGCATTATTGAAGGAGACGCCACCCGCGAGGAAAAGTTTACGGATTTGGAGCTGCTGTTCTGCGGAGATATTTTTTTGCAGAGGGCTGCGGCTATCGAGCAGACTACACATTACCCATTCAGAGCGTTGCAGGGAGAGATGTAGGTTGTATAAGTACGAACCGTCGGTGTCGGTAAACCCTTCAATGACAATTTGCTTAAACCACTTTTTACCTTCTTCACTGTTGGACGCTTCCAGCACAAGAGGAACCACATCCTGCAACGCTTTTTGCCCCTCAGCGTTCAGGAAAAATTGGTTGTGATCGAAACGCCCGGCTTCGCCAAAGCTGATACGGTTATCGTGGCAATCCACCACGATGGTTTTGTTCACGTTGCGGGCATGCAGTTCCAGGCGCTCACACAATCTGGATATATCCTGTCCCCTTGTTTTTTCACCTTGCTCCGCACGTTGAATACGCTGTGTAACGGAACTCAGCGACGCAACCATAACGACCAGAAATAACACCATCATGGCAGTCATCAAATCGGCATAGGAAATCCAGAAAGGTTTCTCTGCTTCATCGCCGCGGCGTTTTTTAACACCAAATGCGTTTCCAAACATCAGCCGTCACCCCTTAGGCTCGTACGCGTGACAGAACATCATCAAGCTCACTGACACTTTCTCCGATTTGTTCGACGGAACCCGCGAGCAGGCTAGAGGCTTTCGCCATTTCGACGTCAAGTTTGCCCAGGGTTTTATCCAGGCTGCGTGAAACACCTTCCGAGAAGTCTTCAAATCCTTTCCCGAGCACGTCACTGACATTTTCCATAAAGGCCTGTGCTTCCCGGTTATAGCTCTGCAGACGCTCACCGTGCTGCTTAAGATCGGCGATGAATTGGTTGCGTGTGGTTTGTTCAGACTGCGTATTTGCGGCGAGCAGCTCCAGCATGGCAATGGATTTGCTAACAGCTTCCCGATTGTTACGATAATCAGCCACAACGGAAGTGAGTTCGCTGGTGGCAAGGGAGAGTGATGAACCTGCCGATTGCGCTTTATTCAGCACGTCAGCGGTAAGGTGGTTTGCTTCCGACACCCGATCCCCTGCATGTTCAAAGCGTTCGGCTGCCAGACGCATTTTGTCCGCGCCGGTTTGCATATCTTGAATCTGCCGGTTGGTTTGTTCTGCGAGCAGACGAAGTGTTTCTGTCGTTCCCTGATGCTGGCTGGCAACAGTGTCGATCAGCTGTTTAATCTGATCGTCTACCTCGCTCATCACACGCTGTGTTTGTTCGTGAAGGGACTGCTGATTCGCCTGCTGAGTCGCTGAAATCTGTTGCTGGCCCTTATCAATCTGCCCAAACAGGCTACCCAGTTGTTCACTAAGCGACTCGACAGAGGCTGCCATTTTTTCCATTGTGGCGCTTTGTCCCTGCTGCACTGAATTCTGAATGGCTTCAATAAAGGCGGTCATATGTTCTGCTTGGGCTTTTTCTCGCGCCTCGCTATCAGCGAACATTTTTTCCAGTTGGCGAGCCATTCGCTCTCCGGCACCTTCACCTTCTGCGCCAATTTTAGCCACCGAGGCCTGAAGGCTAGTGAGCATGTCATTCATGCCAGCCTGCATAGCTTGCTGGCCAGATTTCATCTCTGATAACAGTTGCTCGATGAGCTGCGCGCTGCCCTGGCGGGTATCATCGCTCACCTGACGCATATCTTGTAATAACGTGGCGAAACCGGTTTGCATTGTTTGAATGGCGCCAACGGTTTGTCCCATCATTTCGTTGAGGTTTGTAAACTGCTGACCAAAGGTGGTGTCTAGTTTCGACATAAACGCGGTCAGCACATCCTGCAGCATGTTTTGTACCATGCCGCTTTGATCACCGCTGGCGGTCTGAACCGCACCGGCAATTTTATCCAATGGCGACTTCAGGCTGTTTTCAATCGCGCCGCTGACCTGGTCGGCAAACTGTGAACCTGACTCGCGGTAAGTTGCGCTTAACGTATTAGCAAGGCGTTCATTTTCGACTTTCTGGCTCTCGGCCAGATGCAGCAACATATCGCGTAAATCAGTGACCAGACTCTCTTTCAGATGGCGTGCCTGGGTTGCGCTTTCATTACTTGATTTCACCAGTGAGGCAAGGTACTCCTCGCCAACGCCGCTGTCATAAAGCGAGTCGAGAGATGCGGTGAATTTTTCCAGATATTTGTAGCACTTAGCGATGGATAATTTTTCAAGCCAGGTGACCAGAATGGAGGCGAAAATAGCAAATGCAGAACCCAGAAAGGCGTACAGCACATCGCGCAGCAGATTATTGACGCTGCTGGAGACCTGCTCCGGTGTGCTGGGGTCGAAGTGGTTGAGACCAATCATCAGACCGTAGAAGGTGCCGATAATCCCCATACCGGTCAGAATACCGGGCAGGTGTTTGAAAAATTCGGTGTTCAGCGGAATATCGACCAGTTGTTGCTCCGAGAAAAAGCTAGCGCTCGGTGCAGTAGCCCGAATACGGACGATTTTTTCTTCGCCATCCTCCAGTTCATATTGTGAGTGCAACGATTCTTCGAACTCATTCCACGCATGCCTGAGTTCAGGCCGCTGAAACAGGCTCTTAAGGTGCTCAAGCTGGACCTCTGGCGCACTTTTTTCAATGCTGGTAATTGATCGCGTGTATTTTTTTAGTCCATAAATAATTCTGATGGATCTCAGCAAATAAAAGAAAATAAAGCAGACAAAGGCAAAGGTAACGAGGCCGATAACGGTGAAAGGAACCCAATGGGGTTCCACAGACGTAAGCGCCACTAAGAGGGAATTAAGCCAGGACATTGTTTTACCCGTTTAATATATTAATCTGTACTCGGAATTACCATCGACCACATTCTGATTACCTTTAATCAAAATTTATACGCTGCAATGGTTGTCACCGCATCGCTTCTCCTGAATGGCTGAAGCCACTCGGGCGGTTAATGATAAAAGTAGAATAAACAAGCGAGACGGTGAACTAGTTTCTTCTTTTTTATCCTTCAAAAGCAACCGTCTTCGCTCTGTGTCGTTAGTAATCGCCCCGTCCGGGTATCATTTTGCCGCTATAATCGCAGTCGAAAACGGTATACGTTAGCGCTCTACTGAAGAACAGAGCATGTCTGCACGGTTGCTCTAGGTTATAGAGCAAAATTGCGGGTATATTGAAAGGTGGTACGCAATTTATTACGTGAAAAAGCTGTAATTTCTAGCCAGTGTTACGTAAAATATAACGTAACTAAATTCACCTTATGCTTTTACGGATTACAGCATGGCTAGTGTTGATGCAGATTATTGCTACTCTTTTCCAGCTATACGTGGCATTCAGGCTGGTCGTCCTTTCTACATTGCCACGTGCCCGATGCGCATCATTCCCAAGATATTCAGCTTTGATGAAAATGACGTACCACCTGAGCTACGCGCGCAGCGGACGCTGAATAAATCACGTATCCCCGAAATGGTGCGTTATCTGCTGGAAAATCCAAAAGATTATGTGTTTTCAGCTCTGACAGCGTCTATTGCCGTTGACGTTCAGTTTGATGAGTTTCCCAACTCCAACAACCTGGGGACGTTATGCGTGCCAATGGATGCACAAATTCTGATCAATGACGGTCAGCATCGCCGTAAAGCGATTGAAGACGCTTTGGATGCTCGCCCGGAGCTAGGCCAGGATAATATTCCGGTGTTGTTCTTTGTTGATGAAGGCTTAAAACGTAGCCAGCAGATGTTCGCCGATCTGAATAAATACGCCATTCGCCCCAGCCCGTCGCTGGCGTCTCTATACGATCATCGCGATGCCAGTTCAAATCTGGCACGTTACCTGGCGATGTCCATAGAGCCGTTTGTTGGGATGACAGAACTGGAAAAATCTGGCATCAGTCAGCGGTCGAATAAGTTATTTACGTTGAGCAGCATCAAGCAGGCTACCCGCGCATTGTTGGGTAAAGATCCCAAAGAGAACAACTTTGAGGAATGCACCCAAATAGCAACCCAATACTGGCAAGCTATTTTTAGCGTGATGCCAGATTGGCAGCTAGCGGCTAAAAAAGAGGTTTCACCGGTTCAGTTACGACAAGATTATGTTCACGCTCATGGCATTGGATTGCAGGCACTTGGGCAACTGGGATATACCCTGCTAACGGATTATCCTGAGCAATGGCCGGAGAAAATAGCTGCACTTAAAACTTTTAACTGGCGCAGAAACAACCCGGAGCTCGTCAAACGTGCGATGCAGCACGGCAAACTGAGTAAAACCAGTACGGCGATCCAGCTCACCTGTAATGCGCTAAAAACCGCGCTCTCAATCCCCCTCACTCCTGAAGAACAGGAGCTTGAAGCTCAAATGGTTGTCTCATGAGTAAATTAGTTCAGGCCTACGATTTGGCCGAATACGAAGATTTTATTAATCAGGAGCAGTTCGCTGGACGCCCTCTGGCCGAATATGTTGCTGAGGTTCAAAGAATTTATTGTGCGGATAAGCGTCCGTGGGTAATTGGCTATAGCGGCGGAAAAGATTCTTCCGCCGTGATCACGCTGGTGTATCTGGCCCTGCTCGGCCTGCCCCCGGAAATGCGCAGCAAAGATGTTTTTGTAGTGTCATCCGATACGCTGGTGGAAACACCAGTAGTAGTAGATTTAATTAAGAAAACGATGTTGCAGATCGAGGCAGGCGCAAAGCGTAATGGCCTGCCGATCACTCAACATGCGGTAACGCCTAAAACTAATGAAACCTTCTGGGTCAATTTACTGGGGAAAGGTTATCCGGCCCCAACCCGTAGTTTTCGCTGGTGTACCGAGCGTATGAAAATCAACCCGGTAAGTGACTTTATTAAAGATAAGGTCAGCCAGTTTGATGAAGTAATTGTTGTCCTCGGCTCACGTAGTAGTGAGAGTGCCTCCCGTGCGCAGGTCATCGCCAAGCACAAAATTGATGGCTCACGCCTGGCCCGGCATACCACTCTGGCAAATGCGTTTATCTATACCCCTATTGATACCTGGGATGTAGAAGACGTCTGGAAACTGCTGCGCGGCGCGTTCCGCTATGCTCCTGAAGATATCGACGAATGGGAAAGCCCGTGGGGTGGAAACAACCGTCCTCTGTGGACGCTGTATATGGACTCTTCCGCACAGGGTGAGTGTCCCCTGGTGATCGACGAAAGTACCCCTTCCTGCGGCAACTCGCGTTTTGGCTGTTGGACCTGTACCGTTGTCACTAAAGATAAGGCGATGGAAAGCCTGATTAAAAACGGTGAAGAATGGATGTCTCCATTGCTGAAATATCGTGATCTGCTGGCGTTTACCACCGATCCGGTGAATAAAGACACGTTTCGAAACTATAAGCGCCGTACTGGTAAGGTGAGCTATCAGTACGCTAAAGAAAGTGATGAGCCGGGGGCTGAGCGTAAGCATGTTCCAGGTCCTTACTGGCTAAAATACCGTCAGCAGTGGCTGAAAGAGTTGCTGGAGATTGAGCGCGATTTAAATGCTCAGGGCCATACCATTACGTTAATTACCAAACCAGAGCTACATGCGATTCGTCAAGAGTGGTTGAAAGATCCTAATGAACCAGACTGGTATGACACGCTGCCGGGTATTTATCGCGAAGTGTATCAGCAGGATTTAGACTGGGTGGTGGACGATCAGTCGCGCTTTGATGCCAGCGATGCAGATCTGTTGGTGCAGATAGCGCAGGGGTTTGACGTTGTGCCTGAAATGGTGATGAAACTCATTGAGCTGGAAGTTTCAATGGAAGGGTTAAGCCGTCGTCAGGGCATTTTTGACAAACTTGGCACGATTTTAAAGCAGGACTGGGGCACTCTCGAAGAAATTGAACAACAACAGGTCACTCTGCAAAAACGAGTTGAACGGGATATCCATCAGGAAGAGCTTACAAAGCTGGAAGCTGAACTTCAGGTTTTACAGCGCAGAATTGTTGATGCCAGTGGATCCCTGACTGGGGAGGAGAAATAACGTGCTCATTAAACAGCTGGTATTACGTAATTTTCGAGTATTTAACGGTACACATACCATTGATCTGGCACCCAGAAAGCGTCCGCACGATTTGAATCCACGACCTATTGTGCTGTTTGGTGGTTTAAACGGCGCAGGGAAAACGTCTATCCTGTCGGCGATCCGCATCGCGTTGTATGGACGACTGGCGTTTGGGCTAGCGACTCAACAGCAAGAGTATATCGAACAACTCAGCGCATTGATTCATAACGGCGCATACTATATTGAGCAGCCGGAAGAAGCGTCTGTAGAATTGACGTTTACCTATAATAAAGGCGGTCATGAGGCCGAATTTACCGTTACGCGAACCTGGAAAAAGGGGAAGAGAGACCGCCTTTCTCTGCAACAGGATGGGCAGCCACTCAGTGAGCTGGATTACGATCAGTGCCAGGGATTTCTAAATGAGTTAATTCCGCATGGCATTGCTGATTTGTTCTTTTTCGATGGCGAGAAAATTGCAGAACTTGCTGAGGACGAATCCGGTAATATTTTACGCACTGCCGTTCGACGCTTATTGGGGCTGGATCTCATCTCTAAACTGCGTAACGATTTAATGATTTTTGTTAAGCGTCAGCAATCCAGTCAGCTAGCAAGTTCTCAGCAACAACATATTGCAGAGCTTGAAAAACAGAGTAAAGAATTAGCCTGCCAGACAGAAGCACTGCTGGAAAGCGCCGATTTTGCCAAATCGCGGATTGAGTTTCTGTCTAAAGATATAACCCGTTATGAAGGCTTGCTAAATGCTCAGGGGGGCGCTTTTGCCCAGACTAAAGCGCAGGAAAAACAGAAAGTCGAAACACTGCTAAAAGATAAAGAACATCTGGAAAAAGCACTGAGACAAGAATGCGATGGCTCGCTACCTTATGCGCTTGCACCCACTATTTTGTCTCGTTTGCTGCAACAAATTGCTGATGAAACGCAGATTAAACAGGCAAAAAGCTTTGAAAAAGAGCTGAGCCAGTTTTTAACGCAACTCAGAAATGATATTGCATTTCGTTCTGCAGGGACTGGCAAAATAGCAGCTGAAGCGATTACCGATAATCTAAAAGATTATATGGCAACGAAACCAAAAGGTGATTTGCTCTTTGATATCTCTGAGCGTGAAGCAGGTATGCTTCAACAGTCTATTGAGATAGATAGTAAAAGAGCATGGCAGCGTTTTGAGCTTTATCGCACACAGTTATCTGAGATTGAACAACAGTTAGAACAAGCGGCTGCTAATATTGCCCGCGCTCCTGAAGATGATCAGCTGATGGATCTCTTTGAAAAATTACGTGGCCTAGATAGGCAGCGCGAAACCCAATTGCAGAAATATCGGTCATTGCTGGAAGATGCTAAACGTACAAAACAGCAGCAACTGGATTGTGTTCGCCAGATTCAAAAAGCGCATGACGCCGCTCGTTATCAGCACAATTATAGCAGTGCGTTTAAGAATGCTCAGGAAACGATAAATTTACTCGATCGCTACAGTGATGTATTAACCCAGGCTCGGGTAAAAACGCTGTCGACAAACTTCGAGCTTGCTTACCGTAAGTTGGCTCGCAAAGAGGATTTACAACTTAGTGCACATATCAACCCTCAAACGTTTGATGTTGAATTAATTGATGAGAATGGCTCAGTAATTAACCGTAAGTTACTTTCTGCTGGTGAAAAACAGATTTATGCAATTGCTATTCTTGAGGCGCTGGCGAAAACCTCTGGCCGTGATTTACCAGTGATCATTGATACACCATTGGGTCGTCTGGACTCTCAACATCGAGATAAATTGATTAATCACTACTTCCCTGAAGCCAGTCATCAGGTTGTATTGCTTTCTACCGATACTGAAGTAGATGAACGCTATTTTGTCGATCAGTTGCGTGATGATATCTCTCATGCTTATGAGATTGTGTTTAATGCACATACTAAATCATCGACCCTGAAACCTGGTTATTTCTGGGAATTAACTAAGGAGGCTATCTGATGCTCCCAAATCGAATGGCGCTTAGCCGTCAGACTGAAGATCAGCTTAAAAAGCTTAAAGGGTATACTGGGATTACACCCAATGTTGCCGCCCGACTGGCGTTTTTCCGCTCGGTAGAGAGTGAGTTTCGCTATTCGCCGGAGAGAGATAATAAGAAGCTGGATGGTACGCTGGTGTTGGACAAAATTACGTGGCTAGGGGAAACGTTGCAAGCTACGGAATTGATTTTAAAGATGCTTTATCCGCAACTGGAGCAGAGGGAGATAATTAAGGCATGGGCATCGCATGTTGAAGATGGAATTGCAGGATTAAGAAATTATCGTACATTATTATCGATAGTTAAAGCCTTATAACTTATTATTTACCTTATACGCAATGCCAAAAATAAAATTTCGGCATTGCGTAATCTTTTAGATATCCGCTAATAGTCTTTCGTACTCTGAATAATCCGCATCATTTTTTATATTCAAATCACTCAGCATTTTTATTCCTGAAGCAACAATAAGAGTGTTTTTAATTCTAACCCTTAATTTTGACTGAACACCAAAAAATGGATCGTCAAAATTAACAAGCGATGCTTTTTCAAACAATTCGTTAATATCAAAGTGTAAATAGCCATCATCTTCGCAGATTATTTTAAGAAAATCAAAGCATGCCTGTATACCCAGTGTTTTTTTGAATACATTATATTTCCATAGATTATTTACAATGGCTTCAAGAAAATTTAAAATGATATCAAATAATGTTTTATCTTTATTGTCAATATATAGTTTTCTCAAAGGGGCTTTATATGGCATACTCATCAGCATATTTCTATCACGACCTTCAGAAACTTTTTTAGTTTGCAATATATCTCTGTCGGTTTTTGGATTACTTGTAATTAATGATAAAATTCCATCAATTATTGATGCCATTGATATAGTTGAATTTGAACCTCCATTCACGACGCCTAGTTTTATCTTTCCTCTAAGTGGTGATTTTTCATCTTCTGATAAAACGCGAGTGAAATAAACTGCAAGAGTTTCTGGTGACCAAGATGATGGCTCACCTTGTTCCATATCAAATTGGAATAGATTATAAGCTAGATTTTTATCCACTCGTCTTTGATTAATGTTTATATTGGTGAAGATTCTACCATGATAAGCTAATGGGAGATCTAAATATACTGAACATAACAACTCCATATCTTTGCAGTTTGAATTAGTAAATCCAAAGACTCGATGTTGACCATCAATAATAGAAGCTAATTTCTCTCCTGTTGGAATCGTAAGATAATAAAAACCATTATCTTTTTGCTCTATATCCCAGCGTACAGCTTCATCTGTAACCAAAGTTCCATTACTAGAGTAATTAACACCCAATATAATTGAGTTTGGGAAACTAGCATCTACTGTTTCAGTATATCTCTTTATTTCCTCAAGCCGAGACCTAGTTGTAACCCTTTGGTTACCAACTAATTTATTGATAAATGTACCAACGTGAGAGATAGATTGGTCTTCATAACCATCTAATATCTCAGCTCGAATTGTATAGCACACTTCTAGCAAAACTTCAGCAGGAATCGATACAACATAAAAATCCCCTAACGGTTGTTCTACTTTAATTGCTGGCAACTTCATTGGGAATTTATTCATTTCTTTCACCATCTTTAATATTAGATAGGGCAGCCTCTTGATATCCAGTAGGATCAGGTTCGGCTTGAGAGGTATCATTATCAAACTTATCGTCATTTACATTAGCACATATAAATATAAGCAATGTAATAAGGGTACCAATATTCAATAAATATGAACTTCCTGTCTTTGTTGTTAAGTACCCAACAACACAACAAATAAGAGCAAGAACACCAAATATCATCCCTAAGCCTAAAAAATCCTTTGTAGATTTTTGGTTATTTAAGATCACATCCACACATAAGGTTCCAAGTATAGCAAACGAATAAGTAAAAACATTTACACTCTCAAAAAATGATGCATTTTTATCCCCAGATATTATTGCTGACAAGTAAGGAAGCCATAATCCAACACCACCGACAAAAAGTATTCCTGCAAGAAAAAAAGCAATGAAAGAGATACTATTAAATGTGTTAACAATCCGTCCCCATAACTCTTTGAGGACACTCCCCCATGGACTATGCCTCACCTTCCCCATGACTGGACTCCCTTACCGAAAGAAATAGAGGATTTAGCACTATATGCCGGGCGAAACATCTTATTTTTCATAATTTAACTCCCAGAATGCCTTATCACGCATCTTCTTAACCTGCTTATCTCCATCAACATACAGGCTAAAATGCTTCTCAAGCTGCCGAATCTGCCCCATCAAAGATTCCTGCTCTCCTTTATCATCAACGTTAAATACCGCCTTGATATCCGCGTTCCTAATTTCAGAAACACGATGGATCACCCAGGTCAAAATATAAGAGGCATAATTATTTTCCCCGGTCTTAAAGTGAGTAATCTCCTGAGTTGACAGGATCGCACCAACGCCATACTCACGGCCTTCTTTAAGGATCTTACGGAGGCTGGAAAAATCCTGACGCATAAAGTTATCGGCTTCGTCCACCAGAATCATTTTTGTGAGCTGACGATAATCCCCCCGCACCACCGGTTTACCGCGCTTTTGCATCTGAGCGTAAAACAGATCCAACGTAAGTGCGACTACCAGGTTTTGCACTTCTGGCGGGTAACCAGCCAGTTCGATCACGGTGACGCCGTCAATCAATTCGTACAGGCTGGTCATCTTCTCCGGGATAGTCTCGAATATCTTGTAACGCGCCAGTTTAGAAAGTGCTGCGTAAAGCGAATCTTCTTCAACCTTCTCCTGATCGAGGAAGCGCTGCCATACATCCTCAATTGTCGGCGCAGTCCTTGACCATGTTGTCGGATCTTCCGCCGAAATACCTGCCGCTTCGTAGCATTCTAAAATCAGATTTTCTAATTTGAGCTGCTGTTTATGGCCCAGCCCATAGGCTTTCGCCATCGTTTCCGATAGTCCACCAGCGGTGTGGATTGGTAACATTGGCGTGTCGCCAAAAAGAGATAAGGGGTTGTAAGGCAGCTTAAATAACTTGTACTTTTTGGCCCCCGTAGCATCAATAAAAGCCTCGTCCACATAGTCTGATTTGTAGTCGAAGATCAGCAAACCAATAGGTTTACCTTCAACGTTACAGGACTGATTACGCATCAACTGTGTGACCAGTGATTTAGTAAACTGGGTTTTACCGGTGCCCATCGTTCCAATAATGCCCGTATTGGTATTCATGAACTTGGCGGTGTTGGTTGGCTCCCAATGTAACGGGCTCTGACGCACAGCATCATGACCAAACAGGACCTGTAATGGAGTATCGCTAATATCAGGTGTCGCCACCGGTACAGCAGGCTGTAACGACTCCGGTTCCGAAATGGACCGTGCAGTAGCCGGCGTTGTGACTTCTACCACAACTTCGGGTTGTGAAGGAGTGGCATCACACTCTGGCTTAAGTCGGTATTTTTCCGGCACCCGATAACGTTCCGCCAGCGGTGGTTCATTCCCCTGCGCAGCAATTAGCGAAGGCAGCAGTGAATAAGGGATTTCAATCTGTAAGATATTCTCCGGTGTCTCTTTATAAGAGAGATCGAAGCAGGTTGCGCTGTCCACATGCGCCACGACGAAGCCGTTCGCATAGTCGGTCAACTCACCTAACTGATAGTCACCCGTTAACCACCATTCGCGTCGATCCAGCAAGGGAGCCAGTTTGTCGCTGTCCAGCACTCCATACAGGCGCAGTTTCTCCACCTGCATCAGCACCTGACGTATAAAGAGCGCCCGGTACAGCTGTGATGCCAGCGTCTGTGGTTCCAGAATGTCCTGCTGTAAGTAGCGTTTCAACTCACGAGCCTGTTGGCCTGCATAGCTGTAGTCCGGTCGCGCCCCAGTTTTAACTTCCAGCGGCAACAGATAGAGGCGGTCTTCTTTGAATCCCACAAAGAGTACATCATCAGAGATGGCACCTTTACGATAACCCTGTAAATTTCTCGATAAATCAGTCTCTTTCATTTTCAGCCCGACATTGCCGGACACGCGGATCATTTCGGCCACCGATAGCGGAATCCAGCAAATATCGGACTGGTGCAACATGGATTGCACAAATTTGTACGCGCCTATAATGCCGTGTTTCTCTTTACGCTCCCTTTCACTGGAGCGCAGCATTTTCAGCAGCCATTCACCGTTAAAGGCATTAAATTCAGCCAGCAAATGCTGACTATCAACAGCAGGTTGCCCTGTCTGGCTTCCTGTCTGGAGCAACCGCAGGAACAAATCAACCTGCTTCGTGACGGTGACGGCATCGTAGCCTGCGCAACTGGTGTACTGGTCAGAATAGTGGATAAGCACCACATCTTTCTGACTGGTGAAAAAGTCGAGGGTGACTTTAGGATCAATGATGGTGGTCCAGAGCGCGCTATTGTAAGAGTAATTGAGCAGCTGTTTAAAATTGCCACTCACGGCCAGGCCGATCCCTTGTCCATGATACTGGCTGTTGCTTTGACGTGCGGGTTGCCACAGGCAGCCGATTAGTCTGGCAAGACGCAGGGCGCAATAAGACTCAGTATCCACATCTCGCAGTCCAAAGGCGGTAAAGTAAGCATCCCCCTGCGTTTCGGCACCTTCCCCAGCGATCAACCCATGACACAATACCCCGCTTGATGCATCTTCAATGCGGATCTGGCGGCAATCTACAGGTGCTGTATTGGTGAAAAATGCCAGATGCGCATAGGCCAGCTTGTCGCTTTCTGACGGCAGGACAAACTTGCTGAACGTTAACCGGCTACGCAGCAGGTCAATCAGCATATCGGCTTCTGCCCGCCATACGCCGCTGTTCAGATCGAGATCGTTTTTAAGCTGCTCATAGCTACCACTTTCGGCAAAGTGATCGAACATATTAGGCAGCAAACGTTCATCGTAGCAGTTCACATGCACCGAAATAGCGTGCTCTTTTTCTTGCTTAAAATATTCTACTAATCCCAGAAACAGTTCTTTGGCATTCCCTTGATTAATGGCATTGATAATCAACGCACTGTTTTCAGCGCTCTGGAACAACCGGGCGTAAGCGTCCGTGAACTCATTGAGTTTGTCTTTTACCAGACGTTTAACGTAGTCATGGCTGACCTGCCGCTGGGGAACCGCGTCAATCCAGAAGCGGTTTTCTTCCACCGGCTGTAGTTGCGCGTATTCATGCTCACTGTGGTAAACAAACGGCATTAATCCGGAAACCATCAGGCGATCAAGAGTGATCGGCGGTAGTGTGGCAAATGAAGCCGAATCGTTCTGTTCCGACTCCGCAACGATAGCTTCTGCCAGTTGTAGATGGTAGGCCAGCACTAATGGGTGCAGTGGTGAGAGACGCTCATGGCTATCATTGCGGCAGATCCCCAGATGGAGAAGACGTTTCTCCTGCGCTGTCAGCGCTCTGCTCAGGCCGATTTGCTGGAGTGACTGTTCAAACGTAGTAACAATGTAGCTGACCAGTGTGCGATACTCTGCTGACCACGACACCAGACTCGGTAGGGTGTTACGACGATGATAGTAGGCAAATAACTGCTCATAGGCGTTATGGAGATCGGGGTAGCTGGCAAGAAGTTCATCCAGCGCAAACTCACTATCGTCACTTCCCGTACCTAGCAGACGTTGTTCAATTAATGAGGCTTCCAGTATCAACAACTGCTGGCGTACACCTACGACCTTGTGTTCAGTATTATCGAGTATGATGCGCCCTTTTAGTCGGTTCCAGGTTGCATTGCCCTCTTCTTTGAACAACTTATTGAAACGACTTTGGTCAAAAAGCAACGGTAACGTTAGCCCTTCTTCTGCTCCTGGCCCCTCGATGTTAAACGACAGACGGGAATCACCGGAAACGAGCACAAACTGAACCAAGTCACTTTGATTTGCCAGCGTCTCAAAATTCACCTGAGCATAATGCTGGCAGTCGATGTCTTCGCTCTCGTCATCCAACGTAAATATGAAGTTGCCAGACTCTGCAATACGCAGCGTGTTATCTTCCAGTTGAAGGGTTATTTGATCTTTACCTGGCTCGATACGGTAACAGTGCTGAATATCGTTTAGCCAGAATTGTCCCTGCTCGACCAACAACAGGCGAAATTTATACTCTTCGGCTGAATTATTGCGGTTGGTCAGTTCGAGACTAAAGAAGCAGGGATGCCCATCAAAAGGCACCGACGCCAGAATGCGGGAAGTCTTGCCGCCCGCCCGGCTGGTGCGCCAGAAAGGTGCATTCTTTAACTGACGATTATGGGCAATCTTTATCTGGTTATCCTGAAGATCGTTGCCCTGAAAACTGAACTCCAGCTCAGCTTTTGATTGTCCTGGCTGCACCTGCACCAGCAGGCTGATGTCACGTTTGCCTGCCTTACTGGCGCTTTTCGCCCGTTGCCAAACCTCGCCATTTTCGACGGAGACGTTTTCCAGCACCAGTTTTTGTTCACTATTCTGTTCTTTCTCTTTCCTGTAGTCGGAGAAATCGAGTTCACGCCAGTCATCTTTATCGTAAAAATGCTCCTGAATGAATTTTGAACTAAACTCAGGCAGCACATTCTCCAGCTGTCCACTGTAGCGTTCAACACTATCTTCTATCTGGCGATATAATTTCCGGTTTTCATTCAGTCGGGT
Organism: Escherichia sp. GZ89; assembly: GCF_019366485.1. Classification (NCBI taxonomy): domain Bacteria; kingdom Pseudomonadati; phylum Pseudomonadota; class Gammaproteobacteria; order Enterobacterales; family Enterobacteriaceae; genus Escherichia; species Escherichia sp. GZ89. The sequence goes on along the minus strand of NZ_JAEOHX010000002.1, from coordinate 146,359 downwards.
GCGTAGCTGCTTCTGGCTATAGTTCAGTAGTTCATCATCTTTAAACAGATGAAGCTCGGAGAAATCCAGATTGCCATCATCCAGCAGGCGATACAGCGACGAAAAACCAAATACGGTCGCGCCTTCATCCAGTACCGTCGCCAGTTGATCCTCCAGCAAACAACGGGACAATTCCGAACGGTTACTGTCGGTGGTAATGAGCTTTTCCAGTTGATGACTGAAAGTTTGTGGGTACCAGATAGCATCCGGTGCCGCCACGTCTTTCGTGCTGTTAATCAGGGTATCGAGCATACTGTTGTGAATAATCAACAGCGCTGTTTGGGCAAAAATGCCGCTGCGCCCTGCAACTTCATCGCGCAAATGAGAAATGTAGTTTTCTGTGAATGCTGGAGCCTCAGCACCATGCAGTACAGGAATAAGCTGAATACCATTGCAGGGGAGGCAATCAATATATTGCCCTGACGCAATTTCCAGCCGATTGCCGTTCGCCAGAGAGACGAATGCTTCCCAGAGTTTTAGGGCATTATCGGGATCGGGAGATTTGAACTGGTAGCGCTCGCCAGGCTGAATGATGCCACCTACCCATTCAATAAAGGTTTCTGCCAGATAGGTTTCATACTGTTTTACGGACATACACGGCGTCTCCACTATCACTCATTCGCTCTACATTTCCCATGCGTTCATAAAACGCCACCAGCGTTTGCGCCGACTGGTTGTCAAGATAAAAACCGCGCTGTTCAAAACCACGCAGCAGTTCATGCAGGCGGAGTTTGTCATTTTTGCCCACAGTGAGATTGGTCAGTAACAGAAGACGATCCTGATTCAGCACCAGCACTTTTCCTGCCCGACCACGGACCTGAATGAAGTCAGTGCAAATCTGGTTTTCCAACTCGTTAACGTATTTACGATTGACCGTGGCGCGGTCAGTTTTTTTACCCTGAAACTGCTCTACGGCAACGGCTAAGAGCTGTTTGAAGGCATTTTCCAGGTTTGTTGCGCGTTCACGAAGCGGGAGGCCTCGATCCACAATAAAATCCTGCAAATAAACGTTAAGGTCATTAAGTACTCGGGCAGATGAGTCTGAATCATTCAGAGTATCTTGATAAATCTGCCATAACGGACGCTTTTTCTGTCCTTTTCCCCACTGCAAAACCTCAAGTGCAGAGAGAACCGGGAACAGTTTTTCGCTCTGGCTAGCGAACAGCTTATAACCATAACGTTTCACCTTTTCCCGTTCGGAGCTGGCTTTTTCGCTATCAAGAATAAAAAACAGTGATTTGCTTTGTGGTTCGCCATCCTGCCAGTTGTCCAGATTGAGCGCCAGTTGAGCGCACCAGCTAAAAGCGTACAAACGTAGGGTGTTGGTCAATTCCTGTAAAAGGTACTGCGGATGTTCTGCCAGAAATGCCAGATCAGACTGAAAACACGTTACCATATACGGGAGATACGGTTGCTCTTCGGCAAACGGTCCTTTCCCCAACAGCTTTATTTTTTCATTGAGCTTATTCAGCATTTGCTGCTCGATGAAGTTCAGTCTGTCCTGTATGGGATAACGGAGGCTGAAATCTCCCATCAAATTGGCAAATAGCGTGCCAAGTCGTTTATCTGCCGTTGAACCGGCACTTATTTTTTCACCATTAAACTGGGCGTGGAACAGTAAAAAAAGTGGGGAGACACGGAAAATATCCTGACTGGAAAAATACATCCGTTCCAGCACGGACCAGAATGCAGGCTCATCAAGCAGCTCCTGCAGATGTGTTTTACAATCTTCACGGAATTGTTCGGGATCGTAAGCTTCGATTTTGCGTTTCAGGGCGTAGCTAAGGACCAGACCGGTGACGAATTGCCAGCTAATATCGTTATTTTTATTGCGCACAGGCAGGTAACTATCCAGTTGATTGTTACCCACTTTTAACTCGTTTGCGATAGGGTACATTCTGCTAACTCTCCATACCGCTAATAGTGATCATATCGTCATCCGCCTTTGCACGATAAACCCGTTGTCTGCCATCATAAAATTTGATTTCGCTGCTGGATTTAGCCTGCTCCGCGATCAACTCAACAATTTCATCCAGTAACACGATGGCATTTTTATCGTATTTATTCGGACGATAGCCATTATTCAACTTGTCCAGTAATTCGAACAAATTAAGCCCGATATGGATATGCGGCAGTGGATTTCGCCCCACCTTTAAATAGACATCGAAGCCAGTTGGATGAGCCGTATGTTTATTACGGATAGCATCCCAATCAGGCTTCACCTCTACCGGTGCGGTTATTTTTACCCCACCAAACTCACCCAAAAAGAACTCTTCTTTTTGCATACTTAATTCAGGTGCTTTGCGGTTAGCATAGCGCTGGATACCCGCGATAAGCTCAAAAGCATAGAAGCGATTCAGTGATCTTTTTTGCTCCGGATCTGCTGTGTAATTTCTATGCAAATGCCAGATTTCTGAGTAACGTTCAAACAACGATTCGTTAAAGAACGCGGAAAATCTCCGATGATAATCATTACCCAACGACTCGTGCTGCAACAGCCAGAAAAGCCGGATCAAGGAGGTTGCGTCACCGGGCTTAACGCTCTGGCGATCAAACTTAATGTGCAACGGCTCAAGTGCGGCTAAAAAATCATCGAGATCAGCGTCAACCAGTCCCAGTTCATAGCGCAAAACAAACTGATCAAGTTCATAGGTGTGCAATCTGGCGGGATCAAAATCGGAAACTTTTTTAATCAGATCATTTTCTGCACCGATAAAGAGATTATCAAATAAGTAGCCAGGCCCCATCAACAGATGATGCAGAAAGTCCAGCAGCGTTCGGGTCGTGACAAACTGGTCTTTAATCAACCGCGCTTTAAAGAGCTGCGTAATTAATACATTCTGCACGCCAGGCATGCAAAGCAATTTAAAGTTTGCGACCTCTTTTAGATCTGGATTAATTAACTCATCGCGCCGAAAGATAAACTGAAATAAATTGTTATCATCGTCTCGAGTTAAGTTATCTAATAAGGCTTTAATAAATGATGAATAGTTTTTATTTTCGTTAAACTGGAATTTAGGATAGTGTTCAAAATCAAAAAAAGAACAATTCTCGTTACGATAAGGACGGCTTGCATCCTGCTGCCCTGATAAAAATGAGTCAATTGCAGACCGGATCACCTTATGGCATTCAGCACCTTCTCGGGCAAAGTTGGCAAGCATTCCGGTGTTGATGCCAATGAGCAATGGAGATGACTGCTGATGATGATTAGCAAATAACTCATTCAAAGCATCAATAGCTGATTGTCGAGGGGCAAAACTATGAGTGGCATCCAGATGGAAAATAAATCGCCGCTGATAACGCGGATCTGACTGACAGCGGGTTAAAATTTCGGACTTTCCGTCCCCGCTACTACCACACAAAAAAATGATTTCACCGGGTCTAGCAACATCCAGATAGCGTTGCAATTCAGTTTCAATCTCTTGTTTAACAAAGAGTTGTTCCTTTAACTGATCGAACTCATCCTTCTGACGGTGTGTTACGGTGGTGACGGAAAACGAAGATGACTTCGCAAGTACACCCAACGCTTTACGTAATGTGATTGCGCTCATAACTTCATGTTCTCTAAAGTAAGAATTCGCCTATTCTATAAAAGCTAACCCACGATATCTATAGGCCCTTCGACACAATCATTACGAGCGATTTCAACATAGTATCTTTCCCTATTCGTACAGCGTTACCAATGATACAAAACACTTCCAAAGACGGCGGGTCAAATCCAAATCTATCAACCAGCCTCCAAAGTGAGGCTAGTTGAGCTGGTTGATTAGTTGTACCTTAATTAAACATACACACTAAATATTACCCCGATTAATCTTCGCATAGTCAAACGGGCTAATCCCCTTCTCCCGATTCACATCTAGATAATCCGCCCACCATTGCAACATCAATCGTCTCTCATCCAAATGTTCCGCCTTATGAATATAAGCCGCCCGCACAGAGTTACGCTCCATATGGCTCATCTGCCGTTCAACTGCATCTCTCGACCACAATCCAGATTCAATCAACGAGCTACATGCCATGGTCCTGAAGCCATGACCGCAAACCTCAATCTTAGTGTCATATCCCATCACGCGCAGCGCCTTGTTCACTGTATTCTCACTCATCGGTTTACAAGGATTGTGATCTCCAACGAAAACAAAATCGCGCTCGCCACTAAGCTTGTGAACCTGTTTAAGGATTGCCAGTGCCTGACGAGAAAGTGGCACTAAATGAGGAGTACGCATTTTCGAGCCACGTTCCGAATGCTTCACTCCTTCAATAGCTTCTCGTTCAGCCGGTATTGTCCACATTGCCGTTTCAAAATCTATTTCAGACCAACGCGCAAAACGCAGTTCACTTGAACGAATAAAGATTAACAAGGTGAGTTCAACAGCCAGACGAGTTAAAGGGCGTCCCGTGTAACTATCAATTCTGCGGAGTAGTTCAGGTAAGCGTTTCAGCTCAAGTGCAGGACGATGAACACGGTTACTGGAAGCAACTGCCCCAGCCATCTCCTGAGCAGGATTGTAATCGATCAAACCGCTTTGCACTGCATAACGCATAATCGCATTGGTACGCTGCTGAAGACGCGAAGCCACTTCAAAACGCCCTGTAGCCTCAACTCCTTTGATAGGAACAAGGAGATCGCGCGTGCTAAAACTATCAATACTCCGCTTCCCAATTGCTGGGAACAAATTATCTTCCAGGCTCTTTAACACCCTTCGGCTATGTTCTTCTGACCATTTTTTATTAGCGGCATGCCACTCTCTGGCAACTGACTCAAAGGTAATATCTTCTTTCGCCAGTTCTTCTTTCACGGCCCGTTTGTGTTCGCGAGGATCGATTCCAGCAGCAACAAGCCTTCTGGCCTCTTCCCTCTTTTGACGAGCATCAGCGAGGGATATTTCAGGGTAAACCCCAAACGCCATCAGGTGTTGCTTGCCACCAAAGCGAAAGCGAAACCGCCAGTATTTTGAGCCGTTAGGGTGAATAAGCAAAAACATGCCATCCCCATCGACAAGGGTGTACTCCTTTTCCTGCGGTTTTGCAGAACGCACTTTGATATCTGTCAGAGCCATAAAAGTTCTCCTTCCATGTGCTGCCGTGAGTATATAAGCATTATCGAACCAGCATATATACTCGGTTCTATACTCACAAGCATGTTGATGTGGGGTAACTCAGATTGACGTCGGTTGACTGAAAAGCGGGGCAAGGCCTTGCGGATACTGGATTTTAGGCACAAAAAAAGACGTCCGTTGACGTCTATTGATGTTCCGATGGTGCCGAAGGCCGGACTCGAACCGGCACGTATTTCTACGGTTGATTTTGAATCAACTGCGTCTACCGATTTCGCCACTTCGGCACTGAAGAGGTATGCGGAAAACGTTGTGGATTATACCTGTCACGCGCCACCATGCAAGCGCCAGCTTGCTCCCACCTCGCTAAGTGCTGAAAATTTCAGCATTACATACCGCGATGTGTAACCTTTGTCACACTCCAGGCACCCCGCCCTGCCATGCTCTACACTTCCCAGACAACACCAGAGAAGGACAAAAATATGTCGATGATAAAAAGCTATGCCGCAAAAGAGGCTGGCGGCGAACTGGAAGTTTATGAGTACGATCCCGGTGAACTGAAGCCACAAGATGTCGAAGTGCAGGTGGATTACTGCGGGATCTGCCATTCCGATCTGTCGATGATCGACAACGAATGGGGATTTTCACAATATCCGCTGGTTGCCGGGCATGAGGTGATTGGTCGCGTGGTGGCGCTCGGGATCGCCGCGCAGGATAAAGGTTTGCAGGTCGGTCAGCGTGTCGGGATTGGCTGGACGGCGCGTAGCTGTGGTCACTGCGACGCCTGTATTAGCGGTAATCAGATCAACTGTGAGCAAGGCGCGGTGCCGACGATTATGAATCGCGGCGGCTTTGCTGAGAAGTTGCGTGCGGACTGGCAATGGGTAATCCCACTGCCGGAAAATATTGATATCGAATCTGCCGGGCCGCTGTTGTGCGGCGGTATCACGGTCTTTAAACCACTGTTGATGCACCATATCACTGCCACCAGCCGCGTTGGGGTAATTGGTAGTGGCGGGCTGGGGCATATCGCTATAAAACTTCTGCACGCAATGGGATGCGAGGTGACAGCCTTTAGTTCTAATCCGGCGAAAGAGCAGGAAGTGCTGGCGATGGGTGCCGATAAAGTGGTGAATAGCCGCGATCCGCAGGCTCTGAAAGCACTGGCGGGACAGTTCGATCTCATTATCAATACCGTGAACGTCAGCCTCGACTGGCAGCCCTATTTTGAGGCGCTGACGTATGGCGGTAATTTCCACACCGTCGGTGCGGTTCTCACGCCGTTGCCGGTTCCGGCCTTTACGCTGATTGCGGGCGATCGTAGTGTCTCTGGCTCTGCTACCGGCACGCCTTATGAGTTGCGTAAGCTGATGCGCTTTGCCGCCCGCAGCAAGGTTGCGCCGACCACCGAACTGTTCCCAATGTCGAAAATTAACGACGCCATTCAGCATGTACGCGATGGTAAAGCGCGCTACCGAGTGGTCCTGAAAGCCGACTTCTGATCCCTTTGCCGGGTGCCTGTCGCCCGGCTTTTAAATCTCTTTGGAAGGCGTCTCGCAATCTGCTGAATTTAGCGGTGAAGAGTGCGCAGCCGTTGCCTATACTCCAGGCAGGAAACTGGAGGATATCTCATGAGCGAACCCCTGTTAATTGCCCGTACGCCGGACACAGAACTGTTTTTACTGCCGGGAATGGCTAACCGTCACGGGCTGATTACTGGCGCAACGGGGACGGGTAAAACCGTTACGCTGCAAAAACTGGCAGAGTCATTGTCGGAAATCGGTGTTCCGGTGTTTATGGCCGATGTGAAAGGTGATTTAACGGGAGTAGCGGAGGAAGGTACATCTTCGGAAAAACTGCTCGCAAGGCTTAAAAATATCGGCGTCAATGACTGGCAACCACATGCTAATCCGGTGGTGGTGTGGGATATCTTTGGTGAGAAAGGCCATCCGGTGCGGGCGACGCTTTCAGACCTGGGGCCGCTGTTGCTGGCGCGACTGTTGAATCTCAACGATGTGCAATCTGGCGTGCTGGATATCATCTTCCGCATTGCTGATGATCAGGGGCTGTTACTGCTCGACTTTAAAGATTTGCGGGCGATTACCCAGTACATCGGCGATAACGCCAAATCCTTCCAGAATCAGTACGGTAATATCAGTAGCGCATCGGTTGGTGCCATCCAGCGCGGGCTGTTGTCGCTGGAACAACAAGGCGCAGCACACTTTTTTGGCGAGCCGATGTTGGATATCAAAGACTGGATGCGCACCGATGCCAACGGTAAAGGCGTTATTAATATCCTCAGCGCCGAAAAGCTTTATCAGATGCCGAAACTGTATGCAGCCAGCCTGCTGTGGATGCTTTCAGAGTTGTATGAACAATTGCCGGAAGCGGGCGATCTGGAGAAACCAAAACTGGTGTTTTTCTTCGACGAAGCACATCTGCTGTTTAACGATGCGCCACAGGTACTGCTGGATAAGATTGAGCAGGTGATAAGGCTTATTCGCTCAAAAGGCGTGGGCGTCTGGTTCGTTTCGCAAAACCCGTCGGATATCCCGGATAATGTGCTCGGCCAGCTAGGTAATCGCGTTCAACATGCTTTGCGGGCTTTTACGCCCAAAGATCAGAAAGCGGTAAAAGCTGCGGCGCAAACCATGCGGGCCAATCCGGCGTTTGATACCGAAAAGGCGATTCAGGAACTGGGGACCGGCGAGGCGTTAATCTCGTTTCTCGATGCGAAAGGAAGTCCTTCAGTGGTCGAACGGGCGATGGTGATTGCCCCCTGTTCACGAATGGGGCCAGTGACGGAAGATGAGCGTAATGGCCTGATTAATCACTCCCCGGTGTATGGCAAATATGAAGATGAGGTGGACCGCGAGTCCGCCTATGAGATGCTGCAAAAAGGTGTGCAGGCCAGTACCGAGCAGCAAAATAATCCCCCCACGAAAGGGAAAGAGGTCGCGGTGGATGACGGCATTCTTGGTGGATTGAAGGATATTTTGTTTGGCAGCACCGGGCCGCGCGGCGGTAAACGCGACGGCGTGGTACAAACAATGGCGAAAAGCGCCGCCCGCCAGGTGACGAATCAGATTGTGCGTGGGATGTTGGGGAGTTTGCTGGGGGGGAGAAGGCGGTAAGTTTTGTGCAGTTTGCCTTTGCCTGATGCGACGTTTGTCGCATCAGGTCTACAACGACACAACCGTGGGCCGGATAAGGCGCCCGCTCGCGCCGCATCCGCTATATTTAGAACAACAGCGCCAGACTACCGACAATCACACCAGACACCGCCACCATCGCACCCGTCAGCCATAAGGCTTTCGCCGGGAACGCTTTACGCAACATTATCAGCGACGGCAAACTTACAGCAGGAAGCGTCATTAACAATGCCAGCGCCGGAGCGGTTCCCATACCTGTCAGCATCATCGTTTGTACAATCGGAATTTCTGCTGCCGTGGGAATGACAAACAAGCATCCCGCTACCGCCATCGCCACCACCCACATCAGGCTGTTATCGACAGCACCATCGGCATGGGGGAATAACCAGACGCGAGCGGCACCCAACGCCAGTACGGCAAGGATATATACCGGGATCGTACTCCAGAAAAGCGTCCATAGCGCCCTACCCCAGCGGCTAAAGAATCCGCCCTGCACTTCCGGCATGTCAATTTCGACTGGCGCCTGCGTTTGCGGTGTCTCACGTACCCATTTTTGCACCAGTGTCGCAATCAACAACACCATCACCAGCCCCGCCACCAGACGAATCGCGGCAAAGCCCCAGCCAAGGACAAATCCCATGAATACCAGCGTCGCCGGGTTTAACAACGGATTCCCCATCCAGAATGCCAGCGCGCCCCCCATCGATACCTGTTGGCGACGCATCCCCGCCGCGACCGGTGCCGCACAGCAGGTACACATCATACCCGGCAGCGAAAACAGCGTCCCCAGCAGCGTCCCGCGAAAGCGCGATTGCCCCAGCGTGCGTAGCAGCCAGTCACGAGGGATCAGCACCTGAATCAACGACCCGAGGATCACCCCCAGCACCGCCGCTTTCCATACCGCGAGGAAATAGACCATCGCGTAGTCCCACGCAGCTTGCCACGGATTAGCATCCGCCTGCGCAAGGATAGATTTACCGATACTGTGAGTTTCGGCGGCAGTAAAGGCTTTACCGTAGTAAGGTTGCCATTTCACATACCAAAGTCCGGCAATGACAACGAGAAAGAAAAGCGCGGGTTTCCACCACTGAATGGGCGTTGCCGCCTGAGATGAAGACTGACCAGTCATAGCATTCCCCAGGAATAAGTTATGATAATTAAGCGCGTGAATATTACGCTCACTATCAATTCTTGGGAATAATTATTCAGCTCTTTTGCGTAATTCTGAAGAGCTTAAAATAGTCACGCCTTCATGCTCAGGCCGCATCGCTTCTGTCAGCATGACCCGCGCCACGTCTCGCGCATCAATGGATTTCCAGTTTCCAGGCAGTAAACGGAATAGCGGCGCAAAAAGCGTTTCGTTCATCCGCTGCTTGCTGCGATCGCCCAGCAACATCGACGGACGGGCAATGGTCAATTTCGGCCAGTTCTGGGCGATTAATGCTTCTTCCATCTCCCCTTTGACGCGGTTATAGAAAAACGGCGAGTGGGGGTTGGCACCCATAGCACTGACTACCAGCATATGCTGAGCACCCAGTCGCCTCCCGGTTAATGCGGTGTCCACCACCAGCGTGTAATCGGCATGAATAAACGCCTCTTTGCTCCCCGCTTCCCGCCGCGTGGTGCCGAGACAACAAAACACAATGTCGATGGGATCGGTGACCTGCGCCAGTGCGTCGGTCAGTTGCGGGTCATGGGGATTAAACACCCCAGGCATATCGCCCAACGGGCGTCGCGTCGGCGCGGCTATGGCGTTAACTTTCGGTTCATTAATCAACATCCGCAGCAGGTGACCACCCACCAGCCCCGTTGCGCCTGTAATCAGTACCTGACTCATCTTCGCTCCTTTACAGAATTGTCTGCCTTGCGCTCCCCGGCTCATGCACCAGGCTTAATAGTCTACGAGGTAATTATCCCCGATCGTGAGAAATTCGCCTCATCCAATGCAACAACGCGGAGGAAACATGAGTAAGAAGATTGCCGTTTTAATCACTGATGAATTTGAGGATTCAGAATTTACTTCACCCGCAGACGAGTTCCGTAAAGCCGGACACGAAGTGATTACCATTGAAAAACAAGCGGGTAAAACGGTGAAAGGCAAAAAAGGAGAAGCCAGCGTGACTATCGATAAATCCATCGATGAAGTGACGCCAGCAGAATTTGATGCCCTGCTGCTACCAGGCGGTCATTCACCAGATTATCTGCGTGGCGACAACCGTTTTGTCACCTTTACCCGTGATTTTGTGAATAGCGGCAAACCGGTGTTTGCCATTTGCCACGGCCCGCAGCTGCTGATCAGCGCCGATGTGATTCGGGGACGCAAACTGACCGCGGTTAAACCGATTGTGATTGATGTTAAAAACGCGGGTGCGGAATTTTACGATCAGGAAGTCGTGGTCGATAAAGATCAGCTGGTTACCAGTCGGACACCGGACGATTTGCCCGCGTTTAACCGCGAGGCGTTACGCCTGCTCGGTGCCTGAGCTACGTAGCCAAATCATTTTTTTACCAAAGCCCAGCGTGTTGTCAGTGAATTTGATTTCATCGAGCCGGATTTCCCACACCGGGGCCGACAGCATTCTGGCAACCGGAAAGCGGCGATTATACGCCTTGCGTGCGAGGTCGCTTTCCTCACCTTCCAGTCTGCGGATCTCACCTTTAAACTGCACGCCGCGAATTAATGCTACCGTTTTCGGCTGACCGTTTACCGTTCCGGCAACTGCCGCCTGCGGCCCACTCATCTGCGCGTGACGCGTTTTTTCCTCCGTCAAAATGTAGAAGGCAACTTTCTGCGCATCAAAAAGATAAAAGGCATTGGCGCACCACAGTTCCCCTTCCTGCTGCACACACAAGGTGACAACATGTTGTTTTGCCAGCCAACGGCTGATGGCGGTGAGTGTTTCCATTGCTGTTCTCTTTTATACTGTGGGCCTGACCTTAACATGCGACGCAGACGATGACACCCTGGTTTCTTTACTTGATCCGTACCGCCGACAATAAGCTTTATACCGGGATCACCACGGATGTCGAACGCCGCTATCAGCAACATCAAAGCGGCAAAGGCGCAAAAGCACTGCGTGGGAAAGGTGAACTGACGCTGGCATTTTCCGCGCCAGTGGGCGACCGTTCGCTGGCACTACGGGCGGAATATCGCGTTAAACAACTGACCAAACGGCAAAAAGAACGTCTGGTAGCGGAAGGCTCAGGGTTTGCAGAGCTGATAAGCAGCCTGCAAACCCCGGAGATTAAAAGCGATTGAAGTGTTCGTGATACTCAACCAAACCGGTTACGCCATTCAGCGCATCATCCGCTAAACGATGTACCTGGAAGGCGCTTTCAGTGCCCGGCCAGCGGCAACGCAGATCGTGATGTGCCGCCAGTTCAAAGCCGAAACGACTGTACAGCGCCGGATCGCCCAGCGTCACCACTGCGGCATAGCCGAACTCATTAAGCGAATCGAGTCCTTCATAAACCAGTTGGCGTGCCAGCCCCTGTCCACGGTATTTTTCATCTACCGCCAGCGGAGCCATGCCGACCCATTGCAGGTCTTCGCCTTGCACATCTACCGGACTGAATGCCACGTAGCCAATGACCTGACCTTCGTCATCTGTCGCCACCAGCCCCAGCGTCAGAAAGCCATCTTCACGCAGATCGTGAACCAGCTTCGCTTCCGCATCACTTTCGAATGAACGACGCAGCAGGGCATCAATACCCGGCGCATCAATGGGAATTTCTACTCGAATTAGCATGGTTCACCTACCGATGTCTGTTTGGTTTCAGGCGCGGTTTTCATTCCCGCCTCAACAAAATCCGCCAGTTGCAGCAGCATCATACGTAAGGCTTTCGGCATTTGCTCCAGTTCAATGGCGTCCATCAGGTTTTTCACATACAGCCCCAGCTCCGTATCGCCTTCAATCACCAGCCGACGCTGGAAGAAGAGCGTATCCGGATCCTGTTTACGCGCCGCAATCATCAGCAGATCGCTGGCGTCGGCACTAAAACTCACATCAGCTTGCGCGTTCTGGCTAACGACCAGTTTGCCATTCACCACCGAGGTAAACCATTGCAGGTCAATATCACGCACATGAATACTTAACCAGCGGCCTTCAAGAAACTCCAGCTCGCCATCATCCAGCGCCTGACGGAATTGCCAGCTTAAGACCTGCTCAAGAACCTGGCGTTTTAGCGCAAATGGCGTCAGTTTTACCGGTACACTCAACAGAGATGGCCCCAAATGCACAATACGGGAACGCAGTTTATCCAACACGAGTTTTACTCCCTGTTTCAACAATCATCCTATTTTGCCATATCAGAAAAATAACATAGCGGTATAAATCAACAATTCCATATGAAATTGCTGCTACCACCAATACAACTTTAACTGCCTTAAATCAAAAATTGTCGCAGCAAGGTTAACTAAAATCCCAGTTCGTTAACATTTTTGCGCTTTGATAGCGCACCCTTCAGGAAAAATTATGGAGCTGCTCTGCCCTGCCGGAAATCTCCCGGCGCTTAAGGCGGCCATCGAAAACGGCGCAGATGCTGTTTATATCGGGCTAAAAGATGATACCAATGCCCGTCACTTCGCCGGCCTTAACTTTACCGAGAAAAAATTGCAGGAAGCGGTGAGTTTTGTCCATCAACATCGCCGCAAACTTCACATCGCGATTAACACTTTTGCGCATCCGGACGGTTACGCCCGCTGGCAGCGCGCCGTGGATATGGCGGCGCAGCTGGGTGCCGACGCGCTGATCCTCGCCGACCTCGCCATGCTGGAATACGCCGCCGAGCGATACCCGCATATTGAACGCCACGTATCAGTGCAGGCTTCGGCGACCAATGAAGAGGCGATTAACTTTTATCATCGCCATTTTGACGTTGCCCGCGTGGTGCTGCCGCGCGTGTTGTCGATTCATCAGGTGAAACAGCTGGCACGGGTCACACCTGTACCACTGGAAGTCTTTGCTTTCGGCAGCCTATGCATTATGTCGGAAGGTCGTTGCTATCTGTCGTCGTATCTGACGGGTGAGTCGCCCAACACCGTGGGGGCATGTTCTCCGGCCCGTTTCGTGCGCTGGCAACAAACGCCGCAGGGGCTGGAATCCCGCCTGAACGAAGTGCTGATCGACCGTTATCAGGACGGCGAAAACGCAGGTTATCCGACGCTGTGTAAAGGGCGTTATCTGGTGGACGGCGAGCGCTATCATGCGCTGGAAGAACCAACCAGTCTCAATACCCTTGAGCTACTGCCGGAGTTAATGGCAGCGAATATCGCTTCGGTGAAAATTGAAGGCCGCCAGCGTAGCCCTGCGTATGTCAGCCAGGTAGCGAAAGTCTGGCGTCAGGCTATCGACCGTTGTAAGGCCGATCCGCAAAACTTCGTGCCGCAAAGCGCGTGGATGGAGACGCTCGGGTCGATGTCCGAAGGCACGCAAACCACTCTTGGCGCGTATCACCGTAAATGGCAGTGAGAAAAGTAATGAAATATTCCTTAGGGCCGGTGCTGTGGTACTGGCCAAAAGAGACGCTGGAAGATTTTTATCAGCAGGCCGCCGCCAGCAGCGCCGACGTGATTTATCTCGGTGAAGCGGTCTGTAGCAAACGCCGGGCAACCAAAGTTGGCGACTGGCTGGAGATGGCAAAATCGCTCGCCGGAAGTGGCAAGCAGATTGTGCTCTCCACGCTGGCGCTGGTGCAGGCATCCTCCGAACTGGGCGAACTGAAACGCTATGTTGAGAACGGTGAGTTTCTGATTGAAGCCAGCGATCTCGGCGTGGTGAATATGTGCGCTGAACGCAAACTGCCGTTCGTCGCCGGGCACGCGCTGAACTGCTACAACGCGGTGACGCTGAAAATATTGCTTAAACAGGGCATGATGCGCTGGTGTATGCCGGTGGAGCTTTCCCGCGACTGGCTGGTGAATCTGCTTAATCAGTGCGATGAGCTGGGCATTCGCAACCAGTTTGAAGTGGAAGTCTTGAGCTACGGTCATCTGCCGCTGGCCTACTCCGCCCGCTGCTTTACCGCGCGTTCGGAAGACCGCCCGAAAGATGAGTGTGAAACCTGCTGCATTAAGTATCCGAACGGGCGCAACGTGCTGTCGCAGGAAAACCAACAAGTGTTTGTGCTCAATGGCATTCAGACCATGAGCGGCTACGTGTACAACCTCGGTAACGAGCTGGCATCCATGCAGGGGCTGGTTGATGTGGTCCGCCTGTCACCGCAGGGTACTGACACTTTCGCGATGCTCGACGCCTTCCGCGCTAATGAAAATGGCGTTGCACCACTCCCGTTGACGGCAAACAGCGACTGTAACGGCTACTGGAGACGGCTGGCTGGGCTGGAACTGCAAGCCTAAGCAAATAGCTCACTTTGTTAACAACTTTAACTACCCTTTAATGCAGTATTAAAGATTAATCGGTAACAAAGTGAGCTGTTATGACTGATAAAACCACTGCGTTTTCGCTACTCGATCTGGCCCCCATCCCCGAAGGTTCTTCAGCGCGAGAAGCGTTCTCCCACTCTCTCGACCTCGCCCGTCTGGCTGAAAAGCGCGGCTATCATCGCTACTGGCTGGCGGAACACCACAATATGACCGGCATTGCCAGTGCTGCAACATCAGTATTGATTGGCTATCTGGCGGCAAATACCACCACGCTGCATCTGGGGTCCGGCGGCGTGATGTTACCAAACCACTCACCGTTAGTGATTGCCGAACAGTTCGGTACGCTCAATACGCTCTATCCGGGGCGAATTGATTTAGGGCTGGGTCGTGCGCCAGGTAGTGACCAACGGACAATGATGGCACTGCGCCGCCATATGAGCGGCGATATTGATAATTTCCCCCGCGATGTCGCTGAACTGGTGGACTGGTTTGACGCCCGTGATCCCAATCCGCATGTGCGCCCTGTACCGGGCTATGGCGAGAAAATCCCCGTGTGGTTATTAGGCTCCAGCCTTTACAGTGCACAACTGGCGGCGCAGCTTGGTCTGCCGTTCGCGTTTGCCTCACACTTCGCGCCGGCTATGCTGTTCCAGGCGCTGCATCTTTATCGCAGTAACTTCAAACCGTCGGCGCGGCTGGAGAAACCGTACGCGATGGTGTGCATCAATATTATCGCCGCCGACAGCAACCGCGACGCCGAATTCCTGTTTACCTCGATGCAGCAAGCCTTTGTGAAGCTGCGCCGCGGTGAAACCGGGCAACTGCCGCCACCGATTCAAAATATGGATCAGTTCTGGTCACCGTCTGAGCAGTATGGCGTGCAGCAGGCGCTAAGTATGTCGCTGGTGGGTGATAAAGCGAAAGTGCGCCATGGCTTGCAGTCGATCCTGCGCGAAACCGACGCGGATGAGATTATGGTTAACGGGCAGATTTTCGATCACCAGGCGCGCCTGCATTCGTTTGAGCTGGCGATGGATGTTAAGGAAGAGTTACTGGGGTAATTTTATAACGCCGGTTTTCAACAGAAATGATTGGCAATCGGCGATTTTTTTCGAAGTAATCATAGCCGGGCTTCAACATAAGCCAGAAATTATATTCCGGCCATGCCTGCGCCTGGCGCATATTTTCGTCGTTCATCGCAAACGGGAAGATATGCACCGGCACGCTCTTCTGCCCGCTCTTTAGCGCCTGAGCCACCCGTTGATAAATCTCTTCAATACCAGCATCGGTCATGGCATAGCAGCCCGCCGAAACACAATTCCCGTGAACCATTATGAAATCACCGGTATAGCCGTTTGCCCGATCGTAAGCATTCGGATAGCCAATATTAAATGCCAGATGATAGCGGCTGTTTGGGTTAAGTAACCCTTTGTTGGTGGCATAAAAACCTTCCGGGCTTTTACCATCCCCCTGTTTGTGCTTTGGCCCTAAGCCACCAGACCACGCGCATATAGTTCAGGTTTTGTAGAGTTCGTAAGGCTTGTTATTGGCGCTTGCCCACAGTTCCAGCTTATCTTCCGCTTTAAAAATGCGGATAAATAGCTGGTCGCCGGGGTGAATCACCTTTGACGGTTGCACAACCGGAGAATGTGAGACGGGTTTTTCGAGCGGCAGAAAAACGCTTTTTTCGTTCGGGACAGGCCAGAAAAAGTGAACACCCAATGCGATAACAACTGCAAACAACAGTATATACAACAATCCATTACGAAACATTTTCACGCATCCTGCGCCAGAGGTGGGCTATTTTTCGCCATTATAGAGAGACGTTTTACGTCTGTCGCTGATAGTTTGCAGGCTAATGATGTACCTGCTGTTTTACGTCAGGCAAAAGATCAGTGGTTTTCCCATGCCGCATTTTCGTTTTTTTCTAATAACGAAATGTGATCTATCTCGCCTGAATTCGTGACTTTAGCCTTGTTGATTACGCTTAGGGTAATTACGTTACCCGGAGCGTAATTGTTCTGTGATTTCTTCAATGCTACTTTTTGCTCGTGTTATTAATTTTTTAGTATACACAAGCAAAGGAAATAGCCATGTATTCCACTGACAGTAATGCACAATGGATCGGTGAGTGCCTGTTAAAAGCCATATTAATGGAGGTTTGCGCCTGGCCTAAACCAGGACTGGTCACTCCCCTTTCTCAGGGTGCGCATACTGATATGGATATTTGGTTATTTATTACCAGTTCATCTACCATTGCCCCCTGTTTTACCCTTTGTGCTATAGCAGGCGAAAACCATATCGGTGAATTAACAGAATTATTTCCCGTTATCAGGAAAATTGGTATTCAGTATGAAAATAAATTGCTTAACGCTACGCAGCAAATTAATACCCAGCGTGGCATTTTATTTTCTTCTGCTCTTCTTGCCGCTGTCGCTGGTTGGCTTTCTGCCCAAAAGCAGCCTCTGACTTATTGCGCCTTAAGTCAGAACATCAGCACGCTTTGCCAAAATCTCTGTCGCAATGATTTTGCTCAACTCAATCAACGGGCAGCTAAAACGCAAGGCGAAAAACTCTATTCTGAGTTTGGCATTACCGGAATTCGTGGTGAGGCAGAACACGGTTTTCCTCTGGTATGCAACATTGCTCTTCCGGCTTTACATCAGGCATTAGCGCATCAACTGAGTTGGCGCGAGTCGCTTATTCATACTCTGCTGGCGTTGATGGCTTGTTGTGAAGATACCACTGTTTTGTCACGTGGTGGACAAAAGGCACTGAGAGAAATGCAGTCCAGGGCGCAACGACTTGTTGATCAGGGCGGCATGTTACAACCGGATATCGGCAAGAAACTGACTGACTTTAACCAATGGTGTGTGGATAACTGGATAAGCCCCGGCGGTTGTGCCGATTTACTGGCGCTAACTTTGGCTATGTATTTTCTATGCCAGGGTGATAAACACTTAATACAGGAAAATATATGAGTATTTATCTCTATACATTATTTACCTACGGCTTAACCATTCTAATCTCTTTTGCGGTGGTGGGCATTATTGTTGGGGTAAATAAGCTAATGAATAAGTTAAATATTACCGACGACTAATAAACAAATCGCCTTTCTAGCAACACCAGGGATTCATTCTATGGATATTTTCGTTAAGCTTTTTTCGGGGATCGGCACATTTTTTGTTGAAGATCCTAAAATAGCAATTGCTCGTTTATTATTAATAATTCTTGGATTCATTCTGGCATGGATGGGATTTCGCCGGAAACTTGAACCTTTAATTATGGTGCCAATGGGATTAGGCATGATCGCTGTTAATGCTGGTGTTCTGTTTCTTGCTGGCGGGCAAACTGGCACTTTAATCCTTGATCCGATGGTGAGTGATCCCACGGAGCTGGTTAATCTGATGCAGATAAACTTTCTGCAACCGGTTTATAACTTTACATTCAGTAACGGCCTCATTGCCTGTATCGTTTTCTTTGGCATTGGTGCCATGAGTGATATCAGCTTCATTCTGCTACGCCCCTGGGCAAGCATCATTGTTGCTCTGTTCGCCGAAGCAGGAACATTTGCCGCACTGTTACTCGGGATCGAGGTCTTTGGCTTACCCGCCAATGAAGCGGCGTCAATTGCCACCATTGGCGGTGCAGATGGCCCCATGGTGCTGTTTGCCTCGCTGATCCTCGCGCCAAATCTTTTTGTACCAATTGCCATTATTGCCTACCTCTACCTGAGTTTGACCTACGCTGGCTATCCGTATCTGGTGCGTCTGATGGTGCCGAAAAAGTATCGTGGCATGGAAGTGGATATCGACTATCCGACGGTTTCAAAAAAGGCAAAGTTCATCTTTACCATCTGTGCCTGCTTGTTGTTATGCCTGCTATTACCTGTTGCCGCGCCGCTGATCCTCTCTTTCTTCCTCGGTATTGCGATTAAAGAAGCTGAGATCGAGCCGTTCCAGAAACTGCTGGAATCGACAATGACCTATACCGCGACACTGTTTCTTGGGCTGCTGCTCGGTACGCTATGTGAAGCACAGACCATTCTCGATCCTAAAGTAGGCATCATCCTGATCCTCGGTATTGGCGCCCTTGCTATATCTGCAGTCGGCGCGCTACTTGGCGGCTGGTTTATCTGGTTTATCTCCAAAGGTCGCTATAACCCTGCCATTGGTATTGCTGGCGTCTCTTGCCTGCCAACCACAGCCAAAATCGCGCAGAAAGAAGTAAGCCACGAAAACCCCTATGCCGTCATTCTTCCCCTCGCGATGGGAGCGGGTGTCAGCGGGTTGATCGTCTCGGCTATCGCCACGGGGATCTTTATCTCCACGTTATTCCTGCTGAAATAAGGGAGTTATGACATGCTAAAAGAGCACAACTGGCATCAACTCAAAGACGATACGGAGCAGCGGTTGCAGCTAATAAAGCCGTATCTTCGTGAGGGTAAAATTATCGCCGCCAGCGATACCGTTGCCGTAATGGAAGCGATCCTGCGTAGCGGTGACCGGGTAAATATTGAAGGGAATAACCAGAAACAGGCGGATTTTTTAGCGGAATGCTTGTGCAAAGTTGATCCCAAAAAAATCTCCGGTCTGCATATGGTGCAGTCCTCTGTACCCCTTTCGACACACCTTGATCTGTTTGAAAAAGGTATCGCAGAAAAGCTCGATTTTGCCTATGCCGGACCACAAGATGGTCGTCTGGCTAAGCTCATTCAACAGGGCAAAATTAAGCTCGGCGCGATTCATACCTATCTGGAACTGTTCAGCCGCTATTTTGTTGATCTCACTCCTCGCGTGTCGTTCATCACTGCGTTTGAGGCAGATAAAGACGGTAATTTGTATACCGGTTTTAACACGGAAGATACGCCAGTCATCGCCGAGGCAACTCACTTCCGTCAGGGGATCGTCATTGCTCAGGTCAACAAAATTGTCGACAAAGTACCGCGCGTCGATATCCCTGGTGACTGGGTTAATGCCGTGATTGAAGCACCACGCCCTTTCTATGTTGAACCGTTATTCACCCGCGATCCCGCGTTGATCACCGATACCCATGTGTTAATGGCAATGATGGCCCTGAAAGGGATTTATGCCGAGTACGGCGTTGAACGTATCAACCACGGGATCGGTTTTTTCACTGCCGCCATCGAGCTGCTGCTGCCAACTTACGGCGAAGAACTGGGTCTGAAGGGCAAAGTCTGTACCCATATGGTACTCAACCCGCATCCAACCTTAATTCCGGCAATTGAAAGCGGCTGGATTCAGTCTGTGCATTGTTTCGGTGGCGAGTTGGGAATGGAGAAATATGTCGCTGAACGCCCGGATGTGTTCTACATCGGACAGGATGGCACTTTGCGTTCTAACCGCGCCTTCGCCCAGGCTGCCGGACACTATGCGCTGGATATGTTTATCGGCGGCACTCTGCAACTGGATAAATATGGCAACAGCAGTACAGCTACAGCCAGCCGGGTCTCCGGTTTTGGTGGTGCACCAAATATGGGCTGTGATGCTAAAGGTCGCCGTCACACAACCCGTTCATGGCTGAAATGTGGCGAGGAGTTTAATGCCACTCAACAGCAACTCATTGGTGATATGCCACGTGGCAAGCGTCTGGTTGTGCAGATGCAAGAAACCTTCCGCGAGAAACGCCAGCCTGCCTTTGTTGACAAACTCGATGCCTGGCAGCTTGCCGAAAAAGCCGGTCTCGATCTGCCGCCAGTGATGGTTTACGCCGATGACGTCACCCATGTGTTGACCGAAGAAGGTATCGCTTATCTCCATCGTTGTGACGGACTGGAACAGCGGATGGCCGCTATTCGTGCCGTCGCAGGTTATACCGATATTGGTCTGGCAGCCGATCCTGCACAAACCCAGGCATTGCGTGAAAGCGGTATCGTTAAAACACCAGAAGATTTGGGTATTGATCGCCGCCGTGCCACTCGCCAGCTGCTGGCAGCCAAAAGTATCCGCGATTTAGTCGAATGGTCTGGCGGACTCTATAACCCGCCTGCTCGTTTCCGTAACTGGTAAGGGGAAAAGACATGGCTTTACATCAAATATCACACCACTTTAGCGGTAACGGTAAACGTGCTGCGCTACCACAAACCGTACATTGCGGCATCGTTGGTTCAGGAGATCTGGAAGTTTTACTGGAACCTAAAGCACTGGCAGGCGGTATCGATATCAGTATTTGCACGCCCGTGACCGGATTCGATCACATCTGGGAAATTGTACTTACACGCTTCCTGGACAATGGCCCACTTGGAGATATGCAAGTCAGCATCAATGACAACAACGCCACGCCTGCCGTTGTCGCACTCCGTCTGCAGCAAGCGTTACAACAGGCTCTGCCAGGAGAAAACCAACATGAGTGATATGCGTTTTCTGGAAGCCAGTGCGCGTGAACGCGCAGAGGCATTAGTTGATAAAGGCACTTTCCGCGAGCTGATTGGTCCGTCGGCTAAACAGACCAGCCCCCATTTACCCATCCTCGGTGAAGCCGTGGAGTTCGATGACGGTGTCGTGACGGGAATTGGTTTACTCGGGCAACATCCGGCAATTGTTATCTCTCAGGAGGGGCGTTTTATTGGCGGTTCTGTTGGTGAAGTAGGCGGCGCAAAAATGGTCGGCGCGTTAATGCTGGCCGATGAACTGGCAACGCAATCTACTGATCCCGCTTATCGTCCTGTCGTCTTAATTTCCTTTGAAACGGGCGGTGTACGACTGCATGAGGCTAACGCCGGTTTGCTGGCGCACGCCGAGTGCATGGATTTACTGCAAACGCTGCGGAGCAGAGTACCTGTTGTGGCACTGATTGGCAGCAAAATTGGCTGCTTTGGTGGGATGGGATTTGTCGCCGCTGCAACTGACATCATTGTGATGAGTGAGTCAGGACGCCTTGGCCTCACCGGCCCTGAAGTTATCGAACAAGAGATGGGGCGTAGTGAATTCGACGCTTCCGACCGCGCCCTGGTCTTCCGTACCACCGGCGGTAAACATAAGTATATCGTCGGTGATTGTAACTATTTGATTGCCGATACATTAGCGGCCTTCCACCAGCAGGTAACGCAGATCGCTTCCCTTGCCTGGGCAGATATTGAAGCTATGCGGCGTATTGGCAGTGAAGAGAAAGTGCGTAAACAGATGGCACTGACGCAACACATCTGTGATCTGGCGCCAACCGATGCCCGTGATGTCTGGCTGGCAGCAGGGAATGCCACGCCACAATCGCTGGTTGATATGGATTTGGAAACGTTCCTGAGCAATGTCAAACGTTTGAGTGTGGAGGAAGCGTAATGGAAAACTTATTAGGCCAGGGCCGGTTGGCAATAGATCTTATTGTCGATGAAGGCAGTTTTGTGGAAAACGCGCTGACAGACCTGAATCTTCCTTGTGAAGATTACGGCCCCGGAGCTGTGGTCGGTAGTGCGCAGTTGAATGGCGAAATATGCACGGTGATCGCCAATGATGCTATGGCATTTAATCCACGTTTTCCGGTGGTTTATGCCGGAGTCATTGGGCTTGAAGAAGGCTACAAAATGGCTCTGGCCGTTTACCGAACCATGGAGATGGATCGCCTGAAAGATGCTACTGAAAAGCGCCCACTGGTACTGATAGTAGACACTCCGGGGAATGGTCCTGGCAAACTGGAAGAGATCATCGGTATGAACAAAGCCACGGGCGCTTATCAGCTGGCCCTGGCGCAAGCACGTCATGCCGGGCATCCGATCATCGCGATGGTGATTGGTCGTGCCATCAGTGGTGCGTTCCTTTGCCATGGATTACAGGCCGACCACATTCTCAGTTTGACCTCCGAATTTGGCACCATGATCCACGTAATGCCCCTCAGCAGTATTGCCCGTATCACACGTCAGGATGTGGAGCGACTTAGTGAACTTTCACGAAGCAATCCTGTTTTTGCTGCGGGGCCGGAGTTTTTCTGGCAACTGGGTGGCGTTGAAGAACTGCTGAACAGTATTGAGCAAATGAAAGAAGCGGTTGCTCGCCATGTTCACGAAGTGCGCTCTGCCAAACAGACCTTAGGTACGATTGCAACCGGGCCACAAGGGCGAGGGCTCTCTGGTAATCAGCGTGGCGGACGCCAAACGCGCAGTGCGATCCTGGCGCAAATGCGGCACGAGTATCAGGCCATTGCCGAACATTATCAGCCAGCCTGACAGGGGAAACGCACCATGAACGATCCCATCTCAACACTGGAATGGCTGGTGCAGGCTCAGCAGGGCATCCCTTCTTTTTCAGAGATGCCCCGTCGGACACTGGCAGACAAAGGTATTGCAGGGCCGACAGCGGCACATGTGATCGAGGAGATCCATACGCCACTTAATCTGGCAATGGTGACATTCACCACTGGCAGTAGTGCCTTTCAGAACATTGTGGGGGTGACATGGTGCGAATTACCGCTGCGTACAGAAGCAGGTAAACGCGTCCTGCAAGGGTGTGGAGTTACAACCGGGCAGCAGTTGCTGGTGACCTACGCTCCGCTGGTCAATGTTTTTACCTGCCAGGCGCTGGAAGCGTTTGATCTTCGCTGGTCGTTTTTATCGCACTCATGCCGTGATGCATTGCTGATCGCGCTATGTCGCCAAATGCCGGATGTGGTGATAGGAGAATCATCATTCTTACGCGCCACACTGGAACAAGCGCAGAAAATGAATCTTATCGACCGACTGCCCAAAAATCTGACGTTGATAACGGCGGGTACACCGTTAGATGAAGCTCTGGTGCCACTGGCCCAAAGTCTGGGATATACGCTGCATGATGTATACGGGTGCCAGGAATTTGGCTGGCTTGTTCTCGACGGCATACCACTGCGTGAGGATATTTCGCTGGTAGCGACCCGACAAGGTGATGACTGGCGGGAAGTTATCGTGGGCGGATTACCAACAGGCGACAGTTTTCCCGTCGGAACAGGCGGTCATCTCTGCAACCCGGCAGGGATAATCCAAACCTGGAAGCGGCGGCGTACCACGCCCGAGTATGAAATGGTTGTAGTAGCGACAACAGCGCACCACCAGGAGATTGTCGAACGCACAGCACGAACAATTATGCGTATTAAGGGCAGGATTTGTCGGGTTTCGCCAAAACTACAAACGCTGGCGGAAGCCACTCATATCCAACTCATCCCCGGTATATTGCCGGACGATGCGTCTGGTTCAGTCCCTATCGATATTATCGGCCCCGATGCCACAGCACAATTTGACGCTCTGCTGGCATCACAGCGAGAGTTACAACAACAAGGGAAAAATGACCCCGCCTGGAGTAAGGCGCGATGAGCACGCTCAAACGCCATACTCTTTGCTGGGTAGCACAAACGGCACTGAGTGATATCGCAAAACAGTTTGAGCTGATGTTTTGCTCGCTTCCCGCTGACATTCGTCACCAGGCGCTGGCGACTCTTCTCAGCGGGGCATTACCCGGTATCGTACGACGTGGCGCACACACCACGGAGGAAGTTCCTCTTGGCTTTAGTTTCCCGTTGCGTTGGCAAGGGCAACGTCTGCGTCTGCGTCTGGCGGTAAACGTTCCAGTCAGGTCCATTGTTCGCTACTCAACTCCCGAGCAAACAGCTCGTTTGCCTTTGAGCAACCGTACAGCAGCGACACGTGCATTTAACAGGTTGCGAGAGAGTGGGGGTTGGCAAGAATTACGAATGGGTGTCTGGGGGTCAGTGGCTTTAGAGATGGTAACGCCATGGCAATGGACGGATAACCATTCGGATCTGGATATCCAGATTATGCCCGAATCATTGAGTTCTATTGCGCAATGCTTAGAGACGCTACGAAATATAGAGCATCATTATCAGTTACGTATTGATGGCGAAATTCTTCTCTCAAATGGATACGCCATAAATATTAAAGAATGGTTCAGCGGAAGTCTTACTCTGTTGGCTAAAGGCGAAAATGACGTTCAATTAATTACCCGTCAAGACGTCATTAAATTATCAAAAACATCTTTCAATTAAATATATTAAAGGAAACTAATATGTCTGAAGTTAAATCAAAAGTACCTGGCGTTGTTGATGAAGTTAAATCAGCTGCAGGAGATAAAATCGAAAAAGGTCAGGTGGTGTTGGTACTGGAAGCTATGAAAATGAAAATGCCGGTGGCATCTCCAGAAAGTGGAGTGTTAAAGGCTATTCATGTAAATCCCGGCGACCGAGTAAACCCTGGAGTGGTATTATTCGAAATCGCAGCAGAATAAGATGTTTTAATACTAAACGACATTCTTATGTGATGTTATTGCTATGCTTACATATCAGCGAACTAATAATTCGGTCCGCTGATATGCCAGGAGTCTATCCCTGTAGGTGTAATTGTGGACGGAATTTGGACACGGTGAAACCAGAGCGTACACCTGTATTGAAATATGTATGTACTGTTGAATGTCAAAAATATAAAAACATACTGTGCTGAAAGCTATTGTTTATTTATTGTTACTAAAAGACGGCAATCATGACACCGTTTTAACGTTTTGCTTTTAGTATGGATAAGCAAAGAGAAACATCATGATCATTTACGGTTTGATGTTAATGGGATTGTGTATGTTCGCCGGTCTGATGGTTGGCGATCTATTAGGCGCTTTACTGGGGATCTCAGCCAATATTGGTGGCATAGGTTTTGCCATGCTTTTCCTGGTCGTGTCATCACAAAAACTAATAGAAAAAGGACTGCTGTCAAAACCAGCAGAACAAGGAGTGGGTTTCTGGAGTGCGATGTATATCCCCATCGTTGTCGCCATGTCTGCGAATCAGAATGTTATTGCCGCACTTAAGGGTGGACCGGTGGCAGTTATTGCCAGACTCGGCGCGGTATTTATTGGTTTCCTGCTAATAAAACCGCTGAGCAAAATAGGCAGTAAGCCTTCTGACCAGCAAGTTGTAGACTAACGAGTAAGGCGAAAATATGGAACAGATATTCAAAACGCTATCCGGAAATTTTACCAGTAATGGCTTAATCACCGCGTTTGTCGTCGTCGGCGTTGTTTGCTGGGCAGCAAGTTGGATTTCCACACATTTACTACGTGGCAAAATTCATAGTTCTGCTATTGCTATTGTTGCCGGATTAATACTGGCATGGATTGGTGGCGAATTAACTGGAGGCAAAAAGGGCCTGGCTGATATCAGCCTTTTTAGCGGCATCGCCTTAATGGGTGGAGGTATGTTTCGTGACTTTGCCATTATTTCTACTGCTTTCGGTGTGAAGCTCGAAGAACTGAAAAAAGCCGGACTAGCCGGTCTGTTGGCGCTGATCATTTCCACTGTTCTCTCTTTTTATCTCGGTGCAGTTGTAGCCTGGGTATTCGGCTATACCGATGCAGTGAGTATGTCGACTATCGGTGCGGGTGCGGTCACATTTATTGTTGGCCCGGTAACCGGAGCTGCATTGGGTGCCACCTCCGATGTCATCGCTCTAAGTATTGCCGCAGGGGTAATTAAATCGATTGCCGTGATGATCCTGACACCACTGGTGGCAAAAGCAGCCGGGCTAACCACGCCAGCGGCAGCGATTGTTTATGGTGGCTTAATGGGATCGACCAGCGGAGTCGCAGCTGGATTGGCCGCAACAGATCCAAAACTTGTACCTTATGGCGCGATGACAGCAACGTTTTATACCGGACTCGGCTGCCTGTTGGCACCTTCGGTACTGTATCTCTCTTTAACGCCGTTCTTTTAATCACTGCCGCCTGTTGGTAATACAGCAGGCGTAAGGGGATGCTATGTATTCATTTCAGGGAATGAAACCAGGGCAAATTGCATTACTGGCGTCACTGTGTGCACAACAGGATGAAGATAATTTTCGCCAGAAGCTCTTAATAGACAGACCAGATCATCATGTCGGTTTTGCTTTTTTGACCGGAACAGCAGGAGAGATAAAAAATAAGCTTCAACGTAGCGTTATTGGATGTGCATTAAAACAACAAATAATACCTCGCCAGGAAATTGCTATCTTCTCACTTTGCCAACTCAGTAATCAGGCGCTAAATCAGGCTCTGGAAAATACCCTTTCTGAATCACATATCAGAATTAAAATATCACTAATTAGCAACTCGCGTTGGATTGCCGCCGCGATATATGGCGAAGCGTTGATTTATCAACGCATGAGCCAGGAAATTATGGGACTGAGTTTACATCGGTTTTCTCCATCGTAAGTTGGCGAGCATACATTCGACACTCTGCTAATAAGGATAGAATACTTGGATGTGTTTCCTGGCTACGAGGAAATACCAATGATATTTCTTGCTCCATACGATAAGGTATCTGTAATGGTAAGAGCCGAATGCCACTGGTAAAAAGGTCTCTCATTCTACCTGGAATTAATGAGTACCCAACACCTGCATTTACCATACTCATAAGTGAAAATATGTCATGCACACGGACGGTAATTTCTGGCTCGAAACCGGCAATTTTAAATGCTTCCTGAAATCCTCGCCAGGTGGCAAACCCTTCACTAAGGGCGATAAATTTTTTGTTCTGTAACTGGCATAAATCAACCGGTGACTCCAAAAGATCAACATCAGTCACAGGAACAGCAAGGAAGATTG
The DNA here is from genome assembly GCF_019366485.1 of Escherichia sp. GZ89. Taxonomy (NCBI): domain Bacteria; kingdom Pseudomonadati; phylum Pseudomonadota; class Gammaproteobacteria; order Enterobacterales; family Enterobacteriaceae; genus Escherichia; species Escherichia sp. GZ89. The sequence goes on along the minus strand of NZ_JAEOHX010000002.1, from coordinate 119,166 downwards.
AATCAGAGAAAATGGTCCATGTTTCGAATAATTGAGTATTGTACTCGTCGGGCGTGGAGACTAAAACAGCATCAACCTTCCCTTCATTTAAAGCCTCAAGTAGTTTTTTATTCGAATTCATAATGAACTCTATAGTTAATTCAGGACGTCGGTTTTTTAATCCTTGCACAATTTGTGGTGCTGTTTTCATTACTAATGAGTAAAGTAATCCCAGACGAAGTGTTGGTGAATGATATCCGGCGGCTTCTCTGGTCAGATAAATACACCGTTCAAAACTATTTATTACTTCCCGCGCCTGCTCTTTCATTACCCATGCACCTGGCAGAGGATGCAAGTTCCGTCCATTATGCGTAAATAAAGAGCAGCGTAAATTATCTTCCAGAGAATGCAAAGCACGATGAACACTTACGGCAGAGATATTCATCGCCTCTGCTGTTTTTGATATATTCATCGACTCCATATATGAGAGAAAAATTTCTATTTTTCTCAGTGTGATTTCATTATTCAGCATATAAATACTTCCCTGTGAAAGGAGAATATTTATATTAGGGGATAATTCGATATTATTTTTTGAGCCAGATCGTTAAATCTGGCCCTGATATGAATTTGTTTATTGGTAAACGGGTAATAACTTAAAGCTCGATAAAATATGCACCAGCGCGTTACCGACACCAAATAGCAGAATCAGCACAATCATCGGCTTGCCGCCCCAGACGCGGAATTTCGGGCTGCCAAAGCGTTTACGCGATGCGCGGGCCAACAGCGCCGGAACGATTGCCGCCCAGATGGTAGCCGCTAAGCCAGCATAACCAATGGCGTACAGGAATCCGTCCGGGAACAACAAACCACCCACAACAGGCGGTGCGAAGGTCAACAGTGCCGTTTTCAAGCGGCCCATAGCCGAGTCATCGAAACCAAACAGATCTGCCAGATAGTCAAACAAACCCAGCGTAACACCGAGGAACGAACTCGCTACCGCAAAGTTTGAGAACACGACCAGCAGCAGATCCAGACTACGGCTGTTCAGCACGCCGCTTAACGCCTGTACCAGCACATCAATGTTACCACCCTTCTCGGCGATGCCGATAAACTCCGGACGAGGGATGTTGCCCATCGTCGCCAGCAACCAGATGGTATACAGCGCCAGCGCCATCAGCGTACCGTAGACCAGGCATTTCGCGATAGTTTTCGGATCTTTGCCGTAATACTTCATCAGGCTCGGCACGTTACCGTGATAACCAAATGAGGCCAGACAGAACGGCAGGGTCATCAACAGATACGGTGCATAAGACGCATTGCTTTCCGCGACGTTAAACAATGTCGCAGGCTGCACATGCCCCAGCAAACTGCCGAAAGTGAGGAAGAAGGTAATAACTTTCGCCCCAAGCACAATCGCCGTCATCCGGCTGACGGCTTTGGTGCTCAACCACACCACAAACGCCACCAGTAGCGCAAAACCAAAACCTGCAGCTCGTGCCGGAACATTCAGCGACATCTCCGCGAAGGTGTGATGCAGAATCGAACCGCTGGCAGAAATATAGGCATAGGTCAGGATATAGAGCACAAAGGCAATGGAAATGCCGTTGACCACGTTCCAGCCTTTGCCTAGCAAATCTTTGGTTATGGTGTCAAAACTCGAACCGATTCGATAATTCAGGTTAGCTTCCAGAATCATCAAGCCGGAATGCAGCATACAGAACCAGGTAAAGATCAGCGCCGCCATTGACCAGAAGAACCACGCCCCGGACATGACCACTGGCAGAGAAAACATCCCTGCGCCAATAATGGTGCCGCCGATAATCACCACGCCGCCAAGCAGCGACGGTGACGTTTGGGTGGTGGTTAGTGTTGCCATGAGGGCTTCTCTCCAGTGAAAAATAGTGCGACTGCGTTGTTATGCATTGCACTGTACCAGTACACGAGTACAAAAGACAGAAAAAAAGCCCCGATTGTTAAAATCGGGGCTGTATATTTTACTTTACGGCAGAGTTCTGCGGGTCAGCGAATTACGCATCACCACCGAAACGACGACGACCAGTAGAGTCATCACGACGCGGCGCGCGGCCTTCACGACGTTCGCCGCTGAAACGACGAACATCACCACGACCACCTTCACGGCGCTCACCGCTGAAGTTACGACCGCCTTCACGACGTTCGCCACCGAAACCACGACCACCACCACGACGCTCACCACCAGTATGCGGCTGTGCATCGCCCAGCAACTGCATGTTCATCGGCTTGTTGAGAATGCGAGTACGCGTAAAGTGTTGCAGCACTTCACCCGGCATACCTTTCGGCAGTTCGATGGTGGAGTGAGAAGCAAACAGCTTGATGTTACCGATGTAACGGCTGCTGATGTCACCTTCGTTAGCAATCGCGCCAACGATATGACGAACTTCAACACCATCATCGCGGCCCACTTCAATACGGTACAGCTGCATATCGCCAACATCACGACGTTCACGACGCGGACGATCTTCACGGTCGCCACGCGGGCCACGGTCGTTACGATCGCGCGGACCACGGTCATCACGGTCACGGAATTCACGTTTCGGACGCATCGGCGCATCTGGCGGCACGATCAGAGTACGTTCACCCTGTGCCATTTTCAGCAGTGCGGCTGCCAGAGTTTCGAGATCCAGCTCTTCACCTTCTGCCGTCGGCTGAATTTTGCTCAGCAGTGCACGGTATTGATCCAGATCGCTGCTTTCCAGCTGCTGCTGTACTTTAGCGGCGAATTTTTCCAGACGGCGTTTGCCCAGCAGCTCTGCGTTTGGCAGTTCTACTTCCGGAATGGTCAGCTTCATAGTGCGTTCAATGTTGCGCAGCAGACGACGCTCGCGGTTCTCAACGAACAGCAGCGCACGACCAGCACGCCCCGCACGACCTGTACGACCAATACGGTGAACGTAAGACTCGGAATCCATCGGGATATCGTAGTTAACTACCAGGCTGATACGCTCAACGTCCAGGCCACGGGCCGCAACGTCGGTCGCAATCAGGATATCCAGACGACCATCTTTCAGGCGTTCCAGAGTCTGCTCACGCAGCGCCTGGTTCATGTCACCGTTCAGTGCAGCGCTGTTGTAGCCGTTACGCTCAAGAGCTTCTGCCACTTCCAAAGTCGCGTTTTTAGTACGAACGAAGATAATCGCCGCATCAAAATCTTCCGCTTCCAGGAAACGTACCAGTGCTTCGTTTTTACGCATCCCCCACACAGTCCAGTAGCTCTGGCTGATGTCAGGACGGGTAGTCACGCTGGACTGAATGCGCACTTCCTGCGGCTCTTTCATAAAGCGGCGGGTAATGCGACGAATCGCTTCCGGCATAGTTGCAGAGAACAGAGCGGTCTGATGACCTTCCGGGATCTGCGCCATAATGGTTTCAACGTCTTCGATGAAGCCCATGCGCAGCATTTCGTCAGCTTCATCCAGAACCAGACCGCTCAGTTTAGAGAGGTCCAGAGTGCCACGTTTCAGGTGGTCCAGCAGACGGCCAGGAGTACCGACAACGATCTGCGGCCCCTGACGTAGGGCGCGTAATTGCACGTCATAACGCTGGCCGCCGTACAGGGCAACCACGTTTACGCCGCGCATGTGTTTAGAGAAATCTGTCATTGCCTCAGCAACCTGTACCGCCAGTTCGCGGGTCGGTGCCAGCACCAGAATCTGTGGTGCTTTCAGCTCAGGATCAAGATTTTGCAGCAGAGGTAAAGAGAATGCTGCAGTTTTTCCGCTCCCCGTCTGGGCCATACCCAGAACGTCGCGGCCATTCAGCAGATGTGGAATACACTCTGCCTGAATTGGAGATGGTTTTTCGTAACCCAGATCGTTAAGGGCTTCAAGGATAGGAGCCTTCAGGCCCAGATCTGCAAAAGTGGTTTCGAATTCAGCCATGTAGTACGTGTGCCTCAAAATTAATGGCGGCCAGTCTACATAACTCATCATGAAATTGATCAGCAATTTTCATTGAAAAGTGTGAACCGGCTCAAAGTAGGTGTATTAACGAACAACAACGCCCTCACCTGTTAAGGTGATGGCAATCAAAAAAGATTACGGGCTGATGTGTACGTCAGCTATTGCTGGTCCGATTCTGCCAGGTCATCTTGGTCCTGGCCCAGGAGCGATAATTCCAACAATGCGTATCGGTGCTCAACAAAGTTATGAACGTTGTTGGCAACCGCCAGTTTGAACAGTGCCGTGGCGCTGTCCAAATCCCCCAGACTTAGGTAGTACTTACCTAAATAGAAGTTGGTTTCACTGAGATGCTCAGCGAGCGAGGTGTTATCCGTTGCGTCCGCCTTGAGCCTATCCATTAACGTTTGTTCGTTAATGTTGCCCAGGTAGAACTCGACAATGTTCCATCCCCACTGCTCCTTGTCCGATTTTTCGAAGTGCTGTTTCAACACTTCTTTAGCCTGCTTCTCATCGAGCTTCTGCTCGGCGAGATAAAGCCACAGACTACGGAAAGGATCATTGGGATCGTCTTGATAAAACGCCAGCAGATCATCTTGCGCTAACTTGTCACGACCGCCGTAATATAATGCTATCCCGCGATTCAAGTGCGCGTAGTTGTAAGTTGGATCAAGCTCAAGTACAGAATCAAACGCTTCATAGGCAGCATCAAAATTGCCTGCCTGCGTTAAATATATGCCTAAGTAATTGAATACTTCCGGCATATCCGGTCGGATTGCCAGCGCTTGCGAAAAATCGTTACGCGCTAATGCCCTCAGACCGAGACTATCATACAACACTCCGCGCTCATATAAAAGCTGTGCGCGTTCGTCATCGGTTAAAGCCCGACTGGCAAGGATTTGTTCCATACGTGCCAGAATCACTTCCTGCTGTAAAGTCGGTTGCAATGGTACCGCGAGGACCTCACTTTTACGCCAGGAAGTATTACTGCATCCTGCAAGCGTAAGTGCTGTCGCAACGAAACACCAGCGCAAAAAAGGCTTCATTTCCCACTCCCGAAGACCACGGTTGAATGAACGTCCTGTTCCCGGTTGCTAACAAGGCGTCCTGCCCGGTTAAAAGCCCCCCGCCGCAGCGGAGGGCAAATGGCAACCTTACTCGCCCTGTTCTGCAGCCGGAGCTTCCGGTGCTGCAGCAGGTTGAGACTGCTCAGTCGCTTCTTTAATGCTCAGACGGATACGGCCCTGGCGATCAACTTCCAGAACTTTCACCGGAACTTCCTGACCCATCTGCAGGTAATCGGTCACTTTCTCAACACGCTTGTCGGCGATTTGAGAGATGTGGACCAGACCTTCTTTACCGCCGCCGATGGCAACAAACGCGCCAAAGTCAACGATACGGGTCACTTTACCATTGTAGACGCGGCCCACTTCGATTTCTGCGGTGATTTCTTCGATACGACGAATAGCGTGTTTCGCTTTCTCGCCGTCGGTCGCTGCGATCTTCACAGTACCGTCATCTTCGATTTCGATGGTGGTGCCAGTTTCTTCGGTCAGGGCACGGATAACAGAACCGCCTTTACCGATAACGTCTTTGATCTTGTCCGGGTTGATCTTGATGGTATGGATACGCGGTGCGAACTCAGAGATATCACCACGCGGCGCGTTGATCGCCTGCTCCATGACGCCCAGGATATGCAGACGCGCACCTTTAGCTTGATTCAGCGCAACCTGCATGATCTCTTTGGTGATACCTTCAATTTTGATATCCATCTGCAGTGCAGAGATACCGTCGCGGGAACCCGCAACTTTGAAGTCCATATCGCCCAGGTGATCTTCGTCGCCCAAAATGTCAGACAGTACAACGTAGTTGTCGCCTTCTTTCACCAGACCCATTGCGATACCCGCAACAGCAGCTTTGATTGGCACACCTGCGTCCATCAGCGCCAGAGACGCACCGCACACGGAAGCCATAGAAGAAGAACCGTTGGATTCGGTAATTTCAGACACTACACGTACGGTGTACGGGAATTTGTCCATATCCGGCATTACTGCCAGCACGCCGCGCTTCGCCAGACGACCGTGACCAATTTCACGACGCTTCGGAGAACCGACCATGCCAGTTTCACCTACGGAATACGGAGGGAAGTTGTAGTGGAACAGGAAGGTGTCAGTACGTTCGCCCATCAGTTCATCAAGAACCTGTGCGTCACGTGCAGTACCCAGCGTTGCGGTAACCAGTGCCTGCGTTTCACCACGGGTGAACAACGCAGAACCGTGAGTACGCGGCAGCACGCCAGTACGCACATCCAGACCACGGATCATATCTTTTTCACGACCGTCGATACGCGGTTCGCCTGCCAGTACGCGGCTACGAACAACATTTTTCTCGATAGCGTGCAGAATTTCACCCAGTTCATTTTCGTCCAGGGTTTCGTCTTCAGCAAGCAGCGTCGCGATGGTTTCAGATTTGATGACATCAACCTGCGCATAACGCTCTTGTTTGTCGGTGATGCGATAAGCATCGCTCAGACGAGCTTCAGCCAGTGCAGCAACGCGCGCGTTCAGCGCTTCGTTTACCGGCTCAGGCTGCCAATCCCAACGCGGTTTACCAGCTTCTTTCACCAGTTCATTGATGTTCTGAATAACAACTTGCTGTTGTTCATGACCGAACACCACTGCGCCCAGCATTTGGTCTTCGCTCAGCAGTTCAGCTTCAGATTCAACCATCAGCACAGCAGCTTCCGTACCGGCAACAACCAGATCCAGTTTACTCTCTTTCAGCTCGTCCTGAGTCGGGTTCAGTACGTACTGGTCATTGATGTAACCTACGCGGGCAGCACCAATCGGACCATTGAACGGAATACCAGACAGAGACAGCGCCGCAGAAGCACCAATCATCGCGACGATATCCGGGTTAACCTGCGGGTTAACAGAAACCACGGTGGCGATAACCTGAACTTCGTTGACGAAACCTTCCGGGAACAGCGGGCGAATCGGGCGGTCAATCAGACGCGCGATCAGCGTTTCGCCTTCGCTTGGGCGGCCTTCACGACGGAAGAAGCTACCCGGGATACGACCAGCAGCGTAGGTACGCTCCTGATAGTTAACGGTCAGCGGGAAGAAGTCCTGACCTGGTTTGGCTTTTTTCTGGCCGACAACGGTAACGAATACCGCTGTGTCATCCATGCTAACCATAACAGCGGCAGTGGCTTGACGCGCCATCATGCCGGTTTCCAGAGTCACGGTGTGTTGGCCGTACTGGAATTTACGAACGATCGGATTAAGCAATGTAATATCCTTTCTCTTTCTTAGACAGCACCTTACGGCACTGGTGTTAATACCCGATCTTCTGCGCATCCTCGCGACTAATGACAACCCTAACCCAGCCCAATGTGGGTAAAGCCTCTCATTAGCCGCGCGAACCTCTGCAACGGAAGATCATTCATAGCAACAATACATTAGTTTCCAGTGAATTGCTGCCGTCAGTTTGAAAAAAGGGGCCACTCAGGCCCCTTTTCTGAAACTCGCAAGAATTAGCGACGCAGACCCAGGCGCTCAATGAGCTGGGTGTAACGTGCTACGTCTTTACGTTTCAGGTAGTCGAGCAGTTTACGACGCTGAGAAACCATGCGCAGCAGACCACGACGGCTGTGGTGATCTTTTTTGTGCTCTGCAAAGTGGCCCTGCAGGTGGTTGATCTGTGCAGTCAGCAGTGCTACCTGAACTTCGGTAGAACCGGTGTCGTTTGCGTCACGACCAAACTCAGAAACGATTTTAGCTGTTGCTTCAGTACTTAGAGACATTTTAAAACTCCAAAGTATATAGAATGAAAGGACGCCGATCTCTAATTCAGCGATCCCAGTGTACGTTACGCAAAGTGTTAAACAATTTACGCGACGTTAAGCGGCAGTATTCTACTCGTAGCGACTTGTTATCGCAAGACGGTTAACATTACGCCGGGTATTCAACCACCAGGCGACGAGGCGCAACGCGGCCTTCATCGTCAATTTCGCCCATACCGATAAACTTGCCATTCTCACCTTCTGTAACGCGAACCAGTCCTTCCAGCGGCGCACCGGATGTACGAACCGGGTTACCATTTTTGAAGTAAACAGAAGACGTTAACGGAAGATTCACCACCGGATAGTCCGAAGCTGGACTGTCCATTGGCATCAGTAATGGATCAAGTAACTCCGCTGCCGGAATATCCTGCTGCTCGGCTTGCTCAACCAGTTCACGCAGATGTTCCAGAGTCACCATCCGTTCAACCGGATATTTACTTACAGACAGGCGACGCAGGTAAATAACATGCGCGCCACAGCCGAGTTTTTCGCCGAGATCGTCAATGATAGTGCGGATATAGGTGCCTTTTGAGCAGTGAATTTCCAGCTCCAGTTCATTGCCTTCGTGGCGAATAAACAACAATTCATAAACGGTAATCGGGCGTGCTTCACGCGGGACTTCAATTCCCTGACGCGCATATTCGTACAGTTTTTTGCCCTGGTATTTCAGTGCTGAATACATCGAAGGGATCTGTTCGATATCACCACGGAAAGTATCCAGTGCCGCCGCCAGTTGCTCTGCACTAAAGGTTACCGGACGTTCTTCAACGATTTGTCCGTCAGCGTCAGAAGTATCAGTACGCTGTCCAAGACGCGCAATCACCCGATAGCGTTTGTCGGAGTCCAGCAGATACTGGGAAAACTTCGTCGCTTCTCCGAGGCAAATCGGCAACATGCCGGTCGCCAGCGGGTCCAGCGCACCGGTATGCCCGGCACGATTAGCGTTATAAATCCGTTTCACTTTTTGCAGTGCATCGTTGCTGGACATACCCTGTGGTTTATCCAGCAACAAAACGCCGTTAATGTCGCGACCGCGACGACGAGGACGACTCATTAGTCCTCCTTGCTGTCGTCCGGATTAACACGACGTTCTTCGTCATGTTTGACCACGCTGGTCACCAGGTTTGACATACGCATCCCTTCAACCAGCGAGTTGTCGTAGAAGAAGGTCAGTTCCGGCACGATACGCAGGCGCATCGCTTTCCCCAGCAGGCTGCGGATGAAACCAGAGGCTTCTTGTAACGCTTTGATGCCCGCTTTAACCGCGTCTTCATCTTTGTCGTTAAGGAACGTCACATAGACTTTTGCATACGCCAGGTCACGAGACATTTCGACACCGGAAACGGTGGTCATCATGCCCAGACGAGGATCTTTAATTTCGCGTTGCAGGATGAGAGCGATCTCTTTTTGCATTTCCTGCGCTACGCGCTGCGGGCGACCAAATTCTTTCGCCATAATAAATTCTCCTGACAAAAAAGGGGCTGTTAGCCCCTTTTTAAAATTAATTTCAGGTGGAAGGGCTGTTCACGTAGCCTGATAAGACGCGCCAGCGTCGCATCAGGCAATCCATGCCGGATGCGGCGTAAACGCCTTATCCCGCATAGAACCCTAAAAACCTTAAGCGATGGTACGTTGGATCTCGATGATTTCGAATACTTCGATCACATCGCCAGTGCGGACGTCGTTGTAGTTCTTAACGCCGATACCACATTCCATACCGTTACGGACTTCGTTAACGTCATCTTTGAAGCGGCGCAGGGACTCCAGCTCGCCTTCGTAGATAACCACGTTGTCGCGCAGAACGCGGATCGGGTTGTGACGTTTAACCACACCTTCAGTAACCATACAACCTGCGATGGCACCAAATTTCGGTGATTTGAACACATCACGAACTTCCGCCAGACCGATAATCTGCTGTTTCAGTTCCGGAGACAGCATACCGCTCATCGCCGCTTTCACTTCGTCGATCAGGTTATAGATGACGGAGTAGTAACGCAGATCCAGGCTTTCCGCTTCAATCACTTTACGTGCAGAGGCATCAGCACGTACGTTGAAGCCAACCAGGATGGCGTTGGACGCCGCAGCCAGGGTAGCGTCGGTTTCGGTGATACCACCTACGCCAGAACCGATGATCTTCACTTTAACTTCGTCAGTAGACAGTTTCAGCAAGGAGTCGGAGATCGCTTCCACGGAACCCTGAACGTCTGCCTTCAGAACGATGTTCACTTCGTGAACTTCGCCTTCGGTCATGTTAGCGAACATGTTCTCGAGTTTCGATTTCTGCTGACGTGCCAGTTTAACTTCACGGAATTTGCCCTGACGATACAGTGCAACTTCACGTGCTTTCTTCTCGTCACGCACTACGGTAACTTCGTCACCCGCAGCCGGAACACCGGACAAGCCAAGGATTTCTACTGGAATGGACGGACCTGCTTCCAGCACTTCCTGACCCATTTCGTTACGCATTGCGCGAACACGACCGTATTCGAAACCACACAGAACGATGTCGCCCTTGTGCAGAGTACCTTCACGTACCAGAACGGTAGCAACCGGACCACGACCTTTATCAAGGAAGGATTCGATAACCGCACCGCTCGCCATACCTTTACGTACCGCTTTCAGTTCCAGTACTTCTGCCTGCAACAGGATAGCGTCCAGCAGTTCATCGATACCGGTACCTGCTTTCGCAGACACGTGTACGAACTGGCTTTCACCGCCCCACTCTTCCGGCAGGATGCCGTACTGAGAGAGTTCGTTCTTAACGCGATCTGGATCGGCTTCTGGTTTGTCGATCTTGTTCACTGCAACCACAACCGGCACGCCTGCCGCTTTCGCGTGCTGAATTGCTTCGATGGTCTGCGGCATTACGCCGTCGTCGGCAGCAACAACCAGGACTACGATATCAGTTGCCTGCGCACCACGTGCACGCATTGAAGTAAACGCGGCGTGCCCCGGGGTGTCCAGGAAGGTGATCATGCCGTTTTCAGTTTCAACGTGGTATGCACCAATGTGCTGGGTAATGCCGCCTGCTTCGCCAGAGGCCACTTTCGTTGAACGAATGTAGTCCAGCAAAGAGGTTTTACCGTGGTCAACGTGACCCATGATGGTCACAACCGGCGCGCGCGGTTCAGCCGCAGCACCCGTGTCACGGTCGCTCATTACCGCCTCTTCCAGCTCGTTTTCACGACGCAGGATAACTTTGTGGCCCATCTCTTCGGCTACCAGCTGTGCAGTTTCCTGATCGATAACCTGGTTGATGGTTGCCATTGCGCCCAGTTTCATCATCGCTTTGATGACCTGAGAACCTTTAACCGCCATCTTGTTCGCCAGTTCACCAACGGTGATGGTTTCGCCAATCACAACGTCACGGTTAACGGCCTGAGCTGGCTTCTGGAAGCCTTGCTGCAGCGAAGAACCTTTACGTTTTCCGCCTTTACCGCCACGTACTGCTGCGCGTGCTTCTTCACGATCAGCTTTTGATTCAGAGTGTTTGTTGCCTTTCTTCGGACGCGCTGCTTTCGCGTTACGACCACGGCCACGGCCGCCTTCGACTTCACGATCACTTTCGTCTTCTGCCTGGCGAGCATGTTGAGAAGTAGTAACGTGATAATCGCTGGAATCTTCAGTCGGTTCCGCGTTATCAGTCCATTTGTTTTCTTCCGCCATACGACGTGCTTCTTCAGCAACGCGACGTGCTTCTTCTTCGAGTTTACGACGCGCTTCTTCTTCAGCTTTACGCTTGAGCTCTGCAGCTTCCTGCTCACGGCGGGCTTTTTCAGCCTGGGCGTTTTTAGTCATATCGTCTTGTTGATTGCTCACTTTGTCTTTTTCCGCAGCTTCACGTTTCGCTTGTTCAGCGGCTTCACGCTTAGCTTGTTCTGCGGCCTCACGTTCAGCTTTTTGTTGCGCCTCGCGTTTGGCCGATTCTTCTGCCTCACGACGGGCTTGCTCTTCCGCTTCACGCTGCGCCTGCTCTTCCGCAGCAAGGCGTTCAGCCTCTTGCGGATCGCGTTTCACAAAGGTGCGTTTCTTGCGGACTTCGATTTGTACCGATTTGCTTTTTCCACCGGTACCAGGAATGTTAAGGGTGCTGCGTGTTTTACGTTGCAGCGTTAATTTGTCCGGGCCTGAATTTTTCTGATTCAGGTGGTCAATTAAAGTCTGTTTCTCTTGTGCGGACACAGAGTCGTCAGCAGACTTCCGGATACCTGCATCAGCAAATTGCTGTACCAGGCGTTCCACGGAGGTCTGTCGCTCTGCGGCCAGCGTTTTAATCGTTACATCTGTCATGCTGTTCCTTCCTGCTACAGTTTATTACGCTTCGTCACCGAACCAGCAAATATTACGGGCAGCCATAATCAGTGCTCCGGCTTTTTCGTCGGTCAACCCTTCGATATCAGCCAGATCATCAATGCCCTGTTCGGCGAGATCTTCCAGCGTACAAACGCCACGGGCGGCCAGTTTGAATGCCAAATCACGATCTATCCCTTCAAGGTTCAGCAGATCGTCAGCCGGTTTGTTATCACCGAGGCTTTCTTCCTGGGCCTGTGCAATGGTGGCCAGTGCATTTTTAGCACGCTCGCGCAGTGCTTCAACGGTCGGCTCATCAAGGCCTTCGATTTCCAACAGCTCTTTCATCGGCACATAGGCCAGTTCTTCCAGTGTCGAGAAGCCTTCTTCTACCAGGACAGTCGCAAAGTCTTCGTCGATGTCGAGATATTTGGTGAAGGTGTCGATCGCTGCGTGCGCTTCTGCCTGATGCTTAGCCTGCAGGTCGTCAACGGTCATCACGTTGAGTTCCCAACCGCTCAGTTGCGAAGCCAGACGCACGTTCTGACCGTTACGGCCAATCGCCTGCGCCAGATTACTGGCTTCAACGGCGATATCCATGGTGTGTTTATCTTCATCCACCACGATAGAAGCAACATCTGCCGGTGCCATTGCGTTAATCACGAACTGCGCCGGGTTATCATCCCACAGGACGATATCGATACGTTCGCCGCCCAGTTCAGTAGAAACTGCCTGAACACGCGCGCCACGCATACCTACGCAAGCACCTACCGGATCGATACGTTTATCGTTGGTTTTCACCGCGATTTTCGCACGAGAACCCGGGTCGCGAGCCGCTGCTTTAATTTCAATCACTTCTTCGCCGATTTCCGGCACTTCAATGCGGAACAGTTCGATCAGCATTTCCGGCTTGGAACGGGTGACGAACAGTTGTGCGCCACGCGCTTCCGGGCGAACGGAATAGAGCACGCCACGAACGCGGTCGCCAGGGCGGAAGTTTTCACGCGGCAGCATATCTTCACGCAGGATCACGGCTTCAGCGTTGTTGCCCAGATCCAGAGAGATGTTGTCGCGGTTCACTTTTTTCACCACACCGGTGATGATTTCACCTTCGTGTTCACGGAACTGATCAACCACCATCGCACGTTCGGCTTCACGCACTTTCTGCACAATAACCTGTTTTGCCGTCTGGGTGGTGATACGGTCAAAGGTAACAGACTCAATCTGATCTTCAACGTAATCGCCCAGATTCAGGCTTTCATCTTCAAAGCGCGCAGCTTCAAGAGTGATTTCTTTCGTTGGCTGGGTGACTTCATCAACTACCAGCCAGCGACGGAAGGTGTCAAAATCACCGCTTTTGCGATCGATTTGTACGCGAACGTCGATCTCTTGTTCGTATTTTTTCTTGGTTGCTGTAGCCAGCGCGCTTTCCAACGCTTCGAAAATTTTCTCGCGAGGCAGCGCCTTTTCATTGGAGACGGCTTCAACTACAGCCAAAATTTCTTTGTTCATCGCGGGCTTTTCACCTCATCCAGACTATTAAAAGTGGGGAACCAGGTTCGCCTTCTGGATATTACTCAGCGCGAACACTTCATCTTTACCTTCGACGGTAACTGTGATCATTTCACCGTCTACCGCTTTGATAACGCCCTGCCATTTACGACGGTTTTGTACCGCCATACGGAGAACCAGAGTCACCTCTTCTCCGACGAAACGGGCGTAGTGTTCAGCCGTGAACAGTGGGCGATCGAGACCCGGTGAGGAGACTTCCAGGTTATAAGCAACGGTGATGGGATCTTCGACATCCAGCACAGCACTTACCTGGTGGCTCACATCAGCACAATCATCAACATTGATGCCATCTTCACTATCAATATAGATGCGCAGTGTGGATGTGCGACCGCGAATAAACTCGATGCCAACCAATTCAAAACCCAGGGCCTCAACTGGCGCAGTAATCATCTCTGTTAATTTTTGCTCTAATGTGGACAAGCCCACCCCCAAGACATAAAAAAAGGGCCTAAAGCCCAGTTATTCTGTAGTCAGATAACAAAAAACCCCGATAAATCGGGGCTTTATATAACTGAACCCTATAACCGCAACTGCGGTCTGGAGCACTTTCCAGAAGGATTTTTTCAAATCCCACTACGAAGGCCGAAGTCTTCACAGTATATTTGAAAAAGGACTCTAAGGGAAAGTGGTTGCGGGGGCCGGATTTGAACCGACGACCTTCGGGTTATGAGCCCGACGAGCTACCAGGCTGCTCCACCCCGCGCCTGAAACGTGGCAAATTCTACTCGTTTTGGGTAAAAAATGCAAATACTGCTGGGATTTGGTGTACCGAGACGGGACGTAAAATCTGCAGGCATTATAGTGATCCACGCCACATTTTGTCAACATTTATTGCTAATCACATGAATGAATATCCAGTTCACTTTCATTTGTTGAATACTTTTGCCTTCTCCTGCTCTCCCTTAAGCGCATTATTTTACAAAAAACACACTAAACTCTTCCTGTCTCCGGTAAAAGATGATTAAATGAAAACTCATTTATTTTGCATAAAAATTCAGTGAGAGCGGAAATCCAGGCTCATCATCAGTTAATTAAGCAGGATGTTATTTTATGACGACGATTCTCAAGCATCTCCCGGTAGGTCAACGTATTGGTATCGCTTTTTCCGGCGGTCTGGACACCAGTGCCGCACTGCTGTGGATGCGACAAAAGGGCGCGGTTCCTTATGCATATACTGCAAACCTGGGCCAGCCAGACGAAGAGGATTATGATGCGATCCCTCGTCGTGCCATGGAATACGGCGCGGAGAACGCACGTCTGATCGACTGCCGCAAACAACTGGTTGCCGAAGGTATTGCCGCTATTCAGTGTGGCGCATTTCATAACACCACCGGCGGCCTGACCTATTTCAACACGACGCCGCTGGGCCGCGCCGTGACTGGCACAATGCTGGTTGCGGCCATGAAAGAAGATGGCGTGAATATCTGGGGAGACGGCAGTACCTATAAAGGAAACGATATCGAACGTTTCTATCGTTACGGTCTGCTGACCAATGCTGAACTTCAGATTTACAAACCGTGGCTTGATACTGATTTTATTGATGAACTGGGCGGCCGTCATGAAATGTCTGAGTTTATGATTGCCTGCGGTTTCGACTACAAAATGTCTGTCGAAAAAGCCTACTCCACGGACTCCAACATGCTTGGTGCAACACACGAAGCGAAGGATCTGGAATACCTCAACTCCAGCGTCAAAATCGTCAACCCGATTATGGGCGTGAAGTTCTGGGATGAGAGTGTGAAGATCCCGGCAGAAGAAGTCACAGTACGCTTTGAGCAAGGTCATCCGGTGGCGCTGAACGGTAAAACCTTTAGCGATGACGTAGAAATGATGCTGGAAGCTAACCGCATCGGCGGTCGTCATGGCCTGGGCATGAGCGACCAGATCGAAAACCGTATCATCGAAGCGAAAAGCCGTGGTATTTACGAAGCTCCGGGGATGGCGCTGCTACATATCGCTTATGAACGTCTGCTGACCGGTATTCACAACGAAGACACCATTGAGCAGTATCACGCGCATGGTCGTCAGTTGGGCCGTTTGCTGTACCAGGGACGTTGGTTTGATTCCCAGGCGCTGATGCTGCGTGACTCCCTGCAACGCTGGGTTGCCAGCCAGATCACTGGTGAAGTTACCCTGGAACTGCGCCGCGGGAACGATTACTCCATCCTTAATACCATCTCTAACAATCTGACCTACAAGCCAGAGCGTCTGACGATGGAAAAAGGCGACTCGGTGTTTTCGCCAGACGATCGTATCGGTCAACTGACCATGCGCAACCTGGATATCACCGATACCCGCGAGAAACTTTTCGGCTATGCCAAAACTGGCCTGCTTTCCTCCTCTGCCGCCTCAGGCGTGCCGCAGGTGGAGAATCTGGAAAATAAAGCGAAATAAAACATCAATTTTTCCCTGCCCTTTTATGGGCAGGGTAATTCAGTTACTGCTTGTCCGCATTAAAATTTCGTCTTAGTTCCCGGTAATCAAACATTTCATGGCTTCCGTCAATAACCCGCGAATCCCCCTGATAGTGAGAGATCACGTCTTTAAGTGTTTTAGGTTGTTCTGGTCGGGTAACGCCCATCCACGCATTGATAAGATAGTCGTTATAAGCAGTGGAAAAAATATCAGTTACTGTCGAACGATCAACGTTCTCACCGAGCATTGGGCTGTACCAGATAAACATCGGTACATGATAAGCTTCCTGACTAGGTTTCTTCCCACCGTGGAAATAGCTATGTTTTGCCGTTGGATCGCGTTCAAGCCCATGGTCAGCAAAATACATAACCGAGGCTCGCTTATTTTTAAGCAGCGCAAAGACCTGCCCTAAAATGCTATCGGTGTAATGAATTGAGTTGTCATAACAGGCATCCTGATTATCCAATGGATAATACACAGCTTTGGCTTTTGGATATGTGGCGCAAACAGGTTCATGACTGCCAACCAGATGGAGAACAATCAGTTTCTTATTTGGCGATTTTGTATTTAATGCCTCAGCCAGATGCGGAAGCAACAATTCGTCATATCCTCTGACATAGACTCTTTCTTTCGCTCGCATCGCAATACTGGCAACAGCAGTCCCGTTCTGTCTGAATGCAGATTGAGCACTAAGCCAGTATGTGTCAAACCCAGCCTGATTAGCCATATTAATGATGTTGTCAGGGTAATGCTGGATATCGTGATCAAATACAGTATCCACAGTTAAAGTAAGGGGAACGGCTAACGCAGTATAAGGCGCTCCGCTTATCGCCTGAGTAAAAAGCTTAATACGATCCTTCTGTTTTTCGAGCTGTGGCGTTGTCGATCTGTTATGCCCATAGATGGACATATTCGAGGCCCTTACTGACTCCCCCACAATTAATACATAGTCATCGATGCCATTATCGCTTAATTCTAATTGATAGCCTGGCACTTTGTCAGCAATGGCCATCAGCCTATGGTATTCCTTTGCGGCTAAAGCGAAATAATTTAAGTTGAAAAAGGGTGTATATGTTGCGAATCGGGATGCCACAATATAAGGATCTGCCGTTTTCTTTGTTTTTTTATCTTTAAGGGCAAACTTGACTGAAGAAAATAAGCTTATCGCAATCAGAATCAGCAACAACGTCACTGTGATTTTTTTACCCGGTAGCGAAACATCATATTTTATTACCGAGGATAAAAAGAGTGCGAACAGGGCAAGGAAAATAATGCAATAAACAATATAAAGCCCCAGCATCTTTGTAATCTCATCTGGATCACTTTGTAAAACGCTTATCGCAAAGCCATCATTGAAACTGGTGCCGAAGGTACACCATGCATAGAGGCTGATGCAGAGATCCGCAGCAGCCAACAGCATAACTGGGATACCAAATAATAAACGTAAAGGGAAAGACGCTGTGCGTTTTATAACAAGGATAAAAAGCACAAAGAAAAGTGTTCGATGAACCAGATGTGATCCTGAAGAAGCAATGATATTAATCAGAGAAAAAATAATTACACAAAAAATTATAAGCCAGTTATTTTTAATTTTTCGAAATACGTTATGTGCAGCCATCCCCAAACCCGTAGATAAGAACAGAGTAAATATCGACGGCGTGCGATTTTATACATTAGAAAAACTGAAGTCCTGATCTATATCATTTTGAAAAAATGTTTACACTTAGCTTATATGCTCTACCAAACAAAAGTGATTCAGATCTTATTTTGAAGGATTTATGCGGAGTCAGGAGGCAAAGAGAGAGGAGTTGAGGGGGCTCGTTATCCAGCCAATAAAATGCGGGGATATAAAACAAAAAAAGACGCTTTTCAGCGTCTCTTTTCTGGAATTTGGTACCGAGGACGGGACTTGAACCCGTAAGCCCTATTGGGCACTACCACCTCAAGGTAGCGTGTCTACCAATTCCACCACCTCGGCACGGATACTACTTTTTAGTTCGGGATATCGCTGGTCGGCTTAGCCGGAGCAGCTGGCTGAGTTTGTTCGGTTTTGGCCGGTGCACTCAGGTTTTCCCATTCACTACCTTTATTGGTTTTGTTGCTATTGATGTTACCCAGCACCAGACTGATGATGAAGAATAACGTTGCCAGCAGCGCCGTCATGCGGGTCATGAAGTTACCAGAACCACTTGAACCAAACAGCGTAGCGGAAGCGCCTGCTCCGAAGGAGGCTCCCATATCAGCGCCTTTACCTTGCTGCAGCATGATTAGACCAACAAGGCCAATTGCCACAATAAGGAAAACTACTAAAAGAGCTTCGTACATAATCAACCTGTTCCTTGCGGAGTTGCCGCTTACCAATGCTTCAACCAATAAAGCGGGAGTTTTTAATCTTTCCCACTGAAGCGGGTGTGAATACTAACCAAAGCGAATGACCTTCGCAAGGGCAATTTTATCGCATTGTATCAACTGCGGAAAAAAACAGCAAAACCGATGTGTTCGCTGAGAAAAAAGGCGACAATCGCCGCCTTTTTAGCCAGCCTTCTACTGTTTTAAACGGCTTTTACTGCATCAGCGATGCGGTGTGCAAATTCAGTAACCTGCGCTTCGTCTTCGCCTTCTACCATCACGCGAATTAACGGTTCGGTGCCGGATTTACGCAACAGCACACGTCCACGGCTACCCAGCGCCGCTTCAACTTCTGCGGTTACAGCTTTGACTGATTCATGCTCCAGCGGATCGCCGCTACCTGCGGTGTAACGCACGTTAACCAGAATCTGCGGGAACATTTTCATGCCGCTGCAAAGGTCGTGCAGGCTCATATGGTTACGCGCCATCGCCGCCAGCACCTGCAAACCAGCAACGATGCCGTCACCGGTTGTGGTTTTATCCAGCAGGATCACATGACCAGAGTTCTCTGCACCGATACGCCAGCCTTTCTCCTGCATTTTTTCCAGTACGTAGCGATCGCCCACTTTCGCACGAGCAAACGGAATTCCTAGCTGTTTCAGGGCGAGTTCCAGCCCCATGTTGCTCATCAATGTACCCACCGCGCCACCACGCAGTTGGCCCTGACGCAGACCTTCGCGCGCGATGATATACATAATCTGGTCGCCATCGACTTTATTGCCTTCATGGTCAACCATAATCACGCGGTCGCCGTCACCGTCAAAGGCGATACCAAGATCTGCTTTTTCAGCCAGTACGCGCGCCTGTAACGCACGAACATCAGTTGCCCCCACTTCGGCATTGATGTTTACGCCGTTCGGCTCACAACCGATAGCGATAACGTTCGCCCCCAGTTCACGCAGTACGTTCGGCGCGATGTGATAAGTCGCGCCATTTGCGCAATCCACCACAATTTTCAGTTCACTGAGGCTAAGTTCGTTCGGGAACGTGGCTTTGCAAAACTCGATATAGCGACCCGCAGCATCAACGATACGGCTGGCTTTACCCAGTTCTGCCGAATCAACACAGCTGATCTCTTTTTCCATTTCCGCTTCGATGGCTTCTTCAACTGCATCCGGCAGCTTAGTACCGTCAATAGAAAAGAATTTAATGCCGTTATCGTAGAATGGGTTATGCGATGCAGAAATTACAATCCCGGCCTCTGCGCGGAAGGTACGCGTCAGATAAGCCACGGCAGGTGTAGGCATCGGGCCTGTAAAGAGTGCGGAAAGGCCCGCAGCCGCCAGACCCGCTTCCAGTGCTGACTCCAGCATATAGCCAGAAATACGCGTGTCTTTACCAATAATGATCTTACGGGAGCCGTGGCGCGCCAGCACTTTACCGGCGGCCCAACCCAACTTAAGTACAAAATCAGGGGTGATCGGCGCATCCCCTACACGACCACGAATCCCATCGGTACCGAAATATTTACGATTACTCATAGCGTTTGTTTTCCTTTGCAGACAGAGTGGCTTCCACCACCCGCATCGCTTCTACGGTTTCTTTGACGTCATGAACACGAATGATGTGCGCGCCTTGCATTGCGGCAATGACCGCACAGGCCAAACTACCGCTCAGGCGCTCGGACGGCCCCACGTTCAGCAATTGCCCAATCATCGATTTTCGTGACATACCCACCAACAGCGGCAGGTTGAAATGGTGAAATTCAGCCAGGCGCGCCAGTAATGAATAGTTATGGGAGAGATTTTTACCGAAACCGAATCCGGGGTCGAGCAACAATTTCTCTTTTGCGATACCCGCCTGCTCACAACGAGCTATCTGCTCAATAAAGTAGCGATTCACTTCCGCAAAGACATCGTCATACTTCGGGGCTTCCTGCATGGTTTTTGGATTTCCCTGCATATGCATCAGGCAAACTGGCAAACCGGTTTCTGCAGCAGCTTCCAGAGCGCCAGGTTCGGAAAGAGAGCGAATATCGTTAATAATGTGAGCACCAACTTTCGCTGACTCACGGATGACTTCTGGTTTGGAAGTATCTACCGAGATCCAGACTTCGAAGCGTTGAGCAATTGCCTCAACCACAGGAATAACACGTTGCAACTCTTCTTCAACGCTAACTTCCGCCGCCCCTGGGCGCGTGGACTCGCCACCAACGTCAATGATCGTCGCGCCAGCGTTAATCATCAGATTCGCATGTTTCACCGCATCTATCAGCGAGTTATGCGTGCCGCCATCCGAAAAGGAATCAGGCGTAACGTTGAGGATCCCCATTACGTGAGGATGGCTAAGGTCCAGTGAAGTGCCCTGGGCAAAGAGTTTCATGATGTTATCCCTGGTATGAATTGATAAGAAAAAACCCCGGAGCACGCCCCGGGGTTTTCAGTACAAATACAGTCATCTAATGCGGGAACTTACTTGTCGCCTAACTGCTCTGACATGGTGTTACCCGGGTTCGGCGTACGCGGTTCATCAACCGGACGCGGAGCCTTTGGACTACCATTGTCGCCAGAATTGTTAGAAGCGCCTGGTTCTTCCCAGCCCGCTGGCGGACGTACATCGCGACGAGCCATCAGGTCATCAATCTGCGGTGCGTCGATAGTCTCATATTTCATGAGAGCATCTTTCATCGCATGCAGAATATCCATATTGTCGGTCAGAAGCTGACGCGCACGATTATAGTTACGCTCGATCAGTGCTTTCACTTCCTGGTCGATGATGCGTGCCGTTTCATCGGACATATGTTTCGCTTTCGCTACGCTACGACCGAGGAACACTTCACCTTCTTCTTCCGCATACAGCAGCGGACCGAGTTTCTCAGAGAAGCCCCACTGGGTAACCATGTTACGCGCCAGGTTGGTCGCAACTTTAATATCGTTGGACGCCCCGGTAGAAACATGTTCCGGCCCGTAGATGATCTCTTCTGCCAGACGACCGCCGTACAGCGTAGAAATCTGGCTTTCCAGTTTCTGACGGCTGGCGCTGATTGCGTCGCCCTCAGGCAAGAAGAAGGTCACACCCAGCGCACGACCGCGCGGGATAATCGTTACTTTGTGCACCGGATCGTGTTCCGGCACCAGGCGACCGATAATCGCGTGACCTGCTTCGTGGTAAGCAGTCGATTCTTTCTGCGCTTCCGTCATCACCATGGAGCGACGTTCCGCACCCATCATGATTTTGTCTTTCGCTTTCTCGAACTCAACCATCGACACAACACGTTTGTTGCCACGAGCAGCGAACAGTGCCGCTTCGTTCACCAGGTTCGCCAGGTCAGCACCGGAGAAACCAGGAGTACCACGGGCAATGATTGCCGCGTCGATATCGGGTGCCAATGGTACGCGACGCATGTGAACTTTCAGAATCTGCTCACGACCGCGAACATCTGGCAAGCCAACCACAACCTGACGGTCGAAACGGCCAGGACGCAGCAGCGCCGGGTCGAGAACGTCCGGACGGTTAGTCGCAGCGATAACGATGATACCTTCGTTACCTTCGAAGCCATCCATCTCAACCAGCATCTGGTTCAGAGTCTGTTCACGTTCATCGTGACCACCGCCCAGACCTGCGCCACGCTGGCGGCCTACGGCGTCGATTTCATCGATAAAGATGATGCACGGAGCCGCTTTCTTCGCCTGTTCGAACATGTCACGAACACGGGATGCACCCACACCGACGAACATTTCTACGAAGTCAGAACCGGAGATAGTAAAGAACGGAACTTTCGCTTCGCCTGCAATCGCTTTCGCCAGCAGCGTTTTACCGGTACCCGGAGGACCGACCATCAGGACGCCTTTCGGGATCTTACCGCCGAGTTTCTGGAAGCGGCTCGGCTCGCGCAGATACTCAACCAGTTCAGCAACTTCTTCTTTTGCTTCGTCGCAGCCCGCAACGTCAGCAAAGGTCGTTTTGATCTGATCTTCCGTCAGCATGCGCGCTTTGCTCTTACCGAACGACATGGCACCTTTGCCACCGCCGCCCTGCATTTGACGCATGAAGAAGATCCAGACACCAATCAGCAACAGCATCGGGAACCAGGAGATGAAGATAGAAGCCAGCAGGCTTGGTTCTTCAGGCGGTTCACCGACAACCTTGACGTTCTTGGTCAACAGGTTATCCAGTAATTTCGGATCCTGAACCGGAATGTAAGTGGTATAACGGTTACTATCTTTCTTGGTAACGTTGATTTCACGTCCGTTGATACGCGCTTCACGAACCTGGTCGTTATTGACCTCTTGTAGGAAGGTAGAGTAATCCACCTTACGGCCATTAGACTCGCTGGGCCCAAAGCTCTGGAATACTGACATCAGCACAACGGCAATGACCAGCCAGAGTATTAGGTTTTTCGCCATGTCACTCAAGGGATTAACCTCTTATTACAACTGTGTTAAAAACAGCGTCAGGATACTCTATATCCAGCATCTTTCAAACTTTCGTCTGAAATCTCCCGGTTAGGGTTTACGCCCGGTCGCTACAATATACACTTCCCGCGAACGTGCACGAGAAGAGTCCGGCTTACGAACTTTGACCTTCGTAAACAGGGAGCGAATTTCCCTTAGATACTCATCGAAACCTTCGCCCTGGAACACCTTCACTACAAAACTGCCACCTGGCGCTAATACATCACGACACATTTCTAACGCCAGTTCCACCAGATACATGGCACGGGGGATATCCACCGCCGGTGTTCCGCTCATGTTTGGTGCCATATCGGACATGACAACCTGGACTTTGCTGTCGCCAACGCGCTCCAGCAGTGCTTTCATCACCAGTTCATCACGAAAGTCGCCCTGAAGAAAGTCCACACCAACGATAGGATCCATAGGTAAAAGATCGCAAGCGATGATGCGGCCTTTGCCACCAATTTGGGTGACCACATATTGTGACCAACCACCCGGAGCAGCACCAAGGTCGACAACCGTCATTCCCGGTTTAAAGAGTTTGTCACTTTGCTGTATTTCATCAAGTTTAAACCAGGCACGGGAACGTAACCCCTTTTTCTGTGCCTGTTGAACATATTTATCGCTAAAGTGTTCCTGAAGCCAGCGGCTGGAGCTGGCAGAACGCTTCTTACCTGTCATTTAACTTTCCCATGGGGATAACTCATCGTAACCAATTGCGTAAATTTTTACGCGCCTATTTGGTGATATATGGGAGATGGCGGTAGAATGACCCGTTTTCAATCCCAACGTAAGCAAAAAATACGATGAATCTGAGTACTAAACAAAAACAGCACCTGAAAGGTCTGGCACATCCGCTCAAGCCAGTTGTTCTGCTTGGCAGTAATGGTTTGACCGAAGGGGTGCTGGCCGAGATTGAACAAGCGTTAGAGCACCATGAACTCATCAAGGTGAAAATCGCCACCGAAGATCGCGAGACTAAAACCTTGATCGTGGAAGCTATCGTGCGCGAAACCGGCGCCTGTAATGTACAGGTCATCGGTAAAACGCTGGTGCTTTATCGCCCAACTAAAGAACGTAAAATCTCGTTGCCACGCTAAGATTATCCTAAAGTTACACACATTTGCTGTGTAAAACGAGGGGTTTTCCGCAGGCAGGAGAGCAAAATGCCACGCTCTGTTCGTTGATAAAAGGCCGCATAGCGGCCTTTTTCCTTTCTTTACAATACATCAACATCTTGAGTATTGGGTAATTCTTACAGGTATTCCACCTTAATTACTTCAAATTCTACTTCGCCGCCCGGCGTTTTGATGACCACAACATCATCTTCTTCTTTGCCGATCAGGCCACGGGCAATAGGCGAGTTTACAGAAATCAGGTTCTGTTTAAAGTCAGCTTCGTCATCGCCAACGATGCGATAAGTCTGCTCTTCGTCAGAATCCAGATTCAACACCGTTACGGTAGCACCAAAAATAACGCGCCCATTGTTAGGCATTTTGGTGACATCAATCACCTGGGCGTTCGACAGTTTGGCTTCAATATCTTTGATACGACCTTCGCAGAAACCCTGCTGTTCACGAGCTGCGTGGTATTCGGCGTTTTCTTTCAGGTCGCCATGCTCACGCGCTTCCGCGATAGCAGCAATGATTTCAGGACGGCGCACAGATTTCAGAAAATCCAGCTCTTCGCGTAATTTTTCAGCGCCGCGTAAGGTCATCGGAATAGCTTGCATTTGTTATACCTCTTGAATATTCCTGATGGGGCAAGTCTTCACCCACCCCGGCTGTTCGGCCTGCCCGGCAAAACTCCTCACCGGGACCAGAAGCAAAAAAATACCGACCCGGGTACAAGTCCCAGGTCAGCTACAATTCACATTTTGATAGTCATTTTACCCTGAAGTTCCCGAAGGGTCATCGTTTACTTTATAGGGCGTTGCGCCGTAGTATGACGGCTCGATTCCAGGTTGTTAGCGCGAGATTATGCGATTTTCCAGATTTATCATCGGATTGACCAGCTGTATAGCGTTCAGTGCTCAGGCCGCGAATGTTGATGAGTACATTACTCAACTCCCCGCTGGTGCCAACCTTGCCCTGATGGTGCAAAAAGTCGGCGCATCGGCACCCGCTATTGATTACCACAGTCAGCAGATGGCGCTGCCCGCCAGTACGCAGAAAGTGATTACTGCGCTGGCGGCGTTGATTCAACTCGGCCCCGATTTTCGTTTTACTACTACGCTTGAAACCAAAGGCAATGCGGAAAACGGCGTACTCAAGGGTGACTTAGTGGCGCGATTTGGTGCCGATCCGACGTTAAAACGTCAGGATATTCGCAATATGGTCACGACTTTGAAAAAATCTGGCGTCAACCAAATTGATGGTAATGTGTTGATAGACACCTCCATTTTTGCCAGCCACGATAAAGCCCCCGGCTGGCCGTGGAATGACATGACACAATGCTTTAGCGCTCCGCCTGCCGCCGCCATAGTTGACCGCAACTGTTTCTCCGTCTCGCTCTACAGTGCCCAAAAACCCGGTGATATGGCCTTTATACGCGTGGCATCTTATTACCCCGTTACGATGTTCAGCCAGGTACGCACCCTCCCCCGTGGTTCTGCCGAAGCGCAATATTGCGAGCTGGATGTGGTGCCAGGCGACCTGAACCGCTTTACGCTGACCGGATGCCTGCCACAACGTTCTGAGCCGCTCCCGTTGGCTTTTGCCATACAGGATGGAGCCAGCTATGCCGGTGCAATTCTGAAAGATGAGTTAAAACAGGCAGGTATCACCTGGAGCGGAACACTGCTGCGCCAGACTCAGGTTAATGAACCCGGAACGGTAGTTGCCAGTAAACAGTCGGCCCCGTTGCACGATCTGCTTAAGATTATGCTGAAAAAGTCAGACAACATGATTGCCGATACGGTTTTCCGCATGATAGGCCATGCGCGCTTCAATGTGCCCGGAACATGGCGGGCCGGATCGGACGCCGTACGTCAGATCCTGCGTCAGCAAGCTGGTATCGATATTGGTAACACGATTATTGCCGATGGTTCAGGGCTTTCGCGGCATAACCTGATTGCCCCCGCCACCATGATGCAGGTGCTGCAATACATTGCCCAACATGACAATGAACTTAACTTTATCTCTATGCTGCCGCTGGCAGGCTATGACGGTTCTTTACAGTACCGTGCGGGCCTGCATCAGGCTGGCGTGGACGGAAAAGTCTCAGCAAAAACCGGTTCTTTGCAGGGGGTATATAATCTGGCGGGATTCATCACCACAGCGAGCGGGCAACAAATGGCGTTTGTACAATATCTTTCTGGCTATGCGGTAGAACCCGCGGATCAGCGTAATCGCCGCATTCCATTAGTGCGTTTTGAAAGCCGTTTGTATAAAGATATTTATCAGAATAATTAGTCTAAAGAGAAACCCCGGCGCATGGCCGGGGTTTAGCAGATTAACGCTTGTAAATGAACTCAACGCCTTCTTCGTCGTCTTCGTCCCAGTCATCATCCCAGTCTTCATCATCCTCTTCAGCAATCTCTTCAAGCTGCTGACGGTGATAATCATCCCACATGAATTCGACTTTCTCTGGCTGTTTCGCTTCTTCGGCCTGCACAACTGGATTTTCAATGATAAAAGTCATCACATCCCAGCAGAGATCTTTCACGCCCAGTCCGCTCGCCGCAGAGATCAGATAATATTTATCTTCCCAGCCCAGCGCCTCCGCGATTGCTTTGGCTTTCTCTTCAGCCTCTGCCTTATCCAGCAGGTCGATCTTGTTGAAGACTAACCAACGTGGTTTTGCCGCCAGATCCTGGCTGTATTTTTCCAGCTCGCTGATAATAATACGCGCGTTTTCAACCGGATCGGTACCGTCAATCGGATCGATATCGATGAGATGCAACAGGACGCGGCAACGTTCCAGGTGCTTCAGGAAGCGAATCCCCAGTCCTGCACCTTCCGCAGCGCCTTCAATCAGTCCTGGAATATCGGCAACAACGAAGCTCTTTTCGTTATCCATACGAACCACACCCAGGCTCGGTACCAGAGTGGTAAACGGATAATCCGCCACTTTCGGTTTAGCCGCCGAGACCGCGCGGATAAAGGTCGATTTACCCGCATTCGGCATTCCCAGCATACCGACGTCAGCCAGCAGCATCAGCTCCAGCAGCAGCTCGCGCTTATCGCCCGGCGTACCGTTGGTTTTCTGCCGTGGCGTACGGTTAACGGACGATTTGAAGCGGGTATTGCCCAGACCGTGCCAGCCGCCCTTGGCAACCAGCAGACGCTGACCGTGTTTGGTCATATCGCCCATGGTTTCACCGGTACCCTGATCGATAACACGCGTACCTACCGGCACTTTAATCGTGACGTCTTTACCGCGCTTACCGGTACAATCGCGGCTTGCGCCGTTCTGACCGCGCTCTGCACGGAAAGATTTTTCAAAACGATAATCGATAAGTGTGTTCAGGTTCTCGTCGGCTTCCATCCATACGTCACCACCGTCACCGCCGTCGCCGCCATCCGGGCCGCCTTTCGGAATATATTTTTCGCGGCGGAAACTCACGCAACCATTACCGCCATCACCTGCAACGACCAGAATCGATGCTTCATCAACAAACTTCATTTTATTCTCCGTAAATCATTCGCCTGCGCGGGGTTGCGATACCACCGTTGTATGCTTACGTAATCCGCCCCAAATACGATGACCAATGGCGGAATACATCGCGCCCGCAACCACGACAAACGCACCGAGATAACCTAAAAGGTTTAACATCGGTCTGGCGAAGAAATCGGGCCAGGCCAGTGATAAAAGATCTGAAAAAAACAGCGTAAACAGTGGGGTGAGCGTGATGATCGCGCTCACCTGCGCTGCCTGCCAGCGAGCCATCGCTTCCGCCAGGGCGCCATATCCTACCAATGTATTCAGTCCGCAAAAAATTAAACATGCGAGCTGCCAGTGGCTAAGCTGCGCTATCACTCCAGGATTTGCCAGAGGGAAGAGCGCAATTGTACATAAAGTGTACAGCAAAAACAGGATCTGCGGTGAGGCCAGCCGACGCAATAAAACCTTCTGCGCTACGCCATAACTCACCCAAACCGTCGCCGCACCGACCCCAAAGATAACTCCCCAGGTGTAATCGGTGAGCTTTGTAAATATCTCAACCAGACTGGTGTTAAAAAACATCACCAGGCCGCTCAGGAGCATCAATGCCCCCACTACCTGGGTGCTGCGCATTTTCTCTTTCAGGATAAATACGCTGGCAACCATCATGCCAACTGGCGAGAGTTGCCCAATCACCTGCGAAGCGGTCGGACTCAGGTATTGCAAGGATGAGCTGAACAGGATGAAGTTCCCAAACAGCCCGGCGGTCGCCACTGCCAACAAAATCAACCAGCGTGGCTTACGAAACACGCGTAATGGCGGCAACCTCTTCTTCACCGCAAGAATGGCACCAAGGCCAATACTCGCCATCAAGAAACGGTAAAATACGATTGTCGGAGGTTCCATCACCTCCAGCACCTGCTTCATTGCAATTGGCAACGCCCCCCAGCAAATTGCTGTGGTGAGCGCCAAAAGAATGCCAATGCCTGCCTGCTGCTTCATACCGTATTCCCTACAAAACGCATTTGCGAGTTAACGCCGCACGATGCGCATTTTTACCGGTTATCGAATGTAAAAAGCCCCGCAACGTGTTGCGGGGCTTTCATCCGTTACCGGGACGCGAAAAACTTATTCAGCTTCGATGCTGATAAATTTACGGTTTTTCGGGCCTTTAACTTCGAATTTCACTTTACCGTCTGCTTTAGCAAACAGAGTGTGGTCACGACCGCAACCTACGTTAGCGCCAGCGTGGAATTTGGTACCACGTTGACGAACGATGATGCTACCCGCCAGAACGGATTCGCCACCGAAACGCTTAACGCCCAGGCGTTTAGCTTCTGAATCGCGACCGTTACGTGTGGAGCCGCCAGCCTTTTTATGTGCCATTTGAAATCTCTCCTCAGGTCTTAGGCGCTGATGCCAGTAATTTTCACATCAGTGAACCACTGACGATGGCCCTGCTGCTTACGATAGTGTTTACGACGACGAAACTTAACGATTTTAACTTTCTCGCCACGACCGTGAGCAACAACTTCAGCTTTGATTACGCCGCCATCAACGAAAGGAACGCCGATTTTGACTTCTTCACCGTTTGCGATCATCAGCACTTCAGCGAATTCAACAGTTTCGCCAGTTGCGATGTCCAGCTTTTCCAGGCGAACGGTCTGACCTTCGCTTACTCGGTGTTGTTTACCACCACTTTGGAAAACCGCGTACATATAAAACTCCGCTTCCGCGCACACCTTTTCAATGATTCAGAGTGCGCTATAAATATTCACAATAGGGCGCGAATATTACGCAAAACGCACGCCTTTGACAAGTGCTAGCATCAATACATGAAGAAAAAAAACACAACTTGTACGGTAACGTTTATCTGCGTCGTTTTTTCAGTACAATCAGTCTATATTTCTAACCCTAAACCCTAAGTTACCTTCACTCAATCTTGAGGTAATCGGGACAAAAAGCCCGGCTTTTGCGATGAATTTAGAAAAAATCAATGAGTTAACCGCGCAAGATATGGCGGGTGTCAATGCGGCAATCCTTGAGCAGCTTAATTCCGACGTCCAACTGATCAATCAGTTAGGTTATTACATCGTTAGTGGTGGCGGAAAACGTATTCGTCCGATGATCGCCGTACTCGCTGCGCGGGCCGTTGGTTATCAGGGCAATGCACATGTGACAATTGCGGCCTTAATCGAGTTTATCCACACTGCCACTCTGCTACACGATGATGTTGTGGATGAATCAGATATGCGCCGTGGGAAAGCCACAGCAAACGCTGCATTTGGTAATGCTGCCAGCGTACTGGTTGGTGATTTTATTTATACCCGCGCTTTCCAGATGATGACCAGCCTTGGTTCACTCAAAGTGCTGGAAGTGATGTCTGAGGCTGTTAACGTCATTGCTGAAGGTGAAGTTCTGCAATTAATGAACGTTAATGATCCGAACATTACTGAAGAAAACTACATGCGCGTTATCTATAGCAAAACCGCGCGTCTGTTTGAGGCTGCCGCGCAGTGTTCCGGGATTCTGGCTGGCTGTACGCCGGAGGAGGAGCAAGGCTTGCAGGATTATGGGCGTTATCTCGGCACCGCTTTCCAGTTAATCGACGACCTGTTGGATTATAGTGCTGACGGTGAACAATTAGGCAAAAACGTGGGCGATGATCTTAATGAGGGTAAACCCACCTTGCCATTACTCCACGCGATGCGTCACGGTACACCGGAGCAAGCGCAGATGATTCGTAATGCGATTGAGCACGGTAATGGCCGACATCTTCTGGAACCTGTTCTGGAAGCAATGAACGCTTGTGGTTCACTGGAATGGACTCGTCAGCGTGCCGAAGAAGAAGCGGATAAAGCCATTAAAGCTCTGCAGGTTCTTCCTGACACACCATGGCGTGAAGCCTTGATTGGTCTGGCACATATCGCGGTACAACGCGATCATTAATCCCTGCAGTTATATTTCAATTAATTCTATCCCGCCTTGTGCGGGATAATTCCAGTAAGTTCTTTAAACATTACAATCTTACGTTTGTTCTTTCCCAATAGTGCTGGTTTCCCCCTGGCATATTCTGAATATTCATACTTCTTACAGGAACTTTTTAGAACATAGTTCCATTAAGGGTATAGTGGTTTGCCACAGACTGATTGTTCTGGACGCAAATGACTAACTTAAGGAGTGAGGTGAAGATGGAGAACAAACTCATTGACTGGCATCCTGCAGATATTATTGCCGGACTGCGTAAGAAAGGGACATCTATGGCTGCAGAATCTCGCAGAAATGGATTAAGCTCATCAACGCTGGCGAATGCGTTAACGCGACCATGGCCAAAGGGTGAATGGATAATTGCCAAAGCGTTGGGAACAGAGCCTTGGGTAATCTGGCCTTCCCGTTATCATGATCCGCAAACACATGAGTTTATAGACAGAACTCGACTGATGCGTAGCCCACGGGAAAAAAGTGACAGCTAAATTGAAAAAAGCGGTAACTCCAGCGCCACTGGCTTGAGTTACCGCCTGACGATTACTCGCCTTTTACGCGCTCAATGTTAGCCCCAAGAGCACGCAACTTATCTTCAATACGCTCATAACCACGATCGATATGGTAAATACGATCAACGATCGTTGTTCCTTCCGCAATACACCCGGCCAGTACCAGACTTGCAGAAGCCCGCAGATCGGTTGCCATAACTTGTGCTCCAGAGAGTTTTTCCACGCCGTGGCAAATCACCGTATTGCTTTCAATCTCAGCATGGGCGCCCATACGGCTAAGTTCTGGAACGTGCATGAAGCGGTTTTCAAATACGGTTTCAGTGATAAAGCCTGTGCCTTCCGCAACCAGATTCAGCAGAGTAAATTGTGCCTGCATATCAGTCGGGAATGCCGGATGTGGCGCGGTACGCACATTGACAGCTTTCGGACGTTTGCCATGCATGTCCAGGCTAATCCAGTCATCACCAGTTTCAATATCAGCTCCGGCGTCACGCAATTTCGCCAGAACAGCGTCCAGAGTATCAGGTTGAGCATTGCGACAAATGATTTTGCCACGAGAGATAGCTGCAGCCACCAGGAAAGTGCCGGTTTCAATACGATCAGGCAGTACACGGTAGACACCGCCGCCCAGTCGTTCCACACCTTCGATGGTGATACGGTCCGTACCCTGACCACTTATCTTCGCACCCAATGTTACCAGGAAGTTTGCCGTATCGACGATTTCTGGTTCACGTGCCGCGTTTTCAATGATGGTCGTACCTTCAGCAAGTGTTGCCGCACACATGATAGTAACCGTTGCGCCAACACTGACTTTATCCATCACGATATGCGCACCTTTCAGGCGACCTTCAACGGAAGCTTTAACATACCCTTCTTCCAGTTTGATGGTGGCGCCTAGCTGCTCAAGCCCGGAAATATGCAAATCCACCGGACGCGCACCAATGGAACAACCACCAGGTAGAGAAACCTGCCCCTGCCCAAAACGTGCCACTAGCGGCCCCAGTGCCCAGATAGAGGCACGCATGGTTTTTACCAGCTCATAAGGCGCGCAGAATACGTTAACGTCGCGTGCATCGATATGCACAGAGCCGTTACGCTCTACTTTTGCCCCCAACTGGCTCAACAGTTTCATCGACGTATCAACGTCTTTCAGTTTAGGTACGTTTTGAATCTCTACCGGCTCTTCTGCCAGTAAGGCGGCAAACAGGATCGGCAGAGCGGCATTTTTAGCGCCGGAAATTGTGACTTCGCCCTGGAGCTTTGTCGGCCCCTGAACACGAAATTTATCCATTATGTTGTTCTCATTTAAGAATTCATATTCGCTACCGGCGTGACGCCCATAGCTCAAAAGCCGTTCAGTTTACGATCACGTGCCCACTCAGCTGGTGTATAGGCTTTGATCGACACAGCATGGATACGGTTATCCGCAATGTACTCCATCAACGGGCCATACACAGTTTGTTGCTTCTTGACCCGACTCATGCCGTCAAACAACTCACCCACGGCAATAACCTGAAAATGGCTACCATCGCCGGAAACGTGGACTTCCTGGAGGGAGAGTGCGTTCATCAGCACGCTCTGAATTTCATTATTTTCCATGGGATCTTCATTCGTCAGTTAGTAAAACAGCCCAACATCTTAGAGCAAAGTTGCGCCGTCATAAATAAGCAAAAAGCCCCGTTTGATAAACAATCGGGGCTAGTGGAAGTAACGTACTGAAATAGTTAATACGGAAGGACATCCGCAGGCAAATTGTAGAGTTTTGCCAGAGTGTAAACTTTTTCGTTTACGCCCCGTAGCGTCACGCTATTTCCTTGCCGTTTCGCAATATCAATAAGATGGATTAGCAAAGCCAGCCCGCCGGTATCGACGCGCGCGATTTTGCTTAAGTCGATGCAGGTAACCCCCTGCATCACTTCATTTCGCTCTTCCCACAATGGGTTAAGCACGTCCTGATCCAATTCGCCAGCTAATACCAGGGTGTCACCCATCCGCATCCAGCTCAGTGACTCACTCATTATTTTTTCTCTTCCAGCGTGATCTTCTGCTGAGAAAGTGATTTCAGTTGTGCTGTCAGGCCATCAACGCCTTTGGTACGCAGCAGGGAGCTCCACTCATTTTGCTTAGTGGTGATCATGCTGACACCTTCGGCGATCATGTCATAAGCCTGCCAGTTACCCGTTTGAGAATTTTTACGCCACTGGAAATCAAGGCGCACTGGCGGACGACCGTTAGGATCAATAATGGTCACACGGATCGGCACTATTGTTTTATCGCCCAATGGCTGTTCCGGGGCAATTTGATAGGTCTGACCGTGGTACATAGCCAACGCCTGACCATAAGCCTGCTTCAGATATTCACGAAATGCCGCAAAGAATGCATCGCGTTGCGCAGGGGTCGCACTTTTATAGTACTGCCCCAGCACCAGAGCACCTGCGTATTTGATCTGCACATAAGGTAGAAGTTCCTGATCTACCACTTCACGCAGATAATCGGGGTTTGCACGAATTTTAGGCTGCTCATTCTTAAGACGGTCAAAGGTTTTTTGCGCCGCCTCATC
Organism: Escherichia sp. GZ89; assembly: GCF_019366485.1. NCBI lineage: Bacteria > Pseudomonadati > Pseudomonadota > Gammaproteobacteria > Enterobacterales > Enterobacteriaceae > Escherichia > Escherichia sp. GZ89. The sequence continues at coordinate 85,669 of NZ_JAEOHX010000002.1, read as the reverse complement.
CATTAATTTATATGGATTTGTTTGATCCGCTGCGGTTGCCGCAGACAGCGGAGCAATCACCAGCAGAGCAATCATCATTAAGCGTTTGAACATGTGTCGATTCTCCTGAGATTATTTCGTTGCGCCCGCAGGCTCATTGACTTGATTATTGCCTTCATCTGGCGCTGGCGCATCGCCAGAATTCTTATTCTCTTCGCCCTTGCCGCTATACAGGAACTGACCAATAAGGTCTTCCAGTACCATCGCAGACTTGGTGTCCTGAATGGTGCCACCATCTTTCAGGATAGACGTACCCAACTCTGGATCTTCAAAACCGACGTTTAAAGCCAGATATTGCTCACCAAGTAAGCCGGACGTACGGATACTAAGAGAACTGGTATCTGGTATATGGTTATAGCGCTGTTCAATGTCCAGGGTCACACGCGGCAAATAGGTTTGCGGATCGAGAGTGATATCAGACACGCGCCCCACTACAACACCACCAATACGTACTGGCGAGCGTACTTTCAGGCCACCGATGTTATCGAAAGTCGCATAAAGGGTATAAGTCGGCTCAGTACGTATAGAGGTGACATTGGCTGCTTTCAGGCAGACAAATAGCGCTGCCAGTAACGCCACCAGCAGAAAAAAACCGACCCAAATTTCATTTTTTTTCGTTTGCATGAACTCAATTCCCAAACATCAGTGCAGTCAGCACAAAATCCAGCCCCAGGACTGCCAGAGATGCGTGAACAACAGTACGTGTAGTCGCCCGACTGATCCCGGCAGAAGTCGGAATCGCATCATAGCCATTGAATAACGCGATCCACGTTACAGTGATGGCAAAAACAACGCTTTTAATCAGGCAGTTAACTAAATCCAGACGCCAGTCAACGGCGTTTTGCATCGCCGACCAGAAGAAACCTGCATCGATCCCCTTCCAGCTGACGCCAACCAGTGAACCGCCCCAGATCCCCACGGCGACAAAAATAATGGTCAGCAATGGCAAGGAGATGACTCCAGCCCAAAAACGCGGTGAAATCACCCGCCGGAGCGGATCGACTGCCATCATTTCCATACTGGAAAGCTGTTCAGTGGCACGCATCAAGCCAATTTCAGCGGTAAGTGCCGAACCGGCACGACCAGCAAAAAGCAGTGCTGCAACAACAGGCCCCAGCTCGCGAAGCAGAGACAGCGCCACCAACATGCCGAGGCTGGTTTCGGCACTGTAAGTGGTGAGGACAAGGTAGCCCTGCAGCCCCAGCACCATACCGATGAAGACGCCTGAAACAATAATGATCAGCATCGAAAGCACGCCGACATTATAAATTTGCCGTATCAGTAGCGGAGTATGTTTACGAAACTCCGGCTTACCGACAATTGCATTGAATAACATTAACCCGGCGCGTCCAAACGTTCTGAGGGTTGTTATCCCCTTACGCCCGAACGCAGCCAGTGCATTTAACAGCATGAGCGGTTCAACTCCCTGTCACTGGTAGTAAATCAGAATGATAATCGCCCGCAGGATAACGGAACGGAACAGGACCGTCAGCAATACCATCCAGGAACTGACGCACGCGTGGATCTGGATTTTCCTGTAATGCTTTTGCGCTACCGTGAGCAACGATCTTTTTATCTGCCATGATCCAGGCATGATCAGCAATGCTCAGTACTTCTGGCACATCATGCGAAACCACGATACAGGTGACACCCAGGGCGCTATTGAGTTCAGAAATTAACTTCACCAACACACCCATGGTGATCGGATCCTGACCAACAAAGGGTTCATCAAACATGATAAGATCCGGCTCCAACGCAATGGCTCGCGCCAATGCCGCTCGGCGGGCCATTCCCCCTGAAAGCTCAGAAGGCATCAGTTTAGCAGCACCACGCAATCCAACTGCTTCCAGTTTCATCATTACGGTGCTTTTTAATAACGGCGCAGGTAGCGTTGTATGTTCACGCAACGGGTAAGCCACGTTATCAAAGACGTTCATGTCCGTGAAAAGCGCTCCCGACTGAAATAACATACTCATGCGCTTACGCACGGTATACAGCCGTGAACGGGACATTGCCGGAACATTTTCGCCATCAAATAAGATCTCGCCCTGGTCAGGCGCTATTTGCCCACCAATAAGACGTAACAGCGTTGTTTTACCAATTCCCGACGGTCCCATAATCGCCGTGATTTTTCCGCGCGGCACCGTCAGGGAAATGTTATCGAAGATGCATCTATCGCCACGAGTGAAGCTGACGTCGCGCAAATCGACTAAATTCGCCACAGACTGACCCATTGATTCATCCTTTAGTATTGCCTCGTTAATTACAGCATGGTGCTGGTTTTAACCATGACCTGATATATTTACAGATTATTACCCGCCCTGGTTAGCGAAAGCTGGCATTTGTTTTACTTTTTAGCCGCATAAAGTCAAAATTAAGAATTCGTCACGGCTTCCAACACTCCTTCCAGTGGAGCGGCGAGTATACCTGAAGAAAGGATTTTTGATGCTTTTAGCTACGGCGCTGTTAATTATTGGTTTACTTCTGGTGGTTTACGGTGCCGACCGTTTAGTGTTTGCTGCCTCAATAATCTGCAGAACATTGGGTGTTCCCCCGCTGATTATTGGTATGACTGTTGTCAGCATCGGTACTTCATTGCCGGAAATTATCGTCTCTCTCGCGGCATCGCTGCATGGTCAACTGGATTTGGCTGTTGGTACTGCTTTGGGTTCAAATATTACCAACATCTTACTCATTTTAGGTCTTGCTGCGCTCATTCGCCCCTTTACCGTCCATTCTGATGTTCTGCGGCGCGAGCTACCATTAATGTTACTCATAGCGGTCGTAGCCGGTTCCGTACTCTATGACGGACAACTAAAACGCAGCGATGGTATCTTTCTTTTACTTCTGGCCGTGCTATGGCTGCTGTTCATTGTTAAAATCGCGCGTCTGGCTGAACGTCAGGGCAACGACAGTCTCACCAGAGAGCAACTGGCTGAATTACCGCGTGAAGGTGGCTTACCGGTCGCATTTTTATGGCTGGGGATTGCGCTGATTATTATGCCTGTCGCCACCAGAATGGTGGTTGATAATGCCACTGTGCTGGCAAACTATTTTGCTATTAGTGAAATGACCATCGGATTAACGGTGATCGCGATTGGTACCAGCCTGCCTGAGCTGGCAACAGCGATCGCAGGTGTGCGCAAAGGTGAAAATGATATTGCCGTAGGAAATATCATCGGCGCAAACATATTTAATATCGTCATCGTACTGGCTCTGCCAGCAGTGATAACCCCCGGCGAAATTCATCCACTGGCCTGGGTTCGTGACTATAGCGTAATGCTGGTAGTCAGCATTATATTCGCGTTACTTTGCTGGCGGCGTCCGCAGCAAATTGGTCGCAGTGTCGGTGTGCTGTTGACCGGTGGTTTTGTTTTGTGGCTGGCGATGCTGCACTGGCTTTCGCCCCTTCTCGTTGAATGACTGGAAACGCATTATGTCGCATTTAGAGTTACAACCGGGTTTTGACTTTCAGAAAGCAGGCAAAGAAGTCCTGGCGATTGAACGTGAAGGCCTGGCCGATCTTGATCAGTACATTGACCAGAATTTTACCCTTGCCTGTGAAAAACTGTTCTGGTGTACAGGTAAGGTGATCGTAATGGGGATGGGTAAATCCGGGCATATTGGACGGAAAATGGCGGCCACCTTTGCCAGTACTGGAACACCATCATTTTTTGTTCATCCTGGTGAAGCAGCGCATGGTGATTTGGGGATGGTCACTTCCCAGGACGTGGTGATTGCCATCTCCAATTCTGGCGAATCCAGTGAAATTGCCGCATTGATTCCGGTACTTAAGCGCCTGCACGTTCCCCTGATATGCATAACCGGGCGACCCGATAGCAGCATGGCGCGTGCAGCAGATGTCCATCTCTGTGTTAAAGTACCGAAAGAAGCCTGCCCGCTGGGGCTGGCCCCAACCAGTAGCACAACAGCAACGTTAGTGATGGGTGACGCCCTCGCAGTGGCACTCCTGAAAGCACGCGGCTTTACTGCTGAAGATTTTGCGCTTTCCCATCCGGGCGGTGCGTTAGGACGTAAACTCCTGTTACGTGTGAGCGACATTATGCATACGGGGGATGAGATCCCGCATGTCACTAAAAATGCCAGCCTGCGCGATGCTCTCCTGGAGATTACCCGAAAAAATCTCGGTATGACGGTGATTTGCGATGACAACATGAAGATTGACGGTATTTTCACCGATGGTGATTTGCGCCGCGTCTTCGATATGGGTGTCGATGTGCGCCAGTTAGGCATTGCCGATGTTATGACGCCAGGGGGCATTCGTGTGCGCCCGGGCATTCTTGCCGTTGAAGCACTGAATCTAATGCAGTCTCGCCATATCACTTCCGTACTGGTTGCTGATGGCGACCATTTACTCGGTGTGTTACATATGCATGATCTGCTGCGAGCAGGCGTAGTTTAGAAATCAAGGATAACCAAATGAGTACAGCAGGTACGTCGCTTGCGACCTGTTACGGCCCCGTAAGTACTGAGGTCATGGCAAAAGCAGAGAAAATCCAGTTGCTGATTCTGGATGTTGATGGCGTATTGTCGGATGGCCTGATTTATATGGGCAATAACGGCGAAGAGCTGAAGGCCTTCAACGTGCGGGATGGCTATGGCATTCGTTGTGCGCTCACTTCAGGAATCGAAGTCGCCATTATTACCGGACGAAAGGCTAAACTTGTAGAGGATCGGTGTGCCACATTGAAGATCAACCACCTGTATCAGGGGCAGTCCGATAAGTTAATTGCGTTTGCTGATCTTCTGGCAAAACTGGCGATTGCACCAGAGAACGTCGCTTACATTGGTGACGATCTGATCGACTGGCCGGTTATGGAAAAAGTGGGCTTCAGCGTCGCTGTCGCCGATGCACACCCGTTATTGTTACCACGCGCAGACTACGTGACCAGAATTGCAGGCGGACGCGGTGCCGTTCGTGAAGTCTGCGATCTGTTATTACTCGCACAGGGCAAGCTTGATGAGGCCAAAGGGCAATCGATATGAGTAAAGCCAGACGTTGGGTTATCATTCTGCTGTCGTTGGCCGTACTGGTGATGATTGGTATCAACCTGGCCGATAATGAAGATACTGCTCAGGTGGTGGTGAATAACAATGATCCCACATACAAAAGTGAGCATACGGACACATTAGTCTATAGCCCGGAAGGCGCTCTAAGCTATCGGTTGATCGCACAACATGTTGAATACTATTCCGATCAAGCTGTTTCGTGGTTTACTCAGCCAGTTTTAACTACCTTTGATAAGGAAAAGGTTCCCACCTGGTCCATCAAAGCAGATAAAGCTAAGCTGACCAATGACCGGATGCTGTATTTATACGGTCATGTTGAAGTCAACGCGCTGGTGCCTGACGCTCAACTACGCAGAATTACTACGGATAACGCCCAGATCAACTTGATCACGCAGGATGTAACTTCTGAAGATCTCGTCACGTTATACGGTACGACATTTAACTCCAGCGGCCTGAAAATGCGCGGCAACTTACGCAGCAAGAACGCCGAGCTGATTGAAAAGGTTAGAACCTCATATGAAATTCAAAATAAACAAACACAGCCTTAATCTTGCGCTTGCCAGCGCACTTCTGGCCGCCAGTATTCCGGCCCTCGCCGTAACTGGTGACACTGAACAGCCGATTCATATTGAATCTGATCAGCAGTCTCTGGATATGCAGGGAAACGTCGTGACCTTCACCGGTAATGTCGTCGTGACCCAGGGCACCATTAAGATCAATGCCGATAAAGTGGTCGTCACCCGTCCGGGTGGTGAACAAGGTAAGGAAGTGATCGACGGTTACGGTAACCCGGCCACCTTCTATCAAATGCAGGATAACGGTAAACCGGTCGAAGGTCATGCCTCCAAGATGCACTACGAACTGGCGAAAGATTTCGTCGTGCTCACTGGTAATGCTTATCTACAACAAGTCGATAGCAACATTAAAGGCGACAAGATCACTTACCTGGTGAAAGAACAGAAAATGCAGGCCTTCAGCGATAAAGGCAAACGCGTAACCACCGTTCTGGTGCCATCGCAATTGCAGGATAAAAACAATAAAGGCCAGGCCCCGGCGCAGAAAAAGGGTAATTAATTCGTTATGGCAACATTAACTGCAAAAAACCTGGCAAAAGCGTACAAAGGTCGCCGCGTCGTAGAAGACGTCAGCCTGACCGTAAACTCTGGTGAAATTGTCGGTTTGCTCGGCCCAAACGGTGCCGGTAAGACCACGACTTTCTATATGGTTGTCGGTATTGTGCCGCGCGATGCGGGTAATATTATTATTGACGACGAAGATATTAGTCTGCTGCCGCTCCATGCGCGCGCGCGTCGTGGCATTGGCTATTTACCGCAGGAAGCCTCTATTTTCCGTCGTCTTAGCGTTTACGATAACCTAATGGCTGTACTGCAAATTCGTGATGATCTGACCAATGAGCAACGTGAAGATCGCGCCAACGAATTGATGGAAGAGTTCCATATAGAACATCTGCGCGACAGCATGGGGCAGTCACTCTCCGGGGGCGAGCGCCGCCGCGTGGAGATTGCCCGTGCACTGGCTGCCAATCCCAAATTCATTCTGCTTGACGAACCTTTTGCCGGTGTTGACCCGATCTCTGTTATCGATATCAAACGCATTATTGAACACTTGCGAGATAGTGGTCTGGGTGTGCTTATTACCGACCACAACGTGCGTGAAACGCTGGCTGTATGTGAACGCGCATATATCGTCAGTCAGGGGCATTTGATCGCCCACGGCACACCAACAGAAATCTTACACGACGAGCACGTTAAGCGTGTATACCTTGGGGAAGACTTCAGACTCTGATAGGGTAGAGAATTGCGACGTTTTAGCAGGAGAGTACGATTCTGAACATGAAGCAAGGTTTGCAACTCAGGCTTAGCCAACAACTGGCGATGACGCCTCAGTTACAACAGGCGATTCGTCTGTTGCAATTGTCGACGCTGGAACTCCAGCAAGAACTTCAGCAGGCGCTGGAAAGTAACCCCCTGCTCGAGCAAACCGACCTTCACGAAGAAGTTGATACTCAGCAGCCCCAGGATAGCGAAGCACTGGACACCGCTGACGCACTCGAACAAAAAGAGATGCCAGAGGAGCTGCCACTCGACGCCAGTTGGGATGAAATCTATACCGCAGGTACGCCATCGGGCACCAGTGGTGATTACATCGATGACGAACTCCCGGTCTATCAGGGTGAGACAACCCAGACATTGCAAGATTACCTGATGTGGCAGGTTGAGCTGACGCCCTTTTCCGATACCGATCGAGCTATTGCGACTTCAATCGTTGATGCTGTTGATGAAACCGGCTATCTCACTGTCTCGCTGGAAGATATTCTCGAAAGCATGGGTGATGAAGAGATCGACATCGAAGAGATCGAAGCCGTTCTCAAACGAATCCAACGTTTTGATCCTGTCGGTGTCGCCGCAAAAGATCTGCGTGACTGTTTGCTGATCCAACTCTCCCAGTTTGACAAATCAACCCCCCGGCTGGATGAAGCCCGATTAATCATCAGCGATCACCTGGATCTACTGGCAAATCATGACTTTCGCAGCTTGATGCGTGTTACGCGGCTGAAAGAAGATGTGCTGAAAGAAGCGGTTAATTTGATCCAGTCTCTGGATCCCCGTCCCGGTCAGTCGATCCAGACGGGAGAGCCAGAATATGTGATCCCGGATGTGCTGGTGCGTAAACATAACGGTCACTGGACAGTGGAGCTCAACAGCGACAGTATTCCTCGTCTGCAAATTAACCAACAATATGCAGCAATGTGTAATGGTGCACGTAATGACGCCGACAGCCAATTTATTCGCAGCAACTTACAGGATGCGAAATGGCTTATAAAGAGTCTGGAAAGCCGTAACGACACATTACTGCGCGTCAGCCGCTGCATCGTAGAACAACAGCAAGCCTTCTTTGAGCAAGGCGAAGAATTTATGAAACCGATGGTGCTGGCAGATATCGCCGAGGCCGTCGAAATGCACGAATCGACGATTTCCCGTGTGACCACGCAGAAATATCTGCACAGTCCACGAGGCATTTTTGAACTGAAGTATTTCTTTTCCAGCCATGTTAATACCGAAGGCGGAGGCGAAGCCTCATCAACGGCGATTCGGGCGCTGGTGAAGAAACTGATAGCGGCAGAAAACCCCGCGAAACCTCTGAGTGACAGCAAGTTAGCAACTATGCTTTCTGAACAGGGTATCATGGTGGCGCGCCGCACCGTTGCGAAGTACCGAGAGTCTTTATCCATTCCGCCGTCAAATCAGCGTAAACAACTGGTTTGACTCAACCGATAAGGAAGACACTATGCAGCTAAACATCACTGGAAATAACGTCGAAATTACCGATGCTCTGCGCGACTTTGTCACCACCAAATTCGCAAAACTGGAACAATATTTTGACCGGATCAATCAGGTTTATATTGTGCTGAAGGTGGAGAAAGTTACCCATACCTCGGATGCGACACTGCATGTAAACGGTGGAGAAATTCATGCCAGTGCGGAAGGTCAGGATATGTACGCCGCCATTGATGGCTTAATTGATAAACTGGCAAGACAACTGACTAAGCATAAAGATAAACTGAAACAACACTAATCGTCCGGGCAGTTAACGGGTGCAGGAGGGCCTGTTGTGTAACGCAACGGGCCGTTTGTACAGTTAGCGCTCCGAACCTGATCCCAGATAACTTAACGGGCAGGTTCTTAGGTGAAATTATGATAAATAACGATACGACCCTACAACTCAGTAGTGTACTTAACCAGGAATGTACGCGCAGTGGTGTTCACTGCCAAAGTAAAAAACGTGCGCTGGAGATCATCAGTGAACTGGCGGCAAAACAATTAAGCCTGCCACCACAAGTGGTCTTTGAAGCCATACTGACACGAGAAAAAATGGGGAGTACCGGGATCGGCAATGGTATCGCCATCCCTCATGGCAAGCTGGAAGAAGATACGCTTCGTGCCGTTGGAGTGTTTGTGCAACTGGAAACACCTATTGCTTTCGACGCTATCGATAACCAGCCTGTTGATCTGCTTTTTGCCTTGCTGGTACCCGCAGATCAAACCAAAACGCATTTACACACCCTGTCGCTGGTGGCAAAACGCCTGGCCGATAAAACTATTTGTCGCCGTCTGCGCGCCGCCCAAAGTGACGAGGAGTTGTACAAAATCATTACTGATACCGAAGGGGATCAGAATGAGGCTTAGCACCACCGGGGGCTCCCCTTTTGATGTAGTGAGGAGAAACAGTACATGGTACTGATGATCGTCAGCGGTCGCTCAGGGTCTGGTAAATCCGTTGCCCTGCGGGCGTTGGAAGATATGGGTTTTTATTGCGTGGATAACCTCCCCGTAGTCCTGCTGCCCGATCTTGCTCGCACCCTGGCTGAGCGAGAGATATCTGCCGCCGTCAGCATTGATGTGCGCAATATGCCGGAATCGCCGGAGATTTTTGAACAGGCGATGACAAACCTGCCGGAAGCTTTTTCTCCGCAACTGCTGTTTCTTGATGCCGACCGCAACACGCTTATTCGCCGTTATAGCGACACGCGCCGTTTGCACCCGCTCTCCAGTAAAAATCTGTCACTGGAAAGCGCGATCGACAAAGAAAGTGATCTACTGGAGCCGCTGCGCTCTCGGGCAGATCTTATTGTCGATACCTCCGAAATGTCTGTTCATGAACTGGCAGAAATGCTGCGTACCCGCCTGCTGGGTAAACGTGAGCGTGAACTGACGATGGTCTTTGAGTCCTTCGGCTTCAAGCACGGTATTCCTATCGATGCAGATTATGTGTTTGATGTGCGCTTCCTGCCTAACCCGCACTGGGATCCGAAACTGCGACCGATGACGGGCCTCGACAAGCCTGTCGCCGCGTTTCTCGACAGGCACACAGAAGTACACAATTTTATCTACCAGACACGTAGCTACCTTGAGTTATGGTTACCCATGCTGGAAACCAACAACCGTAGCTATCTGACGGTCGCCATTGGCTGTACCGGCGGGAAACACCGTTCGGTGTATATTGCAGAGCAACTGGCAGACTACTTCCGCTCGCGCGGTAAAAACGTACAGTCACGCCACCGCACGCTGGAAAAACGCAAAACATGACCGTCAAACAAACTGTTGAAGTGACTAATAAGCTGGGTATGCACGCCCGGCCCGCCATGAAACTGTTTGAGCTAATGCAGGGCTTTGATGCAGAAGTTCTGCTGCGTAATGATGAGGGCACGGAAGCCGAAGCTAACAGCGTGATTGCCTTATTGATGCTGGACTCTGCGAAAGGTCGTCAAATCGAAATTGAAGCAACCGGGCCGCAGGAAGTTGAAGCACTGGCAGCAGTTATCGCTCTCTTCGAGTCAGGTTTCGACGAAGACTAGTTATTTTACTCACCATTTCTCCCCCATCTCAAAAGCGCCACCCGGCGTTTTTTTATCTCCCCTTATTACTTGTACATTTAGTGCGCTTTTACCTCTCATACAAACATTAAGAAAACATTAAGTATTCTTGTTTAACTAATATTTAGTTTGAGTCGCCATACTGAATGTTTGTCAGAAAATATTTCCAGGAGATCAGATGATATATCTGTCAAAACAGAATCCCTTGGGCACCGGAAGACATAGAAAGTGTTATGCGCATCCGGAAGATGCCCAGCGCTGTATCAAAATCGTTTATCACACCGGTAGCGGTGGGGATAAAGAGATTCGTCGCGAATTAAAGTACTACGCGCATCTTTCCCGTTATCTGCAAGACTGGAGCGGTATCCCACGCTTTCACGGCACAGTAGAGACGGACTGCGGAACTGGCTATATATATGATGTTATTGCGGATTTTGACGGAAAACCTTCTGTCACTTTGACGGAGTTCGCCGCACAATGCCATTACGAAGAAGACGTCGTCGTGCTACGTCAGTTACTGAAAAAACTGAAGAAATATCTGCACGATAACTATATCGTCACCATGACCCTGAAACCACAGAACATTCTCTGCCATCGTATCAGCGAGTCTGAAGTCGTGCCGGTCGTATGCGACAATATTGGTGAAGGCACACTGATCCCGTTGGCAACCTGGTCAAAATGGTTCTGCCGTCGTAAGCAGGAAAGGTTATGGCAACGCTTTATTAAACAGCCAGTACTGGCCGTAGCTTTAAAAAGCGACAAGCCATCTAAAGAGAGAAACAAATTGTCTCTCTCTTCTCGAGAGGCTTAATAAAGGTGGTGCTGAGTCATAAATGATTCACCACCCAGTTGCCGCATCTGACGTAAAATCCACGCCTGACGGCTACGTACATAGCCCGACGGCGCAGATACCTTGAAGCGCAATGGATTAGGCAATACTGCCGCAAGCAGTGCCGCTTCTGATGCAGTGAGCTTGCTGGCCGGTTTGTGAAAATAACGCTGCGCCGCAGCTTCCACGCCAAACACCCCATCCCCAAACTCAGCAATATTCAGATAAACGGTCAGAATGCGCTTTTTACTCCAGACCGTTTCTATTCCCAGCGTCAGCCCAGCTTCGAGACCTTTACGCAACCAACTGCGTCCATCCCACAAGAAGAGATTTTTTGCCGTTTGTTGCGTTAACGTCGAAGCACCGCGAATTCGTGCCGGGTGACGTTCATTTTGCGCCAGAGCTTTTTCGATAGAAGCGATATCAAATCCCCAGTGATCTGGGAAAGTTTGATCTTCAGCAGCAATAACTGCCAGCCCCATCCACGGCGAAATCTCATCCATGCTCACCCAGTCGGAATGAGCCACATACGAAAAATCACCGTGAAACCAGGCGCTAACTTGCCGCTCCGCCATCACTGCCGAAAAAGGCACGGGAACAATACTGAACAATGCAATACCACCGCCCCAAAACAACGCCAGTATCATCAGCGCACGCCACAGAAAACGGCGCAAAAAAGAGGGCAAGAAACGCCTTACACTCATTCAGCCAGAACCAGCACGCGCGATACCAGTTTATCAATGCCCAGTGCAGCCTGGGCGATATCCTTCGCCAACATGTAAGCCGGAGTGGTAATGATCTTGTTATCTTCATCAACCACAATATCGTCAACCGGGCATGGCACATGTTCAGCACCCATTGTTTCGAGCACTTCAGCGGTGTCGATATCTGTACCAATAGTGAGGCGTACCGGGAAAGCAAAAATTTTCGCCAACATTGCCGGCGCAATACACATAAAGCCCAACGGTTTACCCGCCTTATGCATCGCCTGGCACAGTGCAACCAGATCACGGTCAACGCTACACTGGCTGCCTAATGTGGCAAAATTGCTCAGATTTTTTGCTGCCCCAAAGCCGCCGGGAACGATTAGCGCATCAAGCTCCTCAGCAGAAGCTTGCGAAAGTGGGCGAATATCACCACGTGCAATACGTGCAGCTTCAATCAGCACATTGCGCGTTTCTGCCATTGGTTCACCCGTCAAATGATTAATCACATCGGCCTGAGTTTTATCTGGCGCAAAGCAAACTGCCTGAGCACCGCTACGGGCAATTGCTAAAAGAGACAAAACAGCTTCATGAATCTCTGCGCCATCATAAACGCCGCAGCCGCTGAGAATTACGCCAATTTTTTTCATTGCACTTTCCTTTTGTCACTGGCTAAAACATATTAATTAATCTAATTAAAATGCTACGCATCACACATTTAACTGATTCATGTAACAAATGATTTAAGATTTGCTATCTTAACTGCGTGCGGCCTGAAAAACAGTGCTGCGCCTTGGTTACAAACGACAATAATTTACGGCGCAGCCATAATTTCCCTGGTGTTGGCGCAGTATTCGCGCACCCCGGTTAATCCGGGGTCATTTTTTTCCGTTCTTTGCCACCCACGCTTTCAGCACTTCAACATCGTGACGCCACTCTTGTTTCATCTCTTCAATCCATTCACCAACGTTATCTTCCCATGCCGGGAGATCCGGTGACTGAATTTGCTGCCCCAGTTGCTGTAAGTGACGAAGCCCAACGGAACCCGCTGCACCTTTGATTTTATGCCCTTCCTCAACAATGCCTTTTTGATCGCGCGCAGTCAGATTAGACTGCAACACGCTCATATATCCGGGCATCATCTTCTCGAAGACAGCAAGACCATCGGTAATTAGCTTCGGTCCAACAAGTTCGAGATATTGTTCCAACATTGGAATATCAAGTAACTCTTGCGATTTGCTATTGTCATCAGGTGCCACCGTGCTCTCCTCTTCGTCCTGAGTATCCCAGAACTTTTTGATCATCGCGGTTAATGCCGGAACGGACAGCGGCTTACTCAGCACATCATCCATCCCGGCATCCAGGTACTCTTTTTTATCTTTCAGTACGTTGGCAGTAAGTGCCACCAGCGGTGGTAAATCATCACGAGAGTAGCGGCGAGTTAACTCGCGGGAAATATCAAGGCCAGTCATATCTGGCAGTTGGATATCCAACAACACCAGGTCATACTCGCCTGGCTTAAACATCTCCAGCGCCGCTTTACCTGTCATTGCCACATCAACACTATTGCCTAATTTCTCCAGCACTGAACGGGCAACAATAACGTTTAATTCGATATCCTCCACCAGTAACACATTCAACGCTGGCAGCGGCAGATCATCTTCTTCGAACACATCGTCAACTTCTTCAGCTACCGCTGGTGCACGCACGGTTAGGGTAAACACCGAACCCTGCCCCGGTACGCTGGAAACACTAATATCGCCGCCCATATCCCGCGCCAGACGGCGAGATACAGCAAGCCCGATCCCTGTGCCGGTAGCAGGTTTTCCACCCTGGCTATCCTTCACCTGATAGTACATAGCAAAGATTTTATCCTGCTCTTCTTGCGGGATACCGATCCCCGAATCGGCGACTTCAAAGTGCAGCATCTCACCTTTATCGTAGCGAACCCGCACTTCAACTTTGCCCTGCTGGGTGAACTTAACGGCGTTACTGATAAGATTCCACAAGACCTGACGCAAACGCGTGCCATCGGTAATCACCTGATGCGGCAGCGGTAAGGTTGGCTCCATCACAAAACGCAGACCTTTTTGTTGCGCCTGCAGGCCAGAAAGATTTTCTAAATCGGCAAGGAATCCGGTGAAGTCGATGGGTTGATTATCAAGCTGGACTTTGCGACGCTCAATTTTATCCATGTCAATAATATCATTGAAGATATTACCCAGTGTCACTGCAGAAACATGGATCGTTTTAAGATATTTTTCCTGCTCGGCGTTCAGATCGGTATCCAGCAAAATTCGGCTCAGGCCTACTATACCGTTAAGCGGTGTGCGTAATTCGTGGCTGATAGTGGAAATAAAAGTAGTTTTATCGCGACTGGCTTGTTCCAGCGCATCCTGGTAATGCTTGCGCTCTGTAATATCGCGACCAAATCCCATTAACCCATGACGTTTACCAACCCGGTCGTAATAAGGCACTTTCCGGATCTCAAAACAGGCTTTACGCCCATCCGGGTACTGTAACCACTGTTCATAAGAGAGTGACACGTTGTGGCGAAAAACTTTTTCGTCGGTTTCAATCACCTTTTCAGCAACATCCGGGGCATACACATCCTGTGGTTTCAGATGTACCAGTTGCTTTTCGCTTTTTCCGGTCAGGAGTTCCATTGCACGGTTACAGCCTGAAAACTCCTTATCTTCGTTGCGATAAAACACCAGATCTGGCGAAGCATCGAGGAAAGAACGTAAAAAAGAAGATTGCTGTTCCAGTTGGATCTGCGTTTCTTCGCGCTCTTTAATTTCAATTTTCAGTTGTTCAAAGGTTTCCTGCAACTCGGCTTCGGCTTTTTCACGAACGGCGATTTCCTGATTTAGCTGGGCAATATTATCTTTTAACTGAACGTTGAGGCTCAAATCGCGCTCGCGCATCTCCTCCAGTTTTTGCACCAGCCGTGACAGACGTTGTCGTGACTCCTCCAGTTGCTCGACGACCACCGAAAGAAAGTAGACCGCCCACGGCGTAATCAGCAGACCAAAGAAAATAGAACGAATAACATCAATGCTTTCAACCTGACCATGTAGCACCATGGTCACTGCCATTTGTACCACAATGGCGAGTACAACGAGGGCCAGCGCCAGCAGCATTGAGAAGCGCACCAGACCTAATTTCATCATCAGATCAACATAGTACTGCGCCAGCAGACGAATTTGCTTCATTGGGGAATTCCTTAACGACAACCTGCCACAATAATACCCAATTCTGACAGTTACGTTGAAAATTGTGTGAGAAATGCGGAATTCCCCGCATCAACTAAAGAGAAGGTGGCACCCACGGACGTCCCAGCGCCGATCCCTGTACGCCATGTTCATTCAGATAGCGATCCAGCTCGACCATTCCCGTCCAGCGATTTTCACACCACAGCGGAGCAAGCAACGTCGGGCGACGGGCGCTGGCGGAAATGCGGTGGTAGATGACTTCCGGTGGCGTATGGCGAATCATTTCTCCGGCGGTGACCGTATAATCCTCCAGTTCAATACCATTCAAACGCCCCGCTTCCCAAGCTTTCGCCATAATGCTGCCTTTCACAATATGCAGCGGATGCAGCTTTATACCATCTACGCCGGTTTCAACCACTCGCGCCAGCGTTTGCAAACATTCCGTCTGCCCTTCGCCAGGCAGGCCGACAATTAAGTGAGAACACACCTTCAGCCCGCGCTGACGTGCCAGCTGGGTTGTACGCTGATAGCAGGCAAAATCATGGCCGCGATTGATGCGATGCAGCGTTTTGTCGTGTGCGGTTTGCAACCCCAGCTCCAGCCACACTTCGTAGCCCTGGTCTTTATATTCGCAAAGCAGATCCAGCACCGCATCCGGCACGCAGTCCGGGCGGGTACCAACACACAAACCGACAATATTGGCCTGGCTCACCGCCTGCTGATACATAGAACGCAGCCCCTGAACTTCGGCAAAGGTGCTGGTATACGCCTGAAAGTAGGCCAGATAACGTTTCGCACGGTTAACTAAATTGGCCTGATGTGCCAGTTGTTCGGCAATGGAGCGGTGTTGCTGCGCTTCGTCGGCGAACGAGGCAACATTACAGAATGTGCAGCCACCTCGCCCGATGGTTCCGTCACGGTTAGGGCAGCTAAAACCGCCGTGCAGCGTCAGCTTATGCACCTTTTGCCCATAACGACGGGTGAGATCACCACCAAACATATTGACTAATTTCTGTAACTGCATAATCTGATAGACCGCGCCTTGAAAAGAGGCCAAAGCCTGCCAGTTTTAGCTCAATTCGGCGATGACCTGGATCAATCGCCCCGCCCCGCTTTTATTAATTGCATAATTAATCAAAATTAACGAAATTTCATGCATAATCACTTTTGCTTATCTTGTGCCATATTTTTTTATCTCCTTATGGATTTTAGTCAAAAACAGTAGTATGAAACGTCATTACTCATTAATGCAGTATAAAATACTGCTTTTCTCGTCAGTTCAAGGCAGGATAAGGGTTAACACGCCTTTATGACAGTCAGGAATTGGCTGTTTCTCTAACGACGCCCCTTTTAGCCTTAAATAGAAAATCCATTTTAATTTCAGCCAATTAATAAAGAATTTTGCGCTAAAGCACATTTCTGTACCAATAAGCTTGCCATTTGACCTGTATCAGCTTTCCCGATAAGTTGGAAATCCGCTGGAAGCTTTCTGGATGAGCAGCCTGCTCATCATATTTATGCAGTAATTGAGATCCCCTCTTCACCGTATTAACCGATGCGAAAAGGACAACAAGGGGGCGAATGCGAGGCGCGCGTATGAAACGCAAACCCCGTCGCCACGCTCTTTCTGTGCCCGTGCGCAGCGGTTCGGAAGTGGGGTTCCCGCAGAGCCTGGGGGAGGTTCACGATATGTTGTACGATAAATCCCTTGAGAGGGACAACTGTGGTTTCGGCCTGATCGCCCACATAGAAGGCGAACCTAGCCACAAGGTAGTGCGTACTGCAATACACGCACTGGCCCGCATGCAGCACCGTGGCGCGATTCTCGCCGATGGTAAAACCGGTGACGGTTGCGGCTTGCTGTTACAAAAACCGGATCGCTTTTTTCGCATTGTTGCGCAGGAGCGAGGCTGGCGTTTAGCGAAAAACTACGCCGTCGGGATGCTCTTCCTGAATAAAGATCCTGAACTCGCCGCGACTGCACGCCGCATCGTTGAAGAAGAGCTGCAACGCGAAACGTTGTCGATTGTCGGCTGGCGTGATGTCCCCACCAACGAAGGTGTGCTGGGTGAAATCGCCCTCTCCTCTCTGCCACGCATTGAGCAAATTTTCGTTAACGCCCCGGCAGGCTGGCGTCCGCGCGATATGGAGCGCCGTCTGTTTATTGCCCGCCGCCGCATCGAAAAGCGTCTCGAAGCAGATAAAGACTTCTACGTCTGTAGCCTGTCGAATCTGGTCAATATCTATAAAGGTCTGTGTATGCCGGCGGATCTGCCGCGCTTCTACCTGGATCTTGCGGACCTGCGCCTGGAATCGGCCATCTGCCTGTTCCACCAGCGCTTCTCCACTAACACCGTACCGCGCTGGCCGCTGGCGCAGCCGTTCCGCTATCTGGCGCATAACGGCGAAATCAACACCATTACCGGTAACCGCCAATGGGCACGCGCCCGTACTTATAAATTCCAGACGCCGCTGATCCCTGACCTGCACGACGCCGCACCGTTCGTCAACGAAACCGGTTCTGACTCCAGTTCGATGGATAACATGCTGGAACTGCTGCTGGCGGGCGGGATGGATATCATCCGTGCCATGCGTCTATTAGTGCCACCCGCCTGGCAGAACAACCCGGATATGGACCCGGAGCTGCGCGCGTTCTTCGACTTTAACTCCATGCATATGGAGCCGTGGGATGGTCCGGCGGGGATCGTGATGTCCGATGGTCGTTTTGCCGCCTGTAACCTCGACCGTAACGGTCTGCGTCCGGCGCGCTACGTCATCACCAAAGACAAGCTCATCACCTGCGCCTCTGAAGTTGGCATCTGGGATTATCAGCCTGACGAAGTGGTCGAAAAAGGCCGCGTAGGGCCGGGTGAACTGATGGTGATCGACACCCGCAGTGGGCGCATTCTGCACTCGGCAGAAACCGATGACGATCTGAAAAGCCGCCATCCATATAAAGAGTGGATGGAGAAAAACGTCCGCCGTTTGGTGCCGTTTGAAGATTTGCCCGATGAAGAAGTGGGTAGCCGCGAACTGGACGACGACACGCTTGCCAGCTACCAGAAACAGTTTAACTACAGCGCGGAAGAACTGGACTCTGTGATCCGCGTCCTGGGGGAAAACGGCCAGGAAGCCGTCGGTTCGATGGGCGACGACACCCCATTCGCCGTGCTCTCCAGCCAGCCGCGTATTATTTACGACTACTTCCGCCAGCAGTTTGCGCAGGTCACTAACCCGCCAATCGACCCGCTACGTGAAGCGCATGTTATGTCGCTCGCCACCAGCATCGGGCGTGAAATGAACGTCTTCTGTGAAGCAGAAGGCCAGGCGCACCGTTTAAGCTTTAAATCGCCGATTCTGCTCTACTCCGATTTCAAACAGCTCACGACGATGAAAGAGGAGCACTACCGCGCAGATACGCTGGATATTACCTTTGACGTCACTAAAACCACGCTCGAAGCGACGGTCAAAGAGCTGTGCGACAAAGCCGAAAAAATGGTACGTAGCGGCACCGTGCTGCTGGTGCTCTCCGACCGGAATATCGCTAAAGATCGCCTGCCAGTTCCGGCCCCAATGGCGGTTGGCGCGATCCAGACCCGTCTGGTCGATCAAAGCCTGCGTTGCGATGCCAACATCATCGTCGAAACCGCCAGCGCCCGCGATCCGCACCACTTCGCCGTGTTACTGGGCTTTGGCGCAACGGCTATTTATCCGTACCTGGCCTATGAAACGCTGGGCCGCCTGGTAGACACCCACGCGATTGCCAAAGATTATCGTACCGTGATGCTCAACTACCGTAACGGCATCAACAAAGGCTTGTACAAAATCATGTCCAAAATGGGCATCTCCACCATCGCGTCTTACCGCTGCTCGAAACTGTTTGAAGCGGTCGGTCTGCACGATGATGTAGTGGGCCTGTGCTTCCAGGGCGCGGTTAGCCGCATTGGTGGGGCAAGCTTTGAAGACTTCCAGCAGGATCTGCTGAATCTGTCGAAACGTGCCTGGCTGGCGCGTAAGCCCATCAGCCAGGGCGGCTTGCTGAAATACGTGCACGGTGGCGAATACCACGCCTACAACCCGGACGTCGTGCGCACACTGCAACAGGCGGTACAAAGCGGCGAGTACAGCGACTATCAGGAATACGCGAAGCTGGTTAATGAGCGTCCGGCAACCACGCTGCGCGATCTGCTGGCAATTACGCCGGGTGAAAACGCAGTCAACATTGCCGATGTTGAACCGGCAAGCGAACTGTTTAAACGCTTCGATACCGCTGCGATGTCTATCGGCGCGTTAAGCCCAGAAGCCCACGAGGCGCTGGCGGAAGCGATGAATAGCATCGGCGGTAACTCGAACTCTGGTGAAGGGGGTGAAGATCCGGCGCGCTACGGCACTAACAAAGTGTCGCGCATCAAGCAGGTGGCTTCTGGTCGCTTCGGCGTTACTCCGGCGTACCTGGTCAATGCTGACGTCATTCAGATTAAAGTCGCCCAGGGCGCGAAGCCGGGCGAAGGCGGTCAGTTGCCGGGCGACAAAGTCACTCCTTACATCGCCAAACTGCGCTATTCGGTGCCCGGAGTGACGCTGATCTCTCCGCCGCCGCACCATGATATCTACTCTATCGAGGACTTAGCGCAGCTCATTTTCGACCTCAAGCAGGTTAACCCGAAAGCGATGATCTCCGTGAAGCTGGTGTCCGAACCGGGCGTTGGTACCATCGCCACAGGTGTAGCGAAAGCTTATGCCGATTTAATCACCATCGCAGGCTATGACGGCGGCACTGGCGCAAGTCCGCTTTCATCGGTGAAATACGCAGGCTGCCCGTGGGAACTGGGGCTTGTTGAAACACAACAGGCGCTGGTTGCCAACGGCTTGCGTCATAAGATCCGTTTGCAGGTCGATGGCGGCCTGAAAACAGGTGTCGATATCATCAAAGCGGCGATTCTCGGCGCAGAAAGCTTCGGCTTCGGCACTGGCCCGATGGTGGCGCTCGGCTGTAAATACCTGCGAATCTGCCACCTGAACAACTGCGCCACCGGTGTAGCAACTCAGGATGACAAACTGCGTAAGAACCACTATCACGGCTTGCCGTTCAAAGTGACCAACTACTTTGAGTTTATCGCCCGTGAAACCCGCGAGCTGATGGCACAGCTGGGCGTAACGCGTCTGGTGGATCTGATTGGTCGCACCGACCTGCTGAAAGAGCTGGACGGTTTCACCGCCAAACAGCAGAAACTGGCGCTGTCGAAGCTGCTGGAGACTGCCGAGCCGCATCCAGGTAAGGCGCTCTACTGCACCGAAAACAACCCGCCGTTTGATAACGGCCTGCTGAATGCGCAGTTGCTGCAACAGGCGAAACCGTTTGTTGATGAACGCCAGAGCAAAACCTTCTGGTTCGATATTCGCAACACCGACCGTTCTGTTGGCGCGTCGCTTTCAGGCTATATCGCCCAAACGCACGGCGATCAGGGGCTGGCAGCCGATCCGATCAAAGCGTACTTCAACGGTACCGCAGGCCAGAGCTTCGGCGTGTGGAACGCGGGCGGCGTGGAGCTGTATCTGACGGGCGATGCTAACGACTATGTTGGTAAAGGCATGGCGGGCGGCTTAATCGCCATTCGTCCTCCGGTTGGCTCAGCCTTCCGCAGCCATGAAGCAAGCATTATCGGCAACACCTGCCTGTATGGCGCGACCGGTGGTCGTCTGTATGCCGCAGGCCGCGCGGGTGAACGATTCGGCGTGCGTAACTCCGGTGCTATCACCGTGGTAGAAGGCATTGGCGATAACGGCTGTGAATATATGACGGGCGGTATTGTCTGTATTCTGGGTAAAACCGGCGTTAACTTCGGCGCGGGCATGACCGGCGGCTTCGCTTACGTTCTCGATGAAAGCGGCGATTTCCGCAAACGCGTTAACCCGGAACTGGTGGAAGTATTAAGCGTTGATGATTTGGCGATCCATGAAGAGCATCTGCGTGGTCTTATCACCGAGCATGTTCAGCATACCGGTTCTCTGCGCGGTGAAGAGATTCTGGCTAACTGGTCAACCTTCGCCACGAAATTTGCGCTGGTTAAACCGAAGTCCAGTGATGTAAAAGCACTGCTGGGTCACCGTAGTCGTAGCGCAGCAGAGTTGCGCGTGCAGGCGCAGTAAGGGGTAGCAACAATGAGTCAGAATGTTTATCAATTTATCGACCTGCAGCGCGTTGATCCGCCAAAGAAACCGCTGAAGATCCGCAAAATTGAGTTTGTTGAAATTTACGAGCCGTTTTCCGAAGGTCAGGCCAAAGCGCAGGCTGACCGCTGTCTGTCGTGCGGCAACCCATACTGCGAGTGGAAATGCCCGGTACACAACTACATCCCGAACTGGCTGAAGCTCGCCAACGAGGGGCGTATTTTTGAAGCGGCGGAACTGTCGCACCAGACCAACACTCTGCCAGAAGTATGCGGACGTGTCTGCCCGCAGGACCGTCTGTGCGAAGGTTCCTGCACGCTGAACGATGAGTTTGGCGCGGTGACCATCGGCAACATTGAGCGTTATATCAATGATAAAGCGTTCGAAATGGGCTGGCGTCCGGATATGTCCGGCGTGAAGCAAACCGGTAAAAAAGTGGCGATTATCGGCGCAGGCCCGGCAGGTCTGGCGTGTGCGGATGTCCTGACACGCAACGGTGTGAAAGCGGTCGTCTTCGACCGTCACCCGGAAATCGGCGGCCTGCTGACCTTCGGTATTCCGGCCTTCAAGCTGGAAAAAGAGGTAATGACGCGCCGCCGTGAAATCTTCACTGGCATGGGTATTGAATTCAAACTCAATACCGAAGTGGGCCGCGACGTACAGCTGGACGATCTCCTGAGTGATTACGATGCCGTGTTCCTTGGCGTCGGGACTTATCAGTCAATGCGCGGCGGACTGGAAAACGAAGACGCCGATGGCGTGTACGCAGCGCTGCCGTTCCTTATCGCCAACACCAAACAGTTAATGGGCTTTGGTGAAACCAACGACGAACCGTTTGTCAGCATGGAAGGTAAACGCGTGGTGGTACTTGGCGGTGGCGATACCGCGATGGACTGCGTGCGCACGTCTGTACGCCAGGGGGCAAAGCACGTTACCTGTGCCTATCGTCGTGATGAAGAGAACATGCCGGGTTCCCGCCGCGAAGTGAAAAACGCGCGGGAAGAAGGTGTTGAGTTCAAATTCAACGTCCAGCCACTGGGTATTGAAGTGAACGGTAACGGCAAAGTCAGCGGCGTAAAAATGGTGCGTACCGAAATGGGCGAACCGGATGCCAAAGGTCGTCGCCGCGCGGAGATCGTTGCAGGTTCCGAACATATCGTTCCGGCAGATGCGGTGATCATGGCGTTTGGTTTCCGCCCACACAGCATGGAATGGCTGGCAAAACACAGCGTCGAGCTGGATTCGCAAGGCCGCATTATCGCCCCGGAAGGTAACGAAAATGCCTTCCAGACCAGCAATCCGAAAATCTTTGCTGGCGGCGATATCGTCCGTGGTTCTGATCTGGTGGTAACCGCCATCGCTGAAGGTCGTAAGGCGGCAGACGGCATTATGAACTGGCTGGAAGTTTAAGCTCTGTCCCAGCGCCGCCTCCTCAGAAAAGAGTCGGCGCTGAAATTCTCCTTTCGTTCTGGAAAGCGCCTCGCATAATCTGAAGAAAACCAATGTAATACGCACATCTGGATTGTTACCGGCAGATGCCCGGCGTATAGCTGATTCCATTATTCAACACTGCGCCATATAAAGGGAAAGATAATGGAATCGCTCTCAGAAGGAACCACAGCAGGCTACCAGCAAATCCACGACGGCATTATTCATCTGGTCGATAGCGCCAGGACAGAAACGGTACGTAGCGTTAACGCGCTGATGACCGCGACATACTGGGAAATTGGCCGACGAATTGTCGAATTTGAACAAGGTGGCGAGGCCAGAGCTGCGTATGGTGCGCAGCTAATCAAGCGACTATCAAAGTATTTAAGTCTAAGGTATAAGCGTGGGTTCTCTGCAAAAAACTTACGCCAAATGAGGCTTTTTTACCTCTTTTTTCAACATGTTGAAATTCGCCAGACAGTGTCTGGCGAATTAACACCATTGGGAATTCCGCAGACACCGTCTGCAGAATTCCCATCGGCAAAGATTTGGCAGACGCTGTCTGCCAAATCGTTCCCCCTGCCCTGGTCCACCTACGTCCGTCTACTTTCCGTTAAAAATGCTGACGCCCGCAGCTTTTATGAAAAAGAGACGCTCCGCTGTGGCTGGTCTATTCGCCAGCTAGAACGGCAAATTGCGACCCAATTTAATGAGCGAACACTACTGTCACATGACAAATCAGCCATGCTGCAACAACACGCTCCTGCCGAGACGCATATTCTTCCGCAACAGGCGATACGCGATCCCTTTGTGCTCGAATTTCTGGAATTGAAAGATGAATACTCAGAATCCGATTTTGAGGAGGCGCTGATCAATCACCTGATGGATTTCATGCTGGAACTTGGGGATGATTTTGCCTTTGTTGGTCGACAGCGAAGGTTACGCATTGATGACAACTGGTTTCGTGTCGATCTGCTGTTTTTCCACCGCCGTTTACGCTGCCTGCTAATCGTCGATCTAAAAGTGGGCAAATTCAGCTATAGCGATGCCGGACAGATGAATATGTATCTCAACTACGCCAAAGAGCACTGGACGCTACCGGATGAAAATCCGCCCATCGGTCTGGTTCTCTGTGCAGAGAAAGGAGTCGGAGAAGCGCATTATGCTCTGGCAGGTTTGCCTAACACCGTTCTGGCAAGCGAATATAAGATGCAACTACCTGATGAGAAACGACTCGCAGATGAACTCGTTCGAACACAGGCGGTGCTAGAGGAAGGCTATAGACGCCGTTAATTTCAGCGGTTTCGAATTCTGCAGACAGTGTCTGCAGAATCTTTAAAACGAACTAAGTTTTAAGCCATTAAATCAGCCTTAACCTTCACCACAACCTTTTTAATCTCTCCAGGTTCGCCGACAACGCATCCTGGTTTATGCGGTTCTCCCGGCATAAACACGGCGAACATTCCCGGTTTTAAGATGATGGTTTGCTCGTTTTCAATGGCGCTGCAAAGCTGGTAATCATCTTCATGGTGGAACTCTTCACACTGGCGCGCAGTGCCTGCCATGCCAAACAGAATCCGTTCCTCACCGTTTAACAACAGCTGGATATCAATGTATTGCTCGTGCAATTCCGCTTTTTTCTCGACGGGCGATTGAGTGTTAAACGTCATGACATTCATAAAGATATTGTCACCCTGTAATTCGTAACGACCCGGTGCCTTTTCTTGCGGCCTGGCGGCTAATGCCAGCGTTAACGCGTCCTGTAACGCAGGATGTAATCCGGCAGACGGTAATGACTGTACTTCACCCATCATCATAATTTTTCTCCCTGGGCCAACAGCGCAGCCCCAAGTAAACCTGCATCATGGCGGTAGTGCGCCGCCAGTAAATCAACATGAAATGCTGCTGGCTCCTGCGCCAGATATGTTTCCACCAGCGCCAGATACCCTTCTGCCAGACCAACGCTGCCACCGACCACTACGCACTGGCAATCAGTTGTGGCTTTAATATCAGCGATCAGCCTTGCCAGCACGCGTGCGGAGCGGTGAATCAGCTGCTGCGCTTGTTCATCACCCTGTCCGACTCGCTTGAAAATAGCTTTCGCATCCGCACCCGCCAGTTCACCCTGTGCCGCCGCCGCAATGCCGCGACCAGAAGCAATCGCCTCCACGCAACCTGTGCGTCCACAGCCGCAGACTGGACCATGAGGATCAGCCAGCGTATGCCCGATGTGCCCCGCCAGACCGCCAGGGCCGGTGAGCAGTTTGCCGCCGCTCACTACACCGCCGCCAACACCAGTGGAAACGGTGATAAACACCATATCGGTTATATCGCCTTCCAGCCCCTGATACTCCGCCCACGCTGCGGCCTGCGCGTCGTTAATGGCAATGGTCGGCAAATCGGTAAGTTGTTCCAAAGTTTTGACTAACGGAAAGTGTAGCAATCCACCGAGATTATGCGGATTCAGCGCCAGCAGGCTGCCGTCACGAATAATTCCGGTAGAAGCGATGGCAACCTGCTGCGCATGCGCTTGTAACGGAGAGACTAATGCGGCTAAGGCTTCACGCAAGGCTTCTGGTGTCTGGCTGGCAGGCGTAGGAAGTTCACGGCGATCGCGGATCTGCCCATCAGCGCCAATCAGCGCGGCGGCAAGTTTAGTACCGCCGATATCAATCGCCAGTGTAGTCATAGCACCGCCTTTTTCATCGCTGTGTTGTACCACTGACAAATGTGTTCAAGACGCGTGATAGCAGAACCGACCGTCACCGCCCATGCACCGTGGCGCATCGCATCCGCCGCCTGAGCAGGCGAGTTGTAACGTCCTTCGGCAATCACCCGACATCCGGCGTCGCTTAATGTTTTTACCAGTGCCAGGTCTGGCTCTTCTGGCGTTTCAGGCGTGGTATAGCCAGAAAGCGTAGTACCAATAATTTCGGCTCCCAGCTTTTGGCAAGCCAGGCCGTCTTCCGGCGTTGAACAGTCGGTCATCGCCAGTAAACCGTGATGGTGAATACGCGCCAGTAGTGTTTCAACTGGAACCGGGCGCGGTCGGTCAGTGCCGTCAATCGCGATAATATCCGCACCCGCCTGCGCCAGTGCATCAACATCTTCAATATAGGCCGTGATGCGTACCGGAGAATCCTCCAGATCGCGCTTCACAATCCCGATAATCGGCACGCTCACCACCGCACGCGTGGCTTGTAGATTTGCCACACCTTCAATGCGAATGGCAACCGCGCCCGCCTGCTCTGCCGCTAATGCCATAGCAGCGACGATTTCCGGTTTATCGAGCGGGCTGTCCGGAACCGGCTGGCAGGAGACAATCAGGCCACCGTTAGCAGCGATTTTTTGATCCAGTTGTGCAAGTAACGACATACATCTTCCCTTAGCAAAAGGCCCGGTCCAGGACCGGGCAACAGGATTAACTTTTGGTTTTGACTAAATCGTTTTTAGCGCTGCCAAACGGTACGGCACCGCTAAATGGTTTGCCGTCGATAGCGTCATGAGTACGCAACGCTTCCGGGCGCAGCCAACGCTGAACGCGGGAAGGCATATCCAGACCAATCAGCAGGATCACCACAAATGTAAGACTGAACGAAAGCGATCCCAGAGCAGTGCCCAGATCCAGACGTTGAGCGATCAACGCGCCGAGGATTGGGGCCAGTGCACCACCCAATGCGCCAACGTTGTAGGTAAAGCCCAGCCCCGCCGCACGCTGGTCGGTATCGAAATAACCGCCGATCAGTTTCGGTAAAATCCCGGAGATGCCCTGACCAAGCATTTGCTGGAAGAACAGTAACAGACCGAGCACCCAGACGTTTGCACCACCAATTGCAAATACCGGAATAATCAACAGTTGCGAGGCCAACAGGCTACAAACATACGCTTTGCGGGTTCCCAGCCAGTCACCGAGGAAGCCACCGACGCAGCAACCCACCGCCGCGCCAAAGCCACTAAAGAACAGCACATTGGCAACCGTATGCGGGTTATAAGCAAGTTCAGTTTTAAGATACGTTGGCAGCAGAGCCTGAATCGGCCACGAGTAGAGGAAAGCAAATAACACGACCACCATCAGCATTACGCCCGTTGGCCAGCGTTTGCCCGTACTCTGCACCATAAAGCTGATAAAGATTGCGGCGCATAACAGCCCGAGAACTGCGACGATTGCGGCATTTTGCAGGTTACCGGCGAAGCAGAACCACAGCGCAGTGGCCGCCGCCAGTGTCATCACGATATTGGCGATACGATGTTCACCACGGTAGAGAATATCCACCATTGTGCGTACTGGTGCTTTACCTGCGTGTTTCTCTTTCCAGTCTTCCGCTTCCGGGATGTTTTTACGCAGCCAGAGAGCAAAGATGATTGGTAAGATGCCGATAAAAAACAATGCACGCCAGCCCCAGACCGGAACCACCAGGCTGTAGACCTGAGCGGCAACGACGGCACCTACCGAGAAGCCGGAAATCAGAAAACCACTGGCTTTGTTACGCAGATGTTTTGGCCAGCTTTCAATGACATAGGTGGCGCTGGAACCGTATTCACCCGCCATCCCCATGCCGATGACCAGACGAGCAATAAACATGGTGATGTAGCCTGGCGCGAAGCCACAAGCCAGCGTCCCGACCGAGAAGAGAACGATACTGGTGACCATTGCCAGACGACGCCCGTAGCGGTCACCCATAGCGCCGAGCATCAGGCCGCCGAACCAGCGAGAGATAAAGGCTGCGGAGATCAGACTTGCTGCCTGTACCGTCGTCAGCCCGAATTCACCCTGTACTTCGGTGAGTACCAGGGCGATTAAAACGAAATCAAAACCGTCAAGCAGATATCCCAACCAGGCAGCGGAAAATGCCCGCCATTGTGCGCGGTTGAGATGGCGATACCACGGGATATTCTGGGTTGTAGTACTCATTGTGAGTCTCCCGCGGTGGGCGATGCCCACACGCTTTGGTATGAAAATTGTAGGGTACAGATGCGCTTATTTCCCCTCACCCGGTAGGGGCGAGCGAGGGGAAACAACTCACCCGCGCTCTTGCATCAACTGCTGGGCCAGCGCCCTCAGTTCTGGCAGATATTTTTCATCTACCGGACCAAACGGTTTGCGGCACAGCGGCACAGAAACGACATCCATATAATGCAGGACCGTTTTCAGGCCGCGGAATACGCCCGTTTTGATCAGTAAATCAATGACTTTGTTGCACTCAGTTTGCAGTTTCTGCGCGGTCTGGATATCCCCTTCTTTCAGCGCCTTCACGATACCCTGATAACGCCAGCCCATAATGTTGTAAGTACTGCCGATACCACCATCAGCGCCCGCCAACAAACCAGAAGCAAAGATTTCGTCGTAACCGTTATAGAGCACCAGATCCGGATGTTCACGACGGATCTGCTCCATCTGATAGAGATCGCCAGAGGTCTGTTTCAGCGCGCCGACACCAGGCAACGTAACCAGAGTGTTAATCTGATCCAGGGTCAGTTTAACGCCGCTTAACGCCGGAATGTTGTACACCACCATCGGCAACCCATCCGCCGAATCAATAATTGCCCGATAGTGATCGCAGTGTTCTTCAAAGCTGAAAGGGTAGTAGAACGGCGTGACGGCGGAGACGGCATCGAAGCCATAACGTTTGGCTGAAGACGCTAGCTGTTGGCTTTCAGCAGTGCTGACGCAACCTACATGAGCGATGAGTTTAATCTTGCCTTTCGCCTCTTCGGCGACGATTTCCAGTACCTGTTCACGCTCGGAAAGGCTTTGTACAAAGGCTTCGCCGGTCGACCCCCCGACATATAAGCCGTCAATGCCCTGCTGAATATTGAACTGAACCAGGCGGCGCAGACTCGCTTTATCCAGTGCTTGTTGTTGGTCAAAAGGAGTCAGGAGTGCGGCCATCACGCCACGTAAATTCGTTGCCATAAATACCTCTGAAGTGATGCTTGTCTGTTGAAACGATATACCTTTATACCTGTTATACCAGATCAATTAAGCAACACCCCATACAGAAAGCTTATAATGCGATCTGCTTCACTAAAGTGGCATTATTTCTTTTTGTGGGTGGTTTGGCCGAAGGCGTGCCAGGTGGCAGAAACGCTGTTGAGATGCGATTGCAACGCGCGATCGGCTTCATCGGGATCGTGGCGGCGGATCGCGTCAACGATCGCAATATGCTGTTGATAGCTAACGTTGTTATGCTCGTGCAGAGCCTGATCAGCTACGGTTGGGCGCGCGGCGATCAGCCAATCGAGCAGGGCAACATGGATCGCCATAAAGATCGGATTGCCGGGGATCTCCGCCAGCACGCGGTGGAAATCAACGTCTGAACGAATGAATGCCGCGTTGTTATCCAGCGACTGACTGTTGATTTCCAGTGCTTTTGCCAGCAAATCAATTTGCTCATCGGTGGCATGTTCAGCCGCATAGCGCACCAGGCTGGATTCAAAGAACAGACGTAATTGTTCGAAATGGGCAATCCCGCCAGGATGAGAAAGGAAATCTTTCGCCATGCCGGAAAGCTCGCCGATGATGGTGTCCGCCGAAGGACGCGAGACGCGGGCGCGTTCTCCATTGTTTATTTGCACCAGACCTTTTCGTTTTAATGCTGCCAGCGCTTCACGCACCGAAGGTCGCCCGACGTTAAAGAACGCCATCAGTTCGCGCTCAGACGGCAACTGCTCACCTTCGCCAAACTCGCGGCGGCGGATCATCTGCTCCAGCTCTTCTTCCACCATTTCGGAGAGTTTTTTACGCGCCAGCGGGCGGCTGCGCAAGTTGCGACCGATAGTAGTAGTAGAATCTTCAGCTTGCGGCTCAAATGCGTTCATAAGGCTCTTTCTGGGAAAATGCGTTAACGGATAATAACGAAGTTATCGTAACACAGTATCAAAATCAGACGAAAAGAAGGTAGATAGCAAAACAGGCCACATGGGCCTGTTTATCATTTATTTCACAACCCGCAATGCCGGGCGTCCACCTCGTGGAGGCTGTGGCGGCTCGTCATCAGGATTATTGTCATCGTCATGATCGGGCTTATCACCGTCAATGACCGACATCACCGTCTCGCTTTCATCAGCGGAAGTGGTTTCGTCATCATTCTGGCTTGCGATTTCTTCGTCGTAAGCCGCTTCCGGCTCAAACATGGTGCCCGCACCATTTTCTCGTGCATAAATTGCTAACACGGCTGCCAGCGGAACATAGACCTGGCGAGGAACGCCACCAAAGCGCGCATTAAAACGCACTTCATCATTTGCCAGTTCAAGATTTCCCACGGCACGCGGTGCAATGTTCAGAACAATTTGCCCATCACGCGCATATTCCATCGGGACTTTCACGCCGGGAAGCGTCACATCCACCACCAGATGCGGTGTGAGCTGGTTATCCAGCAGCCATTCGTAAAATGCACGAAGCAGGTATGGCCGACGTGGTGTTAGCTGTGACAAATCCATACAGATTAACTCCGACCGAGGCGCATTTCGCGTTCGGCTTCTGTTAAGGAAGCGAGGAAGGAATCACGTTCAAAGACGCGCGTCATATAGCCTTTCAGCTCTTTCGCGCCCGGACCGCTGAACTCAATCCCCAGTTGCGGCAGACGCCACAGCAGCGGTGCCAGATAGCAGTCTACCAGGCTGAATTCATCGCTCAGGAAATAAGGCTTCTGACCGAAAACTGGTGCGACAGCCAGCAACTCTTCGCGCAGCTGTTTACGCGCAGCATCAGCTTCTGCATTAGAACCGTTCATGATGGTATTCATCAGTGAGTACCAGTCTTTTTCGATACGGTGCATGTACAGGCGGCTTTCACCACGTGCAACCGGGTAAACCGGCATCAGCGGCGGATGAGGGAAACGCTCATCAAGGTATTCCATAATGATGCGAGATTCCCACAGGGTCAGCTCACGATCAACCAGGGTCGGTACGCTCTGATTCGGGTTGAGGTCAATCAGATCCTGAGGCGGATTGTCCTTTTCCACGTGTTCGATCTCAAAGCTAACACCTTTTTCAGCCAGCACAATGCGGACCTGATGGCTATAGATGTCAGTAGGACCAGAAAACAGCGTCATTACCGAACGTTTGTTGGCAGCGACAGCCATGAAAACCTCCAGGTATAGTCAGAATTTTTACTGCTACCAGCCAACATATGGCCAGTCAGAAGTGATGTTACCCGCCAGCGGATGCGTCATTCATGTTCGGAACGCAAACAAAAAATGAACAATACCCGTCATTTGGGCAGAAAATTGGATGATAGTTTACCAGATTTTGCGACCTTTGTGGTGAGTCGATTCTGGAAATGGGGAAAAAGAGGCGACATTCAGAAGAATGCGACAAAACCAGACCCACTTTGGCGATAAAAAAACCCGCCGAAGCGGGTTTTTTCGCCAATGGTAATCTGCGTAAGCAGAAACCAAGTCGGGTAGGCAGTGATCATTACTGATCACCGCCCCCCTAAGAACCGTACGTGCGAATCTCTCCGCATACGGCTCAAGCCTTTCTGTTAACCTCCTGAGCGGTCGGCTTCACCACGTTTAACCCTAAAGCATGGATTTGAGTATGACAGACCGGATGTACCAGTACCCTGTTATCCAGTGTGTCATCGCCTCCGTGTACTCTGTATATGATATGGTGGTCATGCCATCCCGTCGCTCTCGTAATAGTCTGACCACATAAAGCACATTTTCCCTTCTGTTGCAGGTAAAGCATCTGCCATTGTCTGCGGTGTGCCTGATGTTCCAGCATCCGCTTCCGTGTCAGCTCTTCACCATACAACTCCCATTCCGGTAAAAACGGATTGAAGCCCGCTCTCACTTTCTGGTGTCGCTTTATTTTGACATCCCCTGCATACCGCAGATTCAGCCATTCCATACCTTCATTACCAAAGACCTGTGTTCCGAATACCCAGTTTCGGGTTGCCGTTGTGTGAAAGTATTTCTCCTTCACCCAGCGCTTACCCTTATTGGGGTGTCTCCGGCTTGCCCACCGCCACAACGCCCGCCATATCAGTGCATCCATACGGCCAAACGCTTTACTGGCCACCTGATGGCTGTGGTAGTTTGTCCATCCGCGTATCTTCGGGTTAAGCTTCCTTATCAGGTTTTCCTGTCGGGCAGAGCCATATTTCGTGATTGTCGCCTTAATGTTACGGTAAAATGCTTTCACATTCTTCCGTGACGGCTTTATCAGAATATGCCCTTTATATCGCCTGACCATCCAGCCCAGAAATTCAAATCCCTTATCGATATGCACGATGTGCGTTTTTGTCTCTGAAAGCCATAATCCCCGCTCAGCGAGGAAAGCTTCCACTACGGGTTTCACCTGATGCTGGAGCAAGTCCTGCGTTATTCCCGTAATAACAAAATCATCGGCGTACCGGATAAGATACACTTTGAACTGCCGGATTTTCCGGCTGGCTTTCTCACCGAAATGTTCAGCCAGTCGTTTTTCCAGCCCGTCCAGCGCCATGTTTGCCAGTGTCGGGGAAATAATTCCCCCCTGTGGCGTGCCTTCTTCTGTCTCCTTCAACTCGCCCATATCCACCACACCTGCTTTCAGCCACTTCTGCAATATCCGTTTATTCAACGGAACATGTTTCAGCAGCCAGTTATGGCTGATATGGTCGAAACACCCTTTAATATCTGCATCCAGCAGCCATTTCGGAGAGCCTGCCTTACACAATGTCATATGACAGTGAGTAATGGCATCTGCCGTGGAGCGGTTGAGACGGAATCCGTAAGAGCCCGTATCCCCCGTTGTCTCCGCAACAGGCTGAAGTGCCAGAAGATAAAGTGCCTGCATCGCACGGTCTTTCATAGTCGGAATACCCAGAGGGCGTTTCTTTCCATCCGCTTTGGGAATATAAACCCTGCGTAATGGCCGAGGTTTATACCTTTTTGCGGTTAACCGTCCGATAGCATTCCACTTCGCTTCGGGCGTATTCCAGAGTTCACGGTCGACACCTGCCGTCCGTTTGCCTTGGTTTTCTGTCACCCGCCTGACTGCCAGTGCTTTCGCATACGGCGAGTGGGTCAGCTTCCTTTGCAGGTTTTTAACCCTGCGCCAGTCGCTTTCCTGTGCTGCCTTCGCAATCCGTACCTGCAATCCTCTCACCACCTGCGTCACTTTTGACCAGTTAATCCGGTGCCAGTGACTCAGATGACCGGAGTACGCTGGGCTTGAAGAATGCTCCCCTTTCGGGTTATGCTCTTCTCGCTTAATCATGCTTTCCTCCTGTGATGCAGAGGTCAGCAGATTGTCCGGTAATTTATGATATCCTCTGGGTTAACGTCCTCACGTTACTGGTCAGAGGAAAATCACGGTCTTACCGTTATTCTGCCTACTGTCCACAACATGGTTTGTATGATTGAGTATGGTGCGCGAGGGATATCACCGTGATATCCCGGCCTCCATTCTCTTTCCTTATCCCACAGAGAATTAGCCTGCCATCTTACGATGAAAGACCAGACGGAAGTCTGCCCCCTTTCGGGTACGGGTATGTTTCACCCCGTTATCCGTGCCATTACAGCACGGCATTCGCTTTTTCCGTCTTCCCTTACCTGCACCTCCGACAGCTTCCCTTACGGGTCGCCTGCCCTTTCGGGCAGAGATACAGGCTTACCGAGTTCCATAATCATCACACGAAAGGTGAAGACGCTGCCTTGTCCGCCGGTGGCTTTGGTGATGACGTATTCCAACGTTAAAGTGGAATAACCCGCCACGTACCTTTTGGTCAGAGCCTGTCAGCAACTTTGGCTCTTTCTCTATTACGACGTTTAAACAGACAATTCACTTACGTTCGTCTTTCCTCTCAGCCTAGCCCCTCAACCACCCTGTTGCTGGTAGTATCCGCATGATTACCTCACGGTAATTACACGCCTGTTACGGGGGTACATTGTCAGGAAGCTCCGCACAAAACCGTTACCAGTTCTGCACTATCCCTAGGCTACCGTTGGTCATACAACGGGTTGACTCCCCTGCTATCGGGTTCAACAATGACGACTACAGCTTTAGCCCTTGTTTTGCAAGTTTGATCACGGATGTTATCCAGAGAAGCGCGAACCGATAATGCTGATCCACATCCTCTGACGGTTTCACAACGATTACATAAGACAGGATCCCACGAGGGAAACCCTCATCTTGATCATTACAATGGTCACATCCGTTACCGGAATGTCTTACACTGTTTCCTGTTGAAGAGAATTTCCCGAAGGAAATATCACTTCAGGATGACGGCAGTGCTTCAGAGAGAAATATCGTCTGCTACTGGTGCTTTTACGGGATGAGAAACCTCCCGCAGACATGTTAACTCCATATCCCAGAGGACGATCATAAATGATCGTTGGGACAATCCGCTTTTGGCCAGTTTACTACACTGCAAGCCCCTTAAGGGGCAGCAGAAAAACACTGCCCCAAAAAGGACTTGCAAAATGTCGAAAAACATGATAGCTTGCTTTTCGACTCTCCGAAAGTTGTTTAAAAACAACAACTTCCGACGCAAAGGGCGACTCTCGTCGCACTTAACGTTTGGAGAACTGCGGACGACGACGTGCTTTACGCAGACCGACTTTCTTACGTTCAACCTGACGAGCGTCACGAGTAACGAAGCCAGCTTTACGCAGTTCGCCACGCAGGGACTCATCATACTCCATCAGAGCGCGGGTGATACCGTGACGGATCGCACCAGCCTGACCAGAGATACCACCACCTTTAACGGTGATGTACAGGTCCAGTTTCTCAACCATGTCGACCAGTTCCAGCGGCTGACGAACTACCATGCGGGCAGTTTCACGACCGAAGTACTGTTCCAGAGAACGTTGGTTGATTACGATTTTACCGTTGCCCGGTTTGATGAAAACGCGAGCTGCGGAACTTTTGCGGCGACCAGTGCCGTAGTATTGATTTTCAGCCATTGCCTATAATCCCGATTAGATGTCAAGAACTTGCGGTTGCTGTGCCGCGTGGTTGTGCTCGTTACCCGCGTAAACTTTCAGTTTACGGAACATAGCACGACCCAGCGGGCCTTTTGGCAACATGCCTTTAACCGCGATTTCAATCACACGCTCAGGACGGCGAGCAATCATCTCTTCAAAGGTCGCTTGTTTGATACCACCGATGTGGCCGGTGTGGTGATAGTACACTTTGTCAGTACGCTTGTTGCCGGTTACAGCAACTTTGTCAGCGTTCAGAACGATGATGTAATCACCGGTATCTACGTGCGGAGTGTATTCCGCTTTGTGCTTACCGCGCAGGCGACGAGCCAGTTCAGTAGCCAGACGGCCCAGAGTTTTACCGGTCGCGTCAACAACATACCAGTCGCGTTTTACGGTTTCTGGTTTAGCTGTAAAAGTTTTCATTAAAAGCTTACCCAATAAATAGTTACACGTTGGTGAACACCCAAACGTCTTCAATTGTTGAGGTTCACACGACAAAGTCCGGCAAACCTACCCCTTCGAATAGCCTATGCCAGCACACAAAAAGTTTTGGGAAAAAAACTTTCTTGTAACGTGGGGTCGCAGGATTATAGAGAAGTCGGGGTCAAAGATCGACCCCTTTTTGTGATTTGTGGCAGGTTTTAACCCGCTAAATGCTCGCGCTTCAGATACTCTTCGCTTTGCATCTCTTGCAGACGTGACAGGCAACGCTGGAACTCAAATTTCAGCCGCTCGCCCTGATAAATTTCATATAGCGGCACTTCTGCACCCACCACTAATTTGACATGGCGCTCGTAAAACTCATCCACTAGCGCAATAAAGCGCCGCGCTTCGCTCTCCATCAACCGCGTCATGACTGGTACATCAAACAACATGACCGTGTGAAAGAGACGTGAGAGCGCAATATAGTCATGCTGACTGCGGGCATCAACGCACAGCGTAGTAAAAGAGACCGCCAGCGTCTGGTTCTCGACGCCTATTGTCGCCAACGGCCGATGGTTGATTTCTAACGTCGGTGAATTTTCTCGTTTCGCCCCCGCCAGCGCCAACCATAGTTTATCCATTTGCGCCCGGGTTTCATCGTTGAGTGGCGAAAGCCACAGGTGCGCCTGAGTGAGCGTACGCAGTCGATAATCAACACCAGCGTCCACGTTCATTACATCACAATGCTGTTTAATGGCATCGATTGCAGGCAGAAAACGCGCACGTTGCAGGCCATTTCGATAAAGTTCATCCGGCGGAATATTGGACGTCGCTACCAGGGTAATACCGCGGGCGAACAGGGCTTTCATCAGGCCGCCAAGTAGCATGGCATCGGTAATATCAGAAACAAAAAATTCGTCAAAACAGAGCACGTCAGTTTCGGCTTTAAAGCGATCGGCAATAATTTCCAGCGGATCGGTCTGCCCCTGCAAAGCAGTTAGCTCTTCATGTACCCGCAGCATAAAACGGTGAAAGTGCAGACGCTGTTTCCGCTCTCCCGGCAAGCTTTGATAGAAAAGGTCCATCAGCCAGGTTTTCCCACGACCTACCCCGCCCCACATATACAACCCGCGCACGGGTGCATTAGTTGTATCTTCGCGTTTTCCCAGCAGTTTTCCGATCCGCACCATTAACCCGCTCGCTTTGGGCGCTGTTGGCGTACCGTTAATTAACTCCTGATAAATCGTTTCCAGTCGATTCACCGCCTCTTTTTGTACGTCGTCCGGTTGGTGACTACCCTCTTTCAGAGCCTGGAGGTAACGCGATGTTGGGGTAAAGCTTTGCATGATGTTATTGTTATTCCTCGAATACTTTATCTGTCGTAGTTCATGCCTGGCGAAAAAAAGGCCGTTCTACACTACGTGATATGCTGTCGGGATTCCACTTCTACGGGATTAACGGTTATAGTGGCATTATCAGCCGCAGGCATGGAGCCTGAAGCCAACACCCTACGGAAACAAAAGACAACGGGAGATGTTCATGACCTGGGAATATGCGCTAATTGGGTTAGTCGTCGGCATCATTATCGGTGCCGTGGCCATGCGTTTTGGTAATCGTAAATTACGTCAACAACAGGCGTTGCAGTACGAACTGGAAAAAAATAAAGCTGAGTTGGATGAGTACCGCGAAGAGCTGGTTAACCACTTTGCCCGCAGCGCCGAATTACTGGACACCATGGCGCACGACTATCGCCAGCTGTACCAGCATATGGCGAAAAGCTCCAGCAACCTGCTGCCGGAGCTGTCTGCGGAGGCTAACCCGTTCCGCAACCGTCTGGCGGAATCTGAAGCCAGTAATGATCAGGCACCGGTGCAAATGCCGCGTGACTATTCCGAAGGCGCTTCCGGCCTGCTGCGTAGTGGCGCAAAACGCGATTAATTTATTTTTCGGGCGCAGCCATTGCGCCCTCCTCTTCTGTCCTGGCCCGACTATCATTTAATCTGACATCTGATTGTTCGCAGATTAGAAATTCAATAACATCAATCTGTTTTGAATCGATTTTCCTTATCACTCAAGGTACGAGAGCCGGAATATGAAAAAGCAAACCCAGCTGTTGAGTGCATTAGCGTTAAGTGTCGGGTTAATTCTCGCGGCACCGTATCAGGCCGCAGCATCAATTCCCGGCCAGGTTGCTGGTCAGGCACCTTTACCCAGCCTCGCCCCCATGTTGGAAAAAGTATTACCTGCGGTGGTCAGCGTTCGAGTCGAAGGCACAGCTGTTCAAAGCCAGAATATACCGGAAGAATTCAAAAAGTTTTTTGGCGATGACCTGCCAGAAGGACCTTCACAGCCTTTTGAAGGACTCGGATCAGGTGTCATTATCGATGCAGCTAAAGGCTATGTTCTCACCAATAACCATGTCATAAATCAGGCGCAGAAAATCAGCATCCAGCTCAATGATGGGCGCGAGTTCGATGCGAAACTGATTGGTAGCGACGATCAGAGCGATATCGCCCTGTTGCAAATTCAAAATCCCAGCAAACTGACACAAATTACCATTGCTGATTCCGACAAATTACGTGTCGGTGATTTTGCCGTGGCGGTGGGTAACCCTTTTGGTCTGGGGCAAACCGCGACCTCCGGGATTATCTCGGCGTTAGGTCGTAGCGGGCTAAATCTGGAAGGTCTGGAAAACTTTATTCAAACTGACGCCTCAATCAACCGGGGTAACTCTGGTGGTGCCCTTATTAACCTTAATGGCGAACTGATTGGGATTAATACTGCTATTCTGGCACCTGGTGGGGGCAGTGTAGGTATTGGCTTCGCCATCCCAAGTAATATGGCGCGCACTCTGGCTCAGCAACTGATTGATTTCGGCGAGATAAAACGTGGGTTGCTCGGAATTAAAGGTACGGAGATGACCGCTGATATCGCCAAAGCGTTCAAGCTGGATGTGCAACGTGGCGCATTTGTCAGTGAAGTCATGCCAAACTCCGGTTCAGCGAAAGCAGGTATCAAGTCAGGCGATATCATCACTAGTCTCAATGGGAAGCCATTGACCAGCTTTGCCGAGCTACGTTCCCGCATTGCCACGACCGAACCTGGCACTAAAGTCAAACTGGGCCTGTTGCGTAATGGCAAGCCACTGGAGGTTGAAGTCACGCTGGATACCAGCACCTCATCTTCTGCCAGCGCAGAGATGATCGCCCCAGCGCTACAGGGCGCAACGCTTAGCGATACACAACTAAAAGATGGTACCAAAGGTATCCGCATTGAAAATATTGAGAAAAGCAGTCCGGCGGCACAATCAGGCCTGCAGAAAGACGATGTGATTATTGGAATTAACCGTGATCGCGTGAACTCAATTGCTGAGATGCGTAAAACACTGGAAGCAAAACCGGCGATCATTGCTTTGCAGATTTTGCGTGGCAACGACACCCTTTATCTCCTCCTGCGTTAATGTAGCAAACCGGGCATCAGCCTTACGTGTGATGTCCGGTTAACTCATGGTATGCTGCTCCCGTTCCTTATTTTTATGACGCCTCCATCATGTTTGTGAAGCTCTTACGTTCAGTTGCTATTGGTTTAATTGTTGGCGCCGTGCTGCTGGTCGCCATGCCCTCATTGCGGACAATCAATCCTTTTTCTGCACCGCAATATGACAGTACCGATGAGACGCCAGCCAGCTACAACCCGGCCGTTCGCCGCGCAGCTCCGGCTGTGGTCAACGTCTATAACCGTGCAGTTAACAGCACTTCCCGCAATAAACTTGAGATCCGTGGACTGGGCTCCGGGGTTATCATGGATCAGCGCGGTTATATCATTACCAATAAACATGTGATCAGCGATGCGGATCAAATTATCGTCGCATTACAGGATGGTCGTGTATTTGAAGCCTTGTTGGTAGGCTCCGACAGCCTGACTGATCTGGCCGTTTTGAAAATCAACGCCACCGGTGGATTGCCGACAATTCCAATTAATGCCAATCGTACACCGCACATTGGCGACGTGGTTTTGGCTATCGGTAATCCCTACAACCTGGGGCAGACCATTACTCAGGGGATCATCAGCGCTACCGGGCGTATTGGTCTGAATCCCAGCGGAAGACAAAACTTCCTACAAACCGACGCCTCCATCAACCACGGTAACTCCGGTGGTGCACTGGTAAATACGCTGGGAGAATTGATGGGTATTAACACACTGTCCTTTGATAAGAGTAATGACGGCGAAACACCAGAAGGGATTGGATTTGCGATTCCTTTCCAGTTAGCAACCAAAATTATGGATAAGCTGATTCGTGATGGCCGGGTAATTCGTGGATTTATCGGTATTGGCGGACGTGAAATTGCCCCGATGCACTCCCAGGCTAATGGGATTGATCAACTCCAGGGCATAGTGGTTAATGAAGTTTCCCCGGATGGCCCGGCAGCTCTGGCAGGTATTCAGGTTAATGATGTGATTATCTCCGTGAACAACAAACCTGCAGTTTCCGCTTTGGAGACAATGGATCAGGTTGCCGAAATTCGCCCTGGTTCAGTGATTCCGGTAGTAGTAATGCGTGACGACAGGCAGTTAACATTCCAGGTCACCATTCAGGAATACCCGGCAACAAACTGATAAAGCTCCCCGCCTGGGGAGCTGTATTTAATCAACAATATTGGCCCGGCCGGGAATCTGGCGAGAAACCCGGCCACCACCAGCAGCGCAACACCAGAAGCTATCGCTATTTTATAGGACAAGGCCAACACTCCAGGTGTGTACCCCATCTCTACAGCCAGCGTTTCCATATCAGCCAGGTCTGACGGTATGCAAAGCGTCTTTAATGGCATGAACATCAGACAGACAATTAAGCTTTTCGGCAATTATCGCCAGTTGATGCTTCCGGTAAATAAAGGTTTACAACGACTGACATACAATAGCCTTCAAAAAGAAGGCACAATAATGGTGCTATAAGCGACTTAAAAAATAAGTATGGACTTCCCCAGGCCTACAGACCGGCGATACTTTTTAAAAATCACCAACAGACACCTTTATTGTGCGCAAGGTTAAATCAGACGTTATTTAATAAAGCTGACGTTCTGGCATATTTCTTCAGCAACAATATCTTTACGCTGATTAAAGATAACTTTATTTTGCTCGAACAGGTTATTGCCATGAGTATCAATTGAAACAATTAAAGGGCCAAACTCTTTAACCCGGCAAACCCACAATGTTTCCGGCATCCCTAAATCGCGCCACTGTGCATCTTCAATTTCTTCAACACAGACCGCAGCAACAACCGCACAACCAGCAGGGAAAACACAATGCAAAGCTTTATGTTCAGCACAACCCTCTTCAGTGCCTTTTCCCATACCACCTTTACCGACAATCAGTTTTACCCCGGTTTGCGCAATAAATTCTTTCTCAAATTTTTCCATACGCATACTGGTGGTAGGCCCAACAGAGACCATTTCAAATTTGTCATCAGATCCTGCAATCGGACGAACAATCGGTCCGGCATGAAGAATTGCGCCACCTTCGATATTAACCGGCAGTTCTCTACCACCTTCAATTAATCGGCGATGCGCAACATCACGACACGTTACAATATGACCATTGAGATAAATAATATCTCCCGCTTTAATATCTGCGAGGTCTTCATCTTTAATTGGCGTAGTCAGGATTTTTTTAGTCATTAGAGAGTCACTCCTGTATGAGACGTAATGGTATAATTTAAATCTTTATCGAAAACGATATGGCCTTTGCGGTGCGACCAGCACCCAACGTTTACTGCTACACCAATTGTGGAAGGATGACGTGCAGTATTTTCAATATTCACGCCCATCACGGATGTATTACCAGACATTCCCTGAGGACCTAATCCAATTTTATTAATGCCCTCTTCAAGCATTTTTTCCAGTGATGCAGCCCGTTCATTTTCATTATGAGAACCAACCGGGCGCATCAGCGCTTTTTTCGACAGCAATGCAGCCGTTTCTACAGAGGTCGCCACACCAACACCTACCAACAGCGGCGGACAAGCATTTAGCCCGTAACTGGTCATCACATCCAGCACAAAGCGTGTCACACCTTCGTAGCCTGCGCCCGGCATTAATACCATCGCTTTACCCGGCAAAGAGCAGCCACCGCCAGCCATATAGGTATAAATGCTGCACTGATCAGAGTTGGGAACAATCTCCCAGAACACCGTTGGCGTACCTTTACCCACGTTTTTTCCGGTGTTGTATTCATCAAAGGTTTCGACGCTATTGTGCCGTAGTGGAGAGTCAACGGTCGCTTTGATCACCGCTTCACGCAGTAGTGCTTCCAGTTCGCCAATCAGTGGAAAATTCGTACCACACTCCACCAGAAACTGGATTACGCCGGTATCCTGACAAGACGGACGATCCAGTTCTTTTGCCAGACGCTGGTTATCAA
Organism: Escherichia sp. GZ89; assembly: GCF_019366485.1. Taxonomy (NCBI): domain Bacteria; kingdom Pseudomonadati; phylum Pseudomonadota; class Gammaproteobacteria; order Enterobacterales; family Enterobacteriaceae; genus Escherichia; species Escherichia sp. GZ89. The sequence continues at coordinate 44,102 of NZ_JAEOHX010000002.1, read as the reverse complement.
ACATGGTGGTAAAGATGACATTCGCCAGTTGGCTGGTCTCTTTTTTCTGTAAATCTTCCAGTTTTGCGGTGACATCATCAGGCAGTACTTTGCCGGTATATCCCACAAACCTGGCCATAATATTGGTCATATGGGATATCTGTTCGCTTTTGCTCATAATTGCTCCTTGAAAAGGACAGTTGCGTTAATTACGGGTGAAAGGGGAAAAGAATTGGCAGCAAAATCAGGCTGACAATGGTTGAAACGATAATCAGGGGAATGCCAGCTTTGGCGTAGTCGATGAACTTATAGCCGCCAGCCGAGAGCACCATCATATTTGCTGGCATACCAATGGGTGTGGCGTAGGCACAGGAACCGCCGATAACTGTTGCCATTAAAACAGCACGTGGATCTGCGCCCATTCCAGCTGCAATCGACAAACTTACGGGCACCAGCAACGCTGTTGTCGCAGTGTTAGACATAAAGTTGGTCATAATCACCGATAAGGTAAACACCGCCACCAGTAACATAAAAGGTGAGGAGTTTTGTCCCAACATGCTAATGACATAGTCAGCAACCAGTTTGCCAGCACCTGTCATCTCCAGTGCTTTTGCCAGCGCCAGCGTGCCGCCGAAGATAAAAATGGTCTGCGAATCAATAGCGTTATAGGCCTGTTTTTCATTCAGGACACCTGTCACCACTAACACCAGCGCCCCAACACAACCGATCACTGCCAGACTAATACCGATCTGTTTTTCGAAGATCATGCCAAGGATCGTGGCGATCAATACCACCATAGACAGGATCTGCTTCCACTGTGGTATATGGCTGTAATCTCGTTGCTCGCCCACGCTACCAACCGCACCACCATTCGAGTTAGCAGGCAGGAATTTATAGCCAATTGTCAGGAAGTAAAAAATGCCGCAAGCCAGCATGGGCAGGCCGATTTTGGCGTATTCAAAAAAGCCAAACCCACTACCAATATTCTGTAAAGCGGACTGAGCAATCAGGTTACCCGGCGCACCAATCAGCGATAAGTTGCCGCCGAGCGCCGCAGCAAACACCAGTGGCATCAGCAGATGTGAGCGACTAAAACCTGATTTTGCTGCCACACCGATAACTACCGGAATCAACACCGCTGCTGTTCCGGTGTTGGAAAGAACACCGGACATCAATCCAGTCACCAGCATGATGGTGAAAATGAGCTGCTTTTCGGTTTTGGCAAAGCGAGTGATAACGCCGCCTACTTTATTCGCCATTCCGGTTTCGAATAGCGCACCGCCAACAATAAACATCGCAACAAATAAAATGACGTTATTGTCGATAAAACCGCCAAAAGCCTGTTTAACGTTGAGCACACCGGTAATGACCAGCGCAACACAAACGATCATAGAAGTGACCGCCAGCGGCACTTTTTCCCACACAAACATAGCTATGGCAAAGACCAGTAAACATAGGGTGATGGTAATGGGTTCCATATTTATAATTATCCTATCAATGATATATGATATTGTATCCAATATTGTTGGGACGAAAATTATGCCTCGCGCCAGGCGAAGTCAACGCGTTTTTAAGAAATGGATCAGTTTTGCGATCTAAATCAAGATCGTCAGAAAACGGTTTCGATGGGAAATTTATTCGTTATATCAATGATTAATATCGCCTGCACAGGAGGTGCAGACGATCAGATCAGGCGGCGGGATCGTCTACGTAGCGGGTTAGCATGTTTTCCATTGAGCGAATAATATGGTCATGCATACGCTGACGGGCCAGTTTTTCATCATTTTTTTCAAGAGCTTCTAAAATACCTTTATGTTCCTGAATGGAAATACCGGCATATTGCTCTTCCGTCACTTTATGACCCATCGACAGGCCATTCCACATATTGGAAAGCAGCATTTTCATTTTTTCATTACCCGCAGCGTTCCAGATTTCCATATGAAACGCCTGATTCAGGTCGGAATATTCAGCAGAATTATTATCAGCGAGGGCTTTCTCCGCCGAATAGTACACCTGAGCAATGCGTGAAATATCGACTCCAGGGCGCGAGGCTTTCGCCACGGCTTCACTCTCCAGCAATGCCCGGATCTCGTAGTGTTCACGAATAGTTTGTTCCTTAATACCCAGCACAACCGCACCTTTGTTTGGTCGTACTTTAATCAGTCCATCTGCCGCCAGAATCTGAAATGCTTCGCGCACGGGCATACTGGAGACGCCCACCATACTGGCAATACCTTCCAGGGTGATCTCCTGTCCTTCCACCAGCTCACGAGACAGTATGGCCTTGCGTAATACCGCTGCGACCTGTTCTTTCGCTGAAAGAAGCTTAATTTTCCCTAACTTAGGTCTCGGCAATTTCCAAATCCTTCATATGTTGACGCATAATTTCTGCTAATGAGAGGAAGTAACGCAGAGTGACCTGCACTATTTCATCGCGTTCACCTTTGCCGATGGCTGTACTGAGTTCGCGTAAAAGTAGCGCTGACTCCTGGCTATCCTCTTTCAGATACAAAATGACATAAGAGATGTAGCCATCCAGAAACTGCTGGTAGGCTTTCGAAAGATAACGGTTATCAATATATGATACGAGTGTCAGATGAAATTCCAACTCACGAGATTTATCTCCGGGCTGCGCCAGGCTCCGGGCAAGTTGCTTAAGTGTTTCGCCTGCCGCCGATGGAATTAAGGCAAACAGCTCAGCAGCCATTGCCGCAATGACACGAAAGATCTGACTGACATCATCAGCCGCCAGTTTCGCCACTTGCATATGGCGGTTTGGCAAACGGATCAAAAAACCTTCCTGTTCAAGGGCTTGTAATGCTTCTCTGACCGGCATTCTTGAAAGCCCCAGTTGCTCAGCAATACTCTCCTGCGCCAGTTCATCGCCGGCCTGTATATTGCCGGACAAAATTTCGTAGCGAATGATTTGAGAGATCTGATCCCTGGTTTGCTTTCTTTCGATTTTCTTCACAACATCCCCATCAGCTGTCACTAAAGACGCCGGGAGTTTAACAGATTTGTGACGTGGGTTAGTAATTCCAGTGAGGATCTGCAAGAACAAAAAACCGGAGGCATTACTCCGGTTTATCGTTGTGGTGATACAAATTCGCTTATTTATTAACGAACGCTTCACCCAGCTGAATATCTTTCTTCAGTGTATCCAGCATACCTTCCAGCGCATTCTGTTCAAAAGCGCTCAGTTTGCCGATTGATTTACGTTCTTCTACGCCGTTTTTACCCAGCAGCAGTGGCTGAGAGAAGAAACGCGCATATTGGCCATCACCTTCTACATAGGCGCATTCCACCACACCTTTTTCACCCTGTAGCGCACGAACCAATGACAGACCAAAGCGTGCTGCGGCCTGCCCCATCGACAATGTCGCAGATCCGCCACCGGCTTTTGCTTCCACCACTTCAGTACCCGCATTTTGGATACGTTTAGTCAGATCAGCAACTTCTTGCTCGGTAAAGCTCACGCCCGGAATCTGTGACAGCAGGGGCAGAATGGTCACGCCGGAATGGCCGCCAATTACCGGAACTTCGATTTCGTCAGGTTGTTTGCCTTTCAGCTCTGCCACAAAAGTATTGGAGCGGATAATATCCAGCGTGGTTACGCCGAACAGTTTGTTTTTGTCATAAACACCCGCTTTTTTCAGCACTTCTGCTGCAATAGCAACAGTCGTGTTAACCGGGTTAGTAATGATACCAATGCAGGCTTTCGGGCAAGTGGTCGCAATTTGCTGGACCAGATTTTTCACAATGCCAGCATTCACGTTGAACAGGTCAGAACGATCCATACCTGGTTTACGCGCAACGCCCGCAGAAATCAGCACCACATCAGCACCTTCGAGGGCTGGGGTAGCGTCTTCACCAGCAAAACCTTTAATTTTTACAGCAGTAGGAATGTGACTCAGATCAACAGCCACGCCGGGAGTAACTGGAGCGATGTCATACAGGGAGAGTTCTGAACCTGAAGGCAGTTGGGTTTTTAACAGTAGTGCAAGCGCCTGGCCGATACCACCAGCGGCGCCGAGGACTGCGACTTTCATCCTAAACTCCTTATTATATTGATTAGCTAAATATTTGTTGCTCCGCGGCGGCGACCTTAATTCAGAAATTCAATGAATACAATAACCACACTCTAAGAATGTGTACTCACGCGAATTTAGCTTTTATGTATTTAATTTTCCTGATTATAGCCACCCACACAACAGAACAACTTTCCAACAGGTATTGACAATATACCGTACTATTTGACCAAAACAACATCAATTTCATAACATTTTTTTTACTTTTGACGAGATTTGCGAGCCGTGACACAGGCATGTTTCTTGATAACGAAATTTGATAAAATTCTGCTCTTTCATAACATTATTTCAGCCCTCATCAGGGCAGACTGTTTGCATAAAAATTCATCTGTATGCACAATAATGTTGTTTCTACTGCCATATTACGGGTGACTTATGCGAAGCTCGGCAAAGCAAGAAGAATTAGTTAGAGCGTTCAAAGCGCTACTTAAAGAAGAAAAGTTTAGTTCACAGGGCGAAATCGTCGTCGCGTTGCAGGAACAAGGCTTTGACAATATCAATCAGTCTAAAGTCTCACGCATGCTGACGAAGTTTGGCGCAGTGCGTACTCGTAACGCCAAAATGGAAATGGTTTATTGCCTCCCGGCGGAACTGGGTGTACCGACAACATCCAGCCCATTGAAAAACCTGGTGCTGGACATCGACTATAACGATGCCGTTGTGGTAATTCATACCAGCCCAGGCGCGGCGCAACTGATTGCTCGCCTGCTTGACTCTTTGGGTAAAGCAGAGGGGATTCTCGGCACCATCGCCGGTGATGACACAATCTTTACCACGCCCGCCAGCGGCTTCTCAGTGAAAGAACTGTACGAAGCTATTCTGGAACTGTTCGAACAAGAACTTTAATCCCTTTCCCCCGTCGCCAGACGGGGGAAATCTTTCGCCACTCCCCGTTTTCTCCATGGCCTTTCACCTACCTGCTTTAGCATTGAGTGCCTTTATTAGCGACCTCATATTGATGATATGAATACAAAATGTAAATCAGGTCTATTTCCTGGCAATTCACATCTCATTGATTTATCAACAATTAAAAAATGAAATGATTCATATTTGTTATGATTTTAAGATTTGTTAACAATTAATATCACTGCAAATAATTAGCCAGGTATTAATTATTCACGCAACTAGTGTATACTTGATTTTGTGATGAGGGTCACGAAATAAAGGCCCTGATAAAGAATTCTACGAGGTGAAATAATATGAAAATGAAAACAACTGTTGCTGCCCTGAGTGTCCTCTCCGTACTGTCTTTTGGTGCGTTCGCTGCTGACTCCATTAATGCTAATCAGGCGCAAAATCGTGAAGCAATCGGTACGGTATCCGTTAGTGGCGTTGCTTCTTCGCCAATGGATATGCGTGAAATGCTCAACAAAAAAGCAGAAGAGAAAGGGGCATCAGCCTATCAGATCACTGAAGCACGTAGCGGCGATACCTGGCACGCCACGGCCGAACTGTACAAATAAACCCTCATCGTCAAGTCCGACGATATTGCCCCCCAACTGCCGGGGGCTTTTTTTATCTTAATGACGCATATTAAAGCGCAAGTGCCCTTCCAGTTCTTCTTCCGCTTCATCAAATAAAAGAATCAGAGCGCCAAAACGCCTGCGCGTTTTGTCATGGACATGAATAAACTCAATTTCCAGTGGCAGCGGTAGCTTATCCTCCATGATGACATCCCAAAATGAGTCAAGATCGCGTACCTGATCCCGGGTAAGTCCAAACGTTTGGGTAAACTCACGGAAAAAATCTTCCAGGTTCTCAATCTCATCAAAATCAAAAGTATAGATATTCATCAACTGCACCATTTTTTCCGTCGGCTTTCCACATGACATAGTGATCAGATTATCCGCACAACGACTAAGTATAGGCGTAAAAAAACCGACGCTGTTGGCATCGGTTTTCATACTTAACTGCTTGTCAGCGCATGTTGATACTTATGCAACATGCCTGAAAGTCGCTTCACCGGCTCGGTGACTTGTGGCGGTGCGTGCCATATCCGCAATTTCTCCTGATAAATCTCCAGCTCTTCCAGCAGCTGGCTAAAATATTTACGTCGTTTATCATCGCTGCGTGCAGAAATCACCTTATCGGCAGTGCGCCGCATCTGACGATGAAATGCAGATAAGTCGTCGTTAATCGGTACGGGTGCATCGCGCAAACGCTGATGAGCAATAATCATCGTCAATGCCAGATGAAACTTCGGCAAATCACCAGGAAACTTATTCATTAACAAGAACAGCTGCTGATAAAGTGCCGGAAGGTGATTCTCTTTACGTCGCACGACATTAGTCGTCATGGCAGAGATAGCCGCTGAGACAAACTGATTTAGCAACACACGTCCGGTGCGATCCCGGGATTTATCACGCACCAGCAAAATGACGGTAAATGCCAACACGCAGCCGACAATCTGTCCAAGCGCGCTATCCAGGAACAAACTGAATTCAAACTTCATCGGGTTATCCAGCACAATGATGTTAATTGTACTGGCCAGCGCCCCCATCGAACCCAGTCGACGTTTTTGCACTTCAATACCAAGGAAGAATCCCAGCACTGCCAGACTCAGGCATAACAACAACATGCTTTGTTGCGTATTGGGGATGATCACCAAAAAATAGAGTAACCCCAACGGCAGTGCCGCCAGCGTGCCATAGATAAAATCGATTCCCACCATTCGAGGATTAGGCAGCCGCATTGCCAGTGATGTTACAACAGCAATCATCACCATTGCCCCACTACCAGAAGTCCAGCCGGTCCATAACCAGAACAATGTTCCCAACACGCAAGAAATCGTGGTTCGCCAGAAGTTAACCATTGCGTGGTGGCGTTCGGCTGACTCGGCTTTCACCACCGGCTCACCTTGTAAGATCTCTTCTTCCGTAGCGCTAATTTTGGTGTTGCTGATAACCCCGCGTTTGATCAACAGATAACGTGTCGCCGCCCCTGCCCAACTATAAATCGTCACGGGCGTTTCACGCTCTCCTGTCCATGCAATAACGCGACGTAAACGCTTAAGCTGCTTATGCACATCCTGAGCAGTTTCAACAGGAGTGCTGAAGAACTCCCGAAAAGTCTCGGTGATCAGTTCTGGTCGGGTGTTCTGAATTAAATAGGTTTCGCATGATTGAGTAATCAATGTCAGCGATAACGTATTAAGTGCTTTTAAGCGTCGATTTGCCCGCGCCCAGCGGGAAGATTCCATATTAAGATTGCTGCGCATCCCTTCCAGGGCTGTTGTCCGCCGCACCAGATTTCCCCAGGCTTTGTCCACCTCCTCCGCTTCACCGTGTTTGATACACAACTGCATCAGTTGATACTGGGCCACCAGCAAGCTATCCAGTTCACGATCCACTTCTTGTTTGATCGATCGCGGCGAAAAGATCAGGTCCGCCACAATTGCGCAGACAATACCGACGACAATCTCACTGCAACGTTCAAGCGCAAACTGCGGCGTCAGCAAAGGTTCTGGCTGAATGGTAATGACGATAATGAGCGCGGTATAGCCTGCCAGCCCCCACGCATACGAATTTTCAACCCGTACCAGCGATGAGATCCAGGTACAAAATCCAGCCCAGATACAACACACCAGAATCATCAGCAGTGGCGCACGGATCATAGCGATGATAATCACCAACCCGGCGATACAACCAATAAACGTCCCAATAATACGCAACATTCCGCGATAACGAATTGCCCCGGCGTAAGGCTCTCCACCGGCAGCAAACGCCGGGCCAGCGGCGACAATTGCCGCCGTCAATACCGCCCAGCGTGGCGTCTCCAGCTGAAAATGGAAACCGACAAACAGCGCCAACACGATGGCGCTCGCCAGTTTGACTGCAAAGCGAATATGTTGGTTAGCTATAGAAAAAATGCCCATCGTGATTAACCAAACTCACGCAGTCGGTGGGCCATTTTGCGAAAGAATGAATCCTGACTCTCGTCACGATCATCTTTCCCGGTAACCACCACCGTTGCTGTGGTACCTGCGGGCCACAAATTTTCTGGTTGTGCGTCGAGGCGAATCCGTACGGGTACACGTTGTGCCAGACGAACCCACTCCAGATTTGAATCAATGGTCGCCATACCTTTGGCATCGCGGGTACTGCTGGCATTAGTTACCCCGGCAGCAACACTATCAACAGTGCCTTTTAACACACGGTTACTGCCCAGCGGTGTAATTTCCGCCCGGTAACCAGGACGAACACCCTCCAGCTTTGTTTCTTCCATATAGGCCAGCACATAGAAGGTGTTCTGTTTTACCAGTGCAACCGCCGTTGAACCTCGGGTAATAAATTCACCAGTATATACATTCAGGTTAGTTACCCAGCCATCAGCAGGCGCGCGGATCACGGTACGTTCAAGATCGAGTTTAGCTAAGTCACGAGTTGCCTGAGCTTTCGCTAACTGGTGTAACACCGTTTGCAGGACGTTATTCGCCTGGTCAATCTCTTCACGAGACATCGCCTGTACACCCAGCCTATTACGACGACTCGCTTCCTGGCGCTTTTCCTGTGCCAGCACGCTGTAATACGCGACATCAGCTTCCGCTTCTGCCAGTGCTTTTTGATAACGTGGCTGATCGATAGTGAACAGAACCTGCCCTTTTTTCACCAACTGGTTATCATGAACATTGACGTTAGTGATGAGTCCGGCAACATCCGGGGCGATAGCCACCACATCGGCGCTAAAGCGGGCGTCACGTGTCCACGGTGACTCCGTGTAGTAGACCCAGGCGCGAAAAATGGCAATAAATGCCAGGATAACCAGTACCAGCGTAATCGCCGTACGCGTGAGTTTTCTTATTAGTGTTTTCACTTAAACCTCAAACAAACAGGCGCGATATCAAGTAGAAGAGACAGCAATAGAGCGCAGTGTTAAACAACGCGGGATGCCAGACAAAATCGTAGATGCCCGTCGGCACTAAGACCCGACGCACCAGCCAGAAAATCGCCAGTGATAACAGCAGCTCGAAAAATATCGGTGGGAAGGAAAGACCAAACACCACGATAACGGGAAACAGACTCATGTTGACCTTGATAACTTTAGAGAGCGCAGATGATGTAGTTGTCAGACTATGTCACCGCAGAGAAGGGCAAGAAAAGCCAGGTGAGAACGACATAGCTGTTAATTGATAATTAATATATTAGCGTAACTGTTATGCTGTTATCTATATAATGTGATCTAAATCACTTTTAAGCCAGAGTGAATAATGGAAAGACTAAAACGCATGTCGGTGTTCGCCAAAGTTGTTGAATTTGGCTCTTTTACTGCCGCCGCCAGACAGCTACAGATGAGTGTTTCCTCCATCAGTCAAACTGTCTCTAAACTGGAAGATGAGTTGCAGGTTAAGCTGTTGAATCGCAGTACGCGTAGTATCGGGCTGACTGAAGCGGGTCGAATTTACTATCAGGGTTGCCGCAGGATGCTACATGAAGTTCGTGATGTTCATGAGCAACTTTACGCCTTTAACAACACCCCTATTGGTACACTACGGATCGGCTGTTCTTCAACTATGGCGCAAAATGTTCTCGCCGGACTAACTGCCAAATTATTAAAAGAGTACCCCGGTTTAACCGTAAATCTGGTGACCGGTATTCCGGCTCCTGATCTGATCGCTGATGGTCTGGATGTGGTGATTCGTGTCGGTGCCTTGCAAGACTCAAGCCTGTTTTCACGTCGCCTTGGCGCGATGCCGATGGTGGTTTGCGCCGCTAAAAGCTATCTCAGCCAGTATGGCATACCAGAAAAACCTGCCGACCTTAGCAGCCATTCATGGCTTGAATACAGCGTACGACCGGATAACGAATTTGAGCTGATCGCCCCGGAAGGGATCTCTACACGGTTGATCCCACAAGGACGGTTTGTCACCAACGATCCCATGACTCTGGTACGCTGGCTGACAGCAGGCGCAGGGATAGCATATGTTCCACTGATGTGGGTGATCAATGAGATCAACCGTGGAGAACTGGAGATCTTGCTGCCACGTTATCAGTCGGACCCGCGCCCGGTTTATGCCCTGTACACTGAAAAGGATAAAATGCCTCTGAAGGTGCAGGTGGTGATTAACTCATTGACGGATTACTTTGTCGAGGTGGCAAAACTGTTCCAGGAGATGCACGGGCGAGGAAAAGAGAAGTAATTAACTATCAGCACTCATGTCACATCTGGTGGCGACCTGTGCCTGATACGACGCTGACGTCGTATCAGGCCTGCACAGATTACGCTGTACCACCAACCGTCAGGTTATCAACTTTGAGTGTAGGTTGCCCTACCCCCACAGGCAGACTTTGCCCCTCTTTGCCGCAGACACCAACGCCATTATCCAGTTTAAGGTCGTTGCCGACCATGGAGATCTGCTGCATGGTTTCGATCCCAGAACCGATCAACGTTGCACCTTTTACCGGTTTCGTCACTTTGCCATTTTCAATCAGATACGCTTCTGAGGTGGAGAAAACGAATTTACCGGAAGTGATATCAACCTGGCCGCCACCAAAGTTCGGCGCATAAATACCATATTCAACAGATTCAATAATTTCCTGCGGAGTAGATTTGCCTGGCAGCATGTAAGTATTGGTCATACGCGGCATAGGCAAATGAGCATAAGATTCACGGCGACCATTCCCGGTCGGCGTCATGCCCATTAGACGTGCGTTGAGTTTATCCTGCATGTAGCCTTTCAGAATGCCGTTTTCAATCAGCACGTTGTACTGACCCGGAGTGCCTTCATCATCAATCGCCACCGAACCACGGCGATCAACCATCGTACCGTTATCAACCACAGTACACAGCGTTGAGGCAACCAGCTCACCCACCTGACCACTAAAGACGGAAGTGCCACGGCGGTTAAAGTCGCCTTCCAGCCCGTGTCCGACCGCTTCATGCAACAATACCCCCGGCCAGCCTGCACCGAGAACTACCGGCATTGTCCCTGCTGGTGCCGCAACAGCTGAAAGATTGACCAGCGCCATACGCACCGCTTCTTTCGCCCAGGCGTCTGCACGGACTTCACCGTCCAGATCTGCAAGGAAAAATTCATAACCAAAACGACCGCCACCACCGCTTGCGCCGCGTTCACGTTTGCCGTCTTCTTCTACCAGCACACTGACAGACAAGCGCACCAGGGGGCGAACATCGGCTGCCAGCGTACCGTCAGTGGCAGCAACCAAGATTAATTCATAGACACCACTCAGGCTGGCAGTCACTTCCTGTACGCGCTTGTCCGCTTCGCGAGCGACCTTATCGACGCGACGCAGGATATCCAGCTTCTCTTCACGACTCATGCTTTGCAGCGGATCAACAGCGGTATACAGCGGGGAGTGTTCAACAGCGCCCAGGGTTTGTACTTTTCCATCACCACTGTCACGGACAATAGTGCGCGCGGCCTGGGCGCTCTGTTCAAGTGCCAGCAGACTTATCTGATCGGCATAGGCAAAGCCTGTTTTCTCACCGCTGATCGCCCGAACACCGACACCCTGATCGATGTTATAAGAACCATCTTTAATGATGCGATCTTCTAAAACCCAGGATTCGTGATAGCTCGACTGAAAATAGAGATCGCCATAATCCAGGCGACGTTCGGCCAGTTGACCGAGAATGGCGAACAGATCCTGATGCTTCAGGCCATTCGCGGTTAGCAGTTGTTCACTTACCAGGTTAAGACTCATCGTTTTTGCTACTCGTTAGTTACTGCGGTAGAGGATTTTTACAGCTGCCGGATGCGGCTTTAACACCTTACCAGCTTACGGTTTCGTTCCTGCTCATTGGCCTTACGGCAACGACTCTTTAATGAGATTGGGGCAATTACACGCCCCCGTCAAATCATTGCTGGTTTTCTTTACGCGGCTGACGAAGTACTTCGTTAATCTGCGGCTGATCGATAGTCCCTGAAATGTGGTAACGCAAAATTGAGACTTTACTCCACAATGGCCCCAGAACTTTACTGGCGGCGAATACAGCCGCCCCCACAATCGGATTAACAGCAAACGCTGCTGCCACGCCGACTGTTGCTGAAATTTCAGGTGCAACCACGGCTTCCATATTCAGTTTACGCTGCACAAGATTAACCGAACCTTTCATCGCGATATCCGCTTCAAGTCCGTCCACCAGCGTATCATCCGTATGTAATACGCCATCTTTAATCCAGGCGGTACTGTTTATTGAATCGTAATAAAAACCTTCACCAAAGGTATCGCTGAAATCAAAGCGCAATTTACGCAACAAGGCATCGACACTCAGCAAGCGCAGCAACTGCCCCGCATGACCTGTGCTGATATCGGTTAACTCACCTTTGCCCAAATGCGTACGGATAATGCCGTTGAGTGTGGCTTCATCTGGCTGCCAGGGCGGATTACGCCAGTGCAGATCATATTCGAAATTAAACGACGAATTACGGATCGGCGTTGAAACACCAAAAAACTCAACTGCGGCATCAATCTTTTTACCCCGCAGCTTACCTTTAATCGATGTACGTTCGTTACCCGGCGCATTTACCCACTCGCCGTCAGCGGTGAGTCTGGCATAGCCCGTATCAAGTAGCCCGTTGCTCAGGGTGAGCGTGTTGCCATTAATTGCAATATCGCCGTCGATCCGGCCATATTTTTGCCCCCAAAACCAGCATTGTTGGCAGCGTATTTGCGCATCTGGCCAGCCCTGGAAACTAATCTGGTTGGCAGCAGCAAATGGCGACGATGTTCCGTTACTCTTCGCCACGCTGGGGTTGTAATAGAGATATTTAATATTTGCCAGCCACGGTGCGTTTTTGTGCATCGCCAGAGAGGCATTAATTTCACGCCCCTGAGCTTCCACTACCGTACCATTGGCAGATGGCTCAGAAATAATACTCAGATTGTTCCAGCGCTGCCCACCTAAAGACAACATCGGCGTACGTAAGGTGATATGTTCCGGGAAGTGGGTGGTATTTCCGACCTGATTCCCCACGCCTTGCTGAAACAGTGCCAGCCACTCTGCACCATCCATTGCCGGAAGATTCAACTCAACACCAGAGTGTTCTGGCAACGGCGGAAGTGTTTTACTGTCAGATGCCCAAATAGCCCGCTCAAGAGAGAGCCTCTCTCCCAGCATCCAGTGACTATTAAAATGGTTGTTTTCCCCGACAAGCCCTGTCAGTTCAAAGCCCTGCAAATTACCTTTCACGTTCATTGTGAATGGTAGCGGTTCGCCAGCGCTTTTTTCCAGCGGTGATGGTAAGTGACTACTTACATTCTTCATATCACCACGAAGTTCAACGTCATAAGTAGCGCCAGCACGATACGGAAGCTCAATACCTACTTTTCCGTCCCACGTTACGCTACCACTTAGCGCATCATTTATCTGTGTCGGAAGAACACCGGTACGTGCCGGTTGCCAGTTTCCGCTTAGATTCACCGCGACCTGATATGCTTTCGCCCCTTCGTTGGTGGTGAAATCGACATTTAGCGGTTGATTAAACCAACGTGCTGTCAACGGCTCACTGGTCAGATTGCCGTTGATAAAGCGGAATTTACCACTCAGGTTATCCAGTTTGCTATTGAGAGGCTTAATAAACAGGCTGTTATTTTTAAGTGCAACCTCGCCTTTAGCAGTAACAAGTTCGCCATTCAGTGGAATATCCAGATGTAAGCGAGCATTCACATTACCATCCAGCTGAAGTTGCTCAAGCGTTGCACCAAGTGAATCTTTTAACGGCGATTCGTCGAAATATGGCCCAACGGCTTTACCAGGACCACTGATATCCGCATCAATTAATAACTTCTCTTTCGAATAATCAGGGATGACAGCGGTCAGATTACTGGCCTGAACACCGCCCAGATTCACTTTGTCACTGCGCATCCATAAGCCGTCATTGATAAAATCCAGCTCAATATCAAGATTTGTTAGCGCAGGCCAGTCGGGTTGAAAGGCAAATTTGGCATTACGTAGCGGGACTAATACTTCAAATTGCCCGTCATTGTTTTCATAAGGGAAGTTTTGTGGGTTACCGCCGTACACCAGAGTTGCGTTATCTGCCTGACCGCCCTGAATGGCGCTACTGAGATAATCAACCAGCTCTTTACCCATCAGGTTTTCCGGGAAGTAGCGCCAGGCTTGTGAACCATCGTCGGTACTGATTCCCGCCAGAATACCCAGCCATGGCTCATCATTGGCAGGCTGTAGATAGCGAAAACCACCATGGGCATGAACAGCCGTTGCTTTGACGTCTATATTGCGACCATCTAACTGAAATCCTTTGTCATTTTTCAGCCAGTTTATAGTTGCCACACCCTCTTCTATTTCCAGCGGGGCGCGGAAAACCGTTTCGTAAGGCATTTTTGCCTGTTTCATCGAAACCGTCATGCTGGCGTTTTCGACACTACCAGCCAGCGTACCGGAGAAATGCTCAGCACCTGGCAGCAGTTTCCACTGTTTCCAGGCAAGATCACGCCAGTCGATTTGAAAACGGGTTTTTTCTGTTTGCTGTAGAGGAATATCCAGCGCAAGGACGTTTATTTGCCCGCTCGGTTGAGTCGCTTGCCAGATCTCACTCAGTGCCGGTGAAAGTTTACTTGCCAACGGACGGAGACCTTCCAACCCAGCCAGCTCCAGATGACTGGCACGGATTCGCAGCTCATCACTACGCTGATTATTCTTACCACCAACATCCTGTTCCGGTATCCAGGCCAGAGTTAATGCCCCACTCGGCCACGGCTTGTCATCCATCGTAATACGGGTATCAGGAATGGAAAATTGCCAGCCAGGCTGTTCGCGGGTGATGTGTGCAGTGAGATTATCAACCGAAAGAGTATGGGTTTTACCTTCTCCCAGCCAGCTTGCACCGCCCTTTTTCAGCCAGATATCGCCTCCGATAATGTCGCCATCGTCGATAGTCATCCAACCTTCAAGGGAGAATTGCGCCGTTTCAAGAGCAATGTTGTCCTGCATCCATTTACCCAGCCACGGCTTTACATCGATATCATCAGCCTGTAGCCAGATTCGACCATCTTTCAGCAGGCCATCGTTATCCTGCAAATCCATACGCACCTGCATCACACCATGCTGCCCGGTAAGGCTGGAAAGGCTGACCTGTCCTTCGGCACGGTGGCGAGCCTGGTCGTTCAGCCACGTCAGTTGCGGGATCGCCAGTTCAGCGCGTTGCCCGGATAACGTAATAAAACTGACTTCGCTGTCACGTAGATCAAAGTGATCGAACTGGCGCAAAAAAAGATCGCTGAGTTGGCTGCCTTCCAGCCCTTCACCACCATCACCTGGTTCTATGGGTGTATTGGTACGAAAACGCAATTGCCAGAAAGTGAGATCGCGAAATTGCCAGCGCATATGCAGCAAGCTTTGCCACACATCCAGTGCAAGAGTGACACGTTTTACAGAAAATTCACCGCCATCTTTTAAATCAGCGTGAATATCACGGGCTTCAAGGGTCGGGCCGAAAGTCTGCCAACTGGCGGAGAGCTGGCTGGCATCGACCGGGACTCCGGTCGCGGATTCAATTTTGTTGAGGATCTCTGGACGCCAGTGATCAAGATGGGGTAACGCCAGGCGCAGGCCACTGACCAGCAGCGCCACAACGACGACGAGCGTGGCTCCAGTGAGCAGTAAAATCCCCGGCAATCGCCTCACGCGTCTCTCCTTGTCTGCCTAAAAAGGGCCGTCTGACTGGCGGCCCGGTGCGGGTTTACATCATTACAACGTCAAACTGCTCCTGGTTATAGAGCGGTTCGATTTGTACTTTAACTTGTTTACCAACAAAAATTTCCACTTCTGCCAGCGCGTGTGACTCTTCTCCCTTCAGCGCTTCTGCCACTGCCGGAGAAGCATAGACGAGGAAGCGATCAGAGTCATAAGCATGATGCACGCGCACGATTTCACGCATGATCTCATAGCAGACGGTTTCTACCGTTTTCACCGTTCCACGGCCATGGCACGTTGGGCATTCGTTACACAACACATGCTCAATACTTTCGCGGGTGCGCTTGCGTGTCATCTCCACCAGCCCCAGAGCTGAAAATCCGTTAACGCTGGTTTTTACCCGATCTTTACTCAGCGCCTGCTCCAGCGAATGGAGTACCCGACGACGGTGATCTTCATTATTCATATCAATGAAATCAATAATGATTATGCCACCAAGGTTACGTAAACGCAGTTGGCGAGCAATCGCTTGTGTTGCTTCGATGTTGGTGTTGAATATGGTGTCATCCAGGTTGCGATGGCCGACAAATGCGCCGGTATTAATATCTACTGTGGTCATCGCTTCCGTCTGATCAATGATCAGGTAGCCGCCAGATTTCAACTCAACTTTACGCTCCAGCGCCCGCTGGATCTCATTTTCCACATCAAAGAGATCGAAAATCGGTTGGCGCCCGCTGTAATGTTCCAGCTTGCTGGTCATTTCGGGAATGTACTCAGCGGTAAATTCCAGCAATGCTTCATAGGTTAAACGAGAGTCCACGCGGATCCGATCCAGCTCAGCATCAGCAAAATCTCTTAATACACGCTGTGCCAGGGCCAGTTCACCATAAAGCTGATAGCGGGTTTGTGGGCGCTTTTTGCGCTCCATCACTTTGGTCCACACGCGCTTGAGATAAGCCGCGTCAGAAGCCAGTTCCGCCTCTCCTACGCCTTCTGCCGCTGTTCGGATAATAAATCCGCCCTGCTCATCACAATAGTCTGCCACCACCTTTTTCAGGCGTTCGCGTTCAGACTCACTTTCAATGCGTTGAGAAACTCCAACATGTGAAGCTCCTGGCATAAATACCAGATAACGAGAAGGCAAAGTGATATCAGTGGTCAGGCGCGCCCCTTTAGTGCCAAGGGGATCTTTGACCACCTGCACCATCAGATCCTGCCCCTGACGCACCAGTTCAGAGATATCCCGGACGGTAAACTGCTTTTGTTCATCACCTGCCACACATTCGGTATGCGGCATAATATCGGAAGCATGGAGGAATGCGGCTTTTTCCAGGCCAATATCTACAAAAGCCGCCTGCATACCCGGAAGTACACGACTCACACGACCTTTGTAGATATTGCCTACGATTCCGCGTCGCGCCTCACGTTCAATATGAATTTCCTGCAGAATACCGCCATCAATATACGCCACGCGCGTTTCCGATGGCGTTACGTTTACCAACAATTCAGCCGTCATGTTTATCCCTTTCTTCACGCAGTGCGTTAAAATTACTTAATAATTCATACGTTTCAACCAGCGGTAAGCCGACTACGGCGTGATAGCTGCCATTTATCTTCCTGACAAAACAACCACCCAGCCCCTGAATACCGTATGCACCTGCTTTATCTAACGGTTCACCGCTGGCGACGTAACCTGCGATGTCTTCGTCTGTTAACGTTCTGAAAGTCACATCAGTAACCACCAGGCAATCCAGCACATGTTGGCGGTCTGCCAGTGCCACTGCCGTCATCACCTGGTGAGTCTGCCCTGATAGTTTGCGTAGCATTGCGCTTGCGTGTGCAGCGTCGCGCGGTTTTTCCAGTACTTCTCCGTTGAGAATGACAATAGTATCTGCCCCCAATACTGGCAGATTCTGCGTCACTTTAGCGACACCTGCCTGCGCCTTTTCCCGCGCCAGACGTGTGACATATTGCTGAGCGCTCTCCTGCGGCTGACGCTGTTCTTCAATACCCGTAACAATACGTTCAAAGGTAACGCCAAGTTGCGCAAGTAACTCCTGACGACGCGGAGAACCGGAAGCTAAATACAGAGAAGTCATAGAAACCTTTAATGCACTTATTGCACTGCAAACTGCTGGCGAACTTTTCGCATCAGCAAGAAAATCCACGGCCAGAGCACGCCATTAACTACACTACTCCAGAACACTTCGGGTCTGAAAGAGACGTTGATCACTAAAAACTCTGCCCAGAAAACAATAATATCCACCACCAGCGAAAGCAACATGACGACCAGCGCCTGCTGCCATAATGCAAGGTTACGGAAAAGCTGGTACTTAAGTGCCACCAGATAGGCGACGATGCTCATTGAAAGCGCACGCACCCCCAGTGTTGAACCGCTGATGAGATCCAGTATGGCACCCATCACAAAACCTGTGCCCACATTTACGCGGTGCGGCAGAGCGAGTATCCAGTAGAGCAGTATAAGCAGTACCCAATTAGGCCGGAAAACAATGATATTCTCCGGCCAGGGCATGATTTGCAGTAACAAAGCTATAAGGAAAGAGAGCCAGATTACCCAGCGCCCCTGACTGCGATAACTGGCCACTACTGCCTCCCCGGCGCGCGCGCAGGCGTCGTCGTAGCAGGTGGCGGAGTGACCGCCTGCCCTGATGCAGCAGCTGGCGGCGTTGCAGGTTGAGTAGCCGCTGGCGGAGCGATGCCTGTAGCTGGCTCAGGTAACTGCGGCCCCATCGCGTCTGGCGAAGGTAATACTTGTGGCATCATCTGCATCAGGCGTTCATTAGCAACCCGATGTACTTCTTCCGGCGTCATTGGATTAGCGCCGTTACGGTCCGCGCCCCAAAGCAGCAGCAAGTAACGTAAACGTTGCAACCCGGCTGTTGGACGTGCCTGAATCACGGTATAAGCCCGCTGGGTGTCAAGTTTCACGGAAGAAACCACGGCAACCGGATAACCTTCCGGGAAACGCCCCCCGAGACCGGATGTCACCAGAACATCCCCCACCCGAATATCTGTGTTGGCGGGTAAATGTTCCAGTTGCAGATCATCAGTACAACCGTTACCTGCGGCAATCACACGGATATCGTTACGCAGCACCTGAATCGGCAGCGCATGAGTTGCATCACAAATCAGCAGCACCCGGCTGGTGAGTTTTGCTACCGCAACAACCTGACCGACAACACCTTTATCGCTAATTACCGGCTGCCCTTCGTAGACGCCGTTATCGCTGCCTTTGTCGATGACAACCTGGTCGCTGTAAGGATCGTTAACCGTCGAGATGACCTGAGTCACCATCTTTTGTTCATCCTGACGCAACGGCGATCCCAGTAATTCACGCAGACGTGCGTTCTCCTGCTTGTATTGCCCAAGCATAAGCAGATCGCTGTTTTTCAGCAGCAGTTCCTGACGCAGCGCACGGTTTTCCAGTTCAAGCTGATCGCGTGAGGCCAGCGTTTGCGAGACGCCATCAAGCAATTCGCGAGGTGCGTTAGAGATAAAAAAGAAAGGGCTGACGGCGGTATCCATATAAGTACGGATTTGACTGAACGTCCCCAGGCGGCTGTCGGCGATAATAACGCCGAGCGCCACCAGCACCGCCAGAATAAGGCGAATCTGTAGCGACGGGCCACGGCTAAAAATTGGCTTCATAAGTTATGCGTATTCTCGTGTCAGATTCGGCAGGGTTAGCAAGCGCTCACCCTGCCAGCATCTGGCTACTCTTCGCTGAACAGGTCGCCGCCGTGCATGTCGATCATTTCCAGCGCCTTGCCGCCGCCGCGAGCCACACAGGTCAGCGGATCTTCAGCAACAACAACTGGAATACCGGTTTCTTCCATTAACAAACGGTCAAGGTTACGCAACAGTGCGCCACCGCCAGTGAGCACCATACCGCGCTCGGAGATATCTGACGCCAGTTCTGGCGGACACTGTTCGAGAGCAACCATCACCGCGCTTACGATACCGGTCAGCGGTTCCTGTAGTGCTTCGAGGATTTCATTGGAATTCAGAGTAAAGCCGCGTGGTACACCTTCTGCCAGGTTACGACCACGGACTTCGATTTCACGGACTTCATCGCCCGGATAAGCAGAACCGATTTCGTGTTTGATACGTTCTGCGGTAGCTTCACCGATCAGAGAACCGTAGTTACGACGAACATAATTGATGATGGCTTCGTCGAAGCGGTCGCCGCCGATGCGTACAGAAGAGGAGTAAACCACGCCGTTCAGGGAGATAACGGCAACTTCAGTGGTACCACCACCGATATCAACAACCATGGAACCGGTCGCTTCCGAAACCGGCAGGCCAGCACCAATTGCGGCAGCCATCGGTTCTTCAATCAGGAATACTTCACGGGCGCCAGCGCCCTGTGCGGATTCACGGATAGCACGACGCTCAACCTGAGTCGCACCCACCGGCACACACACCAGAACACGCGGGCTTGGACGCATAAAGCTGTTGCTGTGCACTTGCTTGATGAAGTGCTGGAGCATTTTTTCAGTCACGAAGAAGTCGGCGATTACGCCATCTTTCATTGGGCGAATAGCAGCAATATTGCCCGGCGTACGGCCCAGCATCTGCTTCGCATCATGACCTACTGCAGCCACGCTTTTTGGTGAACCGGCACGATCCTGACGAATGGCCACGACAGAAGGCTCATTCAATACGATGCCTTGTCCTTTTACATAAATGAGGGTATTCGCAGTACCCAGGTCAATGGACAAGTCATTGGAAAACATGCCACGAAATTTTTTTAACATACTAAGGGATAATCCTGAAAGCTGGGGCGGAAAAGAAAATCCGCTTACTTTACCAACCACACGCAGCAGCGACAAGGCGCAAAAATCATCTGCTACGGTGAAAATTAGTGCAGTTCGTTTCCTGTGTTACAAATCTCTGCCTGAGTCCCTGAGGGCTGAATACATCAGCAGCAATCCTGGCCCTCATTTGCAACCTGTTAAGGTCATTCACCTGCAAATGCGCTGTTACAATCTGGCGAGCAGACAAGCACACTCCCATGAGGCACAGCGCGCGTTATTCTACGTGAAAACAAATTAAACGGCAGGTTAAACCGAGTATCTTTGCGAATATTTTTTCACGTTAGTATCAAGTGGCTGAGAGGCCGCAAAAAATTCCCCTTGCCCACCAGCAACTCCACGTTCTGTCAGTGTCTGCCACTCACCACGTGAGCGTACTCCGGTGGCATAAACCTGAGTGTTTGTTCCGGTGCAAGCTTCAACCAAACTTTGCACCAACAGCTGATTCTCGGTGCGCTTCTCGATGTTTCTGACCAGACTTGGGTGAAGTTTCAGTAACTCAACATTCAACTCTTTGATCCAGGTGGTACTTACCAGTGTTAAACCGGCTTGTGTTACCGCCACCCGAACACCCAGCGCGTGTACCAACCGCAATACGGATTGCAAACGGCTGATGTGTTGACCTACATCCGCCTCTGCAAGTTCAATAATTATGCGTTTACGCTGCGATTTTTCGCATTGCATCAATGTATCGCGCAACCAACGCTGAAAACGGGGGCGAATCAATGACTCTACTGTCACTTCCAGAGCCAGCGTTTCTTCTGGCCAGTACCTGAGCAACGGGATCACACGGCTAATCTGCAAACGGTCATACTCTTCTGCCAGGCCAAACTGCTGGACCATAGGCATATATTCAGCGGAGCTGACTTCTTCGTTGCCGTCATATATACGACACATCAACTCACGATGATGGACATGACCTTCACGGGTTACCGCAGGTTTTTGATATATCCGTGGCCCACCACGGCTAAGCATTTGCTCAATAAGCGTACGCCAGCGAACATTTCCGCGTCCTTTTTCTGGCAACGAATCATCATAAACGGCCCAACCATTCCCGCCCTGCAACACGGCGTTGCGGGTTGCAGACTCCGCATGTTCCATCACTTGCTCAGTGCTCTGACCACCACGCCAGCCGCAAATACCAATGTGCATCATGTCATCACGATCAAGCATTTTATTGCTCGGCAACGTGTCAATTGCCTTCAATAATTGCCCGGCAATGCTTTCCGCTTCTTTCAGAGTGCGATGAGGCAGCAGAACCGTAAAATCACTGCGGTGATAACGCGCCAGCAACGCACCGGGATAGCGCATCATAAAGGTAGATAACAGATTGATCAGACTGAAAAGTTGCTCTTCGGTCTGGCTATGCCCCCAGGTTTCGCTCAGCAAAGTAAAGTCTGGCAGACGAATCATCATCACGATGCCATGCGTTCCCACCTTCTCTTGATCTTCCAGAAGCGTTGCCAGTTGATTATCGAAAAAGAAACGGTTGTTAAGACCTGTTTTAGTGTCATGTGCAGCATACGAGCGAATCAGTGTATCCAGTCGGCTATGCTGTTCACGGGCGTTCTGAATTTCTGATAACAGCATATCTAATGCGCTACTGGTTCTTTGTGGCCACTCGTAGATTGTCCCCCTCACGTTCGCCCCACGCTCACCGTTCAGAATACGAGTTGAACGGATCTCCAGTAGCTCCTGCCCGGAAAGTTGTCGTTGCAACCAGCGTACGGCCAGAAAAAGCATAATAATGATAAAGCCAATGGCAATGGTGAGTGGTGCCGTGGTCATCAGCGAATGGAAATAGTTACCCATCGGATCCTGATACACCAGGCGCAGGGACATGCCCGGATGTTTCACCAATGAAACAGTAATATCCCGAAATTGATTACTTGTACCAAGAGGGCGATAGCTACCACCACGTGTCTGGGAATAAACCAGCTTTTCCCCCTGGAGAAAATCGACACGAACGATATCAGTAGACACCATCAGTTCATTGATTTGCGGCTTAAGCGTTTTGAAGTCGTGGGTAACCAGATGGGTATCAATTGCCGTCGCCACCGCCTGAACCCGATGACTAAACTTAAACTGAATGGCGTTATAAAAGCTCAGCGTACAGCCGATCAGCGTAACAAATATCGTTAATCCGGTGAGCAGCGTGACAAAGGCCGAAAATTTCGTCGTTAATCTCATCCTTGTCTTAACTCCGATAGAGGGGAAGCGGGCATACTACCAAATAGGATTTTTCTCGCAATTTATTGCGCTTCGTCGGCATTGCGATTTAATTAGCGAGTATAGTCTTCAGAAATTATTTTCCAATCCATCATACACATGAGGACAGCGTATGCAGGCTTTGATCTTAGAACAGCAGGACGGCAAAACCATTGCTACCGTACAGAGCATTGAAGAGAGTCATCTGCCTGCGGGCGATGTGACTGTTGATGTTCACTGGTCGAGCCTGAATTATAAAGATGCTCTGGCAATTACCGGCAAAGGGAAAATAATCCGCAATTTTCCGATGATTCCTGGCATCGACTTCGCCGGAACTGTTCGTGCCAGTGAAGATCCGCGTTTTCATGCTGGTCAGGAAGTGTTACTGACTGGCTGGGGTGTTGGGGAAAATCATTGGGGTGGACTGGCAGAACAAGCGCGTGTGAAAGGCGACTGGCTGGTTGCTATGCCGCAAGGTCTGAATGCGCGTAAAGCGATGATTATCGGTACCGCCGGGTTTACCGCCATGCTGTGCGTGATGGCGCTGGAAGATGCAGGTATTCGTCCGCAGGATGGCGAGATTGTCGTGACGGGTGCCAGCGGTGGTGTTGGTAGTACTGCCGTGGCGCTGTTGCATAAGCTGGGGTATCAGGTCGTTGCTGTATCGGGTCGCGAAAGTACCCATGAGTATCTGAAAAGCTTAGGCGCCAGCCGTATTCTGCCGCGCGATGAGTTTGCCGAATCCCGTCCTCTGGAAAAACAAGTCTGGGCTGGGGCAATTGACACCGTCGGTGACAAAGTACTGGCAAAAGTGCTGGCGCAAATGAATTACGGCGGCTGCGTGGCGGCCTGTGGTCTGGCGGGCGGTTTTACTCTGCCTACAACGGTCATGCCATTTATTCTGCGTAATGTCCGTTTACAAGGGGTGGATTCGGTGATGACGCCACCAGCACGCCGTGCGCAAGCCTGGCAGCGTCTGGTCGCCGATCTACCAGAATCATTCTACTCACAGGCTGCAAAAGAGATTGCACTGGCTGATGCACCAAAATTTGCCGAGGCCATTATTAACAATCAGATCCAGGGCCGTACGCTGGTAAAAATTAACTAAGCGTTAGCATAAAATAATTTACATATCGTTAACGAATTTTAGCAGCACTTTGACATTCTCCCTGCCATAGTAATCATGAGCATACCGGGAGTCTGTTATGAAAAAAATTCGCAAACTTACAGAAGCCGATGTCACTGCAGAATCGGCTTTTTTTATGCAACGTCGACAAGTTCTGAAAGCATTAGGCATTAGCGCTGCCGCCCTCTCTTTACCAAATGCCGCACACGCCGATTTGCTTAGCTGGTTTAAAGGGAATGATCGTCCGCCCGCACCTGCCGGAAAACCGCTGGAGTTCAGCAAACCGACAGCCTGGCAAAATAATCTGCCATTGACACCGGAGGATAAAGTTTCCGGTTACAACAATTTCTATGAGTTTGGGCTGGATAAAGCCGATCCCGCAGCGAATGCTGGCAGCCTGAAAACTGATCCGTGGACGCTAAAAATCAGCGGCGAAGTCGCCAAACCGTTAACGCTTGACCATGACGCATTAACCCGCCGCTTCCCGCTGGAAGAGCGAATTTATCGTATGCGCTGCGTAGAAGCGTGGTCGATGGTGGTGCCATGGATTGGTTTTCCGCTAAATAAACTGCTGGCGTTGGCAGAGCCGACCAGCAACGCAAAGTACGTCGCTTTCGAAACGATTTATGCACCGAAACAGATGCCCGGTCAGCAGGACCGATTTATCGGCGGTGGTCTGAAATACCCTTATGTAGAAGGGTTACGTCTCGACGAAGCAATGCATCCGCTCACGCTGCTGACTGTTGGTGTCTACGGCAAGGCGTTGCCACCGCAAAATGGCGCGCCGGTACGCCTGATTGTGCCGTGGAAATATGGCTTCAAAGGTATCAAGTCTATCGTCAGCATCAAGCTAACGCGCGAACGTCCACCAACAACCTGGAATCTTGCGGCCCCAGACGAATATGGCTTTTACGCCAACGTTAATCCGCATGTTGATCATCCCCGCTGGTCACAGGCCACTGAACGATTTATCGGTGCAGGTGGTATTCTGGATGTACAACGTCAACCAACACTGCTGTTTAACGGATATGCCGATCAAGTGGCGTCCCTCTATCGTGGACTGGATTTACGGGAGAATTTCTAAGTGCGACTGACAGCAAAACAAGTGATATGGCTGAAAGTTTGCCTGCATCTTGCCGGGTTTTTGCCCTTTGTCTGGCTGGCCTGGGCAATCAATCATGGTGGATTAAGTGCCGATCCGGTGAAAGATATCCAACATTTTACCGGTCGGATTGCGCTGAAATTTTTGCTCGCAACATTATTAATCACGCCGCTGGCGCGCTACGCTAAACAGCCATTATTGATACGCACTCGCCGTCTGTTAGGTTTATGGTGTTTCGCCTGGGCTACGCTGCACTTAACCAGTTACGCCTTACTGGAGTTGGGCATGAATAACCTGGCGCTATTTGGTCAGGAATTAATCACTCGACCTTATTTAACGCTCGGCATTGTCAGTTGGCTGATATTGCTGGCATTAGCGTTTACCTCAACTCAGGCAATGCAGCGAAATTTAGGCAAACACTGGCAACAGTTGCACAACTTCGTCTATCTGGTCGCGATCCTGGCACCCATACATTATTTGTGGTCAGTGAAGATTATCTCGCCACAACCAATTCTGTATGCCGGACTTGCTTTGCTACTTTTAGCCTTGCGATACAAGAAGTTCCGTACATGGCTTAAGTAGTTTTCCGAATTGTGCAGTGAGTAGCAAAACGAAGACGCGTGGATGTTATTTTCCTGTTAGCTGTTGATTATCTTCCCTGATAAGACCAGTATTTAGCTGCCAATTGCTACGAAATCGTTATAATGTGCGACCTTGCTTATCTCCTGGCGGTTTTTTGCGCCGTACAGAGGGTGACATTCGCACAATAGAGGTATATTTTGTTTTTTGCCGGAGGATTGCAGAAGATCGCTGCAAAATATCCGACAAGTCTCGCAACTAGTCTGAGACCGAATATACCTGCGAACCGGCACGACTACGCTATGAATGCAGTTGTCGGAGCATACGCTTTACAGACGGCGGTGAAACGCCTGTCACAATCACACTAAACAAAGAGTACGGAACCCACTCATGGATATTCGTAAGATTAAAAAACTGATCGAGCTGGTTGAAGAATCAGGCATCTCCGAACTGGAAATTTCTGAAGGCGAAGAGTCAGTACGCATCAGCCGTGCAGCTCCTGCCGCAAGTTTCCCTGTGATGCAACAAGCTTACGCTGCACCAATGATGCAGCAGCCAGCTCAATCTAACGCAGCCGCTCCGGCGACCGTTCCTTCCATGGAAGCGCCAGCAGCAGCGGAAATCAGTGGTCACATCGTACGTTCCCCGATGGTTGGTACTTTCTACCGCACCCCAAGCCCGGACGCGAAAGCGTTCATCGAAGTGGGTCAGAAAGTCAACGTGGGCGATACCCTGTGCATCGTTGAAGCCATGAAAATGATGAACCAGATCGAAGCAGACAAATCCGGTACTGTGAAAGCAATTCTGGTCGAAAGTGGACAACCGGTAGAATTTGACGAGCCGCTGGTCGTCATCGAGTAACGAGGCGAACATGCTGGATAAAATTGTTATTGCCAACCGCGGCGAGATTGCATTGCGTATTCTTCGTGCCTGTAAAGAACTGGGCATCAAGACTGTCGCTGTGCACTCCAGTGCGGATCGCGATCTAAAACACGTATTACTGGCAGATGAAACGGTCTGTATCGGCCCTGCTCCGTCAGTAAAAAGTTATCTGAACATCCCGGCAATCATCAGCGCCGCTGAAATCACCGGCGCAGTAGCAATCCATCCGGGTTACGGCTTCCTCTCCGAGAACGCCAATTTTGCCGAGCAGGTTGAACGCTCCGGCTTTATCTTCATCGGCCCGAAAGCAGACACCATTCGCCTGATGGGTGATAAAGTATCCGCAATCGCCGCGATGAAAAAAGCGGGCGTTCCTTGCGTACCGGGTTCTGACGGCCCGCTGGGCGACGATATGGATAAAAACCGCGCCATTGCAAAACGCATTGGTTACCCGGTGATTATCAAAGCCTCCGGCGGCGGCGGCGGTCGTGGCATGCGTGTAGTACGCGGTGACGCTGAACTGGCACAATCCATCTCCATGACCCGTGCGGAAGCGAAAGCCGCTTTCAATAACGACATGGTTTACATGGAGAAATACCTGGAAAATCCTCGCCACGTCGAGATCCAGGTACTGGCGGACGGTCAGGGCAACGCTATCTATCTGGCGGAACGTGACTGCTCTATGCAGCGTCGTCACCAGAAAGTGGTCGAAGAAGCGCCAGCACCGGGCATTACCCCGGAACTGCGTCGCTACATCGGCGAACGTTGCGCTAAAGCGTGTGTTGATATCGGCTATCGCGGTGCAGGTACTTTCGAGTTCCTGTTCGAAAACGGCGAGTTCTATTTCATCGAAATGAACACCCGTATTCAGGTAGAACACCCGGTTACTGAAATGATCACCGGCGTTGACCTGATCAAAGAACAGCTGCGTATTGCTGCTGGTCAGCCGCTGTCGATCAAGCAAGAAGAAGTTCACGTTCGCGGCCATGCGGTGGAATGCCGTATTAACGCCGAAGATCCGAACACCTTCCTGCCAAGCCCGGGCAAAATCACCCGTTTCCACGCACCTGGCGGTTTTGGCGTGCGTTGGGAGTCTCATATCTACGCTGGCTACACCGTGCCGCCGTACTATGACTCAATGATCGGTAAGCTGATTTGCTACGGTGAAAACCGTGACGTGGCGATTGCCCGCATGAAGAATGCGCTTCAGGAGCTGATCATCGACGGTATCAAAACCAACGTTGATCTGCAGATCCGCATCATGAATGACGAGAACTTCCAGCATGGTGGCACTAACATCCACTATCTGGAGAAAAAACTCGGTCTTCAGGAAAAATAAGACTGCAAAAACGTCAAAAGGCCGGATTTTCCGGCCTTTTTTATTACTGGGGATCGACAACCCCCATAAGGTACAATCCCCGCTTTCTTCACCCATCAGGGACAAAAAATGGACACTCGTTTTGTTCAGGCCCATAAAGAGGCGCGCTGGGCGCTGGGGCTGACCCTTTTGTATCTGGCGGTATGGTTAGTAGCCGCTTACTTACCTGGCGTTGCCCCCGGTTTTACCGGCTTTCCGCGCTGGTTTGAGATGGCTTGCATCCTGACGCCGCTGCTGTTTATTGGACTGTGCTGGGCGATGGTGAAATTTATCTATCGCGATATCCCACTGGAGGATGACGATGCAGCTTGAAGTGATTCTACCGCTGGTCGCCTATCTGGTGGTGGTGTTCGGGATTTCAGTTTATGCGATGCGTAAACGGAGCACCGGCACCTTCCTTAATGAGTATTTCCTCGGCAGCCGTTCTATGGGCGGTATTGTGCTGGCGATGACGCTCACCGCGACCTATATCAGTGCCAGTTCGTTTATCGGCGGGCCAGGCGCTGCTTATAAATACGGCCTGGGTTGGGTATTGCTGGCGATGATTCAGCTTCCTGCGGTCTGGCTTTCGCTCGGTATTCTCGGCAAGAAGTTCGCGATTCTTGCGCGCCGCTACAATGCGGTGACGCTGAACGATATGCTGTTTGCCCGCTACCAGAGTCGTCTTCTGGTGTGGCTGGCGAGTTTGAGTTTGCTGGTTGCGTTCGTTGGTGCGATGACCGTGCAGTTTATCGGCGGTGCGCGCCTGCTGGAAACCGCAGCGGGTATTCCTTATGAAACCGGGCTGCTGATTTTCGGTATCAGCATTGCGTTGTATACCGCCTTTGGCGGCTTTCGCGCCAGCGTGCTGAACGACACCATGCAAGGGCTGGTGATGCTGATTGGCACCATTGTGCTACTTATTGGCGTGGTACATGCCGCAGGCGGCTTAAGCAACGCAGTAGAGACGCTGCAAACCATCGATCCGCAACTGGTTACGCCACAAGGCGCTGACGATATTCTGTCGCCTGCGTTTATGACGTCGTTCTGGGTGCTGGTGTGCTTTGGCGTTATTGGCCTGCCACATACTGCGGTGCGCTGTATCTCTTATAAAGACAGCAAAGCAGTACATAGGGGGATCATCATCGGTACGATTGTAGTCGCAATCCTGATGTTCGGTATGCACCTGGCCGGAGCATTAGGTCGTGCAGTGATCCCCGATCTCACCGTACCGGACCTGGTGATCCCGACGTTGATGGTAAAAGTATTGCCACCGTTTGCTGCCGGGATCTTCCTTGCAGCTCCTATGGCTGCGATCATGTCGACGATCAACGCCCAATTGCTGCAAAGTTCCGCTACGATCATTAAAGATCTCTATCTGAATATCCGTCCGGATCAAATGCAAAACGAGACGCGCCTGAAGCGGATGTCGGCGGTGAGCACGTTGATTCTCGGCGCGTTGCTGCTGCTTGCTGCATGGAAGCCGCCTGAAATGATCATCTGGCTGAATTTGCTGGCCTTCGGCGGGCTGGAAGCTGTCTTCCTGTGGCCGCTGGTACTGGGTCTTTACTGGGAACGCGCTAACGCCAAAGGCGCGCTAAGTGCGATGATCGTTGGCGGCGTGCTGTATGCCGTACTTGCGACACTGAATATTCAGTACCTGGGCTTCCACCCTATCGTGCCCTCGTTGCTGCTAAGTTTGCTGGCTTTCCTGGTCGGAAACCGTTTCGGTACGTCCGTCCCGCAAGCTACCGTTTTGACTACTGATAAATAAAGAGTTTTGCCATGCCTTGGATCCAACTGAAACTGAACACCACCGGCGCGAACGCCGAAGATCTTAGCGATGCGCTGATGGAAGCGGGTGCCGTTTCTATCACTTTTCAGGATACCCACGATACGCCTGTATTTGAGCCGCTTCCGGGCGAAACGCGTCTGTGGGGCGACACCGATGTGATTGGTCTGTTCGATGCTGAAACCGACATGAAAGAAGTCGTGGCGATTCTGGAGAATCATCCGCTGCTCGGCGCAGGCTTCGCGCACAAAATCGAACAACTGGAAGATAAAGACTGGGAGCGCGAATGGATGGATAATTTCCACCCAATGCGCTTTGGCGAACGTCTGTGGATCTGCCCAAGCTGGCGTGATGTGCCGGACGAAAATGCCGTCAACGTAATGTTAGACCCAGGGCTGGCGTTTGGTACAGGGACTCATCCAACCACCTCTCTGTGCCTGCAATGGCTCGACAGCCTCGATTTAACCGGTAAAACGGTCATCGACTTTGGCTGTGGTTCCGGCATTCTGGCTATCGCGGCGCTGAAGCTGGGTGCAGCAAAAGCCATTGGTATTGATATCGACCCGCAGGCGATTCAGGCCAGCCGCGATAACGCCGAACGTAATGGCGTTTCTGACCGTCTGGAACTCTACTTACCGAAAGATCAGCCAGAAGAAATGAAAGCCGACGTGGTGGTCGCGAACATCCTCGCAGGCCCGTTACGTGAACTGGCACCATTAATCAGCGTCCTGCCAGTTTCAGGCGGTTTGCTGGGCCTTTCCGGTATTCTGGCAAGCCAGGCGGAGAGCGTTTGCGAAGCTTATGCCGACAGCTTCGCTCTGGACCCGGTCGTGGAAAAAGAAGAGTGGTGTCGCATTACCGGTCGTAAGAATTAACTTTCGCATCACCGTATAGTGATGCAGAGCGAAGTGCGAGCAATATCACAAAAGGCACGTTAATTTGCCGATTATTTACGCAGATTTGCGTGCCAAAATTTTCATTCATAAAGAAAAATTGAGAACTTACTCAAATTTCTTGGAGTGTGAATTTTAGTCACTATTTTCTAATATGATGATTTTTATGAGTAATTATCGCGCTACGCTCATTTTAAATGCAATTCTTTGATCCATCTCAGAGGATTGGTCAAAGTTTGGCCTTTCATCTCGTGCAAAAAATGCGTAATATACGCCGCCTTGCAGTCACAGTATGGTCATTTCTTAACACATGCGCATCGGACAATATCAGCTCAGAAATCGCCTGATCGCAGCGCCCATGGCTGGCATTACAGACAGACCTTTTCGGACGTTGTGCTACGAGATGGGAGCCGGATTGACAGTATCCGAGATGATGTCTTCTAACCCACAGGTTTGGGAAAGCGACAAATCTCGTTTACGGATGGTGCACATTGATGAACCCGGTATTCGCACCGTGCAAATTGCCGGTAGCGATCCTAAAGAAATGGCAGATGCAGCACGTATTAACGTGGAAAGCGGTGCCCAGATTATTGATATCAATATGGGTTGCCCGGCTAAAAAAGTGAATCGCAAGCTCGCAGGTTCAGCCCTCTTGCAGTACCCGGATGTCGTTAAATCGATTCTTACCGAGGTCGTCAATGCAGTGGACGTTCCTGTTACCCTGAAGATTCGCACCGGCTGGGCGCCGGAACACCGTAACTGCGAAGAGATTGCCCAACTGGCTGAAGACTGTGGCATTCAGGCTCTGACCATTCATGGCCGTACACGCGCCTGTTTGTTCAATGGAGAAGCTGAATACGACAGTATTCGGGCAGTTAAGCAGAAAGTTTCCATTCCGGTTATCGCGAATGGCGACATTACTGACCCGCTTAAAGCCAGAGCTGTGCTCGACTATACAGGGGCGGATGCCCTGATGATAGGCCGCGCGGCTCAGGGAAGACCCTGGATCTTTCGGGAAATCCAGCATTATCTGGACACTGGGGAGTTGCTGCCCCCGCTGCCTTTGGCAGAGGTTAAGCGCTTGCTTTGCGCGCACGTTCGGGAACTGCATGACTTTTATGGTCCGGCAAAAGGGTACCGAATTGCACGTAAACACGTTTCCTGGTATCTCCAGGAACACGCTCCAAATGACCAGTTTCGGCGCACATTCAACGCCATTGAGGATGCCAGCGAACAGCTGGAGGCGTTGGAGGCATACTTCGAAAATTTTGCGTAAACAGAAATAAAGAGCTGACAGAACTATGTTCGAACAACGCGTAAATTCTGACGTACTGACCGTTTCTACCGTTAACTCTCAGGATCAGGTAACCCAAAAACCCCTGCGTGACTCGGTTAAACAGGCACTGAAGAACTATTTTGCTCAACTGAATGGTCAGGATGTGAATGACCTCTATGAGCTGGTACTGGCTGAAGTAGAACAGCCCCTGTTGGACATGGTGATGCAATACACCCGTGGTAACCAGACCCGTGCTGCGCTGATGATGGGCATCAACCGTGGTACGCTGCGTAAAAAATTGAAAAAGTACGGCATGAACTAATTCAGGTTAGCTAAATGCTTGATTAAAAGGCGCTACTCGGCATGGGGAAGCGCCTTTTTTATACGTGTCACACTGGGGAGTGACCATGAGATCAAAATGTGAACCAACCTGGTTTGGTGATGAGTCCAGGCGCATTATCCACGGTGACGCGCTTTCTGAATTAAAAAAACTTCCTTCTGAAAGTGTAGATTTAATTTTTGCTGACCCGCCCTATAACATCGGCAAAAATTTTGATGGACTGGTTGAGTCCTGGGATGACGCCGTTTTTCTCTCCTGGCTGTTTGAAATCATTGCTGAATGCCACCGCGTTCTGAAGAAACAAGGCAGCATGTACATCATGAACAGCACGGAAAATATGCCCTGGATCGATCTTGAATGTCGTAAACTCTTCACCATTAAAAGCCGCATTATCTGGGCTTATGACAGCTCTGGAGTGCAGGCGAAAAAATACTTCGGCTCAATGTATGAACCCATCCTGATGATGGTCAAGGATGCCAAAAACTATACCTTTAACAGTGATGCGATCCTGGTAGAAGCCAAAACCGGGGCGAAGCGTGCATTGATTGACTACCGTAAAAATCCACCACAACCATATAACTCGCAAAAAGTTCCAGGGAATGTTTGGGAATTCTCTCGTGTGCGTTATTTGATGGATGAGTATGAAAACCATCCCACGCAAAAGCCTGTTGCCCTTCTTAAGCGGATTATTCTGGCGTCTTCCTGCCCTGGCGATATTGTTCTGGACCCGTTCGCGGGTAGCTTCACCACCGGCGAAGTTGCGGTAGAAACAGGGCGTAGATTCATCGGTATTGAAGTTAACTGCGAGTATGTGAAGATGGGGCTTAGAAGATTGAATGTTGACTCCCATTTTTCTGCCGAAGAGCTGGCGAAAGTGAAAAAACGCAAAACGCGGAATCAGTCGAAAAAAAGTCAAAACTCACGTGTTTCCCTTTTACCCCGGTAACGTAAAAGCATTGTAAGCTCACTTTTCAACTCATAATTTTCGTGTATATTTCCAGCTCGTCTGGAGATGAATACGCAGGG
The DNA here is from genome assembly GCF_019366485.1 of Escherichia sp. GZ89. NCBI lineage: Bacteria > Pseudomonadati > Pseudomonadota > Gammaproteobacteria > Enterobacterales > Enterobacteriaceae > Escherichia > Escherichia sp. GZ89. The sequence continues at coordinate 11,003 of NZ_JAEOHX010000002.1, read as the reverse complement.
TTGAGCAATGATTCGTAAATATTGGTGGCTGATTGTGTTTGCGATTTCGGTTTTTGTTTTTGATGCTTTAATCATTCAATTGATTGAGTTAATGACGAATGAAGCCGATAAATGCCGCAATATGAACTCTGTGAATCCACTTAAGCTAGTGAATTGTTCTGAACTTGACTAATAAATATGATTAATAAATCATGCGAGTGATATATTCACATCATGGATGTATGAAGTTTTATTAGGATCTGGCATAAGCATCCGTAACACGTTATCAACTAATACGGGAGCCTGCTGATACAGGTTATATCCCGTTGGATTTATCAACCAGTTTTTAACAATGCCGCTAAACGCCCCATAAATCACAATAACCATTACGTCTAAATCAAGTTGATTTGCGATCTCTCCCTTCGCCATACTTTTTTGTAACGTTTGCCGCAGAGTGTGAAGGTTAAACCCCATTTTCTCCCTTATTTCCTGTTCTGATATCATCTCTTCATTAAATTCACATTTATGAAACAGAATTTGTAATAACGCCTGCTGTCTTGGTATTTCAGCAATATACTGCAGACCAACGATGAGCTGCTCCCGAAGTTGTTCCAGGGGGCTTTCTGCATCGTGAACCAGGAGCTTGTCTTGAATCAACTCACGTAACGCTGGTTGCTGCGCCCACACCTCATTGAACAACTGCGTTTTGTTCTCAAAATGCCAATAGATAGCTCCCCGCGTAACCCTTGCGGCATCGGCGATGTCATTCAGCGTTGTGTTGCTTACTCCACGCAGAGCAAACTGCACAATTGCCGTTTCAATCAAATGTTGTCTGGTTTTAAGGGCATCAGCCTTCGTTTTCTTCGCCATAATTTTATTTGCAGAGTTATCACAGGAGACAGTATTCCGTTGTTAGCGGAAAGAATAATGGGCAAATTTATCATTTACCGTAGAATTAAACGAGCCTCTCCCTTTTAATTTCCTGACCCTCACCAAATCATTATTCCCATGAATCAATAAAGGCAATTTATTCATGGAGAAAATATATTTCCGGCTGTATTTAAAGATCGTAAAAAGTTACACTTCTGCGAATTGATAAACATCAGAATATTAATCTATTTTTGTTTTTATGTGCCGTATTTCGCGCACATAAATAAGTATTACTTACATCCACCAATGTTAATTTGTAGGATAGCGGATTGCTATTTTCCATCTTGTGCCTTTGCGCTTTACCGTTCTCCGGTAAATAACGTGCTTCTGTTTTTAAGGATTAGTAATGACGAAACATGCCAGGTATTCACTCCTGCCTTCATTCATCATCATCTCTGCCGTGTTACTTGCCGGATGTAAAGAAAAGGAAGAAACACCAGCGGTACATGCTGAACCACACGTCACAGTACACGTGGTCAAATCAGCACCGCTGGCAGTTACCACCGAATTACCAGGCCGGACTTCAGCCTTCCGTATTGCAGAAGTTCGTCCGCAAGTGAGCGGCATCATTCTGCAGCGCAATTTTAAAGAAGGCAGTGATGTTCAGGCAGGTGATTCGCTTTATCAAATTGATCCCGCCACATATCAGGCCAATTTCGATAGCGCTAAAGGCGAACTGGCGAAAAGCGAAGCTGCAGCTGCTATCGCACACTTAACAGTGAAACGCTATAACCCACTGGTGGGCACCAAATACATCAGCCAACAGGAATACGATCAGGCTATTGCCGACGCCCGTCAGGCTGACGCAGCGGTGATCGCCGCAAAAGCTGCGGTTGAAAGTGCACGCATTAACCTGGCTTACACCAAAGTGACTTCGCCTATTAGTGGACGTATTGGCAAGTCCAGCGTCACCGAAGGTGCACTGGTGACCAATGGTCAGGCATCACAACTGGCTACAGTGCAGCAGCTCGATCCAATTTATGTTGATGTTACTCAGTCCAGCAATGACTTTATGCGACTGAAACAGTCAGTTGAGTTGGGTAATTTGCATAAAGACAGTGCCAGCAGCAGTGTCGAACTGGTAATGGAAAATGGCCAGGTTTATCCACTGAAAGGCACGTTGCAATTCTCAGATGTCACCGTTGATGAAAGCACCGGCTCCATCACTTTAAGAGCTGTGTTTCCGAATCCACAGCACACCCTCTTGCCTGGTATGTTTGTCCGCGCACGCATTGACGAAGGCGTACAGCCTGACGCCATTCTTATCCCTCAACAGGGTGTTTCCCGGACACCACGAGGCGATGCTACGGTCATGATTGTGAATGACAAAAATCAGGTTGAGGCACGCTCTGTCGAGGCATCTCAAGCCATCGGTGATCAATGGTTGATCAGCAAAGGATTAAAACAGGGTGAGCAAGTTATCGTTAGCGGCTTACAAAAAGCACGTCCTGGAGCACAGGTTAAAGCCACTGTGGATACACCCGCTGCCGATGCGTCTAAATAAGGTAACCTGATATGGCAAACTTTTTTATTCGACGCCCAATTTTTGCCTGGGTGCTGGCCATCATTTTAATGATGGCTGGTGTGCTGGCTATTTTACAGTTGCCGGTTGCGCAGTACCCAACCATTGCGCCACCAGCAGTTTCAATCTCAGCTAACTATCCGGGAGCTGATGCACAAACGGTGCAGGATACAGTTACTCAGGTTATCGAACAGAATATGAACGGTATCGATAATCTGATGTATATGTCCTCCACCAGCGACTCAGCCGGGAGCGTGACCATTACCCTGACCTTCGAATCTGGCACAGATCCCGATATCGCCCAGGTACAGGTACAGAACAAACTTCAGCTTGCTACGCCGCTTTTACCACAAGAAGTCCAGCAACAGGGGATTAGCGTTGAAAAATCAAGCAGTAGCTACCTGATGGTTGCAGGGTTTGTTTCTGATAATCCAGATACAACCCAGGATGATATTTCTGATTATGTTGCGTCAAATATCAAAGATTCGATCAGTCGTCTGAATGGTGTTGGTGACGTACAACTGTTCGGCGCCCAGTATGCTATGCGCATCTGGCTTGATGCGGATTTGCTGAATAAGTACAAACTGACTCCCGTTGATGTCATTAATCAACTGAAAGTACAAAATGACCAGATTGCTGCCGGACAGCTCGGCGGAACACCTGCATTGCCAGGGCAACAGCTGAATGCCTCGATCATTGCGCAAACCAGGCTGAAAGATCCGCGGCAGTTCGGTAATGTTACGTTACGGGTAAACACTGATGGCTCAGTGGTGCATCTGAAAGATGTAGCCAGAATCGAGCTTGGTGGTGAAAACTACAACGTCATCGCCAGAATCAATGGAAAACCCGCTGCGGGTCTGGGTATCAAACTGGCTACTGGTGCCAATGCTCTGGACGCCGCGACGGCAATCAAAGCAAAACTGGCAGAACTCCAACCCTTCTTCCCGCAAGGGATGAAAGTCGTTTACCCCTATGACACAACGCCATTCGTTAAGCTCTCCATCCATGAAGTGGTAAAAACGCTGTTTGAGGCGATTTTACTGGTTTTCCTGGTGATGTATTTGTTCTTGCAGAACATCCGCGCAACGCTGATCCCAACTATCGCAGTACCCGTCGTTCTGTTGGGTACGTTCGCCGTTCTTGCTGCTTTTGGTTATTCCATCAACACGCTAACAATGTTTGGCATGGTGCTCGCCATCGGTCTACTCGTCGATGACGCCATCGTGGTTGTTGAAAACGTCGAACGCGTCATGATTGAAGATAACTTGCCACCAAGGGAAGCAACGGAAAAATCGATGTCGCAGATTCAGGGCGCCCTGGTCGGTATTGCGATGGTGCTCTCGGCAGTATTTATTCCAATGGCCTTTTTTGGTGGTTCAACCGGAGCGATTTATCGCCAGTTCTCTATCACCATCGTTTCGGCAATGGCGCTTTCAGTATTAGTAGCGTTAATTCTGACACCCGCTCTGTGCGCAACTTTACTTAAACCCGTTACCGCTGAGCATCACGAAAACAAGAGCGGATTTTTTGCCTGGTTTAACAGAACGTTTGACCACAGCGTTAATCACTATACCAATAGCGTTAGCCGGATCATCGGCGTAACAGGTCGTTATCTGCTGATTTATGTACTGATTGTTGCAGGAATGGTGGTGTTGTTCTTACGTCTGCCGTCTTCGTTTTTACCAGAAGAGGATCAGGGGGTATTTCTGACCATGATTCAGTTGCCAGCAGGTGCAACTCAGGAACGCACCCAAAAAGTGCTGGATCAGGTCACTGACTACTATCTGAAAGAAGAAAAAGCGAATGTCGAAAGCGTCTTTACCGTGAACGGCTTTAGCTTCAGTGGACAAGGACAGAACGCTGGCATGGCCTTTGTGAGTCTTAAGCCATGGGAAGAACGTAGCGGTAAAGAAAACAGTGCAGAAGCTGTAATCAGTCGAGCAAAACAAGCGTTAGGGCAGATTCGTGATGGCTTTGTCATCCCTTTTAACATGCCAGCTATTGTCGAACTGGGTACTGCCTCTGGCTTTGACTTTGAGTTAATCGACCAGGGCGATCTCGGTCATGATGCCCTTACCCAGGCGCGCAATCAATTGCTGGGAATGGCTGCACAACACCCGGATAAATTAGTCAGTGTGCGTCCAAATGGACTGGAAGATACCGCACAGTTCAAACTTGAGGTTGATCAGGAGAAAGCGCAGGCATTAGGTGTTTCTCTCTCCGATATAAACCAGACGATTTCTGCTGCACTGGGCGGCTCCTATGTTAACGACTTCATTGACCGTGGGCGCGTGAAGAAAGTTTATGTTCAGGCTGATGCCAAATTCCGTATGCTGCCAGAAGATGTCAACAAACTCTTTGTCCGTAGCGCGAACGGTGAAATGGTGCCTTTCTCAACATTCAGTTCCGCGCATTGGGTATACGGTTCTCCTCGACTGGAACGCTATAACGGCTTGCCTTCTATGGAGATTCAGGGGGAAGCGGGTCCGGGTACCAGTTCCGGTGATGCGATGGCTTTAATGGAAAGCTTTGCTACCAAATTACCAACAGGTATTGGCTACGACTGGACAGGAATGTCGTACCAGGAACGGTTATCAGGAAACCAGGCGCCTGCCTTGATTGCAGTCTCCTTCGTCGTGGTCTTTCTTTGTCTCGCTGCGCTCTATGAAAGTTGGTCAATACCCTTCTCGGTAATGTTAGTTGTACCGTTAGGAATTGTTGGCGTTCTGTTGGCAGCTACGCTCTTTAACCAGCAAAACGATGTTTACTTCATGGTGGGCTTGTTGACCACTATCGGCTTGTCGGCCAAAAACGCCATTTTGATTGTCGAGTTCGCCAAAGATCTGATGGATAAAGAAGGTAAAGGGGTTATCGAAGCAACATTGTCTTCGGTACGTATGCGCTTACGACCTATCCTGATGACTTCGCTCGCTTTTATACTCGGTGTACTGCCACTGGCGATAAGTAGTGGCGCGGGAAGTGGTGCGCAGAATGCGGTCGGGATTGGTGTTATGGGAGGCATGATCTCCGCAACACTGCTGGCAGTGTTCTTTGTACCAGTTTTCTTTGTGGTGGTAAAACGTCGATTTAGCCGTCACAGTAGTTAACATTTTTTATAAAGGCGCTTAATGCGCCTTTATTTCTTTATTTATGAATATGATATTTATTTCTCTGTTGCCTTCATTACCGTCCCCTCCATTATTTTTACAATTCACATGAATTGAGATTATTTATCATAATTGACCTTATTATCGCAGTGGTAATATACGATTGAATTCGTATTCGATCCGTCACTTATTTACTGACTGCTCGAAATGTTAATATTTGAGGTAACATCATGAAAAGATTAATTCCTGTAGCATTGCTTACCGCTCTGCTTGCGGGTTGTGCGCATGATTCACCCTGCGTTCCGGTTTATGATGATCAGGGGCGCCTGGTTCACACTAATACCTGTATGAAAGGTACAACTCAGGATAACTGGGAAACTGCCGGGGCAATTGCTGGTGGGGCTGCAGCAGTCGCAGGTTTGACAATGGGTATTATCGCGTTATCCAGGTAGCGTTGATCTTTTCTCATAAATTCAGGTGATTGAAAAACACTGGAATACCTGAAGCAATAAATTTATTAACTTTTCTTCTCTACAAAAATACTAACACGCGAAATTGTTATTTCGCGCGTCATCCTCCCTGAACTTTTTTGCGCCAAAATGTGGCTTAGGTTGCAATTTTGCACCATTCTGGCGCGTTCTCTTTTTTATTTCCTGTCTACACTCAGCATATTGCGACAAATATATAGTCGCAAAAGCTGGCACTACTTTTGCTTATAAAAGGATGGCCACAGACAGGTAAAAGACGTTTCCCAAACGTCCTATAACGATAATTTTCGCCTCACAGGAAGCATTATGAAAAAGATGATGATAGCCACACTGGCTGCCGCCAGCGTGCTGCTTGCCGTTGCAAATCAGGCGCATGCTGGCGCGACGCTTGATGCCGTACAGAAAAAAGGGTTTGTGCAATGCGGGATCAGTGATGGATTACCTGGGTTCTCTTATGCCGATGCTGACGGTAAGTTTTCTGGTATTGATGTTGATGTTTGTCGTGGTGTTGCAGCTGCTGTATTCGGTGACGATACGAAAGTGAAATATACCCCGCTCACTGCAAAAGAACGCTTCACCGCTTTACAGTCAGGGGAGGTGGATTTGCTCTCCCGTAATACGACCTGGACTTCCTCTCGCGATGCCGGTATGGGAATGGCATTTACTGGCGTCACTTATTATGACGGCATTGGTTTCCTGACGCACGATAAAGCGGGATTAAAAAGCGCGAAAGAACTGGATGGCGCAACAGTCTGTATTCAGGCGGGTACTGATACCGAACTCAACGTCGCCGATTACTTCAAGGCAAACAATATGAAGTACACACCAGTGACTTTCGATCGCTCTGACGAATCCGCGAAGGCACTGGAATCTGGTCGCTGCGATACGCTGGCCTCGGATCAATCACAACTGTATGCCCTGCGCATCAAATTAAGCAACCCAGCTGAATGGATTGTTTTACCGGAAGTTATCTCTAAAGAACCGCTTGGGCCGGTAGTTCGTCGTGGCGATGATGAATGGTTCTCTATAGTGCGCTGGACGCTTTTCGCCATGCTGAATGCTGAAGAGATGGGCGTTAATTCGCAAAACGTTGATGAAAAAGCGGCTAATCCTGCAACGCCTGATATGGCGCATCTGCTGGGTAAAGAGGGCGATTACGGTAAAGATCTGAAGCTGGATAATAAATGGGCTTACAACATCATCAAACAGGTGGGTAATTACTCGGAAATTTTTGAGCGTAACGTAGGTTCAGAAAGCCCCCTGAAGATTAAACGTGGGCAAAATAATCTCTGGAATAACGGCGGTATTCAGTACGCGCCGCCCGTGCGTTAAGTCGGTGTGAGGTAATGAGCGTCGCTACGGCGGCGCTCTCTTCAGCGTTATGGTTTCCGAGGTTTCTATGTCTCATCGCCGCCCGTCCGTTAAAGGCTCACTCTCCTTTGCCAACCCTACGGTTCGCGTCTGGTTATTCCAGATCCTTGCCGTTGTTGCTGTTGTCGGCATTATTGGTTGGTTATTTCACAACACCGTAACGAATCTCAGTAATCGCGGCATTACTTCAGGTTTTGCCTTCCTGGACCGCGGCGCTGGCTTCGGTATTATCCAGCATTTGATCGATTACCAGCAGGGTGATACCTACGGACGCGTTTTCATTGTTGGCTTACTCAATACGCTACTGGTTTCGGCATTGTGTATTGTGTTCGCTTCTGTTCTGGGCTTTTTTATCGGTCTGGCGAGACTTTCGGATAACTGGCTTCTACGAAAGCTTTCCACAATTTATATTGAGATCTTCCGTAATATTCCGCCCCTGCTGCAAATCTTCTTCTGGTACTTTGCCGTATTGCGCAATTTGCCCGGACCACGCCAGGCAGTGAGTGCATTTGATCTGGCCTTTTTAAGCAATCGTGGGCTTTATATTCCGTCGCCGCAGCTGGGAGACGGGTTCCTTGCGTTTATCCTGGCTGTTGTTATGGCTATAGCCCTTTCTGTTGGGCTATATCGCTTTAATAAAAAACACCAGATAAAGACCGGACAACTGCGCCGAACCTGGCCGTTCGCCGTTGGGTTAATCATTGGCTTGCCTTTACTGGCGCAATGGCTTTTTGGCGCAGCACTGCACTGGGATGTTCCAGCCCTACAAGGTTTTAATTTCCGCGGCGGAATGGTTTTAATTCCTGAACTGGCAGCCTTAACGATGGCGCTTTCGGTTTATACCTCTGCATTTATCGCCGAGATTATCCGCGCCGGGATTCAGGCAGTGCCTTATGGTCAACATGAAGCTGCCAGGTCACTGGGATTGCCCAACCCGGTTACGCTACGCCAGGTCATTATTCCCCAGGCACTGCGAGTGATTATTCCGCCATTAACCAGCCAGTATCTCAACATCGTCAAAAACTCCTCTCTTGCCGCCGCTATTGGCTATCCGGATATGGTTTCGCTGTTTGCTGGCACCGTACTAAACCAGACGGGGCAAGCCATCGAGACGATAGCCATGACCATGTCGGTCTATCTGATTATCAGTCTGACTATCTCGCTGCTGATGAATATTTATAACCGCCGCATCGCGATCGTTGAACGCTAAGGAGTCATGATGACAAAAGTATTGCTGTCTCATCCCCCGCGCCCGACGAGCCATAACTCAAGTCGCGCTATGGTGTGGGTGCGAAAAAATCTGTTCTCCAGCTGGAGCAATAGCCTGCTGACTATTGGCTGTCTGTGGCTGATGTGGGAACTGATCCCACCATTGCTGAACTGGGCATTTTTGCAGGCTAACTGGGTTGGCTCAACGCGTGCCGACTGCACAAAAGCAGGTGCCTGTTGGGTCTTCATCCACGAACGATTTGGTCAGTTTATGTATGGGCTTTACCCACACGACCAACGCTGGCGAATTAACCTGGCATTACTGATTGGCCTTGTTTCGATCGCACCAATGTTCTGGAAAATACTCCCGCATCGCGGTCGCTATATTGCGGTCTGGGCGGTGATTAACCCACTGATTGTCTGGTGGCTGATGTATGGCGGGTTTCTTGGTCTTGAACGGGTTGAAACCAGGCAATGGGGCGGGCTGACGCTAACTTTAATTATTGCATCAGTTGGGATTGCGGGGGCGCTACCGTGGGGGATCTTACTGGCGTTAGGTCGCCGCTCCCATATGCCGATTGTGCGTATCTTATCGGTCATTTTTATCGAATTCTGGCGCGGCGTGCCGCTGATTACCGTTCTGTTTATGTCTTCGGTCATGCTGCCGTTGTTTATGGCAGAAGGCACCAGTATCGACAAATTGATCCGCGCGCTGGTTGGCGTGATCCTGTTTCAGTCAGCATATGTTGCGGAAGTCGTGCGAGGCGGATTACAGGCGCTGCCTAAAGGGCAATATGAAGCGGCAGAGTCGCTGGCGTTGGGTTACTGGAAAACTCAGGGGCTGGTTATTCTGCCACAGGCGTTGAAGCTGGTAATTCCTGGGCTGGTAAATACCATCATCGCACTCTTCAAAGATACCAGCCTGGTGATCATTATCGGGTTGTTCGATCTTTTCAGTAGCGTTCAGCAGGCAACCGTTGATCCCGCCTGGTTGGGTATGTCGACGGAAGGGTATGTTTTCGCTGCGCTGATCTACTGGATCTTCTGTTTCAGCATGTCACGTTATAGCCAACATCTGGAAAAACGTTTTAACACCGGGCGTACACCGCATTGAGGACACTATGAGCCAAATTTTACTGCAACCTGCTAACGCGATGATTACGCTGGAAAACGTCAATAAATGGTATGGGCAATTCCATGTTTTGAAAAATATAAATTTAACCGTGCAACCGGGAGAACGGATCGTTCTGTGTGGCCCTTCTGGTTCCGGTAAATCGACAACCATTCGTTGTATTAATCATCTGGAAGAACATCAACAGGGACGAATCGTGGTAGATGGCATCGAACTTAATGAAGATATCCGCAATATTGAGCGTGTCAGGCAGGAAGTGGGAATGGTCTTTCAGCATTTCAATCTCTTCCCTCATCTGACCGTTCTACAGAACTGTACCCTGGCACCGATTTGGGTACGCAAGATGCCTAAGAAAGAGGCTGAAGCTCTGGCGATGCATTACCTTGAGCGGGTGAGAATTGCCGAACATGCCCAGAAGTTTCCGGGACAGATTTCTGGTGGTCAGCAGCAACGTGTTGCCATTGCGCGCTCGCTGTGTATGAAGCCGAAAATTATGTTGTTTGATGAGCCCACATCGGCGCTCGATCCGGAGATGGTAAAAGAAGTGCTGGATACGATGATTGGGCTGGCGCAGTCGGGTATGACAATGTTGTGCGTAACGCACGAGATGGGGTTTGCGCGAACCGTCGCTGACCGGGTGATTTTTATGGATCGTGGGGAAATAGTGGAACAAGCTGCACCGGATGAGTTTTTTGCGCATCCTAAATCAGAGCGTACGAGGACATTTTTATCGCAGGTAATCCATTAAGTTTTACATGGATTCTAAACGCAAAAAGGCCATCCTTTCAGATGGCCTTTCGCTTGATTTGATGTCTGGCAGTTCCCTACTCTCGCATGGGGAGCCCCCACACTACCATCGGCGCTACGGCGTTTCACTTCTGAGTTCGGCATGGGGTCAGGTGGGACCACCGCGCTACTGCCGCCAGACAAATTCTTTTCTAATCTGCCGAACTTTAACCTAAAAAGTGGTGCTGATACCCAGAGTCGAACTGGGGACCTCACCCTTACCAAGGGTGCGCTCTACCAACTGAGCCATATCAGCACGCTTAATTTGATGCCTGGCAGTTTATGAATCACTTCGCGATTCACCCTTCGGGCCGTTGCTTCGCAACGTTCAAAAGCTTTCGCTTTTGTCCTACTCTCTTATCGAGTAGTGAACTGCCTCAAAGGTCAGTGCCATTCTTCTTAATTTGATGCCTGGCAGTTCCCTACTCTCGCATGGGGAGACCCCACACTACCATCGGCGCTACGGCGTTTCACTTCTG
>NZ_JAEOHX010000029.1:0-4545 GCF_019366485.1 Escherichia sp. GZ89 | reverse complement strand
TCCACCACCACCGAGGCCAGATACTGCGAGGTGGTTTTGCCCTTAATGGTGATGTCTTTTTCCGTCACCCAGCCACCATTACGCTGTATCTGAACCAGCAGGCGGACTTCCGACGGATTCCTGTCCCCCTTTGAGGTGGTTTCCACCAGTGCCTGCACGCCGAAAGTAAAACGCAGACGGTCAATGTTTGCCGACGTGATGGTCCGGGTGATCGGCGTGTCATATTTCACTTCCGTACCCAGCACCGTCTCGGAGCCGGAGGATTCAAAGCCCTCAGGCGGTGTCTGCTCCTGCTCACCTGCCCGGAACACCACCGTGACGCCGGAGATATTGGTATTCCCCTCACTGTCCAGCACCGGCGTACTGTTCAGCAGCACGCTTTTTAATCCATCCACCGGACCTTCAACCGGCCCTTCGCTGATGGCATCGATCACACTCAGCAGCTGCGTGGACTTCAGGTTGTCCTTCGCTTCGCGCGGGGTATGCCCCTTACTGCTACCTTTACCCATTCCTCACACTCCATAAACAACAAAGCCGCCCAAAAGGCGGCTCATGAGTTACGGCAGGATTAACTATTATTTACATGCATTAACACTATCAGCAAAAATTTTTGGCGTTAATGCTGGTACGCGTTCATAAAGAGTAAAACTACTGCCATTTCCTGCTTTTTTGATATCAAGCACAACATCATACCCACCCATAGCCTGTGGAACTAAAAGGCTTACCCCATTCTCAATAGGAATGGATGTTATAGGTGTTCCATTACCAGCCCATTGTCTGGATATGCAGCCTGACAATTCATCAATATTTTTTAATGAATTACCTTCCATTACAGGCTTGCCGGATTTTACGTAATCCAAAGATTTACATCCTGTTAAGGCAATAATCGTGCAGAATAAAATCGTTTTGTTCATATAGCTAACCAACAGAATAATTATCAGTGTTCGATATAAATATTAAATCAGTTAGAACATGAGTAAATAATATTACCGCCCAATTACCACAACCTGACCACCATCCCCTTCATCTGCCGTGCTGATCTCCTGAGATGCCACACGTGACCCCACGCGCATTTCACCGTACAGAACAGGCAGGACATTGCCCTGGGCAACCATGTTATCCAATGAGGAAAAATAGGTATTTTGCTTACCGTTATCAGTGGCTGACACTTTAGGCGTTTTGGCTTTCGGTGCCAGCATCTGCGCAACACCGCCTAAAACCATACCTGCCCCAAGAGAGAACATGAGATTACTTGCAACAATACTAAGCCCCGGCATCCAGATTGCCGTAGCAATTAGCGCCGCACCCAGCACTGCCTGAAAAATACCGCCACTTTTGGCACCCGCCAGACGCGGTACGATGTGGATCACGGCACCATTTGCCAGCGGCTCATTAAGACGGGCAGATAATTCGTTTTCGCCTGCATCACGCCCGGAAATGCGCACCTGATACCAGCCCTCATTCAGTTTCTGGCGAAACGCCGGAAGCTGCGTGGCCAGCGCCCGGATGGCTTCAGCCCCCGTTTTCACACGAAGGTCGATGCGGCGACCAAATCGTTGTAAATCCCCGTAAAGGCAGATGCGTGCCATGCCCGGTGACGCCAGAGGGAGTGTGTGCGTCGCTGCCATTTGTCGGTATACCTCTCTCGTTTGCTCAGTTGTTCAGGAATATGGTGCAGCAGCTCGCCGTCACCACAGTAAATGGCGGCATGATTCGGCACCGATGAACCAAAACAGCACAGCAGCACATCGCCCGGCTGCGCCGCTGACAACGGCACCTGATACAGCCCTGTGGCCTCCAGATTATCCAGATAGAGATTCTGACCGTTACGCCACCAGTCATCCCCGCGATGAAAATCCGGCATCTCAATCCCCGCCAGATGGTAAGCATCCCGGAACAGCGTGTAACAGTCCGTCACCCCGTGCTCAAAGCGCCGCCCGGTAAGATGTGGCACACAGCGGAACTTGTAAATCGCCCCCCGGCAGACCAGCCACCACGGCAAATCACTCTGCACCTGCAGCCGCCGATCGGCCTCACTCAGCCAGGGCAGACCACCGGGGTGACTGTGGACCAGCGCCACAATCTCACCCTGCATTTCTGCCTGCAGCCAGTCCTCCGGCGACATCCGGAAATACTCCTCCGGCTCACCGGAGATATTCACGCAGGGAAAATATCTTTCCCCCTCCGGCGTTCTCACCACGAAGCCGCACGACTCCGCTGGCGCACATCGCCGGGCGTGCGCCAGAATCGCTGATTCTGTCTCTGTCATGGGATTACTGCGAAAGTTTGTTAATGGAAAGGAAGCCGCCAAAGTTGCCGACATTATTGCGAAACTTACAGCCACTCAGGCATTTACTGCATTTATCTTTCGTGATATCGGACGTCGGCTGGTCATATTCATCCGCGACAGCCGGACCGCTATAACCGCACTCATCACCGCGATAGGTCCAGGTACAGGTGTTGGCCAGCATGATGCGCCCCGGAAAAACAGCGCCATCCGTTTCCGTCGGCGTGGACAGTACAAAAGAGGCGCTCACCGCGCTCAGTTCGCTGCACTGCTCGATGCGCCAGCGGCTGATCACCTCCTGCTCCGGATCGGCATCGCTATTTCCGTTGACGAAGTTCACCGCATCCAGAAAACGGGCGTAAACCTTACGCCTGACCACCGTTCCTCCGACCAGACTCTGCAGGTCTTCCGCCATCCCGGTGACCATGCCGTGCAGATTAGAGACTTTCAGCGTTGGCCTTGCACTGGCTCCTTTGCCGTTCATCTCAAATCCACTTCCCTGAATGGGATAGGCCTGATACTGCCGCCCCTGCCAGGTGACTGGTTCACCTTTTTCGTTCTGCTCATTACAGAAGAAATAACGATCTCCGCCGACCTCTGTCAGATCGATTTCCCAGAGCACCACGCTGGCAGACTGCTCCGCACGGGTGCATTCATTCAGTGTTTCCTGTCGGATATTCTGCATCAGTTCACCACCTGTTCAAACTCTGCGCTGAACTCAACACGCAACATACTGACCCGCGACGACCATTTTGCGCAGGTCACCTTTATCTGCCGGTAGCCATAAGGCGGCGTCCACAGAAAGGCCTTCCAGCCCCCGTGCTCAGCCAGAAACGATTCCAGTGCCGTGGCCTCCTCGCGGGGAACAGAAAGCGTCACGCTGTACGTTTTCAGGTCAGCGTTCAGCCCGGCAGGCGCACGCTGAGAATAGCCATCACCAAAGCGCACCTTTATTACGGAAGGGGCCGAAGCCACATCCATACCGGATTTCACTTTCCAGCGGAAGGTTTTCATCGTCCACCTCCGGAGAACAGACCACCATCACGGGACTGCTGTTGCATAAAGTCCGCTGCTGCTTTTTTCCCGAGGTCATAAACCACCTTCAGGGCAGCCGGACCTATCTGCCCGTTCGTGCCATCGTTATTGATCTCGATGTTGTACTGCGGGGCAAACATCGCCATACCTGAACCACCAATATCCGCCACAACCCCCAGCTTACCGTCAGCACCACGACGCAGAGGCAGAATGGCTTCAGGCCCAGCTTCCCCCATCACACCTGCACCTTTTGCAAAAGCAAAAAACGTCGGACGGTTAACCACCGTGCCACTGTAGCGACTCAAATCAGCAGACTGATAAACACCACCATCAGCATTGGGCGTCACACTGGCAGTTGCTGCACTCCCCCAGCCAAACGCCGAACCAATCCCCTTAACTGCCTGCATCATGGACATCTGAGCCATGATTTTTGCCAGATCAGAAAGGAGCGAGGCGGTAAAAGATTTGAAGTTCAGTTTTCCGGTGGTACAGAATGTTGCCAGTGCATTACCTGCACTATTAAATGCCGCTGTAAGCATCTGCTCCGCAGTGCCTGCCGCATTATCCGCATCTGCCGTGAAATTCTGAAACGCCCGCATGGCACCGTTTTTCCAGTTACCCTGAGCAATTTCAAGCTGTTGCCAGTAACGGCGATTCTCATTCAGTTGCCTGTTCAGGCTCTCCGTCAGCGCCTGCTCGGCCTTTCTGTAGTCATCCGTGTTATATGTCCCTTTCTGCTCACTATCCCGCCTCAACTGCTCCAGCTGTTGCTGGTATTTCTGGCGAAGACTCAGTTGTACCTGATATCGCTGCCGCTGCTGATCACCCATACCCACCGTGGCGATATCCAGGTCATGTTGCTGATGCTGAGAGCGCTCTTCTTCAGCCAGTTGACTGGTCAGCTGAATTGTTTTTTTCTTCAGATCGTTGAGTGCCGTCTGTTTCTGAAGCTCCTGCTGTTTTACATCCAACAGCGTCAGTGCCTGAATCAGTTCATCTTTACGGGCCAGCACACTCTTTTCATCTGCCGTCAGTTTTTTCCCGTCCAGATCGCTGATGCGCTGCTGCAGAGCCAGAAGCTGTTTATGCGCTTCTGTCATCCTGTCAGTGGCAATGCCAGCTGACTGTCTTGCAGCAGCAATCTGTCCTTCCACCTGTGCCTGTTGCTGACTGTACTGCAGCAATAACCGGGTGGCCTCATCATTACGGGTTTCGCGTGTTTT
>NZ_JAEOHX010000028.1:0-4800 GCF_019366485.1 Escherichia sp. GZ89 | reverse complement strand
GAATCCGCGGCAACGCGCGCCGAGACAGCTGCAAAACGGGCAGAGGATATTGCATCTGCCGTGGCGCTTGAGGATGCGAGCACGACGAAAAAGGGGATAGTACAGCTCAGCAGTGAGACCAGCAGCGAATCTGAGACGCTTGCAGCAACACCGAAAGCGGTCAAGTCTGCATACGACAACGCTGAAACACGCCTTCGGAAAGACCAGAACGGCGCAGATATACCTGATAAAGATAGGTTCCTGAGCAACATTAACGTCTACAGCAAAGGTGAAGTTGATCAAAAAAGGGGGATGCGTAAGTATTCCTTTTCTGCCCCAGCGAATGTTGTTGACGGGAAATGGTATCCGATTGTATTGCGCCGTTCAGCCGGATATAACGATGAACTTGCCAGCCGGGTGGTCATATCAACAAGACAGAATGCTGGTAATGATCCCATGAATAACTGCGAATTTAATGGCATCGTTACAAGTGGTGGTTGGTCGGACAGAGGATCATATGCTGCGGGTTATTTCTGGGCATATCAGTCTGAGGAACGGTCTATTCACTCAATTATCGCAAGCACTAAAGATGACGATGTTTGCAGTGTATTTTATGTTGAGGCCAGAGCTTTTCCGATTAAAGTATTTGCTGAGGAAGGGATAAGTGTCATTGTACCTACAACTGATTATACCGTAGGTCAAACTACATATAAGTGGGGTGTAACAGAACCTGCTACTGAATGTATAAATGCCCGTACTGTAATTGATTTTAACCAGGGGCGTGGTTATTACTGCTCGCATCAGTTTATTGGTGCCTTGCCTCTGTCTGGGGGGCAAATGTCCGGTGCATTGACTTTAGCAAATATGGCGCAACCATTAAGAACTCCAGGTGGTGGCATATTTGCCAATGATGGCAACTTGTATATCAATAAACCGGGTTTCGCTGGATGGATTGATGCGCTCTTTTTGAAATTAACAGGAGGCACAATAACCGGGTCGCTTACCGTTAATGGCGGCATTAAGGGTAATGCTTCAACGGCTACGAAGCTTCAAACGCCAATAAATATTAATGGTGTTAAGTTTGATGGCTCAGGTGACATCAACATTAATACCTTAGTGTCCAGAGGTATGGTGGCCGCATTAAGTGGCAATACACAAGGCACCCCAGGCGTTCAGATGTATGAAGCGTATAAAAATGGCTACCCCACGACTTACGGCAATGTGCTTCATATGAAAGGTGCGAATGCTGCTGGAGAGGGCGAATTGCTTATCGGGTGGAGTGGTACAAGCGGTGCACATGCTCCGGCATTTATTCGTTCGCGACGGGATACAACCGACGCCAACTGGTCGCCGTGGGCGCAGCTTTACACTACTGCCCATCCTCCGGCAGAGTTTTATCCAGTTGGCGCACCAATCCCGTGGCCATCAGATACCGTTCCGTCTGGTTATGCCCTGATGCAGGGGCAGACTTTTGACAAATCTGCCTACCCGAAACTTGCAACCGCTTACCCATCTGGTGTGATCCCCGATATGCGTGGCTGGACAATTAAGGGTAAACCCGCCAGTGGTCGTGCTGTATTGTCACAGGAACAGGACGGCATTAAATCGCATACCCACAGTGCCAGTGCATCCAGTACGGATTTGGGGACGAAAACTACCAGTTCGTTTAATTATGGTACCAGGTCCACGAATAACACCGGAGCGCACACCCATAGTGTCAGTGGTACGGCTGCTTCTGCAGGGGCACATACACACACGGTTGCCTGTTACCCATCTGGCAATACCGATCAGGGCGATCAAGCCCTCAAAGGTGCGTCTCGTTCAGGCTCGAGTACTGGCACATCGTCAGCCGGAGCGCATACCCACACGGTGTCAGGTACTGCTGCAAGTGCAGGCGCACACGCACATACTGTTGATATTGGCGCTCATACACACTCCGTTGCGATTGGTTCACATGGACACACCATCACCGTTAACGCTGCTGGTAACGCGGAAAACACCGTCAAAAACATCGCATTTAACTATATTGTGAGGCTTGCATAATGGCATTCAGAATGAGTGAACAACCACGGACTATAAAAATTTATAATCTGCTGGCCGGAACCAATGAATTTATTGGTGAAGGTGATGCATACATTCCCCCTCATACAGGTCTGCCTGCAAACAGTACCGATATTGCACCGCCAGATATTCCGGCTGGCTTTGTGGCTGTTTTCAACAGTGATGAGGCATCGTGGCATCTCGTTGAAGACCATCGGGGTAAAACGGTCTATGACGTGGCTTCCGGCGACGCGTTATTTATTTCTGAACTCGGCTCATTACCGGAAAATGTCACCTGGTTATCCCCGGAAGGGGAGTTTCAGAAGTGGAACGGTACAGTCTGGGTGAAGGATACGGAAGCAGAAAAACTGTTCCGGATCCGGGAGGCGGAAGAAACAAAAAACAGCCTGATGCAGGTAGCCAGTGAGCATATAGCGCCGCTTCAGGATGCTGTAGATCTGGAGATTGCAACGGAAGAAGAGGCGTCGTTGCTGGAAGCCTGGAAGAAGTATCGGGTGTTGCTGAACCGTGTTAATACAACAACTGCACCGGATATTGAATGGCCAGTAGCACCTATAGGGTAAATTCGTAATGATTACCTAAATACGTTATTCTTTTGTTAAAAAAGTGATTTTGCTATAGGTAGGGAGTATGTTCTTGGATTAAGAATAAAAAATCGCCATGAAAGAGCTTCATGGCGAGTACATAAACGTACAAAATGTGATGAAAGTAGAGTGGCGTAAGCCACTATATTAAGATATGACAATAGCGAAGAAAAGTAAATAACATTTCATGGACGTTTAATTGTTAATTATAAAAACTAGAGTGCCCGATATTGTTTATCTTGCTTTAAAATAATGTACTCAAACCAAATTTTTGAGCTAAAAGCTCAAATAATATAAATGCAATAATAATGTTTAATAAGACAATTAGCTTGCTTTGTATTTTCATTTCGGAATACTGTTAAGTAACTTTGATGACCCTAACAATAGATCGGAATTTTCTTAGAGTCAATGGTCACTGTTTTTGCTTGCAAAGCAAATGTTTTGGTGGTTATAAGTTGTCTTAATATAGTCACGCATGCAACTTGTTCCATGCGGAGATTAAAGATTGGAATATAACGCGAAGATGGAATTAAATTACATTTGCAATAATCAATTTATTATTACTCAATAATTACCGATATTATTATTGTAAATTAATCATTAGAGTGCAAAAAGAAATGTAACGGCAAAATAAGAGGACGATAGCTGAGAAAAAAGCGTGCTTTCCCAATCTGGGGCAAATCACGTCTGAATGACACCTGAAAACAGGTGGTAGCCTCAAGAAGGCTTGGAATATTCTTCTTTAATGTTATGTAATTCATTGATTTTTCGTGTACGATTTTAAGACATTTATTCCAAGAAAAATTTTTAACTCTTTGATTTTTCGACTCTGTATCATCGGTCTCGAAAACCGGAGTGGGGGCAACTCCACCGAGGGTTCAAATCCCTCTCTCTCCGCCACTATTCAAGCGCTTAGCCCACCTCGTGTCAGTGACATAACTCCCATTGAGAAAATTCAATGAGAAAAATTAATGAGAAACATTAATAGCAGATATTTATGTGAGGCAGGTCTTTGCGTAGGGATGTCTTAAATGTTAATGCCACCTTTGATTAACCGTGCAGTTATGTTGATAAATTCAGGTAAATAATTCGGCATCATGCATTGCGAATTGTTTGCTGGTGGCTGTCAGCCTAAAAATCTTAAATTGGTTGGGCAATAAATATGATGCACCATTTTGAGCAACCTTGAACCGCAGCGCAGGGGCTGCGGTTGGTGATTAATAACTTATCGATAATTGTCAGATTAATTACTGTAGGCCATCAGCAATTCCTGCGCCGCCAGTTTACCAAGTGCGTTAGCAGCAAACGGACTGTCACCCGTTAACAGCTTACGATCTTTGTGAACCCGACCAGTAATATCGTCATTTACTATGGTCATGCCCATTTTCTGCAGTTCCTCACCAAAAAACCACGTCAGTTGGCCAGGCATATAGCCGATATCTGGCGTCTGTTTGTCTGCTGCATCGGGGAAGGCGCAAATTGCGTAACCGTTTAGTGGATTATCTCCATAACGAAGGGAAAGAAATGCAGCAGGGCCGTGGCAAAGAGAAATAACAAACCGGTCATTGTTGATGGCCCACTGCAAAGTAGCTGCGACTTCCGGGCTTTCAGGCAGGCCAATTAATGCGCCGTGGCCACCGGGGATGAATACAGCAGCGTAAGGGCTATCGCCGTTAAGGTTTGCGACTACATTTGCCAGCTTCAGCGGATTACGGAACAGATGCTTATGCTGCTCAAAGAAGCCCATCACTTTTTCATCTTTGTGCGGCATCGCCCAGTATTCAAACTTCGTCATCAGACCGGAAATAGTTGCGACTTCAAACTCAAAGCCAGCGGCATGTAGATGATATAAAGGTAGAAGTGTTTCAATAGGATGGTTACCCGTTGAAAACAGAGCGCCATTATCAGTGGGCAGATAGCGTTCATCAGCGGCGATAACCAGAATCTTCTGCGGCCCTGTATAGGGGTTCGGATAATTGGCCCCCTCAAGGTCTGATACCGGGCTGGTATACTGACTTAGCGAGTATTCTGAAGGAAAAAAAGCATCATTTTCTGCTGCATCGATCTGCGGATTTTTACTTTTTTGAACAGTCATAGTGGGTGATGCTGCCAACTTACTGATTTAGTGTATGATGGTGTTTTTGAGGTGCTCCAGTGGCTTCTGTTTCTATCAGCT
>NZ_JAEOHX010000027.1:0-6724 GCF_019366485.1 Escherichia sp. GZ89 | reverse complement strand
CAGTGGTTATATGTACAGTATTTATTTTTAACTTATTGTTTTAAAAGTCAAAGAGGATTTTATAATGGAAACCGCGGTAGCGTACTATAAAGATGGTGTTCCTTATGATGATAAGGGACAGGTAATTATTACTCTTTTGAATGGTACTCCTGACGGGAGTGGCTCTGGCGGCGGAGGTGGAAAAGGAGGCAGTAAAAGTGAAAGTTCTGCAGCTATTCATGCAACTGCTAAATGGTCTACTGCTCAATTAAAGAAAACACAGGCAGAGCAGGCTGCCCGGGCAAAAGCTGCAGCGGAAGCACAGGCGAAAGCAAAGGCAAACAGGGATGCGCTGACTCAGCGCCTGAAGGATATCGTGAATGAGGCTCTTCGTCACAATGCCTCACGTACGCCTTCAGCAACAGAGCTTGCTCATGCTAATAATGCAGCTATGCAGGCGGAAGCAGAGCGTTTGCGCCTTGCGAAAGCAGAAGAAAAAGCCCGTAAAGAAGCGGAAGCAGCAGAAAAGGCTTTTCAGGAAGCAGAACAACGACGTAAAGAGATTGAACGGGAGAAGGCTGAAACAGAACGCCAGTTGAAACTGGCTGAAGCTGAAGAGAAACGACTGGCTGCATTGAGTGAAGAAGCTAAAGCTGTTGAGATCGCCCAAAAAAAACTTTCTGCTGCACAATCTGAAGTGGTGAAAATGGATGGAGAGATTAAGACTCTCAATTCTCGTTTAAGCTCCAGTATCCATGCCCGTGATGCAGAAATGAAAACGCTCGCTGGAAAACGAAATGAACTGGCTCAGGCATCCGCTAAATATAAAGAACTGGATGAGCTGGTCAAAAAACTATCACCAAGAGCCAATGATCCGCTTCAGAACCGTCCTTTTTTTGAAGCAACCAGACGACGGGTTGGGGCCGGTAAGATTAGAGAAGAAAAACAAAAACAGGTAACAGCATCAGAAACACGTATTAACCGGATAAATGCTGATATAACTCAGATCCAGAAGGCTATTTCTCAGGTCAGTAATAATCGTAATGCCGGTATCGCTCGTGTTCATGAAGCTGAAGAAAATTTGAAAAAAGCACAGAATAATCTCCTTAATTCACAGATTAAGGATGCTGTTGATGCAACAGTTAGCTTTTATCAAACGCTGACTGAAAAATATGGTGAAAAATATTCGAAAATGGCACAGGAACTTGCTGATAAGTCTAAAGGTAAGAAAATCGGCAATGTGAATGAAGCTCTCGCTGCTTTTGAAAAATACAAGGATGTTTTAAATAAGAAATTCAGCAAAGCCGATCGTGATGCTATTTTTAATGCGTTGGCATCGGTGAAGTATGATGACTGGGCTAAACATTTAGATCAGTTTGCCAAGTACTTGAAGATTACGGGGCATGTTTCTTTTGGATATGATGTGGTATCTGATATCCTAAAAATTAAGGATACAGGTGACTGGAAGCCACTATTTCTTACATTAGAGAAGAAAGCTGCAGATGCAGGGGTGAGTTATGTTGTTGCTTTACTTTTTAGCTTGCTTGCTGGAACTACATTAGGTATTTGGGGTATTGCTATTGTTACAGGAATTCTATGCTCCTATATTGATAAGAATAAACTTAATACTATAAATGAGGTGTTAGGGATTTAATTATTCTTTATTGATATAAAAAGTCCTAGCAATCCAAATGGGATTGCTAGGACCAAACAAAGTAGATTATATAGCATAAATAGGTTTAATTTTGCTACGGGGGCGTTATTTAGGTTTTTTCTTCTTTCGAAAAAATCTTTCTTTATGAAGTTAAAAGCTATGTATTCAATAGCATATTTTGAATATGGACATAGAATAGTGCTTATCACTATTGCATATAGCATCTTATCTGACACAAGGAAATAATACCCTTCGCTGTTTTTTGTTATAAGGTATATATATATAAGTGTGCAGTACAGGCCAAATAAAATATTTTTTATGTAGTATCTTAAGCTCATAAATTAAACCTCGCCATATATTCTTTTCATTTTATAAGGATCGAGTTATGAGGAAAAGATTTTTTGTGGGAATATTCGCGATAAACCTCCTTGTTGGATATCAGGCTAACTATATACGTGATGTTCAGGGAGGGACCATCGCACCATCCTCCTCTTCTAAACTGACGGGGATCGCGGTTCAGTAGAAAAGATCAAAGGATCTTCTTGAGATCCTTTTTTTCTGCGCGTAATCTGCTGCTTGCAAACAAAAAAACCACCGCTACCAACGGTGGTTTGTTTGCCGGATCAAGAGCTACCAACTCTTTTTCCGAAGGTAACTGGCTTCAGCAGAGCGCAGATACCAAATACTGTCCTTCTAGTGTAGCCGTAGTCGGGCCACTACTTCAAGAACTCTGTAGCACCGTTTGTGCCATCATCGCTCTGCTAATCCGGTTACCAGTGGCTGCTGCCAGTGGCGTTAAGGCGTGCCTTACCGGGTTGGACTCAAGACGATAGTTACCGGATAAGGCGCAGCGGTCGGGCTGAACGGGGGGTTCGTGCACACAGCCCAGCTTGGAGCGAACGACCTACACCGAACTGAGATACCAACAGCGTGAGCTATGAGAAAGCGCCACGCTTCCCGAAGGGAGAAAGGCGGACAGGTATCCGGTAAGCGGCAGGGTCGGAACAGGAGAGCGCACGAGGGAGCTTCCAGGGGGAAACGCCTGGTATCTTTATAGTCCTGTCGGGTTTCGCCACCTCTGACTTGAGCGTCTATTTTTGTGATGCTCGTCAGGGGGGCGGAGCCTATGGAAAAACGCCTGCTACGTGGCCTTCTTCCTGTTCCTGGTCTTTTGCTCACATGTTCTTTCCGGCCTTATCCCCTGATTCTGTGGATAACTGTGTTACCGTTTTTGTGTGAGTCAGTACCGCTCGCCGCAGTCGAACGACCGAGCGTAGCGAGTCAGTGAGCGAGGAAGCGGAAAAGCGCCTGGACGTGCATTTTCTCCTTACGCATCTGTGCGGCATTTCACACCCGGCATGGCGTACTTTTCATACAATCCGCACTGATGCCGCATGGTTAAGCCAGTATACACTCCGCTATCGCTACGTGACTGGGTCAGGGCTGCGCCCCGACACCCGCTAAAACCTGCTGACGCGCCCTGACGGGCTTGTCAGCTCCCGGCATCCGCTCACAGACAAGCTGTGACCGTCTCCGGGAGCTGCATGTGTCAGAGGTTTTCACCGTCATCCCCGAAACGTGCGAGGCAGCTGCGGTAAAGCTCATCGGCGTGGTCGTGAAGCGATTCACAAATATCGGCCTGTTCATCTGCGTCCAGTTCGTTGAGCTTCTCCAGCAGCGTTAATGTCTGGCTTCTGATAAAGCGGGCCATGTTAAGGGCGGTTTTTTCCTGTTTAGTCACTGATGCCTCCGTGTAAGGGGGATTTCTGTTCATGGGGTAATGATACCGATGAAACGCGAGAGGATGCTCACAATACGGGTTACTGATGATGAACATGCCCGGTTACTTGAACGCTGTGAGGGTAAACAACTGGCGGTATGGATGCGGCGGGTCTGCCTGGGGGAGCCGGTTGCCCGTTCCGGAAAACTGCCGACACTGGCACCGCCGTTACTGCGTCAGCTGGCCGCCATCGGAAATAACCTGAATCAGACAGCCCGTAAGGTGAACAGCGGGCAGTGGTCTTCCGGTGACCGGGTTCAGGTGGTGGCCGCACTGATGGCCATCGGGGATGAGCTGCGCCGGCTGCGTCTGGCCGTCAGGGAACAGGGGGCGCGGGATGATAGTTAAATTTCATGCCAGGGGAAAAGGTGGTGGCAGTGGTCCGGTTGATTACCTGCTGGGGAGGGAGCGTAACCGCGAAGGCGCAACGGTGCTTCAGGGTAATCCGGAAGAAGTCCGGGAACTCATCGATGCCACGCCATTTGCGAAGAAATACACGTCCGGTGTTCTGTCGTTCGCGGAGAAGGAGCTGCCGCCGGGAGGACGTGAAAAAGTGATGGCGAGCTTTGAGCGTGTACTGATGCCCGGTCTCGAAAAAAATCAGTACAGCATCCTGTGGGTGGAGCACCAGGACAAGGGACGGCTTGAGCTGAATTTTGTCATTCCGAACATGGAGCTACAGACCGGAAAACGCCTCCAGCCGTACTACGACCGCGCAGACAGGCCTAGAATTGATGCCTGGCAGACGCTGGTGAATCACCATTACGGGCTGCATGACCCGAACGCCCCGGAGAACCGCAGGACGCTGACACTCCCTGATAACCTGCCTGAAACGAAACAGGCGCTTGCTGAGGGCGTCACGCGAGGTATAGATGCACTTTACCATGCCGGAGAGATAAAAGGCCGTCAGGATGTGATTCAGGCGCTCACTGAGGCGGGGCTGGAAGTGGTCAGGGTGACGCGAAGCAGTATCAGCATTGCAGATCCGAACGGCGGGAAGAATATCAGGCTGAAAGGAGCATTTTATGAGCAATCTTTTGCAGACGGGCGCGGAGTTCGAGAAAAAGCTGAAAGAGAGAGCCGAATCTACAGAGAAAATGCTGAACAACGAGTTCAGGAGGCTCGGCGAATCTATAAGCGAGGCTGTGACATCAAACGAGACGAAAATCAGAGACGCTATAGCCCTGTTCACAGCCTCGACAGAGAAATCGCTGGAAAAACACCGGGAAGGGGTGAAAGAGGCGATGATGCAGCACAGGAGGGACGTGTTAAAGCTGGCAGGGAATACGGGCATGATGTTACTGGGGATAGTCTTTCTCCTGTTTACCGCGAGTGGCGGGACGCTCTGGTATCTTGGAGGGAGGATACAGGCGAACCTGGAAGAAATCAGGAAGCAGGAAGAGACATTGCAGAAACTGAACGCGAAGACATGGGGCGTGGAGTTTGTGCAGGACGGGAACAGGAAATTCCTTGTCCTTCCGTACGGGAAATCAGCGGAGGTGATTCCCTTTCAGGGGAAAGAGTGGGTACATCTGAAGGAGTGACACAGAGTGACAGAGCTGGAAACACATTTGCTGAACGCCTTAGAGCAGCTGCAACAGGACTATATGCAGCGGCTGAGCGAATGGGAGAGCGCCTTCGTGGAATTGCAGAAGATGTTTTCGCTTACGCAACGGGACAACGCGATGCTGAACGAGCGGGTCATGCAGTTGAGTCAGCAGGTGCAGCACTTGAGCGAGCAGACAGAACGCTTGAGCCAGTTATACAGCGAGAACTGGAGATAAGAGAGGAACGGCTGATACAGGAGCGCGAACATGTGTTATCCCTGGAACGGGAGCGTCAGCCGGAAATACAGGAACGCACGCTGGATGGCCCTTCGCTGGGATGGTGAAACCATGAAAAATGGCAGCTTCAGTGGATTAAGTGGGGGTAATGTGGCCTGTACCCTCTGGTTGCATAGGTATTCATACGGTTAAAATTTATCAGGCGCGATCGCGGCAGTTTTTCGGGTGGTTTGTTGCCATTTTTACCTGTCTGCTGCCGTGATCGCGCTGAACGCGTTTTAGCGGTGCGTACAATTAAGGGATTATGGTAAATCCACTTACTGTCTGCCCTCGTAGCCATCGAGATAAACCGCAGAAATCGTGTCAGCCAGCAGCCTGGATTTTTTCGGGGTAAGGTCTTTGCTGCGGTAATCAGTACCCGCAAATTGAGTTGTGCCCCGGAGTGAGTTTAAAAATTCCTGGCTGTGAAACTGCTGAATGCGTTGTTGCACATCACTCCGTGATTTTCCTGTCGCTTTATCTTTAGCTCCCATATCCCAGAACTGCCGAAAAAAAGGCACCATCATTCGTGTTGTGTCGGCTTTTTGGGTGGAAAAGTTGGGATCAAAACCGTCATCAGAAGCATATACGTAATGCCGGGTATGTTGTTCCACGCTGCCCTTTGGGGTACAGGCTGTGAGAGCTACTGTTGCTGTTATCATGGCGATAAGACAAAGTTTGTTTCCGGTACGTCTCATGAGTGTCTCCCTACCTTAAAGTATTTATTCTCGGTGAGTTATTATCCGAAGACTATTTTATCATCAGTCTCTGACAGCGTTCAGCGACCGAACAACCTGGACCAGAATCCCCGTTTCTTTTCCAGTTCCAGTGCCTGCCTGAGCTGGGCTATCTCATTTTGTAGCTGTTCCCGTTCTGCTTCCTGGCGTCTGCGATCCATATCCTGTGCCTGTTTATCCTCAAGCATCAGCGTCAGGCATTGTTTCAGCTCATTCAGCTCCCGGAGAATGCGTTCTGTCTGCTGAGCATGTGGATTTTCTGCATGTCCCTCACTGTGCCTTTCTGGTGTCTCATTCTGCTTTAATTCGCCGTATGCCCGGATCAGTTCACTGGTTTCAAACTCCCGTCGTCCGTCCCTGCCGGTACGGTAACTGACAAGGCCTGCGCGCATATCACGGTAAAACTGTGAACGCGATCTGCCTGTCATTTTTAGTGCGTCCCGGAGTGTGTGCCATGCCATAAAGTGACAGTGTCCCATAGATGTCTCATCTCATAGTTTCAGTAAAACATAATGAGGTCTGAGAACGGTAATGTTTGTGCTGGTTTTTGTGGCATCGGGCGAGAATAGCGCGTGGTGTGAAAGACTGTTTTTTTGATCGTTTTCACAAAAATGGAAGTCCACAGTCTTGACAGGGAAAATGCAGCGGCGTAGCTTTTATGCTGTATATAAAACCAGTGGTTATATGTACAGTATTTATTTTTAACTTATTGTTTTAAAAGTCAAAGAGGATTTTATAATGGAAACCGCGG
>NZ_JAEOHX010000026.1:0-13481 GCF_019366485.1 Escherichia sp. GZ89 | reverse complement strand
AGCTGATAGAAACAGAAGCCACTGGAGCACCTCAAAAACACCATCATACACTAAATCAGTAAGTTGGCAGCATCACCGTTCTTGAGTACCGCAAATCTGAAGTGATCCGTATTGCTCTGCCTGAACGTATTGAAGGTAAGGGTGGTCAGACACTTTCCCTGGGGCTTGTGGTCAGCAAAGCAACTCACGGACTGAAAAATGTGCAGTGGGAAGCGCCGTCATTACTGGCTGAGGGTGGCAAAATTACCGGTCAGGGTAGTCAGTGGCAAGTAACGCTCCCGGCTTATCGTCCAGGCAAAGACAATTATTATGCGATTTCTGCGGTTGCCTACGATAACAAAGGCAATGCCTCAAAACGCGTGCAGACAGAGGTGGTCATTACCGGAGCAGGTATGAGCGCCGATCGCACGGCGTTAACGCTTGACGGTCAGAGCCGTATTCAAATGCTTGCTAACGGTAATGAGCAAAGACCGCTGGTGCTGTCTCTGCGCGACGCCGAGGGGCAGCCAGTCACGGGCATGAAAGATCAGATCAAGACTGAACTAGCCTTCAAACCGGCTGGAAATATTGTGACTCGTTCCCTGAAGGCCACTAAATCACAGGCAAAGCCAACACTGGGTGAGTTCACCGAAACTGAAGCAGGGGTGTATCAGTCTGTCTTTACTACCGGAACGCAGTCAGGTGAGGCAACGATTACTGTTAGCGTTGATGGCATGAGCAAAACCGTCACTGCAGAACTGCGGGCCACGATGATGGATGTGGCAAACTCCACCCTGAGCGCTAACGAGCCGTCAGGTGATGTGGTTGCTGATGGTCAGCAAGCCTATACGTTGACGTTGACTGCGGTGGACTCCGAGGGTAATCCGGTGACGGGAGAAGCCAGCCGCTTGCGATTTGTTCCGCAAGACACTAATGGTGTAACCGTTGGTGCCATTTCGGAAATAAAACCAGGCGTTTACAGCGCCACGGTTTCTTCGACCCGTGCCGGAAACGTTGTTGTGCGTGCTTTCAGCGAGCAGTATCAGCTGGGCACATTACAACAAACGCTGAAGTTTGTTGCCGGTCCGCTTGATGCAGCACATTCGTCCATCACCCTGAATCCTGATAAACCGGTGGTTGGCGGTACAGTTACGGCAATCTGGACGGCAAAAGATGCCTATGACAACCCTGTGACCAGTCTCACGCCGGAAGCGCCGTCATTAGCGGGTGCCGCTGCTGTAGGTTCTACGGCATCTGGCTGGACAAATAATGGTGATGGGACGTGGACTGCGCAGATTACTCTCGGCTCTACGGCGGGTGAATTAGAAGTTATGCCGAAGCTAAATGGACAGGATGCGGCAGCAAATGCGGCAAAAGTAACCGTGGTGGCTGATGCGTTATCTTCAAACCAGTCGAAAGTCTCTGTCGCAGAAGATCACGTAAAAGCCGGCGAAAGCACAACCGTGACGCTTATTGCAAAAGATGCACATGGCAACACTATCAGTGGTCTTTCGTTGTCGGCAAGTTTGACGGGGACCGCCTCTGAAGGGGCGACCGTTTCCAGTTGGACCGAAAAAGGTGACTGTTCCTATGTTGCTACGTTAACTACAGGCGGAAAGACGGGCGAGCTTCGTGTCATGCCGCTCTTCAACGGCCAGCCAGCAGCCACCGAAGCCGCGCAGTTGACGGTCATCGCCGGAGAGATGTCATCAGCGAACTCTACGCTTGTTGCGGACAATAAGGCTCCGACCGTCAAAATGACGACGGAACTCACCTTCACCGTGAAGGATGCGTACGGGAACCCGGTCACCGGGCTGAAGCCAGATGCACCAGTGTTTAGCGGTGCCGCCAGCACGGGGAGTGAGCGTCCTTCAGCAGGAAACTGGACAGAGAAAGGTAATGGGGTCTACGTGGCGACCTTAACGCTGGGATCTGCCGCGGGTCAGTTGTCTGTGATGCCGCGAGTGAACGGCCAAAATGCCGTTGCTCAGCCACTGGTGCTGAACGTTGCAGGTGACGCATCTAAGGCTGAGATTCGTGATATGACAGTGAAGGTTAATAACCAACTGGCTAATGGACAGTCTGCTAACCAGATAACCCTGACCGTCGTGGACAGCTATGGTAACCCGTTGCAGGGGCAAGAAGTTACGCTGACTTTACCGCAGGGTGTGACCAGCAAGACGGGGAATACAGTAACAACCAATGCGGCAGGGAAAGTGGACATTGAGCTTATGTCAACGGTTGCGGGGGAACACAGCATCACGGCCTCAGTGAATAATGCTCAGAAGACGGTTACGGTGAAATTCAAGGCGGATTTCAGTACCGGTCAGGCGACCCTGGAGGTTGATGGCAGCACGCCAAAAGTGGCAAACGACAATGATGCCTTTACGCTGACGGCAACGGTTAAGGATCAATACGGCAACCTTCTGCCTGGCGCTGTGGTCGTCTTTAATCTGCCTCGGGGCGTCAAACCGCTTGCAGACGGTAATATCATGGTGAACGCCGACAAGGAGGGTAAAGCGGAACTGAAAGTGGTCTCCGTGACTGCCGGAACGTATGAGATCACGGCGTCGGCAGGAAATGACCAGCCTTCGAATGCGCAGTCTGTAACGTTTGTGGCCGATAAGACTACGGCGACCATCTCCAGTATTGAGGTGATTGGCAACCGTGCAGTGGCGGATGGCAAAACCAAACAGACGTATAAAGTTACGGTGACTGATGCCAATAACAACCTGTTGAAGGATAGCGACGTGACGCTGACTGCCAGCTCGGAAAATTTAGTTCTGGATCCTAAAGGGACGGCGAAAACTAATGAGCAAGGACAGGCTGTTTTCACCGGCTCTACCACTATCGCAGCGACATATACACTCACGGCGAAAGTGGAACAGGCCAACGGTCAGGTATCGACGAAAACTGCTGAATCTAAATTCGTCGCGGATGATAAAAACGCGGTGCTCGCCGCATCTCCAGAACGTGTAGATTCTCTGGTGGCGGACGGGAAGACTACTGCAACAATGACGGTTACCCTGATGGCGGGAGTCAATCCCGTAGGAGGAAGTATGTGGGTCGACATTGAGGCTCCGGAAGGAGTGACGGAGAAGGATTATCAATTCCTGCCGTCGAAGGCTGACCATTTCTCAGGTGGGAAAATCACGCGTACATTTAGTACCAGCAAGCCAGGTGTCTATACGTTCACATTCAACGCACTGACGTATGGCGGGTACGAAATGACGCCTGTGAAGGTGACAATTAACGCCGTTGCTGCAGAGACTGAAAATGGCGAGGAGGAGATGCCATAATTTGAATAGTATGAAAGTTACGATCTAATAAAGAATAATGGTGTTGAAATATTCAACGCCATTATTCACTGAATACCTTGCCTGATACTGATTAAATAGTATCAGGCAAGGATAAAACTCAATAAGAGATAGTGACCAACTAAACCGGACGAACGGGAATAAAAATTTCGCAAACAACATCATTGCCATCCTTTTCTACGAAATCTTCATTGTAATAAAAGCGCTCAATATCGCTGCCGTTCACTCTGGCTAACCCCCTGGCAGGTAACTCTATCAGATAGATGTTACGCACCCAGTCAGGATAATTTTCCCAGTTTCCTTCATAACGGAAAGAGGCATAAAGTCCTCGGGTCGTTGTCCACTCTTTTGGCATGTCAGCATATTCACATACCGTACCAGCAAAAGTTTCAACCGTGAGCAAATCGACCGATTTTGTTGACGGTTCAAACGTGGAAACGAAATAGATATCCGTCTTAAAATTCTTCATACATCTGGCTAAATGATGACGTCGTAGTTTGACTTCTTCATCCGGTGATTTATTCGACACTTCAATGTCATATTTAAATGAGTTGCCAAAAATAGGTGTCTCAGGAAAGTTGATTAATCTACACTCCGTCTTTTGCTGTTGACGTATTAAAAAAGAAGGGAAGATATTTGCGAGATCCCAATAATCACGGTGGCGGTATTCACGGGGAGAGCAGCCGAATAACTTTTTAAATTCGCGGCTGAATGACTGCTGTGAATCAAAATGCAAAGAGAGTGCAATATCAAGCATAGATTTCGCGGTGAGCCGGACAAGAATGGCGGCACGACAAAGCCTTCGTTTGCGAATGTATTCTCCCAAAGGCACATGCATGAAATTTCGGAACAGAAGCTGGATGTTGCGTCTGCTGTAGCCAGATTTCTGTGCGATATCTTCGATTGAAATAGGGTGCTCAAGATTGCACTCAATCCACTCCAGGAGCTGCTGTAGAATCTTCTGCCTGATCATCTCATTCTCCGTTAATTCTTTGTCATATCGCACATTTTCGTTATACCCTGGGCCCTAAGTGTATCAAAAATAGCAAGGGCGAAGGCAAAAGCACTGGTAGCGTCTGCTTCGTTGTCCCCGAAAATAGAGAGGTTTCAGTCCTACATTATTAATGAATTTTTTGCATAAGTGATATCAAAATCCACATACTACTTTGAGGTTACGTTTTAACGTAGACTCATTGTTCATGCCTAATGGAGGGACTGACAGTGGAATTTTCCGTATAGTCTGCTTCAGAGTATTGCAGATGCCCATCAAAAATCGATTTCTCACTGACAGATAAAGAAATGGCACAAATTAGTTCGCTTGATTTGGGTTATGTTGGGGATTCGGTAAAACATTTTAATCCTGAATTTGTTCGTGGTTGTCTTGCTGTAAAAATACATGATTGATATTAATCATGTATTTTACCTGAGACGATAAGAATCTTTTAACAGGGGAGTGATATTGATCTTCACTCTGTCATATCTCCGGTAATATGGCGTCAGGCTTCATCATCAGAAAGGGGGCCTGACGCCTGAAAAAGTGAACAACAGACAGTGTTCGGATTATCAATATTCAGTTTTTAACGTTGAACTGGATTCATTACTGCGTTGTTTAAGAATTTCCCGCGCCGAATCTGCCATTATCATGACAGCACCTGCCAGCATCAGAGTATCTTTCAATACCAGGCGACCAGCACCGGATAAATAAGGGAAACCATGATGAGCGTCACCCAATGCGGGTACCCATGCCTCCGGGGTTGTGATTAAAAATGAGAGTGTTACCAACGGTGTGGTAAATGCCATCAGCCCTCCCAATAAACCTAACCAGCGATTGACAGGATTAGCCAAAACCAGCAGAGCAATAATCACCTCCACGACGCCAAGACCGTTGGAAAAACCATAGGTATTATTGGCCGATTGCCATGCCCTTGCTTCTGGTTTGTATTCGCCTTCGTGAGTCAGATACTGTTTATAGTCTTCCGGGTGTTCATAAAAGAACGACATTAGTGGACTGTTTGCGACGAATGGTGTAATGCTGTCTGCCTCGTAAGGGACAAACTTTAATAACCCAATCCACATAAAAACAATCGCAATACTCAGACGAATCAATGTCAGGCCAATTTTATCACCCCGACTTAACAGGTGCAGGTATTTTTCCATTGTGAACATCCTTATTTATACAATACTGCTGTTGCGGTTGAATTATTATCAATTCGCATCGATGTGACTTTCCAGGATGAAGCATTATATTTTCTGGCTATATCAGCAATGGTATCCTCCAGAACTGTCGGTGATGCTGATACTGACGAGACGCTGATATGTTTCAGAATTATTTTATCATCTGCATTGGTGGAAAATGCCATAACACCAGATAATAGTGTTGCAAATAAAACAGATTTTTTAAACATATAAAATACCATCAATGAAGTGATTAAGAAGTTATAGAGTAACAGAGAATTAATAGGATTCTTTTCTCTGAGACGCCAGAATATTTGTTCTGGCGTCTGATTTTGAGTTTATTTGACTAATGAAAATAGATCATTGAGTGATTCGCTCATCGACGGATGAGTAAATATCTGATCGCGTAATATGCTATAAGGCAGCCCGGCATCCATCACCATTTTCACTATATTAATCATCTCGTGGGAGTCAACACACAGCAGTGATGCCCCTAATATACGTTGGGTTTTATTATCAACAATCGCTTTTAATACCCCACGGGTATCGTTCATCACTCTGGCGCGCGGAATTGCAGCTACAGGCAATGTCACCACCTGAATATCAGCACCACTCTCTCTGGCTTGTTCTTCTGTCATACCAACCCTGGACAGGGGCGGTGTCATAAATACGGAATAAGGCACATTTTTCCGATCATCAGTACTACGTTTGCCTTCACCCAGTAACTCATCACGTACAATGCGGTAATCATCCAGTGATATGTAAGTAAATTGCAGCCCGCCGGTAACATCTCCCATCGCCCAAATATTGTCTGCGGTGGTATGTAATCGCTTGTCAACGACAATTGCCCCGCGCTCGTTTACTGCGATACCGGCATTTTCTGGATGTAACGAAGCGGTAGCCGGTTGACGACCGGAAGCTATTAACAGTGCATCCACCGCCAGTTGGGCGTGCTCGCTATGCACTTGCACTTGATTTTCATGGTGACTGATTCGCTCCACATGGGCATTGAGGATAATATCGACGCCCTGATCGCGTAAAATCGTCGCGATATTATCAGCAATATCCCGATCTTCCCGAGGCAAAAACAGCGAAGCTGCTTCTAAAATGGTTACCTTGCTGCCAAAATTAGCGAACATAGAGGCGAACTCAACGCCAATATATCCGCCGCCCAAAATACCTAAATGCCCAGGCAATTCTTTTAGATTAAGTAATCCGGTGCTGTCATATACTCCTGGCGTGGTGGTAATTCCAGGAATTGGCGGAACCACGGTTTGTGCACCGGTATTAATAAAAATTTTCTCGCCATGAATTTCCAGATTTCCCTCAGGCCGATGAACACGCAGGCTATGATTATTGATAAACTCCGCCTGGCCGTCGATCACGTCGATATTGGGCATATCCGCAAGATTATGAAAATTCTTATTACGTAAAAAATTAACCACTTCATTTTTACGCTGTATGGCACGGACAAAATCTGTGTGCTGCTGTGCGTCATGAACCAATGTTTTGGTTGGGATGCAGCCGATATTAATACAGGTCCCGCCATACATTGCATTTGATTGTTCGATGAGAGCCACTCGCCAACCTGCTTTTGCCAGCGTGACGGCTAATGTTTTTCCAGCCTTGCCAAAACCAATAATCACTGCCTGATATTTATTCATGATGATTTCCTGTCGAAACGCGTTCATTTGACATCATGACTATAGACGCAAAAGAGCAAATAACATTTCTTCACAACGCTTGATATTTTGTCTTATCGTCTGATATTTTCTTTTTCTTAATCAGAATCACAAAACAAAAATCATGATTAACTATTTGATGGTATTAGATTAGTTATTTACTAAGATTGTTGGTGTTTGTAATCAAAAACCACTCAGGAGTCTGATATGGATGCCCTTAGCCGTTTGTTGATGCTTAACGCTCCACAAGGAACGATCGATAAGAATTGCGTGTTAGGAAGTGACTGGCAGCTTCCACATGGTGCCGGGGAATTATCGGTTATTCGTTGGCATGCGTTAACGCAAGGAGCGGCGAAGCTGGAAATGCCGACGGGGGAGATTTTTACATTACGCCCGGGAAATGTGGTCCTGCTACCACAAAATTCAGCTCATCGCCTGAGTCATGTCGATAATGAATCGACCTGTATTGTCTGCGGCACTCTTCGGTTGCAACATTCGGCGCGTTATTTTTTAACGTCTTTGCCGGAAACGCTGTTTTTAGCACCGGTTAACCACAGCGTGGAATATAACTGGCTGAGGGAGGCGATCCCGTTTTTACAACAGGAATCCAGATCGGCAATGCCGGGAGTGGATGCACTGTGTAGCCAGATCTGCGCTACATTCTTTACCCTCGCGGTGCGTGAGTGGATTGCACAGGTTAATACTGAGAAAAACATTCTCAGTTTGCTTCTGCATCCACGTCTTGGTGCGGTAATACAGCAAATGCTGGAAATGCCAGGACACGCCTGGACCGTCGAATCGCTGGCCAGCATCGCTCACATGTCCCGGGCAAGTTTTGCCCAGCTTTTCCGTGATGTTTCCGGAACCACGCCGCTGGCTGTATTAACAAAGTTGCGTCTACAAATAGCGGCCCAGATGTTTTCCCGGGAAACGCTCCCTGTTGTGGTGATCGCTGAGTCAGTAGGCTATGCCAGTGAATCATCTTTTCACAAGGCGTTTGTCCGCGAGTTTGGTTGTACCCCGGGAGAATATCGGGAAAGGGTCAGACAGCTTGCACCCTGAATAAAACCGCCAGAAATCAGGGCAAAGATAATCCGCATTCCGGGAGTTGTGAGCCTTTCAACTATTTCTATTTCCAACGGTGGTTTTGGCTTTATATATTTTTTCTGATGGACTCTAGCTCAGTTTTTAAATAAAAATGCAAACTAAATTGCTTCAATTAAATAAAATCCCGACTATTACTTGATACGTGATTATTGTCGGTGATTTTTTTGTACACCATCAGTGTATATCTCAATAACCCCTGAATAAGTAGCTCTGAATAGGTATAAGGGATGTAGCCATTTTTAAATGGATTTCTTATGCCAAAAATGATCGTCGATTTCCCCATAAAATGTGAGCGATGCCGAAAGAAATAAAATTAGTTATTGCATTTGACGTTTGGATGAAAGATTATCATTTGTCATACAAATGAGGGGTGGTATGTTGCTAGCCAATTAAAAAAGAACGCCATATTTATTGATGATTGATCCCCCGGTGGGGGGGAAACATCGGGCATAAATGGGCATGAAGTAATGGAGTATTAGTTGTGAATGTCAATTTCTTTGTCACCTGTATTGGTGACGCCCTGAAATCAAGAATGGCACGAGACTCCGTGCTGCTACTGGAAAAACTCGGCTGTCGCGTAAATTTCCCGGAGAAACAGGGATGCTGCGGTCAGCCTGCGATCAATAGCGGTTATATCAAAGAAGCGATTCCAGGGATGAAAAATCTGATCGCCGCACTGGAGGATAACGACGATCCCATTATTTCACCGGCTGGCTCTTGCACCTATGCCGTAAAAAGTTACCCGACGTATCTGGCGGATGAACCTGAATGGGCATCACGTGCCGCAAAGGTTGCCGCGCGTATGCAGGATCTCACCTCTTTTATTGTTAATAAATTAGGGGTAGTCGATGTAGGTGCCAGTTTGCAAGGGAGAGCGGTGTATCACCCATCTTGTAGCCTGGCCCGTAAGCTGGGAGTGAAGGACGAGCCACTTACGCTGCTGAAAAATGTGCGTGGACTGGAGCTGTTGACCTTTGCTGAACAGGATACCTGCTGCGGATTTGGCGGCACGTTCTCGGTCAAAATGGCCGAAATATCCGGCGAGATGGTGAAAGAAAAGGTTGCGCACCTGATGGAAGTCCGCCCTGAGTATTTAATTGGTGCTGACGTGAGTTGCCTGCTAAACATCAGTGGGCGATTACAACGGGAAGGGCAGAAAGTCAAAGTGATGCATATTGCTGAAGTGTTGATGAGCCGCTGAGGATATAAAGATGTCGATCAAAACCAGTAATACAGATTTTAAGACACGCATCCGTCAGCAAATTGAAGATCCGATCATGCGCAAAGCGGTGGCAAACGCGCAGCAGCGTATTGGGGCAAATCGGCAAAAAATGGTCGATGAATTGGGGCACTGGGAGGAGTGGCGCGATCGGGCCGCCCAGATACGTGATCATGTTCTGAGTAATCTCGACGCTTATCTGTACCAGCTCTCAGAAAAAGTGACGCAAAACGGCGGTCACGTCTATTTTGCAAGAACCAAAGAAGACGCTACCCGCTACATTTTACAGGTTGCCCAACGCAAAAATGCCCGGAAGGTGGTGAAATCTAAATCGATGGTGACCGAAGAGATTGGTGTCAATCATGTGTTGCAGGATGCTGGCATTCAGGTGATTGAAACCGATCTGGGTGAATATATTCTCCAGCTGGATCAAGATCCGCCATCTCATGTTGTGGTCCCGGCAATTCATAAAGATCGCCATCAGATCCGTCGAGTGCTACACGAACGTCTGGGCTATGAGGGGCCGGAAACGCCTGAAGCGATGACCTTATTCATCCGGCAAAAAATCCGCGAAGATTTCCTCAGTGCTGAAATAGGTATTACCGGCTGTAATTTCGCGGTGGCAGAGACCGGTTCGGTATGCCTGGTGACCAATGAAGGTAATGCGCGAATGTGTACCACGCTGCCTAAAACGCATATTGCAGTGATGGGAATGGAGCGTATTGCCCCCACGTTTGCCGAGGTAGATGTATTGATCACCATGCTGGCGCGCAGTGCCGTTGGTGCACGTTTGACGGGATACAACACCTGGCTGACAGGACCGCGCGAAGCTGGGCACGTTGATGGTCCTGAAGAGTTTCATCTGGTTATTGTCGATAACGGGCGTTCTGAGGTGCTGGCCTCTGAATTTCGGGATGTGCTGCGCTGTATTCGCTGCGGGGCTTGTATGAATACTTGTCCGGCATATCGCCATATTGGCGGTCATGGATATGGCTCTATTTATCCAGGGCCAATTGGTGCGGTGATTTCTCCGCTACTTGGCGGCTATAAAGATTTTAAAGATTTACCCTACGCCTGCTCTTTATGCACAGCTTGTGACAACGTGTGTCCGGTGCGTATTCCGCTGTCAAAACTGATTTTGCGTCATCGTCGGGTGATGGCTGAAAAAGGGATCACCGCAAAAGCAGAGCAACGGGCGATAAAAATGTTCGCTTATGCCAATAGTCATCCAGGATTGTGGAAAGTCGGGATGATGGCCGGTGCTCATGCGGCAAGCTGGTTTATCAATGGCGGCAAAACACCACTCAAATTTGGCGCGATTAGCGACTGGATGGAAGCACGCGATCTTCCTGAAGCTGACGGAGAGAGTTTCCGTAGTTGGTTTAAGAAACATCAGGCGCAGGAGAAAAAGAATGGATAATCGAGGCGAATTTTTGAATAACGTTGCTCAGGCACTGGGTCGCCCGCTGCGACTTGAACCGCAAGCAGAAGATGCGCCGCTTAACAACTATGCTAACGAGCGGCTTACCCAACTTAACCAACAGCAGCGCTGTGACGCGTTTATTCAGTTTGCCAGCGATGTTATGTTGACGCGCTGTGAGCTGACCAGCGAGGCGAAGGCGGCAGAAGCTGCAATACGTCTGTGTAAAGAGCTGGGAGATCAGTCGGTCGTGATTAGCGGTGACACGAGGCTGGAGGAATTGGGGATTAGCGAACGTTTGCAGCAGGAATGCAATGCCGTTGTTTGGGATCCGGCGAAAGGTGCCGAGAATATCTCGCAGGCAGAGCAGGCTAAAGTGGGTGTTGTGTATGCTGAATATGGTTTAACCGAATCGGGAGGCGTGGTTCTTTTTTCCGCCGCCGAGCGCGGGCGTTCATTGAGCCTGCTCCCGGAATATTCTCTTTTTATCCTGCGTAAAAGCACTATCCTGCCGCGTGTAGCGCAACTCGCAGAAAAATTGCATCAGAAAGCGCAGGCCGGTGAACGAATGCCTTCCTGCATTAACATCATTAGCGGCCCCAGTTCAACGGCGGATATTGAGCTTATCAAAGTCGTCGGAGTTCATGGCCCGGTGAAAGCGGTGTATCTGATTATTGAGGATTGTTGAGAGAGATATGAAGTCTGGACATAAACCTGAAGAAGGCATACGAGGTTGAAAATAGCGTTTAGGACAACCTGACTTAACCCCGTTCCGTCATGGTTATGCTGCTCTTCTGTAAATATCCTGGTATTACCAATGCCAGGATATTTACAGTGAAAAAGACAGGCATCCATTCCTGAAAACGGGTTCCCTTCCCGGTCATTGTCACTTCAGCTTTATACAGGCACTCTCTATCAGAATGTTGTTTATTACTGCCCAGAGTTTTGTTGGTATTCATCTACCATTTTTTTGACAAGGCAAAATATTACAGAAATTACAATGCTTAGAAAAAATCCCAGAGCCAGGCAAATGGCAGCAGGGTATTTATTTTTTATTTCTGGTGAGCTTATAGTTACACAGCCATCACCGTTCGGATACAATGACCAGTTCCTGGTCAGGTATATCATTTTTGTATAAAGCTCACTGTTAATTGCTGAAGGCGTTTGTATCTCATCGAGAACTTGCCTGCCATTATGATATTCTGACGCATACCATTTGATAATAGAGGCCTGCACGCGAGATATTTCCTCTTCAGCAGTTGGTAAAGCTCTCTTATCTCCTGACCATTCCAGCCTTATTTCTCTGTTCTTGACATCTGGGCTGGTGTGAAAAAATGTAGTAATTCGCTGAATAACATCTTCAGTCATTGTAGTCTGACAGGCAAAATTATTATTGCTATCACAGCTAACAAGTATACCTGGCGTTGTCTGGTTTATTTTTAGGCTGTAAATCACTTTTATATTGTCTTTATTGATATACAGAAACAACAGCACCATAGCCATACATATAGCCATAATAAAAAGGATAACACGAATCTTTTTCTTCAGATAAAATAAAATCTCAATCAGATCGATATCCTGTTTGATTTGTTCACGCATAATATATCCAGAGAATAAAATCTGTCGCAGATAAGGTTGTATTAATAGTCTGTATCAGGAATGTTCGGGTTAAATATCAGCAAAAAGCCCGCATCATGAATACTGGATATGAAGCATGAGAGTTACCTCAGTGTTTATATAAGGATTCGGTCCCCCTCTCTGGAACGGTAACTCTCAATCTGATCGGTTCCTGCGTTAGTTCACATCACGACTCATTTTTTCGCTCTCACCGGCATCCCATTTGCCACAAAATATCCCGCCGTGCTCCTCGGCAGCGCTTCCTGTCCACGAATCATATCCGCTATTTTCTCGCCAATCATAATTGTCGTGGCGTTCAAATTCCCGGTGATAATCTGCGGCATAATCGACGCATCCACCACACGCAGGCCTTCTAACCCGTGTACGCGGCCTTCGCCGTCAACCACGGACATCTCGTCGTAACCCATTTTGCAGGTACCGCACGGATGGAAGGCGGTTTCGGCGTGGTTACGCACGAACTCATCGAGCTGTTCATCCGTCTGGCATTCGACACCGGGGCTGATTTCGCGGCCACGATACTGATCCAGCGCGGGTTGATGCATGATCTCGCGGGTGATGCGAATTGCGTCGCGGAACTCCTGCCAGTCCTGCTCGTGCGACATGTAGTTAAACAGAATCGCCGGATGCTGGTGCGGGTCGCGGGATTTAATCCGCACATGCCCACGGCTTGGCGAGCGCATTGAGCCGACGTGGCACTGGAAACCGTGCTCTTTCACTGCATTCGAGCCGTTATAGTTAATCGCTACTGGCAGGAAATGGTACTGAATATTCGGCCACGCAAATTCCTCACGGCTGCGAATAAATCCACCTGCTTCAAAGTGGTTGCTGGCACCAACGCCAGTGCCGCCAAACAGCCACTCCGCACCGGGTAATGACTCCAACTTATTGATAGTGTTTTATGTTCAGATAATGCCCGATGACTTTGTCATGCAGCTCCACCGATT
>NZ_JAEOHX010000025.1:0-18618 GCF_019366485.1 Escherichia sp. GZ89 | reverse complement strand
CTACCCGTTTTATTACATAACTGAAGAAAGCATTGCATTCCGGGAGCGTCCATATATGTTACCTCGCGCCCGACCCGATAGCCGAAAGGAATAAGATGAGGGAACCGCGCCAGCGGCGATTTACCGCCGGGAGCCCGGGTTGCCAGGGTGGTGGCGATTGAGCCACCCTGGCACGTTCACCGGCTTGAGCGTTCCATAGTAGCGAGGAACATCAAGTGAACGGAACAGCCTTCGATCTTACATATTCAGAATATAATGGTGCCGCCGCTCGCGATGCTGATGGGATCTATCGCGTCATGTATGTCGCAAAATTTGAAGAAGCGGTTTACGTATTGCATTGTTTTCAAAAGAAAACACAGACTACCAGTCAATCGGATATTGATTTAGCCAAACGACGCTATAAAGAACTTGTTCAGGAGCGGAAAAATGAAAATTGAAACCTTTGATAGTGTGTGGGATGCAGTGAGTGACACCCCTGAACAAGCGGAAAATATGCGGATCCGTGCCGAACTTGTTACGATCATTAATAACTGGATTGAACAACAAGGGTTTAGCCAGGCTCAGGCAGCTTCTGCTTTAGGGGTCACTCAACCTCGCATATCTGAACTTGCCAGAGGTAAAATCCAGATCTTTAGTATCGATAAATTGATCACCATGATGGCTCATGCAGGGTTGCATATTCAACGTATTGAAGTTCAATATCCACATGCTGCTTAGTGCCATAAAGACAAATGGCGACAAATTAACGCCGCCATCTGCATAACTTGTCTTACATCTTCTCCAGCAACTTCTTCACATCTTTGCCATTGCGGGAATCTTTATTCCGCTCGGCCCAGTCATTCAGGCGACGTTTCGCTTCGTCCTGGAGATGTTTGCGTAGCAGCTGGTCCACTTGCAGGCTGTAATTAAGTTGCTGCCAGTTGCCATAAACCCGCAAAGGAACCGGAGTTTCTTTAAGGAAATCAATCAGTTTGCTTTCCCCGTTCCAGCCACCCACGACCCGAATATCAAACTGGGTGTCGCAGGTTTGCTCAGCCATATTCAACGTTCCAGCCCCGGAAAGCGCCAGCATGGGCGACTCACCCTGCATGTCATCAAGAGTCACAACGCCATTGTCGAGCGTCAAATCGGTAGAGAAGTGATCAAGCCGGGTCACGTTATCGAAGTTTTCAGCGGCCTTCACATCACCACCATTACGTTCTACCGCTTGTTGGATTATCTGCTGGAAGTTCATCCCTTCCATGCGCGTATCGGCCATTTCGACATGCGCCGTCCCCTGCCAGGTGTGGCGGAATGCGTTAGCATCAATATCAGCACCAGAGAAATCCCCCGCCAGCGACATTTTCCCCGTTAGTGAGATGGGGTAGTTAAAGGCATTCAGGATGGTGCCAATCTCGACATTTTCCAGTCGTGGATGGAAAACTATACGCGGATGAGAGGCTGTGGCATCCAGCGTACCGGGTAACGACACAACACCCTGGTTAAGTTTGCCCTGCAACTGGATAATCTCCAGCAGCCCCGCCTTGTTGGTCATTTGCGCAGTGACATCGGCAAAATCCATTCCACGCCAGCGCACGTTATTGGCCTGCAACAAAATATCTGCCGCAAAGCCTTTCAGCCCCTGATACGCGGGTTCATCAATGCGTGAGGAAATTACCGGACGTGGCAGCGTCGGCTGGTTTTGTCCCTGTTGAGCAACGCCATTTTGCGTAGTCATCACATCATTCATTGGCAGCAAATTATCCAGATTTAACTGGGCAAATTGCAATCTGAGCAGCCATTCTGGCTTCTCAAGCAGCGCTACCTGCGCCTGACCGGTAAGATTACTGTCGTTAGCGGTTAAATTGATTTGTTCAAAAGAGAGACGTTTTTGCGCTTCCTGCCACTGAGCCCTGAACTGACCATGGCCCTGAATCCCCTGCTTCGGCAGATCAGCACCCTGCAACTGCCAGTCAATCTGTTGAATATCTGCCGTTAAATCATGTGGATAATCAGAGGCATCAACCGTACCTTTGAGCGATAAAGAGAGATCACGTTGGTCGCGATTTACCCGCCCGGAAAACTCAAACGATCCGCGATGTTGTGAGTCCTGCTCCATTTGCAGGCGGATATCACGCACCGTAACCTGCTCGTCATCTTCATGCTGGAACACCAGCACGCTGTCACTGACTCGCAGGCTGGCGATATCAAACGACCAGCCACGATCTTCTGCGTTATCGGGTAATGTATTGTCTTTCGGCGCTACCGGGGCATCTTCACTGCGCACCGCTTCTGTTTCCGGTGTCAGTTGAATCACTGCCCCTTTGAGCATGACTTGCTTAACGCTGAGTTGATGACTTAACAAAGGCCAGAGGGCCACATCAAGGCGCATATTATCGGCACGGACCAGCGGTTGGCTGGCACCCTGTGCCGTTAATATTGTGCGACCAGAAAGGATACTAAGCTGCGGCCAGACGTGCCAGCGCAGAGGACCATCTAACTGAAGCTGATAACCACTTCGCGCGGCAACCTGCTTTACCATGTAATCACGGAAATCATTCGGATTAACCAGCAGTACTAACGCAGAAAAACCCGCCACCAGCACGACCAGGAGAATCATCAGCGTGGTCAGAAATCGTCTCATGGTATCCTCAATGGACCAGAATTAGTCTTTATCGATCCGGCTGGCTACCGCACCCTGCTGGTTGCGATATTTCGCGTCTTCGCGGCGGTTGTACGGGCGTGCCGCCGGGCCGGAAAGCGGCTCAAAGCTCAGCGCACCAATTAACATACCTGAGCGCAAAGCGAGCGGCAGTTTACCAGAGTTGTAAAACTCCAGCACAATGCAGCCAGACCAGCCTGGATCGATACGGTGTGCGGTAACGTGTACCATCAGCCCCAGACG
This sequence comes from Escherichia sp. GZ89, assembly GCF_019366485.1. NCBI lineage: Bacteria > Pseudomonadati > Pseudomonadota > Gammaproteobacteria > Enterobacterales > Enterobacteriaceae > Escherichia > Escherichia sp. GZ89. The sequence continues at coordinate 15,734 of NZ_JAEOHX010000025.1, read as the reverse complement.
AGCCAGGGAGGAACGCCCGTCCAGCCAGCCAACCAGATCGGCAGGCAGTGTTACTGACTCCAGCGTTACCGCCAGCGCCAGCTCTCCCGGATGGAGATAAAACGCTTCACCCTCGTCGAGCACAATCTCGTCGCTCATCACACGATCAAGCGCGGCGCTCACTTCATCTTTGGGGCCGCTCAGATCGATAAACGCTGCCGTGTGACCACGGAAGGTACGAAATTTATTGCCCAGGCGCACATCCACCGTCGCGCCATTAATACGCTCCACTGGCGGACGTGGGTTGATCGACAAACGGCCTTCATCAAGCCAGGCTTCAATATCGCGGTCACACAGACGCATGGCACTTTCTCCTTTCGCGCATCACTCCCTTAACGCCTTTTGCGTCAAGGGCATACCAGGTTATCACTGAACGGTACACAATTCACAAAACTTATTCAAAGAACTGACTAATTTTTGCTTTCAATATATCGATCGCGATGCGGTTTTTCCCGCCGCGCGGCACGATAATATCCGCATATTGCTTGGAAGGTTCAATAAATTGCAGGAACATCGGGCGCACAGTTTTTTGATATTGCGCCATCACGGAATCCATCGAACGACCACGCTCATTAACGTCGCGCTTGATGCGGCGCATCAGGCAGATATCCAGCGGAGTATCGACAAAAATAGAGAAATTCAATTCGTCACGCAGCCGTGCATCTGTCAGCAATAAGATGCCTTCGAGAATGATGACTTTCTTCGGTTCAACCTTCACCGTTTCTTTCATTCGCGTGTGTTCTACGTAACTGTAAACCGGCAGGTCAATGGCCGAGCCACGTTTAAGTGCCTGAAGATGTTCAAGAAGCAGGCTATGATCCATCGCGCTGGGATGGTCATAATTAGTTTTAACCCGCTCTTCCATCGACAGATGGCTTTGATCTTTGTAGTAGCAATCTTCCGGAATAACGCCGATGTGTTCATCGCCCACTTGTTCACGCAGTTCACGATAAAGGGTACTGGCAATAAGACTCTTGCCGGAAGCCGATGCGCCAGCGATACCGATAATGACGCACTGATGAGACTGATCAGTCATATATTTAGCGACCTGAATAACCTGGATGTTAGGAAGGGGAGCGTCGAAACGCCAAACGCGGCAATTATAGGGATTTCATCCGTCTGATACCAGTCGAATAGCGCCTGCACGGTTAGGGCATAAATTTAGTCGAATAATTCCCTGACGCAAATTAATTCGCGCAATTTTAATACAAAGTTAAAAATGTTAGTTCACAGCGAACGAAATATCACCTGATGCGTCATTTTATGAACAATCCACATATAAAATGTAAAACTTTTGTACTAGCATAAACAGAAATTCACACTGAAACGTCCGGTATATCCGCGACGATCTGGCCATTCGGATTGAGCAGTAATGAGTAAACCATCCCAACATGTTTTAGTTACCCTGCCACATCCGCTACTGCACCTGGTCAGTTTAGGTTTAGTTTCTTTTATTTTTACTCTGTTCTCTCTTGAGCTTTCTCAGTTTGGTAACCAACTGGCGCCACTCTGGTTTCCCACCTCGATTATGATGGTAGCGTTTTACCGCCATGCAGGACGGATGTGGCCAGGCATTGCGCTGACTTGCTCGCTGGGCAATATCGCGGCATCCGTTCTCCTTTTCTCTACCAGTTCCCTGAATATGATCTGGACGGGAATCAACATTGTTGAAGCGGCTACAGGCGCCCTCCTCCTGCGTAAATTGTTGCCATGGTATAACCCTCTAAAAAATCTAAATGACTGGTTACGTCTGGCGTTTGGCAGTGCCATAGTTCCCCCGTTGCTGGGCGGCGTACTTATTCTCCTGATTACCCCTGGAGACGATCCTTTAAGATCATTTTTTATCTGGGTCCTTTCAGAATCCATCGGCGCTCTGGCACTGGTGCCGCTGGGATTGTTATTTAAGCCACATTATCTGTTGCGCCATCGCAACCCTCGGTTGCTTTTTGAGTCACTGCTCACGTTAGCCATCACACTGACGTTAAGCTGGCTTTCGATGCTGTATCTACCGTGGCCTTTTACTTTCATTATTGTGCTGCTGATGTGGAGCGCCGTGCGCCTGCCACGAATGGAAGCCTTTTTGATTTTCCTTACCACGGTGATGATGGTGTCGCTGATGATGGCCGCGGATCCCTCCCTGCTTGCTACGCCGCGAACGTACCTGATGAGCCATATGCCGTGGCTACCGTTTTTACTGATCCTGCTGCCCGCCAACATCATGACTATGGTGATGTATGCCTTTCGTGCGGAACGCAAACACATTTCCGAAAGCGAAACCCGTTTTCGCAACGCTATGGAGTATTCCGCCATCGGCATGGCTCTTGTGGGAACGGAAGGACAATGGCTGCAAACCAATAAAGCCTTATGTCAGTTTCTCGGTTACAACCAGGATGAGCTACGCGCCCTCACCTTTCAGCAACTGACCTGGCCGGAAGATCTCAATAAAGATCTGCAACAGGTTGAGAAACTCATTAATGGTGAGATCAATACCTATTCGATGGAAAAGCGTTACTACAATCGTACTGGCGATATTGTTTGGGCATTGCTTGCTGTCTCACTGGTACGCCACACCGATGGTACGCCGCTCTACTTTATCGCCCAGATCGAAGATATCAATGAGCTCAAACGTACTGAACACATAAACAAACGCCTGATGGAACGCATTACACTGGCTAATGAAGCGGGCGGGATTGGTATCTGGGAATGGGAGCTGAAACCGGATATTTTTAGCTGGGATAAGCGGATGTTCGAGCTGTATGAAATTCCTCCGCATATCAAACCGAACTGGCAAGTGTGGTACGAGTGCGTGCTGCCGGAAGATCGCCAGCACGCCGAAAAAGTGATTCGCGATTCATTGTAATCACGCTCTCCCTTTAAACTGGAATTTCGCATTGCCGTGAAAGATGGCATCCGCCATATCCGCGCCCTCGCTAACCGGGTACTGAATAAAGAAGGCGAAGTCGAACGCCTGCTCGGCATTAATATGGATATGACTGAGGTTAAACAGCTTAACGAGGCATTGTTTCAGGAAAAAGAGCGCCTGCACATTACGCTGGACTCCATCGGCGAAGCTGTGGTCTGTATTGATATGGCAATGAAAATTACCTTTATGAATCCGGTGGCGGAGAAGATGAGCGGCTGGATGCAGGAGGAAGCGTTGGGGGTTCCGCTGCTGACGGTGTTGCATATTACCTTTGGCGACAATGGTCCCCTGATGGAGAACATTTACAGTGCCGACACCTCGCGTTCCGCGATTGAACAAGATGTAGTGTTGCACTGCCGGAGCGGCGGCAGCTACGACGTGCATTACAGCATTACGCCACTAAGTACTCTGGACGGCAGCAATATAGGCTCAGTACTGGTGATTCAGGACGTCACCGAATCACGCAAAATGCTGCGCCAACTTAGCTACAGCGCCTCCCATGATGCACTGACGCATCTCGCCAATCGCGCCAGTTTTGAGAAGCAACTACGCATCCTGCTGCAAACGGTAAACAGTACACATCAGCGACATGCACTGGTGTTTATCGATCTTGATCGCTTTAAAGCGGTGAATGACAGCGCCGGGCACGCCGCTGGCGACGCTTTGCTGCGCGAACTGGCATCATTGATGCTGAGTATGCTGCGCTCCAGCGACGTACTTGCGCGACTCGGTGGCGATGAATTTGGTCTGCTGCTGCCAGACTGTAATGTCGAAAGCGCGCGTTTTATCGCTACACGCATTATCAGCGCCGTGAATGACTATCACTTTATATGGGAAGGACGTGTACATCGGGTAGGTGCCAGTGCCGGGATTACCTTGATTGATGACAACAATCATCAGGCGGTTGAAGTGATGTCGCAGGCTGACATCGCCTGTTATGCCTCCAAAAATGGTGGCCGCGGCCGGGTGACAGTTTACGAACCGCAGCAAGCTGACGCACATATCGAACGGGCGGCGATGTCGATTGATGAACAGTGGCGGATGATTAAAGAGAATCAGTTGATGATGATTGCCCACGGCGTCGCTTCACCACGGATCCCGGAAGCGCGTAATTTGTGGTTGATATCACTAAAACTCTGGGGTTGCGAAGGCGAGATTTTTGATGAACAAACATTTCGTCGTAGCTTCGGTGATCCGGCGCTTAACCATGCTCTTGACCGCCGGGTACTCCATGAATTTTTCCAGCAGACCGCAAAAGCGATTGCCAGTAAAGGCTTAAGCATCGCCCTCCCCCTTTCTGTTGCCGGTTTGAGTAGCGCCGCGCTGGTGAATGAACTGCTTGAGCAACTGGAAAATAGCCCTCTACCACCACGGTTATTACATCTGATTATTCCGGCAGAAGCGGTTTTCGATCACGCAGAAAGCGTGCAAAAACTGCGGCTGGCGGGATGTCGGATAGTGCTCAGCCAGGTGGGTCGCGATCTGCAAATTTTCAACACGCTGAAAGCGAATATGGCAGATTACCTGCTACTTGACGGTGAGCTATGCGCCAGCGTGCAGGGTAATTTGATGGATGAGATGCTGATTACGATCATTCAGGGGCACGCTCAGCGGCTCGGGATGAAGACCATCGCCGGGCCAGTAGTTTTACCCCTGGTGATGGATACGCTTTCTGGCATCGGCGTCGATCTGATTTATGGCGATGTGATTGCCGATGCCCAACCGCTGGATTTGCTGGTGAATAGCAGTTATTTCGCGATTAACTAAGGCGTGCTTCCCCATCGCCTGATGCGACGTATCAGGCCTACAATTCGTCCGTTCCGTCGGGTTGCCAGCCTTCCGTATACCAGATATGCAACAGCGCATAAGAACGCCAGGGCTTCCAGCGCTCGGCATAACGGCGGATTTGTGCCGGTGTCATTCCCGGAAATCGCTGTTTAATCAGATAATCATCCGGCAGAAAAACATCTTTCGCCTGCCAGCCGCGCAAGGCGAAATAATTCGCCGTCCAGCGCCCGATACCCGGAAAAGTTTGCAGCGTTTTCATCGCTTGTTCTACGTCGCCCGGTATTATCATTGGTAAGGTGCCCTCCAGCGCCGCATTTGCCAGATGAATCAGCGCCTCTGCCCGTTTCAACGGCATACCTAACGCTTTTAATGCCTGCGGGTCGGCTACCGCCAGCCGCTGAGGCGTGGGGAAACAGACATACTCCGGAAAATAATCCAGCCGTTCGCCATAAAGCTGTGCCACTCTGGCGGTCAATTTTGCCGCCATCGCCACGCTCACCAGTTGGCCTAAAATCGCCCGCACGCCCTGCTCAAAAGCATCAACACAACCAGGTAAACGCAATCCGGGCCGCGCCGCGCCTAACTCGCCCAACGCACCGTTCACAATCTGCGGGTTACATTGCAGATCAAACAGGCGGCTCATTTTCGCCAGACACTCAGCGGCAACAGGTTCTAAACCTGCACTTAAATTTATGTGCAGAGTATGGCTGGCTATATCCGGAATAGCAGTCACCACGCCGCGATATTCGCCCACCGCCAGACTACGGGCATAAAAATCGTCAGCGACCGTTTCCACACCGCTCACCGCACGAGCGGCGAGAAAACCCAACATCCACGACCAGTCATACGGCGGCTGCCAGTTCAGGGTATACATCGCATCTCCTTGTTAATCCGCTTTCAGCATAAACGTTATTCAGACGCTGCGCTTTGCTTTTATATTCCGGTTGTCGCGACGGCAACATTTCGCTAAAGTCACGCCCCTTCTTCACCGGCATGGGGATTATTTCGTGTTTATTGGTTTTGATTACGGTACAGCAAACTGTTCAGTGGCGGTCATGCGTGACGGTAAACCGCATTTGCTAAAAATGGAAAACGACAGCACGCTGCTGCCTTCAATGCTTTGCGCGCCAACGCGTGAAGCGGTAAGCGAATGGCTGTACCGCCATCATGATGTTCCGGCAGACGACAATGAAACGCAGGCGCTGTTACGTCGGGCAATTCGTTATAACCGCGAAGAAGATATCGATGTCACGGCGAAAAGCGTGCAGTTCGGTCTTTCCTCACTGGCGCAGTACATTGATGATCCGGAAGAAGTGTGGTTTGTGAAATCACCAAAATCGTTCCTCGGTGCCAGCGGCTTAAAACCGCAGCAGGTGGCGCTGTTCGAGGATCTGGTCTGCGCAATGATGCTGCACATTCGCCAACAGGCGCAGGCGCAATTGCCAGAAGCGATTACCCAGGCGGTGATTGGTCGCCCGATCAACTTCCAGGGGCTGGGCGGCGATGAAGCAAACGCCCAGGCACAAGGGATTCTGGAGCGCGCAGCAAAGCGTGCCGGGTTTAAGGATGTGGTATTCCAGTACGAGCCGGTGGCGGCTGGGCTGGATTACGAAGCCACCTTGCAGGAAGAAAAACGGGTGCTGGTGGTGGATATCGGCGGTGGTACTACTGACTGTTCGTTGCTGCTAATGGGGCCGCAATGGCGTTCGCGCCTCGATCGTGAAGCCAGTCTGCTTGGGCACAGTGGTTGCCGTATTGGCGGTAACGATCTGGATATCGCACTGGCGTTTAAAAACCTGATGCCGTTACTGGGCATGGGTGGCGAAACTGAAAAAGGCATCGCCCTGCCGATCCTGCCGTGGTGGAATGCGGTTGCCATCAACGATGTACCAGCGCAGAGTGATTTCTACAGTAGTGCTAACGGTCGTCTGCTTAACGATCTGGTACGCGACGCCCGCGAACCGGAGAAAGTGGCCCTGTTACAGAAAGTCTGGCGTCAGCGTTTAAGTTATCGGCTGGTACGCAGCGCGGAAGAGAGCAAAATCGCCCTTTCCAGCGCAGCGGAAACTCGTGCATCGCTGCCGTTTATCAGCGATGAACTGGCAACGCTGATTAGCCAACAAGGGCTGGAAAACGCCCTCAGTCAGCCGCTGGCGCGAATTCTGGAACAGGTGCAACTGGCGCTGGATAACGCCCAGGAAAAACCGGATGTCATCTATCTGACTGGTGGTAGCGCCCGATCGCCGCTGATTAAAAAAGCGCTGGCAGAACAGTTGCCGGGCATTCCGATTGCAGGCGGCGATGACTTTGGCTCCGTCACCGCCGGGCTGGCACGCTGGGCGGAAGTGGTGTTTCATTAATTGAAAAATGGCTCAGCAGCGGCTTAAATCAGCCTGCGCCTGAGCCAGTTTTTCTGCCGCCTGACGTAGCGGCTCCATCAACGGCATGGTCCGTGCTGGAGCATGAAGGCGGAATCGCTGCAACTCTGTCGCACCGACAGTCAACGCCGATTCCAGCCGATGTCGTTTGGCGGTCATTTTCGCCATTACCGCTTGTCTGTCTGCTGGCGTTACCGCTTCATTCGGCCTGAACACAAAACGGCGTTCGCAACTCGCTTTCCAGTCGATAACCGCCTGTGTCAGATGATCACCAAACCCTTTCACTTGCTTAACACCACGACGGGTAACATCTGCTGCTGTTTCAATACCAAAAGACCGTAACGCCGCTTTACGCGCAGGGCCAACACCGGGTATAGAGGCAACATCAATAAAAAATCCCTCCAGAAACTTCTGCTTCTGCCGTTCCCTTGCGGTGTCGTGAAGTGCTGCCACCGCGCGCTTTTCTTCTTCCGGTAAACCGAGAATTTCGTCCTTCATTTTTTCGAGCATCGTCCGTTTGGCGATAAAACCTTCCAACCCGCCCAACTGTTGGATCTGGCTGACTAAATGGTCATAGTCCATTTTCGCACGATTAAATACCTCACGACGGTGCTGGACTTCTGCTTTGTAAGCTTTGCTTGTCAGACTGCCAATAATCCAGATAGCCGCCAGCACAGGCACCAAAATAATATAACGCGGTTCTGCCTGAAGACCGCAAAGCAACAGCGATAACGCTGACAGTGTGATCTCAATCAGAATGATGTATTCACGCCGTAACAGGCCTAAAGGAAGCGGCCTGCCAGTCGGTTGGAAATGATCGGGTAATGGCAGTTGCAATGCTGGTGGTGCTACTGACGCCATCACCATCGCCCAGACTTTCGCCAGCACAAAATCCCCGCCGGTGGTAATGACCTCTTCGCCGAGATCAATAAAATAGATAACGCCTTGATTATCCAGCTCAAATGACCGGGGTAAACATGCATTGCCGAAACGGTACATTTCTTTAACTGTTGGCGTAGAGAATCCAGTGCCGCAACCCACGCTTTTGCCGTCGGACGCCCGGTTGCCACGCCACTTTCCGTGAATGCCTGCTGAAACATGGCTGCAACATCACCCGGTAACATCGATAGCGGAATCGATCGTGGCGGCGGTTTTAAGCCACGTCTCTGATTGTCTGACGCGTAGGCATAACGAAAATGGGCAATATCCGTCTCCAGCGCATTACCCGCATCAGAGATAAGCGGCACACCAGAATAAGGATGCCGCCCACCAAACAAGACGTGAAATATCAGCAACGCAAGGCCAAAATTATCGTGATTCGCGGTGCGTTCAAAGCCGACAAATGATGGCAAGGTTTGCAGCTCTGGCGACGTAAAATGCGACACGCCCACTTCGCATAAATGCAGCGTTCCATTGGCGTTAATCTGAAAGGAGTCGCTATCAATCAACACCACTTTGCTGTCACGGCCTACCATAAAGCTGTTCTGGTTTACGTCACCCACGACGTGCCCGTGCTCGTGAACCGTAGCAAAAGATGAAGCAATATTGCGCGCAACATAGAGGAGAAAATCCCACGCACAATGAGGGTAACTCTGACGACGATGTGCCGGGCTATAGATCATATGAATCGGTTCTTTACCTGAAACCTTCGGCATCATAAAACCGATAACCTTCCCACCTCGTCCACTATGAAGCGTTGCCTGCGGCCAGGCGACATAATTCAGCAACTGCGCGTCAACTGTCGCAGCCATAAAGGCGAGTTTATCCTGTTTTAAGGCGGGTGGCGGCGTGTGATAAATCTTGGCAACGCTATCGACAAACTCCTCGATATCATAAACCGCGCCTTCGCCGCCTTTGCCCAGTTCACGCCCGAGAGTGGTCAATTCACCTGTCGATGTAAATACTTTTATATTTGTCTTCATAATGTTTCAAGGGCAGTCATATTATATTTCAATGAATAATAACACTGCCCATTATAATTATTTCTATATTGGAAGAGTCCCACTCAAGAATAAAAATGATAATGCAATTTCATCAGGATACAATTCAATTCCAACCTGATAATGATTCACTTCCACAGGTTTTTTGCTAACTTTTACTACACAGGGATTCTGGAGAAAAAATGAAAAAGATATTACTTATGTTGAGTCTGCTATTTTTTACTACCGCAGGCTATTGTGAGATTTCGGATACGTTAGTGACAGGAGGTTATGATAAAAAGGCGATGTCTGACGCGATTAAACATGCGCGGAAAGAAACCGATCAATTCATCGAAGTTATGAATAAAAAAGATGCTGATACTTTCGCAGTCAAAGCCCCGATAACCGATCGCGGAGAAACCGAGCATTTCTGGCTTACGGATGTCACTTATTCTAACGGCATGTTTATTGGCGTAATCAGCAATGCCCCTGGTATTGTTACAAACGTAGAATATGGCCAGGAGTGGAAAATCAAGAAAGAAGATATTTCAGACTGGATGTATACGCGCGGGGATAAAATTTACGGCGGTTATACCATTGATCCTTTATTGGTCACCTATCAAAAAGAAGAAGCCGACGAGCTAAGAGCAAAATTAGTTCGCTAATCAACCGTTATATTTATTGTTTAAACTGGCGGTTGAATTGTTGTCTTCAACCGCCATGAGAAACTCACTCTGCCCACAGCGCCAGTGCCAACGTTTTATCATCATCCGTACGCTCGTTTACCGCCGGGCTGGACAAAAACTGCTTTAACAATTCAGGTAATAAATCGAGTTGTTCCTGCGTTGCTGACGCCAGTCCATTGAAAAACGGGGTAAAGAAAGGCACATGCGGAGAATTATCCAGCATATTTAACGCCAGTCTCTGAATACCATCCGTAAATGCTGCAACTCTATGCGCACGCTCAGTGCTGGTGAAAGTTTCCAGTCTGGAAACGGCATCTTCATCGGTAATGAAATGCGTCATGTTGGCATATTCACCCACCATCGGCGTGAGCGGCAATTGCAAACCGTGCCCCAAATCTACCACCACGCCACCATCGCCAATCTGCATAATCAATGTGCCGTTAGGCGATGAAATCAGTCCCAGAAATGTGCAGGCAAAATCGCGAACCGCTAATTCTTTGGCCTCTGCCTCGGCCAAAAATCGCTGACGAATAGTCAGTACAATATCCGTTGCGAGGACATCATTAAGCCCCAATTCCCCACCCTGCACTTTTTGCGATATATAAGCCATCGCTTCATTGACGGCAAGCATCGCACCTTCGCCTCCCTGCGAGACGCTGCCTGCGCCATCAGCGACAAATACCGACAATAATGGCTGCTGGTCTTCTAGCCAGGCAACCTGTATCTGGCAGGCATCCTGGCAAGGCAAGTCAGCGCTGATGTGCGATGTTCCGACGGCTGATGCATAGACCAGACGCCAGCTCACACTGACATCCAGCCTTTTGGCGCTTCCAGCACAACTTCCGTTCCCGGCGTGGAGCGGGAAACCGAACGCAGTGAACTGGATAACCAGCTAAACAGTTCACGGAATTGTAATCCCTGCAGTGGTAAAGGCTGACGAACGCTGATTTGTGCCAGGGTCTTCATATCAGCCCCCTGAACACCGATGGAAAAGAAGGCAAACTTTTTATCTTCTTCCCCCTGAGACACTTTGTTGGCGGCAGCCTGCCACTCATCGGTTGGTGCGCCATCAGTGATCAGGAAAATCCACGGTCGATAATACGAAATACCATTTGCGCGGTACTCACGTTTCCGTTCCTCAACCATATTCATGGCTTTGGTAATGGCTGCGCCCATTGGTGTATCCCCCTGGGCAAACAGGATGGGCGGGAAAAAATTAGCGGCACTGGTAAATGGTTGTTCCACATGCACCGGGCCGAACGTCACAATACCGAGTTCCACTCTTTTTAAGGCCAGCGAATCGGCAAGCAGCTCATCGCGAAAGGTAACCAATCCGGCGTTAAGTTCATTAATGGGTCTGCCGCTCATCGAGCCAGAAACATCCAGCAGCAGAATGCAGGGGCAACGTGGTTCCGGGTTACTGGCAAAATCGCTGGTGGCAAACGTGATTTGTTCGCTCATAAGAAATCCTTTCTTAGAGAATTATTGAGGTCCGGTATCATACCGACTGCAATAATGAAATAAGAACAAACGAAGAAACTTTCAGAATTAAGCCCGGAGGGGCAGTTAATTTTGCTATTCGCCTCGCAAGAACGGGGATCCGTCGATTGACAGTAAGGGCGGAGTGACATATTTTCAGGAGTGAGGGTAGAGCGGGGTTTCCCCCGCCCTGGTAGTCTTAGTAAGCCGGTAAGCTAATGACTAAGAGCACCACGATGATGAGTATCTTCATCATGACCCTTTCCTTATTAAAGGATGACAAAATAATACAAATCACTTAAAAATCATCGCATTACACAAAGCTGCGGTTAAATAATAGACTACAAATTGCGACAAAACGCAATATATGCAGTCACTACGAATTAACTACTTAGATGGTATTAGTGACCTGTAACAGAGCATTAGCGCAAGGTGATTTTTGTCTTCTTGCGCTAATTTTTTGTCATCAAACCTGTCGCACTCCAGAGAAGCACAAAGCCTCGCAATCCAGTGCAAAGCTTTGTGTGCCACCCACTACGACCTGCATAACCAGTAAGAAGATAGCAGTGATGTCAAACGACGCAGCTGACTTCTTTTCTTTCACGACTTCCCCACACCCAGCATGCATACCTTTCCGCCATAACTGTAGTGAATGTCTGTTATGAGCGAGGAGCGGAAGTTAACACTTATGAAAAATGGCTACGAAGTCCGTGGCTATCTATCGGCTTATTAGTACTTGAAACGCTTCTTCAGAAGCCTGAAGAGCTAATCGTTCGGCGATACTATATATGCATTAATAGACTATATCGTTGGTATAAACAGTGCACCATGCAACATGAATAACAGTGGGTTATCCAAAAGGAAGCAGAAAGCTAAATATGGAAAACTACAATACGATGCCCCGTTAAGTTCAATACTACTAATTTTTAGATGGAAAACGTATGTAATAGAGAGTAACTTAAAAGAGAGATCCTGTGTTGCCGCCAAATAAATTGCGGTTATTTTAATAAAATTAAGGGTTACTATATGTTGGAGTTTAGTGTTATTGAAAGAGGCGGGTATATTCCTGCAGTAGAAAAAAATAAGGCATTCCTACGAGCAGATGGTTGGAATGACTATTCCTTTGTTACAATGTTTTATCTTACTGTCTTTGATGAGCATGGTGAAAAATGCGATATCGGAAATGTTAAAATTGGTTTTGTAGGTCAAAAAGAAGAAGTAAGCACTTATTCATTAATAGATAAAAAATTCAGTCAACTCCCTGAAATGTTTTTTTCCTTAGGTGAAAGCATTGACTACTATGTTAATCTCAGCAAATTAAGCGATGGTTTTAAACATAACCTTCTTAAAGCTATTCAGGATTTAGTAGTATGGCCAAATCGATTAGCCGACATTGAAAATGAAAGCGTCCTTAACACCTCATTACTTAGAGGGGTAACTCTTTCAGAAATTCATGGACAGTTCGCACGTGTGTTAAATGGTTTGCCAGAATTGTCAGATTTCCACTTTTCATTTAATAGAAAAAGTGCTCCCGGATTCAGTGATTTAACTATACCTTTTGAGGTGACGGTTAATTCTATGCCCAGCACGAACATTCATGCTTTTATCGGGCGGAATGGGTGTGGTAAAACAACAATTTTGAATGGAATGATTGGTGCAATCACCAACCCAGAAAACAATGAATATTTTTTCTCTGAAAATAATAGACTTATCGAGTCAAGAATCCCAAAGGGATATTTTCGATCGCTTGTTTCAGTTTCGTTTAGTGCATTTGATCCTTTTACTCCTCCTAAAGAACAACCTGACCCAGCAAAAGGTACACAATACTTTTATATTGGACTCAAGAATGCTGCCAGCAATAGTTTAAAATCACTAGGCGATCTCCGCTTAGAATTCATTTCAGCATTTATTGGTTGTATGAGAGTAGATAGAAAAAGACAACTCTGGCTTGAAGCTATCAAAAAACTAAGTAGTGATGAAAACTTTTCAAATATGGAACTCATCAGCCTCATTTCTAAATATGAAGAGTTAAGACGTAATGAACCACAGATTCAAGTGGACGATGATAAATTCACTAAATTGTTTTATGACAATATCCAGAAATATCTGCTTCGAATGAGCTCTGGACATGCAATTGTTTTATTTACTATCACAAGATTAGTAGATGTCGTTGGCGAAAAGTCATTAGTTTTATTCGATGAACCAGAGGTTCATCTGCATCCACCTTTGCTCTCTGCTTTTTTACGAACATTAAGCGACTTACTCGATGCACGCAATGGTGTAGCAATAATTGCAACTCATTCCCCAGTAGTACTGCAAGAGGTTCCAAAATCCTGCGTGTGGAAAGTCCTACGGTCAAGAGAAGCAATAAATATTATCCGTCCGGATATTGAGACATTCGGTGAGAACTTAGGTGTTTTAACTCGTGAGGTGTTTTTACTTGAAGTGACAAATTCTGGATACCACCACTTATTATCGCAGTCCGTTGATTCAGAGCTTTCTTATGAAACCATTCTAAAAAATTATAATGGTCAGATAGGATTAGAAGGTCGAACCGTTTTAAAAGCGATGATAATGAACAGAGATGAAGGTAAAGTACAATGAAAAAACTACCTCTTCCAGCGAGAACTTATAGCGAAATGCTTAATAAATGCTCGGAAGGTATGATGCAGATAAATGTTAGAAATAATTTCATTACTCACTTCCCCACTTTTTTGCAGAAAGAACAACAATATAGAATATTAAGCTCGACAGGTCAGTTATTTACCTACGACAGGACACACCCTCTTGAGCCTACAACCTTAGTAGTTGGTAACCTGACAAAGGTTAAATTAGAAAAGCTTTATGAAAATAATCTCCGAGATAAAAACAAACCCGCTAGAACATATTACGATGACATGCTTGTTTCATCAGGTGAAAAATGTCCATTTTGTGGTGATATAGGACAGACAAAAAATATAGATCATTTTCTTCCTATTGCACATTATCCTGAATTTTCGGTGATGCCTATTAATTTAGTTCCATCGTGCCGCGACTGCAATATGGGAGAGAAAGGTCAAGTTTTCGCAGTAGATGAGGTACACCAAGCGATTCATCCCTATATCGACAAGGACATTTTTTTTCGTGAGCAATGGGTATATGCAAATTTCGTTTCCGGAACTCCGGGTGCTATCAGTTTTTATGTTGAATGCCCGGCGAACTGGAGGCAGGAAGACAAACACAGAGCTCTTCATCATTTCAAGCTATTAAATATTGCTAACAGGTATCGTTTGGAGGCAGGGAAGCACTTGAGTGAAGTGATTACTCAAAGAAACTCTTTCGTAAAAGTTATAAGGAAATATAGTTCAACCGCAACGTTTCAGCAGCGACAGTCAGAATTTATTGAAGCAAATCTGAAACCTATTATAGATTTGAATGACTTCCCCAATTATTGGAAAAGAGTTATGTATCAGTGCCTAGCAAACTCGGAAGATTTTTTCAGAGGGATCTAGAATATGATGAAAGATAGAAAATTACGACGCTTATCGGAAGTGAACGAATACTTTTTATATGAGGAGGGCTGTTTTTACAAAATCCGGTAGTAACTTGCTAACCAATTCCTAGGCAGGTCATTGGCAACAGTGGCATGCACCGAGAAGGACGTTTGTAATGTCCGCTCCGGCACATAGCAGTCCTAGGGACAGTGGCGTACAGTCATAGATGGTCCGTGGGAGGTGGTACAAATTCTCTCATGCAAAAAATATGTAAAATCGGTAGCAACTGGAAATCATTCAACACCCGCACTATCGGAAGTTCACCAGCCAGCCGCAGCACGTTCCTGCATACGACGTGTCTGCGGCTCTACCATATCTCCTATGAGCAACGTGTTAGCAGAGCCAAGCCACAACTCTAATTTTAATACATAATGAATGATAATAATAATATTAAAAATTTCCTGTGTAACTAATTTACTATATGGTTTCTGATAAGAATCATTGCAAAGATCAAACAACTTGTATTACATTGACAGTTAAGCAGTTAATTTTATCACCTCTAAAATATATCAGCATCTAGCATGCAACCTATCAAAATGGAGAGTTTTATGACTAAAAAACCATGGGAAAGAAGACTTAAAGATTTATCGCACTTGCTCAAATGCTGCATTGATACATATTTTGACCCTGAATTATTTCGCTTGAATTTGAATCAATTCCTCCAAACCGCAAGAACAGTAACATTTATTATTCAAAAAAACAAA
Organism: Escherichia sp. GZ89; assembly: GCF_019366485.1. NCBI lineage: Bacteria > Pseudomonadati > Pseudomonadota > Gammaproteobacteria > Enterobacterales > Enterobacteriaceae > Escherichia > Escherichia sp. GZ89. Next base: position 285 of record NZ_JAEOHX010000025.1, on the reverse strand, counting down.
AACCAGATTATAGGATATGACATTTGGTATAACAATAATGTTATTGAAAAATGGAAAAATGATCCATTAATGGCTTGGGCTAAAAATTCTCGCAATACGATAGAAAAACAAGGCGATTTAGAAATGTATAGCGAGGCAAAGGCTACTCTTATTTCATCTTACATTGAAGAAAATGACATTGAGTTTATTACAAATGAAAGTATGTTAAACACTGATGAATCCCCTAATGATTTTGGTAAAAATCATTAAGTTAAGGTGGATACACATCTTGTCATATGATCAAAT
>NZ_JAEOHX010000024.1:0-18777 GCF_019366485.1 Escherichia sp. GZ89 | reverse complement strand
GGGTGGAGCAGCCTGGTAGCTCGTCGGGCTCATAACCCGAAGGTCGTCGGTTCAAATCCGGCCCCCGCAACCAATTACTAAAGCACCCTGTTGGGTGTTTTTTTGTTTCTGCTCTCGATAAAAAAAGCGCCATTCAGCGCTTTTTTATCATCCCCTTCTCGCCAGCGTCGCACCATCGGCAAAGTAAGCTTTGATCCCTGCAAGAATAGATTCAGCAATCTCCTGCTGGAAAGTTGCGGTTTTCAACTTTCGTTCTTCCTCAACGTTACTGATAAATGCCGTTTCCACCAAAATGGATGGAATATCTGGCGCTTTTAGTACAGCAAACCCGGCCTGTTCAACCTGATTTTTATGCAGTTTGTTGATTTTACCCAGCTTATTCAATACAGCCTTACCAAACTTCAGGCTGTCGGCAATGGTCAGTGACTGCACCATATCGAACATGGTGTGGTCAACATAGCGGTCGCCACTCTTGCTCACACCGCCAATCAAGTCCGAGGCGTTCTGCGTTTGTGCCAGATATTTTGCAGCGGTACTGGTCGCCCCTTTAGTCGAAAGCGCAAATACCGAGGAACCGCTCGGTTGGCGACTGGTAAAAGCGTCAGCATGGATAGAGACAAACAGGTCGGCACGCTGTTTCTGCGCTTTAGCCACACGTACCTGCAACGGAATGAAGATGTCTTCATTGCGCGTCATGTACACCTTCATGTTGCCCTCTTTCTCGATCAGAGAGCGCAGACGGCGAGCTATTTGCAATACCACGTCTTTTTCGCGTGTTTTGTATTTCCCCACCGCACCGGAGTCTTCGCCGCCGTGGCCAGGGTCAAGCATGATGACTATCGGGCGATCGCGACCTGCTTTACCCGGTTGTGGACCACTTTGTGCTGGCGGCACCTGCTTTTCAAGATCGCCTTTGTTGTAATCTTCTAACAATGCCAGCAGCGGATCCTGCATGTCCTGGGCATTGGCTGGGTAAAGATCCATCACCAGACGCTCTTTAAACCCGGCAACCGGAGCCAAAGCGAAAATCTGTGGTTTTACATTTTGCTTGAGTTCAAAAACCATTCGCACAGTTTGTGGATCAAACTGCCCTACCCGTGCTGATTTTATGAAAGGATCATCAGTTCGTATTTGCGCCGCCACACCTTTCAGCACGGTGTTAAGATTTACGCCTTCGAGATCAACCACCACACGTTCAGGATTACTCAACGCAAATTGTTTGTATTTCAGCAGGCGACTCGATTCTACTGTGACACGCGTATAACTCGATGCAGGCCAGACACGTACAGCGACAACCTGACTGACCGCTGCCAGTCCCACCTGACTTACGCTCAATAGCCACATAGCTCCCGCCCCTTGTAATAAGCGACGACGGCTGATTGCTGAATTGGTTCCTGACATGCTACTCCCGAGCAAAAATCTAAACGGTAAAGATACACAAAACGACCAAATTGACCGGAAACTTTAGCGAATAGCGCATAATCTGTCATCTATTAAACAGTAAACATTCTTTTTATATTCACGAAATTACTGATAAAAAACTGCAGACCGGGCAAAATTTGCGCTTGCATGGTGGAGAAAAACAGAATAAAAATACAATAATTTCGAATATTCATGCAAAGAGGGCGAGCCGTGGTAAAGGAGCGTAGTACCGAACTTGTTCAGGGGTTCCGTCATTCTGTTCCCTATATCAACACCCATCGGGGAAAGACGTTTGTCATTATGCTCGGCGGCGAAGCCATTGAGCATGAGAACTTCTCCAGTATTGTCAATGATATTGGCTTATTACATAGCCTCGGAATTCGTCTGGTTGTAGTTTATGGAGCCCGACCACAAATCGATGCCAACCTTGCAGCGCATCAACATGAGCCGCTTTATCACAAGAATATCCGCGTAACAGATGCCAAAACGCTGGAACTGGTTAAACAGGCTGCTGGCACATTACAATTGGATATCACCGCTCGCCTGTCGATGAGTCTAAATAACACGCCGTTACAGGGCGCGCATATTAATGTGGTCAGCGGTAATTTCATCATTGCGCAGCCACTGGGCGTTGATGATGGTGTGGATTATTGTCATAGCGGACGTATTCGCCGTATTGATGAAGAAGCGATCCACCGCCAACTGGACAGTGGTGCAATCGTGTTGCTCGGACCTGTGGCCGTTTCTGTCACTGGCGAAAGTTTTAACCTGACCTCGGAAGAAATTGCGACCCAACTCGCCATTAAACTGAAAGCAGAGAAAATGATCGGTTTCTGCTCATCTCAGGGCGTGACTAATGACGATGGCGATATTGTATCTGAACTCTTTCCTAACGAAGCTCAGGCGCGTGTAGAAGCACAGGAAACGGCTGGCGATTATAACTCAGGCACCGTACGCTTTTTACGCGGTGCGGTGAAGGCCTGCCGCAGTGGCGTGCGGCGTTGCCATTTAATTAGCTATCAAGAAGATGGCGCACTACTACAGGAACTGTTCTCCCGTGACGGTATTGGTACGCAGATTGTTATGGAAAGCGCAGAACAAATCCGCCGCGCCACTATTAATGATATTGGCGGTATTCTGGAGTTGATTCGCCCGCTGGAACAACAGGGAATTCTGGTACGTCGCTCGCGCGAGCAACTGGAGATGGAAATCGACAAATTCACCATTATTCAGCGCGATAATACAACTATTGCCTGCGCCGCGCTCTATCCATTCCCGGAAGAGAAGATAGGCGAAATGGCATGTGTGGCGGTACACCCGGATTACCGCAGTTCAGCACGTGGTGAAGTCTTACTTGAACGAATTGCTGCACAGGCCAAACAGATAGGATTAAGCAAACTATTTGTTCTTACTACCCGCAGTATTCACTGGTTTCAGGAACGCGGGTTTACACCTGTGGATATTGATTTGCTGCCAGAAAGCAAAAAGTTGATGTACAACTATCAGCGTCGTTCCAAAGTGTTAATGGCGGATTTGGGCTAATCCGGTTCGGTGCCGGATATGAATCATATCCGGCGCTTCGAGTGTCACACACGCTCTGCTGGCTACAGGATCGTTTCTTCAGTCAAAATCCGTCTAGCCCCCAAAAAATGATCCTGCCAGAAAGGTTCAGCTAACCGGCTTACCCGAATGGTTTCCCCCGTTCGCGGCGACTCGATAAACTGACCGTCTCCCAAATACACGCCTATATGATCGGCAATCTCACGGCTGTGGATATGGAAAAACAGCAAATCTCCCCGGCGCAGGTCGTTGTTCGCCACAATCGTTGCCCGATGGTAGTGATACATCTCATTGGCCGTACGCGGGAGCTTCGCCTCGAGGATCTTGTTGTAGGCATAAAAAACCAACCCGCTACAGTCGAAGCCTTGATCAGGCCGCGTGCCGCCCCAGACGTAAGGCTTGCCAAGCTGCTGCTCCAGACGGTGAATCGCTACTTCGGTGATGTTATGCAGATGGTCGCTGCTTAAAAAGTGGTTGTTTTCTGCCAGCACCTGCCAGCGTCTGTCACTCGCCTTGAGCGGTGCAGGAACCCATTCTGGATGCTGTTTTACCTGCTCCCGGTTGTGCTGGCGCAGCGCCCTTCTGCTTTCTGCATTGCCTTCCACAATGTAGTTCGCCTGTTTTTTTAGATGCACCTGGTACTGTTTTAGCAGTCTGGCACGGTTTTGCATCCGCTGGCGGGCGGCGTAACTGAGAGAGATAGGTGATGTGGTAGCGCTGGCGAGTAAAGGGAGCAAAACGCATAACGAAAACACGCCTGGATGGAGAAATCTGCCGTGAAAGAATGAAGACATGAAGGACATAAACCAGCTGAATGAAGGAGAGAATTTTAAAAGGTTGGGGGAGTAAACGGGATTATTAATTGCTTATTTGCATATTACTTACGAGGTTTCATAATCTTAGGAAATAAGTGATACATGCGCTTTTCGGACTATTGAAAACTGCCCTTGTGCTAAATTTGTAAACCCAGCGCCGACAGGCTTGCGTAAAACTCTTTTGGTGATAATGTGAGCCTTCCAAATCCAGACTATTCCGATTTGGGATCTATTTTGCCGTCCTGGCGTGTGTAACCGTTTTATCAAGGAATAAGCAGTATGCGTAAAATCGCATTAATTCTTGCGATGTTGTTGATCCCGTGCGTTTCGTTTGCCAGTTTGCTGGGCAGCAGTAGCTCGACCACACCAGTGAGCAAAGAGTATAAGCAGCAGTTGATGGGATCCCCTGTCTACATCCAGATCTTCAAGGAAGAACGTACGCTCGATCTCTACGTCAAAATGGGCGAGCAATATCAACTGCTCGATAGTTATAAAATCTGTAAATATTCCGGCGGTTTAGGGCCAAAACAGCGTCAGGGCGATTTCAAAAGCCCGGAAGGGTTTTATAGCGTCCAGCGTAATCAGTTAAAACCAGACAGCCGTTACTACAAAGCGATTAATATTGGTTTCCCCAATGCCTATGATCGTGCGCATGGTTATGAAGGGAAATACCTGATGATTCACGGCGATTGTGTTTCCATCGGCTGCTACGCGATGACCAATCAGGGTATTGATGAGATCTTCCAGTTCGTTACCGGTGCGCTGGTATTTGGTCAGCCGAGCGTGCAAGTGAGTATTTACCCATTCCGCATGACCGACGCCAACATGCAGCGCCATAAATATTCCAACTTTAAGGACTTCTGGGAGCAACTGAAGCCGGGCTACGACTACTTTGAACAGACCCGTAAGCCACCGACCGTTTCTGTGGTCAATGGCCGTTACGTCGTCAGCAAGCCGTTGAGCCATGAAGTGGTGCAACCACAGCTGGCATCAAACTACACGCTCCCCGAGGCAAAATAAGCGCCATTCGCCTGGCATAATCTTTTGCCAGGTTTCATTGCCCGTCAGCGGCTGTGTCGCAATCACCGTGACCACATCATTCGGTGTGGTCTGCGAGCTGAAGTCGATTTCCACATCCTGATCCAGCAACGTTGCCACGCCAAACGGCGCGCGGCGGGTGATCCAGTGCAGATTGGTCGAGCAATACGCCATTACATAGCGTCCGTCCGAAAGTAGCATGTTGAAAACGCCCTTCTGCCGCAGTTCATCCGCCAGTGAGGCGATATATTTAAACACTGCCGCCATGTTGCCCGGTGTGCGCGGGTAACGCTGCGTTAATTTATGCAGCAGCCAGCAAAAGGCTTTTTCGCTGTCGGTTTCACCTACCGGGCGGAAGTTGCCGGTTTCCAGTGACTTGTACCCCGTCAGTTGCCCGTTATGGGCATAAGTCCAGTTGCGTCCCCATAACTCGCGGGTAAACGGATGAGTATTTTCCAGTGCCACCTCGCCCCGATTCGCCTGGCGAATATGAGCAATTACCGAGCAGGATTTGATTGGATAGTCCTGGACCAGTTTGGCGATAGGGGAATTAAAGCTGGGTTGCGGATCTTTAAATGTGCGACAGCCTTTACCTTCGTAAAAGGTAATGCCCCAGCCATCTTTATGTGGCCCGGTTCCACCACCACGCTGCACCAGACCGGTGAAACTAAAGCAGATATCGGTAGGAACGTTGGCGCTCATCCCGAGCAATTCGCACATGGGTAACCTCCACAACAGCGGGAGCGCATGGCCCCCGGCGAAGATTGATTAAAAAGTAATAAGGTGCAGGCTGTTACCCTCACCCCGGCCCTCTCCCTGAAAGGGAGAGGGAGAAAAGCCCTTACTTAGCCATCTCTTTTTCAATTAACTGGATCAGGATATGGATCACTTTAATGTGAATCTCCTGAATGCGGTCGGCATAACCAAAGTGCGGAACGCGAATTTCGATATCCGCCGTGCCAGCCATTTTGCCGCCGTCTTTACCGGTCAGGGTGATCACTTTCATCCCCTTCTCACGCGCCGCTGCGATCGCTTTGATCACGTTTGCAGAGTTACCGGAGGTGGAAATCCCCAGCAGTACATCGCCTTCGCGACCTACCGCTTCAACGTAGCGGGAGAAAATATCATTGAAACCGAAATCATTACCGACGCAGGAAATATGACTAACGTCAGAAATGGCAATCGCCGGGTAGCCCGGACGGTTTTCACGGTAGCGACCGGTCAACTCTTCGGCAAAGTGCATGGCGTCGCAATGGGAGCCGCCGTTGCCGCAGGAAAGCACTTTGCCACCGGCTTTAAAGCTGTCTGCTAACAGGACCGCCGCGCGCTGAATGGCGTGAATATTGGCGTCATCTTTTAAAAAGTTAGCCAGCGTTTCCGCCGCTTCGTTCAGTTCATTACGAATAAGATCCTGGTACATGAGGATATCCTTCAGCATAAATGTAATAGACAAAATGCAGTGTACCGGATACCGCCAAAAGCGAGAAGTACGGGCAAGTGCTATGACCAGGACTTTTTGACCTGAAGTGCGGATAAAAACAGCAACAATGTGAGCTTTGTTGTAATTATATTGTAAACACATTGCTAAATGTTTTTACATCCACTACAACCATATCATCACAAGTGGTCAGACCTCCTACAAGTAAGGGGCTTTTCGTTATGATGATTTTGAGTATTCTCGCTACGGTTGTCCTGCTCGGCGCGTTGTTCTATCACCGCGTGAGCTTATTTATCAGCAGTCTGATTTTGCTCGCCTGGACAGCCGCCCTCGGCGTTGCTGGTCTGTGGTCGGCGTGGGTACTGGTGCCTCTGGCCATTATCCTCGTGCCATTTAACTTTGCGCCTATGCGTAAGTCGATGATTTCCGCACCGGTATTTCGCGGTTTCCGTAAGGTGATGCCACCGATGTCACGCACTGAAAAAGAAGCGATTGATGCAGGCACCACCTGGTGGGAAGGCGACTTGTTCCAGGGCAAGCCGGACTGGAAAAAGCTGCATAACTATCCGCAGCCGTGCCTGACCGCTGAAGAGCAAGCGTTTCTCGACGGCCCGGTAGAAGAAGCCTGCCGGATGGCGAATGATTTCCAGATTACCCATGAGCTGGCTGATTTGCCGCCAGAGTTGTGGGCGTACCTCAAAGAGCATCGTTTCTTCGCGATGATCATCAAAAAAGAGTACGGCGGACTGGAGTTCTCGGCTTATGCCCAGTCTCGTGTGCTGCAAAAACTCTCCGGCGTGAGCGGGATCCTGGCGATTACCGTCGGCGTGCCGAACTCATTAGGTCCGGGCGAACTGCTGCAACATTACGGCACTGACGAGCAGAAAAATCACTATCTGCCGCGTCTGGCGCGTGGTCAGGAGATCCCTTGCTTTGCACTGACCAGCCCGGAAGCGGGTTCCGATGCGGGCGCTATCCCGGATACCGGGATTGTCTGCATGGGTGAATGGCAGGGCCAGCAGGTGCTGGGCATGCGTCTGACCTGGAACAAACGCTACATTACGCTCGCGCCGATTGCGACCGTGCTTGGTCTGGCGTTTAAACTCTCCGACCCGGAAAAACTTCTGGGTGGCGCAGAAGATTTAGGCATTACCTGTGCGCTGATCCCGACCACCACGCCAGGCGTGGAAATTGGTCGTCGCCACTTCCCGCTGAACGTACCGTTCCAAAACGGACCGACGCGCGGTAAAGATGTCTTCGTACCGATCGACTACATTATTGGCGGACCAAAAATGGCCGGGCAAGGCTGGCGGATGCTGGTGGAGTGTCTCTCCGTAGGCCGTGGTATTACCCTGCCTTCCAACTCAACCGGCGGCGTGAAGTCGGTGGCGCTGGCAACCGGCGCGTATGCACACATTCGCCGTCAGTTCAAAATCTCTATCGGTAAGATGGAAGGGATTGAAGAGCCGCTGGCGCGTATTGCCGGTAATGCCTACGTGATGGATGCTGCGGCATCGCTGATTACCTACGGCATTATGCTCGGCGAAAAACCTGCCGTGCTGTCGGCTATCGTTAAGTATCACTGTACCCACCGTGGGCAGCAGTCGATTATTGATGCGATGGATATCACCGGGGGTAAAGGCATTATGCTCGGTCAGAGCAACTTCCTGGCACGAGCTTACCAGGGCGCACCGATTGCCATCACCGTTGAAGGGGCCAACATTCTGACCCGCAGCATGATGATCTTCGGTCAGGGAGCGATTCGTTGCCATCCGTACGTGCTGGAAGAGATGGAAGCGGCGAAGAACAATGACGTTAACGCGTTCGATAAACTGCTGTTCAAACATATCGGTCACGTCGGTAGCAACAAAGTTCGCAGCTTCTGGCTGGGTCTGACGCGCGGTTTAACCAGCAGCACGCCAACCGGCGATGCCACTAAACGTTATTATCAGCACCTGAACCGCCTGAGTGCCAACCTCGCCCTGCTTTCTGATGTTTCGATGGCGGTGCTGGGCGGCAGCCTGAAACGTCGCGAACGCATCTCGGCACGTCTGGGTGATATTTTAAGTCAGCTTTACCTCGCCTCTGCCGTTCTGAAGCGTTATGACGATGAAGGCCGTAATGAAACCGACCTGCCGCTGGTGCATTGGGGCGTACAGGATGCGCTGTATCAGGCTGAACAGGCAATGGACGATTTACTGCAAAACTTCCCGAACCGCGTGGTTGCCGGGCTGCTGAATGTGGTGATCTTCCCGACCGGACGCCATTATCTGGCACCGTCTGACAAACTGGATCATAAAGTGGCAAAGATTTTACAAGTGCCAAACGCCACCCGTTCACGTATTGGCCGCGGTCAGTACCTGACGCCGAGCGAACATAACCCGGTTGGTTTACTGGAAGAGGCGCTGGTGGATGTGATTGCCGCCGATCCGATTCATCAGCGGATCTGTAAAGAGCTGGGTAAAAACCTGCCATTTACCCGTCTGGATGAACTGGCACACAACGCGCTGGCGAAGGGGCTGATTGATAAAGATGAAGCCGCCATTCTGATAAAAGCTGAAGAGAGCCGTCTGCGTAGTATTAACGTTGATGACTTTGAGCCGGAAGAGCTGGCGACGAAGCCGGTAAAGTTGCCGGAGAAAGTTCGGAAAGTTGAAGCCGCATAATTGAATAACGGAGCCGAAAGGCTCCGTTTCTTTATCCGCTAATTATTTAAAATTAAAGCCATCCGGATGGTTTTCCAGACTGCCGGTCAACGCCGCGAACAGCACCGTTTTACCATCAATCGAAAGCGCATCGTTCACATTCAGCCAGGTGAGTTTCTCTTGCGACGTTTTCTCATCAATAGTCGAGAACAGCCCCGTCATCTGATTAGATTTCTCGGACCACATCACAGCGATACGTTGCGAACCACAGTCATGCGGTTTGCACGCGCTCATCACCTGATACGTCTCATCACCCAATGTCACGGTTTGTGCGGGAGTATAAGTACCGCCTTTCATCACCCAGGCAGGCAACTTATGCCCTTGTACCATCTGATTAAACGCAGCTTTGGTGGTTTCGCCCTTTGCAAGGCTGCTAATGGTTAAATCATCCTGCGCCATTGCACTGGTGGCGATGACCAGAGCGGCGACTGTTGTTATTGCCTTAAACATCATTCCTCCCGAGCTTATCCTGCCCATGTTATTAACCTGCTAAAGCCTGGCGATAACACGATAATTTGCAAATCAGATATTTCCAATATCAGCATTTGTTATCAATCTATTCTGCGCTAAGGCAACTGCCTGATAAGGTGTTAAAGTTATAAAACCCTTCACATAAAGGAGTTGTACACCGTGCCTGGCTTGAAGATTACGCTTTTGCAGCAACCACTGGTGTGGATGGATGGTCCTGCCAACCTGCGCCATTTTGATCGTCAACTAGAAGGTATTACCGGGCGCGATGTGATCATTCTGCCGGAGATGTTTACCAGTGGCTTTGCCATGGAAGCGGCAGCTTCGTCGCTAGCACAAGATGACGTAGTGAACTGGATGACAGCCAAAGCGCAGCAGTGCAATGCGCTGATTGCCGGCAGTGTTGCATTACAAACGGAGTCTGGTTCGGTTAATCGCTTTTTGCTGGTTGAGCCGGGCGGCAAGGTGCATTTTTATGACAAGCGTCATCTGTTCCGAATGGCAGATGAGCATCTTCATTATAAAGCGGGCAATGCGCGAGTGATTGTGGAATGGCGCGGCTGGCGTATTTTGCCGCTGGTGTGCTACGACTTACGTTTTCCGGTGTGGTCGCGCAATCTCAACGATTATGACCTCGCCCTGTACGTCGCCAACTGGCCTGCTCCGCGCTCTCTGCACTGGCAGGCATTGCTGACGGCCCGCGCGATTGAGAATCAGGCATATGTGGCGGGATGTAATCGCGTCGGCAGCGATGGCAACGGCTGCCATTATCGCGGTGACAGCCGGGTGATTAATCCACAGGGCGAGATTATCGCTACTGCCGACGCGCATCAGGCAACGCGCATTGATGCCGAGTTGTCGATGGCGGTGTTAAGGGAATATAGAGAAAAGTTTCCGGCATGGCGGGATGCGGATGAATTCACATTGCGTTAGGGGGTAAATATGGCTACGAGATAAGTTTCGTGGCTATTTTTTTCTGGAACTTAAACGACGAAAGCCTGAATCATTACTGACTCAGGCTTTCTGAATATTGGCGGAACGGACGGGACTCGAACCCGCGACCCCCTGCGTGACAGGCAGGTATTCTAACCGACTGAACTACCGCTCCGCGTAGTGTTCCGTTGGGAACGAGGCGAATATTACGGATTGCCTCACCCTTCGTCAATGGTTTTTCTCATCTTTTGAATCGTTTGCTGCAAAAATCGCCCAAGTCGCTATTTTTATCGCCTTTCACAGATAATTACGCCCGCCAGAGGCAGCTTCCACCCTTCTTCTGCACCAGATCAAGACGGGCTTCATGTGCTGCAAGCTCTTCATCTGTCGCAAAAACAACGCGTAACTTACTTGCCTGACGCACAATGCGCTGAATTGTTGCTTCACCTTGTTGCTGTTGTGTCTCTCCCTCCATCGCAAAAGCCATCGACGTTTGACCACCGGTCATCGCCAGATAAACTTCCGCAAGGATCTGGGCATCGAGTAATGCCCCGTGCAGCGTTCGTTTACTGTTATCTATTTCGTAGCGGGCACATAACGCATCGAGGCTGTTTCGCTTACCGGGAAACATTTTCCTCGCCACCGCAAGGCTATCGGTGACCTTACAGAAGGTATTGGTCTTCGGAATATCGCGCTTGAGCAACGAGAACTCATAGTCCATAAAGCCGATATCGAACGCTGCGTTATGGATCACCAACTCCGCGCCGCGAATATAGTCCATGAACTCATCGGCTACTTCGGCAAACGTGGGCTTATCGAGCAAAAACTCATCGGCAATACCATGTACGCCAAAGGCTTCCGGATCCACCAGCCGATCGGGTTTGAGATAAACATGGAAGTTATTGCCCGTCAGGCGACGGTTCACCACTTCAACGGCACCAATCTCAATGATCTTGTGGCCTTCATAGTGCGCACCAATCTGGTTCATACCGGTGGTTTCGGTATCGAGAACGATCTGGCGTGTAATTGCAGTGCTCATAGCGGTCATTTATGTCAGACTTGTCGTTTTACAGTTCGATTCAATTACAGGAAGTCTACCAGAGATGCTTAAACAGGTAGAAATTTTCACCGATGGTTCGTGTCTGGGTAATCCTGGACCCGGGGGTTACGGCGCTATTTTACGCTATCGCGGACGCGAGAAAACCTTTAGCGCTGGCTACACCCGCACCACCAACAACCGTATGGAGTTGATGGCCGCTATTGTCGCGCTGGAGGCCTTAAAAGAACATTGCGAAGTCATTTTGAGTACCGACAGCCAGTATGTCCGCCAGGGGATCACTCAGTGGATCCATAACTGGAAAAAACGTGGCTGGAAAACAGCAGACAAAAAACCAGTAAAAAATGTCGATCTCTGGCAACGTCTTGATGCTGCATTGGGGCAGCATCAAATCAAATGGGAATGGGTTAAAGGCCATGCCGGACACCCGGAAAACGAACGCTGTGATGAACTGGCTCGTGCTGCGGCGATGAATCCCACACTGGAAGATACAGGCTATCAAGTCGAAGTTTAAGCCTGTGGTTTACGACATTGCCGGGTGGCACCAACCGCCTGGCGAATTCGTGGCTTGTTTTTACTCTGTTTCATCGGATTTAGCGTTAAAGGAATAGTCCGTTTCCGGGCAACGATAAGTTGTAAGCAACCAAGCGCAGGAATATGCGCATTCAATAGTTTTCCACCGTGTTTGTTCCACGGGAGAACGTGGAAACGGCTGGCGTGCAGCACTTCAAAATTCAACAAAGAGAGCCAGTCCAGTTGCCGCATCAGAGTAAACATCCGGCTGTTATAGGGCGAGTTTTTTCGCAATACCGGCACAAGTTTGCGCAATCCCATTAAACTGATGGGATTAAAGCCACTAATGACCAGCCAGCCATCATCAATCAATACCCGATCGGTTTCACGCAATAAACGATGCGGATCGGTGCACCACGGCAATGTATGTGCCAGTAGACAAACATCAACGGATTTATCGGCAAAAGGAAGATGAAGTGGGTCCGCCTGCACCTGGACGGGCATTCCTTGCGCAGAAACATTCACTTGATGAGAAACCGCGCACGCTTCGCAATTGATTTCTGCGCTTAAATTGCCAATCTTAAGCAGATGAAAACCATACATTTTAGTGAACCACGGGTTGAGCTGGCGCTCCAGCGCCTTGCGATAAAGCTCTCCCCAGGGCAAATCGCCCCAGCAATCAGGAGCCACGACAGTTTGAGGGACTCTTGCCGGTTTCATCACAACCTTCCGTTTCACACTGAGAGGTAATCTATGAATCTTAACAGTATTCCCGCCTTTGATGACAATTACATCTGGGTTTTGAATGATGAAGCAGGTCGCTGCCTGATTGTCGATCCCGGAGACGCAGAGCCGGTATTAAACGCCATTGCCGCCAATAACTGGCAACCGGAGGCCATATTTCTTACCCACCATCACCACGATCACGTTGGAGGCGTAAAAGAACTGGTGGAAAAGTTTCCGCAAATTGTGGTGTATGGTCCACGAGAGACACAAGATAAGGGAACAACACAGGTAGTCAAAGATGGCGAAACTGCCTTCGTTTTGGGGCATGAATTTAGTGTAATTGCCACACCGGGTCACACTTTAGGACATATCTGTTACTTCAGTAAACCTTATCTATTTTGCGGCGACACGCTGTTTTCTGGTGGGTGTGGTCGGTTGTTTGAAGGGACACCATCACAAATGTATCAATCACTTAAAAAGTTAAGTGCGTTACCTGACGATACATTGGTATGTTGTGCTCATGAATATACGTTATCAAATATGAAGTTTGCTTTGAGTATTCTTCCGCACGATTTGTCCATAAATGATTATTATCGTAAAGTTAAGGAGTTACGGGCAAAAAATCAAATAACACTACCCGTTATTCTGAAAAATGAGCGGCAAATTAATATTTTTTTAAGAACGGAAGATATTGATTTAATTAATGTAATTAATGAAGAAACATTATTGCAACAACCTGAAGAGCGTTTTGCATGGTTAAGGTCAAAGAAAGATAGGTTCTGATAAAACTTTCTTGTCATCGGCTCCGTTCGCCGTTATGATCGGTCGTCTTTTAAGCAACTATTGACACACACATGAAGGCAAAAGCGATATTACTCGCCTCTGTCCTGCTCGTGGGTTGCCAGAGTACCGGCAACGTTCAACAGCACGCACAGAGCCTTTCTGCAGCTGGTCAAGGGGAAGCAGCAAAGTTTACAAGTCAGGCACGATGGATGGACGATGGGACGTCTATCGCGCCAGATGGTGACTTGTGGGCTTTCATTGGCGACGAGCTAAAGATGGGAATTCCGGAAAACGACCGGATTCGCGAGCAGAAACAGAAATATTTACGCAATAAGAGCTATCTCCACGATGTAACTTTACGGGCAGAGCCGTATATGTACTGGATAGCCGGGCAAGTTAAAAAACGTAACATGCCTATGGAACTGGTACTACTACCCATAGTGGAGAGCGCTTTTGATCCTCACGCGACGTCTGGCGCCAATGCCGCAGGTATTTGGCAGATCATTCCGAGCACGGGGCGCAATTATGGTTTGAAACAGACCCGCAATTATGACGCGCGTCGCGATGTTGTTGCTTCAACAACTGCCGCGCTGAACATGATGCAGCGTCTGAACAAGATGTTTGACGGCGACTGGCTTCTGACCGTAGCGGCTTATAACAGCGGCGAAGGTCGGGTCATGAAGGCAATTAAAACGAACAAAGCGCGTGGGAAATCCACGGACTTCTGGTCATTACCATTGCCGCAGGAAACGAAGCAATACGTGCCTAAAATGCTGGCATTGAGTGATATTCTCAAAAACAGCAAGCGTTATGGTGTACGTCTGCCAACGACTGATGAAAGCCGTGCTCTGGCGCGTGTGCACCTGAGCAGCCCGGTTGAAATGGCGAAGGTTGCAGATATGGCGGGGATTTCCGTCAGCAAGCTGAAGACATTCAACGCTGGCGTGAAAGGCTCCACGCTGGGCGCAAGTGGCCCGCAGTACGTGATGGTGCCAAAGAAGCATGCAGATCAACTGCGTGAATCTCTGGCTTCTGGCGAAATTGCTGCCGTACAGTCGACACTGGTTGCCGACAATACGCCGCTTAACAGCCGTGTTTACACCGTACGCTCTGGCGACACGCTTTCAAGCATCGCTTCACGTCTCGGCGTAAGCACCAAAGATTTGCAGCAGTGGAACAAACTGCGGGGATCTAAGCTGAAAGCAGGCCAAAGTTTGACGATTGGTGCAGGCAGTAGCGCACAGCGGTTGGCAAACAACAGCGATAGCATTACGTATCGTGTACGCAAAGGCGATTCGCTTTCAAGCATTGCTAAACGCCACGGCGTGAACATCAAAGATGTGATGCGCTGGAACAGCGACACTGCGAATCTGCAACCAGGCGATAAGCTGACGTTGTTTGTGAAAAACAACAACATGCCAGATTCCTGACAAACCAGATAATAAAAAGGCACCGATTCCCCCGGTGCCTTTTTTATTTATGCTGCTTTATGTGCTTCTACCATGATGATATCACTGGTGAAAGAGCAGTCATTCTGCAAGGCAAAATACGTTCTCACCTCTGTCGATGCGCTCTGTTGGTAAATGCGAATAGCGTCTACTAACGTTTCTGGCGTACGCATTCTCACGACCCATGAAGAAAATTCCAGCGGTAACTTATCTGTAATTAAATTATCAACTATCAGATTGGCTTCATTGATTAACGCCAACCACTCACCGCAGGCGTAATTACGCACATGTGATGTATCGCGTAACGCTTCTACCGTCTGTAACCAGATATCACGTACCGGATGTCCTGGCGACATGACGTCCATCACAATCAGCATACCGCCGGGCTTCAATACCCGATTCACTTCGCGCAGTGCTGCGCCGACATCATGCCAGTGATGAGCAGAATAACGGCTGATCACAATATCAAAAGCGTTATCGGCAAATGGCAGACTTTCGGCATATCCCTGGCGGGTGGTGATATTTTTCAGTTGCCGGGCTTCGGCAGCTTGTGCCACGACATCCAGCATTTGGGCAGATAAGTCATACGCCACCACCGCGCTAACGTTCTGCGCAGCGACAAAGCTGGCATGCCCTGCTCCGCAGCCCATATCAAGTACACTTGCATCAGGATAATCAGCCAGACGCACCGCCAGGCGCTGTAAATCTCGCCCGGATGCATGTACGGTACTGGTTAAATACTCACTGGCCTGCGAGCTAAACTGCTTTTCTACGTGGTCATGGTGGGATTGTGTTGTCATTGCGCTGTCCTTTTATTGTTTGATTAAAAAGGGCAGCGCCAAACGTTGGTCTGCCCTGTGGCAGACCTGACATACCTTATTTATCAGGCTTGCCGGGACTGAATTCAACGAGTAGCGGATTGTGGTCGGAAGCACGCGTCACCAGTACAGAAGCTTCGCTGACGTTCAGACCACGGTAGAAAACAAAATCAAGCGGTCGGCCAAACGCACGTCGACGCTGATCATCAGTAAAACGCACCTGGCGCAGCGACATTTCCCGCGCAAAGCGATATAACGCGTTCATCCTTCTACGGCTCCAGGCATTGAAATCTCCCGCCATAATGACCGGGCCGCTGTGGTGAGCTATCTGATCACCAATAGGAAGTAACTGCTTACTATAGACATCCACGCCCAGACTGAAATTGACGGCGTGTATATTAACCACCATCAACAGGCGGGTGTCAGGTAATGGATAGACCGTCACCAGTGCCGACTTCGCCAGACGCAAAATGGGTTCTCGTTCACGTAACGGGCAGCAATACACTGGATGCGCCGCCGAAAGGGTCATTACACCGGAAGGATGTTGTGGCAGCACGAAAGCGGGTACCTGATCGGCAGCAAGATAGTTAGCGGTCGCAAACTGTACTAACTCTGGCGTTGTCTGCGCTTCCTGCAATAACACCAGATGTGCATCTTTGCCGTAGTTCTTTAATACCGACAACCATTCAGCGCGTTGCTGTTTGTATATGTTCCACACCAGGATCCGAATACGCTCTTCGGTACTTAACGGTTCTCCGGGCGGTAATGCCTGGCCGATGCTCGCAAAAGACCCCGGCGGTAAGATCCTTTCCGCTGGTTGTCCGGCAACATAGCGCATGGCATAGGTGTTTTTTCGCACTTTTGACTTTGAAACCTCTATTACGTCAACCCTTCCGCACTCGGGAGGTTTCTACTGTTATAGGGATTTTAGCTCACTCTTTCAACGAGCAATTGTATATTGTTATGTAAGCAAGTGCTTACACCGGCCAGAATTTTACTCATTGTTGAGAACACTAAATCGGATGACATATCTCGTGTCCTGATGGTTTAATGACAAATAAATTCAAAATATCTCTTCAATTTTGCAACAGGGGCAAAAATGAAAGCTACGTCGGAAGAACTCGCCATTTTTGTTTCGGTCGTCGAAAGCGGCAGCTTTAGCCGGGCAGCGGAACAATTAGGGCAAGCAAACTCAGCGGTAAGCCGGGCGGTGAAAAAGCTGGAGATGAAACTTGGTGTCAGCCTGCTTAATCGGACCACGCGGCAACTTAGCCTGACGGAAGAAGGCGAGCGTTATTTTCGTCGCGTACAGTCAATTTTGCAGGAGATGGCAGCGGCAGAATCAGAAATTATGGAGACGCGTAATACACCGCGTGGACTGTTGCGCATCGATGCCGCAACTCCAGTGGTGCTGCACTTTCTGATGCCGTTGATTAAGCCTTTCCGTGAACGCTATCCGGAAGTCACTTTATCACTAGTCTCCTCCGAAACGATTATTAATTTGATCGAAAGAAAAGTGGATGTCGCGATACGCGCCGGTACGTTAACGGATTCCAGCTTACGTGCCAGGCCGTTATTTAACAGTTATCGAAAAATTATAGCCTCCCCCGATTATATTTCCCGCTATGGGAAGCCAGAAACGCTCGACGATTTAAAGCAACATGTTTGCCTGGGATTCACTGAACCCGCTTCCCTCAATACCTGGCCGATAGCCTGTAGCGATGGACAATTACATGAGGTGAAGTACGGTTTGTCATCCAATAGTGGGGAAACACTGAAACAGCTTTGCCTGAGTGGCAACGGGATTGCGTGTTTGTCCGACTACATGATCGACAGAGAAATCGCTCGCGGAGAATTGGTGGAGTTAATGGCAGATAAAGTGTTGCCAGTGGAAATGCCATTTAGTGCAGTCTATTACAGCGACCGTGCGGTAAGTACGCGCATCCGGGCTTTTATCGATTTCCTTAGCGAGCATGTAAAAACAGCTCCCGAAGGAGCTGTCAGAGAGGCTTAATCCCATTCAGGAGCCAGACCTGCCGGGCTAACCAGGCGGTCGTTGCAATCCAGTGCGGCGATCGCTTTTTTATCTTCGGCATCAAACTGTAAATTTTGTGCCTTAAGATTACTCTCCAGGTTTTCACGTTTAGTAGAAGAAGGAATTACTGAGTAACCTTCCCCCATAGCCCACGCCAGAATCACTTGTGCCGGAGTCGCATTGTGTTTAGCTGCAATACGAGCAATAACCTCATCTTTCAGGGCCTTCCCATATGCCAGCGTCATATAGGAAGTAATATGGATACCGTGCTGTTTAGCCCAATCGACTACTTTACGGTTTTGCAGATAAGGAGAGAGTTCAATCTGGTTGGTAGCGATATTTTCAGCGCCAACAGCAGCAATCGCTTTTTCCATCAATGGGATCGTGAAGTTGGAAATACCGATCTCACACGTCAGACCTTGTTTTTTCGCTTCCAGCAGCGCCTGCATAAACTCTTCAACAGAGACTTCATCGTTTGGTGACGGCCAGTGGATTAGCGTCAGATCAACATAATCGGTACGCAATTTTTGCAGGCTCTCTTTCAGACTTGGGGTCAATTTATCTTTGCTGAGATTTTCAATCCAGATTTTAGTGGTGATGTAGAGTTCATTACGTGGCACACCACTTTCTGCAATCGCCTGACCTACTGCGGCTTCGTTATCATAGATTTGTGCGGTATCAATTGCGCGATAACCAAGTTCAAGCGCCGTTTTCACAGATGAAATAACAACGTCGTCTTTCAGACGAAAAGTACCTAAACCAAATGCAGGGATAGCCATAATATGCCTCTTTTAATGCTATGTTCGTTAACTGAGATGATTATGGACTTTAGACTGTTGCGGAAAAAGGGCGTAAAACGCAGAGGATTTTTGCGATTTTGGCAATAATAGAAATACAGACGAAAAAAAAACCTCGAGCGTTAACTCGAGGCTTCTTAATAAGTGGCGGAACGGACGGGACTCGAACCCGCGACCCCCTGCGTGACAGGCAGGTATTCTAACCGACTGAACTACCGCTC
>NZ_JAEOHX010000023.1:0-22896 GCF_019366485.1 Escherichia sp. GZ89 | reverse complement strand
ATTTGATCATATGACAAGATGTGTATCCACCTTAACTTAATGATTTTTACCAAAATCATTAGGGGATTCATCAGTGCTCAACACTCAACTATCTTACATAAGATAATTCACGTTTTAATCTATAACCTGGTGGGTGATTTATATATTTATTCTTTTGCGAGTTTGTTTTAATTAAACCATCGGGCTGGTTGGTAGCTTTAAAATAACACGCGGTGGTGAAGGGATATCATCCGGCTTGCAGAAAATAAATGACTTTCAGAGATTGGCATATGAGAGGAAAAATACCGAAAACAGAACTTCTGATCGCTTTTGAGGCGGTGGCCCGCTATGAAAGCTATACCCGGGCGGCAGAAGATCTGGCATTGACACAGAGTGCCGTGTTCCGTCAGATTACTGCTCTGGAAGAGTTTTTGTGCACACCACTGTTTGACCATGCGAAAAAGCGTATTACCCTGAATTCTGCTGGAAAATATTATCTCGGTATTATCAAAGAAACACTTCATAAGATGGAGCGCGATACGCATGCCATTATGAGTTGGCAACCGAAAGTGCAGGTAATAGAACTGGCAGTCAATCCAACTTTTAGTACCCACTGGTTAATACCCAGTCTGCGGGAGTTCAGCGAACTTAACCCGGATATTATTGTTAATATATATTCACTTTCGAGTGTGGATGATTTTCTTCATCGGGAATATGACGCGGCAATTATGCGTGAAGATTTTTGTACCCACTGGGCAGAAGTCGAATTTCTTTTTGAAGAGGAAATTCTACCTGTATGCAGCAGTACACTACTTGCGCCTGAAGATCAAAAATTATCAGTAAAACAGTTGGTTAGTGATATACAGTTGTTGCACCAAAGCACTCGTATGAATGCATGGCAGGAGTGGTTTGCGCTTTCAGGTATTATGCATTCAGGTATTAATAAAGGCCCACGTTATGATTTATTATCCATGTTGATTGCCGCCGTGCGTTCCAATCTTGGCGTGGCGTTGCTTCCCCGCTTTGCAATTCAGCGAGATCTTGATAATGGCGAAATGATTATTCCCTGTGATGTACCGATTCGCACCGGAAATCGATTTGTTTTGACGTGGCGGGAAGAGAAAAATAAATCCCGCCATTTGCAGATTTTTCGTGACTGGCTGCGGGAAAAGTCGCAAACCACCATGCTTTGAGCATCTTTTATTTGCCTGCCAGACAACTGTTGCAATGGCATGACTGCTCAAACTGACTAAAGAAGTTATTTCCTTTGTCATCCACCAACAGAAAAGCAGGCAGGTGTTCCACTTCCATCATCCACACTGCTTCCATACCCAGTTCAGGATATTCAATACAACGCAGGCTTTTCACATATTGCTGGGCCAGAAGTGCCGCCGCACCACCAATACTGCCGAGATTAAAACCACCATGTTTTTTGCAGGCATCGGTAACCTGTTGACTACGATTGCCTTTTGAGAGCATCACCAGGCTACCACCTGCGGCCTGAAATGCATCTACGTAGCCATCCATCCGACCACCGGTCGTCGGGCCCAGAGAACCGCAAGGGTAACCTTCCGGTGTTTTTGCTGGTCCGGCGTAATATACAATGTGTTTTTTCATATATTCTGGTAGCGGTTCGCCATACTCTAATCGGGTTTTAATTTTTGCATGGGCAATATCCCGGGCGACAACTATAGGGCCAGTTAGTGCGAGGCGTGCGCCAATGGGCAAACGAGATAAATCACTTCTGATTGCATCTAACGGTCGATTCAGATCAATTTCCACTACCTGAGAATTGCTTTCCGTACGTAGCGGTTGCGGTATCAAACGTCCGGGATTACGTTCGAGTTTTTCCAGCCAGATACCCTGTTTGTTAATTTTGGCTTTGATATTGCGATCAGCGGAGCAGGAGAGGGCCATCGCAATCGGGCAAGAGCCGCCATGACGCGGCAGACGAATCACCCGAATATCATGAGCAAAATATTTGCCGCCAAATTGTGCCCCTATACCAAATTCCCGGCTGGCATTAAGGAGAGTAACTTCCAATGCCATATCACGAAATGCCTGGCCCAGTTCATTACCGATGGTGGGGAGATAATCGTAATATTTAGTTGATGCCAGTTTGGCTACCTTTAACGCCTGGTCTGCTGAAAGCCCGCCCACGACAAAAGCGATATGGTATGGTGGACAGGCCGCAGTACCCAGAGACTTCATTTTATCAATCAGAAACTGGGTCAGTTTTTCTGGTTGTAAAATAGATTTCGTTTCCTGAAACAAGGCTGCTTTATTGGCTGAACCACCCCCTTTATTTATAAATAAAAATTGGTATTCACTACCTGGTGTGGCGCTGATATCTATTTGTGCTGGTAGGTTAGTTTGCGTATTAATTTCGTTATACATATCCAGCGGTGCATTCTGCGAATAGCGCAGATTATTTTCCTGAAAGGTGGTGTAAATTCCTTTACTTAAGTATTCGGCATCGTTAACACCTGTCCAAATATTTTGCCCTTTGCTGGCGATAATCGTCGCTGTTCCTGTGTCCTGACAATTAGGCAGAATCCCTCCGGCTGACACTTCAGCGTTGCGCAGCAGTTGCAAAGCCACATACTTGTCGTTACTGCTGGCATGGGGATCGAGCAGAATACTGGCGACCTGTGCTAAATGTTCAGTACGCAAGAAAAAAGATGCATCATGAAATGCCCGTAATGCCAGTAATGTTAAGGCTTCCGGGGCGATTTTAATGATTTCGTTATCGTCAAGCTGTGTAACAGTAATATATTGATCACTTAATAATTCATACTCGGTAATATCTTCACTTAACGTAAAGAGCTCCTGCCAGATAAAGGGCTTAGACATTTTTTTCTCATCTTAAAAGTAGGTGGCAAAGTTAGGTTAATTGTGACGCCAGGCGAAACGAATTAAGGTAGCTCCATTTCTGACAGTTCAGTCTCGCTTTTACCTGATGGTATCCCCCGACATCCGACACCAAAATGCTCCCCCTCCCAACGACTCACAATGGCTGCACCCATGGCATTACTCATGACGTTAGTGGCAGAACGGCCCATATCGAGGAAAGGATCCACTCCCATTAACAGAATTAGGCCTGCTTCGGGAATATTGAATTGATTAAGCGTTGCGGCAATGACCACCATCGAGGCGCGTGGTACGCCGGCCATGCCTTTGGAGGTCAACATCAGGATGAGCAACATCGTAATCTGCTCTCCAGCGCCTAAATTTATATTACAGGCCTGGGCAATAAAGACTGTGGCAAATGAACAGTAGGCCATTGATCCTACAAGGTTAAAAGAGTAACCGATGGGCAATACGAAACTGGCAATTTTAGGCGATACACCAAATTCTTCGAGTTTGCTCAGTGTGCCTGGAAATGCCGCTTCGGAACTGGAAGTCGTAAAAGCCAATAGCATTGGTTCCATAAGCATTTTGGTGAGTCGTTTGATACACGGCCCAACTAACACTGCTGTGACACCAATTAGTAGTACCCACAGTATGGTCAGTGTGAAGTAAAACTCACCCATAAATATTCCGGTGCTGATCATTACCCCGAGACCCCGTTCAGCGATTAGCGCGGAGATAGCAGCAAATACCGTCAGGGGAGCAAACAACATCACATAGCCTGTTAGTTTCAGCATGGCATGTACCAGTGAATCGAATACATTGACCATCGCTGTTCCTTTGTCACCTATTGCCCCCAAACTGCAACCGAGAAACAATGAGAAAATGACAATTTGCAGAATTTCATTGCGTGCCATGGCGTCCGCAATGCTGGTTGGTACTGCATGGGAAACAAACGCCCGCAGGGTAAAAGGTTCAGCGGGAATAGCGGCAACAACGCTTGTGTCAGTAGGGACGAAATTGATACCTGTGCCGGGTTCAAAAAGATTTACCGTTATAAGACCAAGCGCGATTGAAATTAATGAGGCGCAGACGAACAGGAAAAATGTTTTAGTAAATATGCGCCCCAACGTTTTTGCATCGCCCATTTTGGCAATGCCGACAACCAGTGTTGAAATTACCAGGGGAGCGATGATCATTTTGATCATACGTAAAAATATCGTGGTTAATATTGAAATTTCTTGCGAGTATACCTTAGCTGTCTCCGGTGACGCTGTATTATAAATAACCTCTCCGGAAATAATGCCGAGAATAAGTCCAAATATAATCATTTGGGTTAAATTTATTTTCTTCATTATTACTCCTTCGATAAAGGGTTGGCGAGCGAGGTCTCGAAATACCTGACTGAGAAGCGACTTCAGATTCGTCAACAGTGTTGATAGCCTGACGTTAAGGATTAAAAATATTTACTTAACGTCAGGGGAGAGAACTACAAATCGAATTCAATGTTTAATAATGGCGCATGTTGCTGAGCACCATAGACATCGTTATCCCCCACATTGCCAGAGACAATATCTCTGGGCATGATGATTTTTACTGCATTGGCTGGATCAAACCAAATAATACGATGAATAAAGTCTGGCGTTACCTGATATAAACGAGCAATAACTTCCGCTGAAAGTTGTTGAGAATTTTTGATGCGTAGATAATCCTCTTTACTTTTAAATAAAATATCTAAAACCAGTTCATACGGTCCGGCATTTTTTGAGCGAATAACCTGTGCCAGTGAGCAAATAGGATATTTCATATTTGCACTCCTTGCGGGGTAACGTGTTCAAGATGGTAGTCAAAGCGCAGTGCATCATTCGCTTCTATCAGGTGGTAAACCGAAAACTCGTAGACGGGCCCACTCTGAATATCGGAAGGAGAGAATGGAAAAGCCAGATTACCCGCAGTGGCGATACGATTTTTATAGCCGTAATGCAGCATGGTGGAACGAACCAGAGAGCAGACACTGTTAGCCGTTTCCTGTGTCGGTGCGACGACATCCAGTACGATGCCCAGTTCATGCCCGGCTTGTTGAACAGGTTCATGGCAGCCCATAACACCGTTCTTACCATAAAGATGAAAAGTCATGCGGATACTGTCATCGTCCAGAGACAGATTGCGTTTCACACTGGCTTTCACTTCTTCAATGATCGTATCAATACTGGCGATCATGATGGGATCACGTGTTCCGGCAATTGTCAGGCAGCGGAAACCGACCTGCCGCGCGCCTTCCAGTTTCAACGCATAGGGAGTGGCTTCATGCTTCGACCCGCTGACATACACTTCACCGTCATTCACTGCTTTAAAAGTACAGCCTTTCAGATTCAAAACACCGCCCGGACCGGGAAGAAAATAGGGATCGGATTTTTCATACAGGGTATGAGCTGCTGCAGACGTTTCGGTGAATTTACGCAATGGGTTAAAGGTCTTCAGTGTAAAGCCACTGTCATCGAGGATCCCCATTGCACAATCAGAACCAGAGCCAGGTGTGGCTGCAATTGCGGCACATTCAAGAATTTTCCCACAGTGCAACGCCAGCCCTTCATCGAAGCCTTGCATAATCGGCAGGGCAGCGAAGCAGGCTGGATCATATGCCCTGCCACCTAATACCACCTGTGCACCGCCTTGCAAGGCCCGTTGAAAAGGTTCGATACCCATCTGGGCGACGATATAAGTACTCGCGTCAATGGCTTCATGGGTGAGTGCAGGTACGAAATCCAGGGCGGTGATTTTGCCGTTATCCAGCGCCTGATGAACAACCTCTTTTTCTACATCTGCCGGAATTAATGCCAGCGTAAAGGTTAATTGTTCTTCCTGCGCGATTTCATGAATGATCTGGCGACACCATTCCAGATGCGGAGCGGCACCAGAGCCACCGGCAGTGCCAATTACCACCGGAATATTATTTTTTACTCCGGCGACAATCATATAGCGCAAATCGCGTTTTACACCGGCGCGGTCAGTGAAGGGTTTTCCTGCGCCAAGATAATGTGGACCAGGATCAGAGGAACCGGCATCGACAGCAATTAAATCCGGTGACTCCGCCATCGCTTTGCGAAAACTTTCTTCGGGGAAGCCATAACCGAGGATAGCCGTTGGCGATAAGATCTTAAATGTATGAGCCATTGGTTAATCCTTAGTCTGCAATAGCGCAATGGTACGATTCATTTCGTTGAAGACGATATTAAGACCTTCGTCAAAGCCCATTCCTGGTTTAATCAGCATGCGCATTGGACGGGCTGCCAGCGCCACATGAACACAAGTGCGGGCGCTAATATCCGTTTCGTTGCAGGTGCCTCCCTGATAAGCCTCCATGCCATGCTTATTGCAATAAAGCACGGCATCAACAATGTTATGGATACTGCCCAGATCCGGTGTTTTGATTTGCACCATATGGCAGCTTTTAGCGTCGGTAAAATCAACAATATCCTGGAAGGTGTTACACCACTCGTCGGCGACAATTTTTACGCCAGAACCGAGACGAGCCAGTTCGTTGGTGATGGCGGCAAGAGCCTGGATTTGATCTGCTTTATTACCAGCATCGACCGGGCCTTCGATATAGAGCGGCAGTCCCTGGGCTTCTTGTTCCAGGCTGGCGATATACTCTGCACAGCGTTTCGGTTCCATCGCAAAAATCAGGCCGATGGTGCCGTAAACATCAATGTGCAGTGTTGGTCGGTAATCTGATGATTGACGTAATTGCAAAATGCGATCTGACAGCCAGCGTACGTATGTACGCAGTTTTTCTCCTTTTTGACCAAGTTTTTCTTCAACGTTATTGATCAAAGCATGTGGCAGCACATCCACGCCTTTGAGGATCATCTTATCGACGGCGAGATAACGATCATCCCCACTTTGTCCAAACAACGGAATAGGTTCTGGCACGCATGGTAAATGCCATTCGTCACACACCACTTCGGCCTTTAAGCGTTTTGTTGCGAGCGCGGTGGCGTCAAGCAAGGCCTGGGAAAGTCCATAACGTACGGCGGTATGGAGCAATTGTCCCTCGATACGCAACGTATCAAAGAAGCGGGCATTTTCGAGGAAGGTATTAACGTCACGGCCTTCAAGCAGAGGTTTGATGTAATCATTGAGAAAGGGAATAAAATTCGCGGCAAGGAATAAAGGATCACGCCCACCTGCACCTGAATACTGAACGGCAGTGCAGTCGCCCATCGCAATGGCACCATTTTCCAGAATCAATTGCACTGATACACATTCACCCGCCTGACGCACGGCAGTAAAGCCTGGTGTTACCGGCGCGCCAGTGTAAATAAACCCATCGTGTCCTGCGCCATTTTTAATGGCTTGCTGATCGTCAAAATAGAATGAAGAGTACCCGGCGGTGAAGATGGCCTGTTTAATTTTCATTTATGGTCTTCCTATTAATTGACTGTGGGATACGGCGTTAATGTCATCAATAACCATCTGGAATGATGGGCCGCGTCCTTCTGCACGGGCGCGTTCTGCTACGTAGTCGTGATGCAGGGCGAGGATATCTTGCGGTAACGGTACGCAACCGGCTTCAAGAAGACGAATTGCCCCGGTGTTATCGCGTACAGGCAAGATCTTCCCGGCATTACAAACTGATGGGGCAAAGGGGATATCCAGCACACCCGCTTCAAAGGCCAACACTGTGCCACGGGCAATATCGCCATTACCCAGTTCAAACACTTTTTTCAGTACAGCGCGAACTTCGCACTTGATCAGTTCAACCTCTTGATCAACCGCCGGACAGGGGGGGAATTTCTGTTCGCTTACCATATTTAACATCTGGCGCGAGGCTTTCAGCCCCTGAGCATTGGCTGCAGCAGTTGGGATACCAAATGCCTCATGGGGGCTTTTGGTAATCACTTTTGTCGCACCTGACATGCCAGCAACAGCAGCTCCCCAGGAAATTATGGCAAAGGCTTTAGCTTCATCTTCCGGGAATCCCCCCATCCATTGGTGAAAAACCGTACTCAGTTCGTAATCCTCATACCCGTAATTATGGAAATATTCATGGGACAGTTCGCGCAGGGATTTAATGGCTGCAATATCCTGTATCAGGCTGCCCACCTGACCATAACCGACAGTAATTGATTTCACTCCCTGTTCCAGTGCCAAAAGACCTTCAATAATCGCCACCGAATGGGACATAAAAGGAGGAATCAAGGTGCCGGTTAATGGTCCAAAAGGCTCCCGATTCATGCGAATACCATGTTCTTCATATAGCCCGACCAGACGGTCGCAGTATTGCCAGTCGCGGATCGATTTTTCCAGCGTTACACGTTTGGCATAAGGAATGTTGTACGAAATTCCCCCTCCTTCGTAGCTGGTAAAACCGCTGGCAAAGGAAATTTCAGCCAGCAATCGGGCATCAGGCGTACCGTGGCGAATTTGTAACGGTTTTTCGAGTGTTTCTGTCAGGCGACGGCAGGCTGCAACACCGTGGTTAACAACAGGTAATCCATTCAGTTTAGAGGTGCCAGCTTCCAGCGATTTTTGAATACCAACGGCTGCTTCCTCATAACGATTCAAACGGGTATAAGCATCAATAGTTGTCGGCAGCAGATCACACTCCTGTTCCAGCGTTTTCAGCAGTTCTATATGTTCATCGATCAATGCAACGCCTGCACGTGGTTGACTCAACGTTTTACCTTGCTGGTCGGCTTTTAACAGGGCCAGAGAAAAGCGTTTATGTTCAGGAATTGATTGCTGATAGTTAACTGCCTCTGCAAAGTTTTCTACCTCCTTACCCGTCGGCCAGGTTTGGAGTACCTGCAGTCGCTCGTTCATGAATTCATCAAGTGAGAGTTTTTTATTTTTAAGTTCCATGTGTTGCTGCCTTTTAATTCATCGGGTTAAACAGTGGATACTGGTACGGGCGGCGAGCTGCGGATCAAGCCGGGCAACATTTGCCAGTAACGGCAGCAAGCCGCTTGAATCACGGTAATAAGTGAATTGATTAGGAAGTAAGATGCGTCGGCCATCGTCATCTAATTCCCGGTATTTCAACCAGTGATGAATATCGAACTGACTGGCGCGTGACAGCCAGCCGCCAGAACCGATGACTTTGCGTACTGGCGTCAGATCTCGCCCCAGTTGCAAATCAACATTACCCACACAGGTGCAGACCTGTTTTTTCCTTCCGGCATGGCGTTCACTGGCGTAGCCGACACAAAGCCCTGCCAGCAAAGTATCGAACTCTTCTTCTTCGCTGTTGGCGGGTAAGTAGCCAGGGTAAGTCACCAGATGGCGCAGGTAAGCGTAAAATGCCGCTTTACGTTCAGTCTGACCGGCGAAAATGATATCGACCAACTCCCGTGTACTTTCACCCACGACCATGGCAGAGACGCGCATACCCAGATCACCTTCCACCGTACGCTTAATAAACGGTTCCGGTACGCCGTGATGTACTGTGTCGGGAGTGAGGGAATTAGAACAGGCGGAATAGACGTCGGTGGTGGCACCGCCCATATCAATCAACATGAACTCTTGCCACTCGCTGTCGTAATGACTTATGGCTTTTACTAATTCATAAACTGTCCATGGTGTTGGCATCGGCTTTTCGCCAGTTTCATTGACGATGACATCCAGCCCTTTTCCTTTTACGATCCGTTGCAGGAAAATGTCACAAATGGCCTCGCGTGCAGCATGAGGATGGGGATGATCGAGATCCGGCAGGACGTTTTCAACAATTGTTAGCTCTTTATGCGCCAGAATTGCCTGCACATCGTCCTGTATATCGCGATTCCCGGCGTAAATCATGGCGCAATCAAGGTTTGATTCTGCCAGGGCGCGAGCGTTAGCCAGACCGTAACTCGTTTCGCCACCATCAGTGCCGCCAGTAAACAAAATAATATCGGGCGGTGTGTTCTCCAGTGCCTGAATGTCATGACGATTAAGTTTATAAGCGTAATGCTGAGTGATTTTTGCGCCTGCCGACCAGGCGGTTACTTTTGCTGTTTCCAGTGTAATTGAAGGCACCAGCCCCATCGCGGCGACTGCCAGTCCCCCTTTGGCAGAAGAGGAATATTTCAGGTTAATTTCACCGCGATGAAGTAACGGACGGGCATCACAAACGTTAAGTAACTGATTAAGGCAAGGGAAAAAACCTTCAGCCAAATGATGGGGCGTTGTCGGGGTTATCACGTGATTTATCAGCGTTAACGTATCACCTTCTCTGCCGAAGAGAGCGGCTTTAGTCCACGTCGAACCGATATCGACAGAGACAGTTCTCATCAGATAGCCTCTTCCAGAACATGTTCTGCAGCGTGCCGGTGTTGCTGAATATCACGCGCCATGAGCTGACAGACATCTTCCAGGTCATGACTTGGCGCGAATACTCGGTTAAATCCCATCTCTTTGAATTTTTTTTCGACATCAGCAAAGTCATGTTTGCCAACCACCAGATTGCCGCCAACATAAAGTGGAATTTCTCCGATACCACGTTCGATGCAGCGCTCACGAAGCCCCAGGCAGTCAATATCACCATGACCATAAATAGAGGAAACCACAATGGCATCGGCACCCGTTTCTATCGCTGCGTCAATATATTCATCCTGACTCACCATTACGCCAAGGTTAATGACATTAAAGTTATGCGCGGTGAAAACTCTATCCAGAACTTTATTGCCAACAGCATGGCAGTCAGCGCCAATGACGCCAATAACGAGCGTTGGTTTTTTCATGGCAAATCCTCTGTATAGGCGTGAAAACATTAAATAAATGGTTGTTTGCACTCTGTCATTGTAAGTGCGATATATTTATCCGTGAGTGTGTGTGTTAGGTATAAAGGATGCAATTGATCTCTTTTCAATATCTTATTCGTAAAAAGATTGATTTATCTTTCGATGGTTAAAGTGTCATTAAATTAGTGGGTTAGAGAATGACTTGATGCGGTTTGGTGTGGAGGTTATAAAAATGATTTCCAAATTTGTGAAGGCAATCGTAAATATGTTGAAATAAGAATGGTGATACTCGCCATAATCAAGTTGCATGTGCTGTGTCTGCGTGTTATTCGGCCCCTTCATTTCAGGGGCAACGCAAGCATTGTTCAAAACGCTACTGGCGTTTGTCCTGCAACTTGCAATATTAAGAGTATATAGCGCATATATCAGTGGGCTCTTCTTCGTGCGATAAGCGTAAATTTATAGTCATCTGTATTAAAAGCATTTCGGCTGAACTCAAATATCCGCCCATCTATTAAGAATCCTCGCGATATTTTTTCGAGAATCGGTTTATCCTGGCTGATATTAAGCAAACGGCTCATCTCTTCGGTTGGCATCAGAGGGATTATCTCTTGTTCACTACGATCAATAACCATCTTCTTCACTTCTTCAATAAAGTGATATTTCGATTTTTCCATGACCTGCCAGGTGAGATCCGGGAACAATGAAAGCGGCATCCAGGTTTCTTCCAGTGCCATTGGCTTTTGCTTGCGATAGCGCACACGCTTCACATGCCACACGCGATCCTGTTCGCTAATTTGCAGCTGCTGCTGGAGAAAATCATCAGCCAGGATCACTTCAAACACCAGGACGTCGCTGTGTGTATCGATGTGTCGATCAGACATTTTTTCATCGAAACTGGTTAACTGAAAAATATCGTAATTGACCCGCTCTTCTTTTACGTAAGTCCCGCTGCCTTGAATACTTTCAAGGATCTGCTGCTCGACTAATTGTCGCAAAGCCTGACGCACCGTAACCCGGCTGACGCCAAACTCTGTTTGTAGTGCTGATTCAGTGGGTAACGCATCGCCAGGTTTAAGCTCGCCACGCGCAATCTGCTCACGAATGCGATCAGCAATCTGTCGGTATAAGGGTTTCCGTCCCATTATTTAGCATCTCATTAATACGAATTTTGTCATTATGCCCGATAAATTCATCCTGTAAATAATACAAATATAATACAAATAATCTCAACAAGTGAAATTGATCACATAATAGTATTTGTTTGTCGGGCACACTGGCGCGACTATAAAAACGATCAAGTGAGGATCATGATGAACCTGACGACTCTGACCCACCGCGATGCGCTGTGCCTGAATGCGCGCTTTACCAGCCGTGAAGAGGCCATCCACGCGTTGACTCAACGTCTTGCTGCTCTGGGGAAAATTTCCAGTACTGAGCAATTTCTGGAAGAAGTGCATCACCGTGAAAGTCTTGGCCCGACGGCCTTAGGTGAAGGGCTGGCTGTGCCGCATGGTAAAACTGCTGCGGTAAAAGAAGCAGCGTTTGCGGTCGCGACACTGAGTGAGCCGCTTCAGTGGGAAGGCGTTGATGGCCCGGAAGCGGTTGATTTAGTGGTGTTGCTGGCTATTCCTCCCAATGAAGCAGGTACAACGCATATGCAACTGCTGACAGCGCTAACTACGCGCCTGGCGGATGATGAGATTCGGGCGAGAATTCAGTCAGCAACGACGCCAGATGAGTTGCTTTCGGCGCTTGATGATAAATGGTATGCACAACCTGCAGTGAATTTCAGCAATGCGCCAACAATTGTTTGTGTGACGGCCTGTCCGGCAGGGATAGCCCACACCTATATGGCTGCGGAATATCTGGAGAAAGCAGGGCGAAAGTTGGGCGTGAATGTCTTTGTTGAAAAGCAGGGAGCTAACGGTATTGAAGGGCGTTTAACGGCGGATCAACTCAATAGTGCAACTGCGTGTATTTTTGCGGCTGAAGTCGCCATCAAGGAGAGTGAGCGTTTTAACGGCATTCCTGCGCTTTCTGTGCCTGTTGCCGAGCCGATTCGCCATGCAGAAGCATTGATCCAACAAGCGCTTACCCTCAAGCGTAGTGATGAGACGCGTACTGTACAGCAAAATACGCAACCGGCGAAAAGCGTCAAAACGGAGCTGAAACAGGCGCTCTTAAGCGGGATTTCTTTCGCCGTGCCGTTGATTGTCGCGGGTGGCACGGTGCTGGCGGTCGCGGTATTACTGTCGCAAATCTTCGGGCTACAAGATCTATTTAATGAAGAAAACTCCTGGTTGTGGATGTACCGCAAACTGGGCGGCGGGATGCTCGGGATTTTGATGGTGCCGGTGCTGGCAGCCTATACCGCCTATTCGCTGGCAGATAAACCGGCGTTAGCGCCGGGCTTTGCGGCTGGACTGGCCGCCAACATGATCGGTTCCGGGTTTCTCGGCGCGGTCGTTGGCGGATTGATAGCCGGTTACCTGATGCGCTGGGTGAAAAATCACTTACGTCTTAGCAGTAAATTCAATGGCTTCCTGACTTTCTATCTCTACCCGGTGCTCGGTACATTGGGAGCGGGCAGTCTGATGCTGTTTGTGGTGGGGGAACCTGTCGCCTGGATCAATAACTCGCTTACCGCCTGGCTGAACGGTCTGTCAGGAAGTAACGCGCTGTTGCTTGGCGCCATTCTCGGTTTTATGTGTTCCTTTGACCTTGGTGGGCCAGTGAACAAAGCCGCTTATGCATTCTGCCTCGGCGCAATGGCGAACGGCGTTTACGGCCCCTATGCCATTTTCGCCTCCGTCAAAATGGTTTCGGCATTTACCGTAACGGCTTCCACGATGCTCGCGCCGCGCCTGTTTAAAGAATTTGAAATTGAAACCGGGAAATCAACCTGGCTATTGGGGCTGGCGGGGATTACGGAAGGGGCGATCCCGATGGCGATTGAAGATCCATTGCGCGTCATTGGCTCTTTTGTGCTGGGCTCTATGGTGACGGGCGCTATCGTTGGCGCGATGAATATTGGCCTTTCCACACCGGGGGCCGGAATATTCTCCCTCTTTTTACTTCATGATAACGGTGCTGGTGGTGTGATGGCTGCTCTGGGCTGGTTTGGCGCGGCGCTGGTGGGGAGCGCAATCTCTACCGCAATTCTCCTGATCTGGCGGCGTCACGCGGTTAAGCATGGCAACTATCTGATTGATGGCGTAACGCCATAAACAAAAACAGGAAACGACGATGAAAGCTGTATCTCGCGTTCACATCACCCCGCATATGCACTGGGATCGGGAGTGGTATTTTACTACCGAAGAGTCACGCATTCTGCTGGTCAATAATATGGAAGAGATCCTGTGCCGACTGGAACAGGACAACGAATACAAATATTACGTGCTCGACGGGCAAACGGCGATTCTCGAAGATTATTTCGCGGTGAAGCCGGAAAACAAAGACCGCGTGAAAAAACTGGTAGAAGCCGGTAAGTTGATTATCGGCCCCTGGTATACCCAGACCGATACCACGATTGTTTCTGCGGAATCCATAGTCCGTAATCTGATGTACGGAATGCGTGACTGCCTCGCGTTTGGCGAGCCGATGAAAATAGGCTATTTACCGGACTCCTTTGGCATGTCCGGGCAACTGCCGCATATCTACAATGGATTTGGCATTACCCGCACTATGTTCTGGCGCGGATGTTCGGAGCGCCACGGTACTGATAAAACCGAGTTTTTATGGCAAAGCAGTGACGGCAGCGAAGTGACGGCGCAAGTGCTGCCGTTAGGTTATGCCATCGGTAAGTACTTACCTGCGGACGAAGACGGATTACGTAAACGCCTCGACAGCTATTTTGACGTGCTGGAAAAAGCGTCAGTAACCAAAGAGATTTTGTTGCCGAATGGTCATGATCAGATGCCATTGCAGCAAAATATCTTCGAAGTGATGGATAAGCTGCGTGAGATCTACCCTCAACGTAAGTTTGTGATGAGCCGCTTTGAAGAGGTATTTGAGAAGATCGAAGCGCAGCGTGAAAATTTGGCCACCCTGAAAGGGGAATTTATTGATGGCAAATATATGCGCGTGCATCGCACCATCAGTTCTACGCGTATGGATATCAAAATTGCCCACGCACGTATTGAAAATAAGATTGTTAATCTGCTGGAACCGCTGGCAACACTGGCCTGGACGTTGGGTTTTGAATACCACCACGGCTTGCTGGAGAAAATGTGGAAAGAGATCTTAAAAAATCATGCCCACGACAGTATAGGTTGTTGTTGCAGTGACAAAGTTCATCGCGAAATCGTCGCCCGCTTCGAACTGGCCGAAGACATGGCGGATAATCTGATTCGTTTCTATATGCGTAAAATCGCCGACAACATGCCGCAGAGCGACGCCGACAAACTCGTCCTGTTTAACCTGATGCCCTGGCCGCGTGAAGAAGTTATTAACACCACTGTGCGCCTGCGCGCCAGCCAGTTTAATTTGCGGGACGATCGCGGCCAGCCTGTGCCGTATTTTATTCGCCATGCCCGTGAGATCGATCCTGGTCTTATCGATCGGCAAATTGTTCATTACGGTAATTACGATCCCTTTATGGAGTTTGATATTCAGATCAAACAGATTGTCCCTTCTATGGGCTATCGCACGCTTTATATTGAAGCGAATCAGCCTGGCAACGTGGTCACCTCCAAAAGTGAAGTTGAAGGGATACTGGAAAATGCTTTCTGGCAGATTGCGCTCAATGAGGATGGTTCTCTGCAACTGGTAGATAAAGACAGCGGTGTGCGCTTTGAACGGGTATTGCAAATTGAAGAAAGCTCTGATGATGGTGATGAATATGACTATTCACCTGCAAAAGAAGAGTGGGTAATTACTTCGGCGAACGCGAAACCGCAATGCGAGATTACTCATGAGGCCTGGCAGAGTACGGCTGTTATCCGCTATGACATGGCAGTGCCGCTCAATTTGTCAGAACGCAGCGCCCGGCAATCCACTGGCAGAGTAGGGGTGGAGTTGGTTGTCACTCTTAGTCATAACAGCAGGCGCATTGATGTGGATATCAACCTTGATAACCAGGCTGACGATCATCGCCTTCGCGTACTGGTCCCTACACCTTTTAACACCGACAGTGTTCTGGCTGACACCCAGTTTGGTTCACTAACGCGCCCGGTGAGCGACAGTGCGATGGATGTCTGGCAACAAGAAGGCTGGAAAGAAGCGCCTGTTCCGGTATGGAATATGCTCAGTTATGCAGCCTTACAAGAGGAACGTAACGGGCTGGCTGTTTTTAGCGAAGGGCTGCGTGAGTTTGAGGTTATTGGTGAAAAGAATAAATCTTTTGCCATTACGCTGCTGCGTGGAGTTGGATTGCTGGGGAAAGAAGATCTGCTTTTAAGGCCTGGACGGCCTTCAGGAATTAAAATGCCAGTCCCAGACTCACAACTACGCGGTCTGCTTTCTTGTCGCCTAAGTTTATTGAGTTATACCGGTACGCCAACCGCCGCCGGTGTAGCCCAGCAGGCGCGAGCATGGCTGACCCCAGTACAGTGTTACAACAAAATCCCATGGGATGCGATGAAGCTTAACAAAGCCGGGTTCAACGTGCCGGAAAGTTATAGTTTGTTGAAAATGCCCCCAGTGGGATGCCTGATTAGCGCACTTAAGAAAGCTGAAGACCGACAAGAAGTGATTTTACGGCTGTTTAACCCGGCTGAATCAGCGACCTGTGATGCGACTGTTGCTTTCAGCCGCGAGGTGATTTCTTGCTCAGAAACGATGATGGATGAACACATTAACACCGAGGAAAATCAAGGTTCAAATCTATCCGGGCCTTTTTTACCCGGCCAGTCACGAACGTTCAGTTACCAACTTGCCTGAATAGCGAGCAATCAAAGCGAAGCCACGTATGCGCGGCCAGATTGTTGACAAAGGGCGCTTTGTTCATGCCGGATGCGGCATGAACGCCTTATTCGGTCTGTAAAAGTATGCAAATTCAAGATATTGCAGAGATGATGTAGACACTGGTAAGCGTAGCGCATCAGGCAATTTGGGGTTCATCTTCACTCTCAAGCTACGTATATGTGACTTTATTTTTAACAAAATAATAACCCTGAGTGAGTTAATTATAATATAATTATAAGTTAATTAAATGTTAATATTGGCAAGATGGATTTATGCCTTTATTAATAATCCTGAAACACTGCGTCGTATTAGCCAGTGACCAAAAAAAAGAATTAAGGCCAACCGTGCTGCTTTTGCTTCGTCTCTTTTTATCTTTAATTACCAACCGAAACTAATTCCCTGTCTTATAAGTCACACATTTTAAACACAAAGTTTACCAAAATCACCTTATTGAAACATTGTTAACATAATTTGTAGAAATTGATATTAATCAATGTATAAATCTTGGAAATGAGCATCAAAAAGAGATAAATTGTTCTCGATCAAATTGGCTGAAAGGCGGCAATTTAGCTATAAATTGATCACCGTCGAAAAATGCAAATTTGCTTCAATAAAAACCTGTTTATTGTAAGGATTTTGCGGCGTAATATATACGTGGGATCAATTTGAGTTTTTATTAACATGTTTGCAACCTTTCTTTACACCGTTTTTGTGTATTCACATGGTGTGATGAAAGTGATCAAACAAATTTCTATTGGGGCATGCGTGTGACCCTTTCTAACGGGGTTCACTCTCGGAGTCTTCATGCGATGAGCAAGGAGTCATGATGTTAGATATAGTCGAACTGTCGCGCTTACAGTTTGCCTTGACCGCGATGTACCACTTCCTTTTTGTGCCACTGACGCTCGGTATGGCGTTCCTGCTGGCCATTATGGAAACGGTCTACGTCCTTTCCGGCAAACAGATTTATAAAGATATGACCAAGTTCTGGGGCAAGTTGTTTGGTATCAACTTCGCTCTGGGTGTGGCAACCGGTCTGACCATGGAGTTCCAGTTCGGGACTAACTGGTCTTACTATTCCCACTATGTAGGGGATATCTTCGGTGCGCCGCTGGCAATCGAAGGTCTGATGGCCTTCTTCCTCGAATCCACCTTTGTAGGTCTGTTCTTCTTCGGTTGGGATCGTCTGGGTAAAGTTCAGCATATGTGTGTGACCTGGCTGGTGGCGCTCGGTTCAAACCTGTCCGCGCTGTGGATTCTGGTTGCGAACGGCTGGATGCAAAACCCAATCGCGTCCGATTTCAACTTTGAAACTATGCGTATGGAGATGGTGAGCTTCTCCGAGCTGGTGCTTAACCCGGTTGCTCAGGTGAAATTCGTTCACACTGTAGCGTCTGGTTATGTGACTGGCGCGATGTTCATCCTCGGTATCAGCGCATGGTATATGTTGAAAGGCCGTGACTTCGCCTTCGCTAAACGCTCCTTTGCTATCGCTGCCAGCTTCGGTATGGCTGCCGTTCTGTCTGTTATTGTTCTGGGTGATGAATCCGGTTACGAAATGGGCGACGTGCAGAAAACCAAACTGGCTGCTATTGAAGCCGAGTGGGAAACGCAACCTGCGCCTGCTGCCTTTACTCTGTTCGGTATTCCTGATCAGGATGAGCAGACGAACAAATTTGCGATCCAGATCCCTTACGCACTGGGCATCATTGCAACGCGTTCCGTGGATACACCGGTTATCGGCCTGAAAGAGCTGATGGTGCAGCATGAAGAACGCATCCGTAACGGGATGAAGGCGTACTCTCTGCTCGAGCAACTGCGTTCTGGTTCTACCGACCAGGCGGTTCGTGACCAGTTCAATAGCATGAAGAAAGACCTCGGTTACGGTCTGCTGCTGAAACGCTATACGCCAAACGTGGCGGATGCAACTGAAGCGCAGATTCAGCAGGCAACCAAAGACTCCATTCCACGTGTAGCGCCGCTGTACTTCGCGTTCCGTATCATGGTGGCGTGTGGCTTCCTGCTGCTGGCAATCATCGCTCTCTCTTTCTGGAGTGTCATCCGCAACCGCATTGGCGAGAAAAAATGGCTGCTGCGCGCCGCATTGTACGGTATTCCGTTGCCGTGGATTGCTGTAGAAGCGGGCTGGTTCGTGGCTGAATATGGTCGCCAACCGTGGGCTATCGGTGAAGTGCTGCCGACAGCTGTGGCGAACTCGTCACTGACCGCAGGCGATCTCATCTTCTCGATGGTACTGATTTGCGGCCTGTATACCCTGTTCCTGGTGGCAGAATTGTTCTTAATGTTCAAGTTTGCACGCCTCGGCCCAAGCAGCCTGAAAACCGGTCGCTATCACTTTGAGCAGTCTTCCACGACTACTCAGCCGGCACGCTAAGACAGGAGTCGTCAAATGATCGATTATGAAGTATTGCGTTTTATCTGGTGGCTGCTGGTTGGCGTTCTGCTGATTGGTTTTGCAGTCACTGACGGTTTCGACATGGGGGTGGGCATGCTCACCCGTTTCCTCGGTCGTAACGACACCGAGCGTCGAATTATGATTAACTCCATCGCACCACACTGGGACGGTAACCAGGTTTGGCTGATCACTGCGGGTGGCGCTCTGTTTGCTGCCTGGCCGATGGTCTATGCCGCTGCGTTCTCCGGCTTCTATGTGGCGATGATCCTCGTGCTGGCGTCTTTGTTCTTCCGTCCGGTCGGTTTTGACTACCGCTCCAAGATTGAAGAAACCCGCTGGCGTAACATGTGGGACTGGGGCATCTTCATTGGTAGCTTCGTTCCGCCGCTGGTGATTGGTGTAGCGTTCGGTAACCTGTTGCAGGGCGTACCGTTCAACGTTGATGAATATCTGCGTCTGTACTACACCGGTAACTTCTTCCAGCTGCTTAACCCGTTCGGCCTGCTGGCAGGTGTGGTGAGCGTAGGGATGATCGTTACTCAGGGCGCGACCTACCTGCAAATGCGCACCGTGGGCGAACTGCATCTGCGTACCCGTGCAACAGCTCAGGTGGCGGCGCTGGTGACACTGGTCTGCTTCGCACTGGCTGGCGTATGGGTGATGTACGGTATTGATGGTTATGTTGTGAAATCAACAATGGACCATTACGCGGCATCTAACCCGCTGAATAAAGAAGTGGTTCGTGAAGCTGGCGCATGGCTAGTTAACTTCAACAACACGCCAATTCTGTGGGCTATTCCGGCGCTGGGTGTGGTTCTGCCTCTGCTGACTATCCTGACTGCACGTATGGATAAAGCCGCATGGGCGTTTGTGTTCTCCTCACTGACGCTGGCCTGCATCATCCTGACTGCCGGTATCGCAATGTTCCCGTTTGTGATGCCGTCCAGCACCATGATGAACGCAAGTCTGACAATGTGGGATGCAACTTCCAGCCAGCTGACGCTTAACGTCATGACCTGGGTTGCGGTGGTTCTGGTACCGATCATTCTGCTCTACACCGCATGGTGTTACTGGAAAATGTTCGGTCGTATCACCAAAGAAGATATTGAACGTAACACCCACTCTCTGTACTAAGTAAGGAGCTAAAAATGTGGTATTTCGCATGGATTCTGGGAACGCTTCTTGCCTGTTCGTTTGGGGTAATCACCGCACTGGCGCTTGAGCACGTCGAATCAGGCAAAGCCGGTCAAGAAGACATCTGATGAGCAAGATTATCGCAACCTTGTATGCGGTAATGGACAAGCGCCCCCTGCGGGCGCTTTCCTTCGTGATGGCGCTTCTGTTAGCAGGATGTATGTTTTGGGACCCGTCACGTTTTGCCGCGAAGACCAGTGAACTGGAAATCTGGCATGGTTTATTGCTGATGTGGGCTGTCTGTGCTGGTGTAATTCACGGCGTAGGCTTTTGTCCGCAGAAGGTTCTCTGGCAAGGGATTTTTTGCCCATTGCTTGCCGATATTGTTCTCATTGTCGGGCTGATTTTCTTCTTCTTTTAAATGAGAATTCTCTTCAAAAATTTATGGGCCACAGAAGGTCCATAAATTTTTACGCTCCCTTAACTTGCCCTCATTCCCAAACCTCAATCGCGCGCGTATAGTAGCAGCGTTTAAAAGTTCTAACTTTTGTTGCATTACCGGGATGTAAAGTGAATACAACGCTGTTTCGATGGCCGGTTCGCGTCTACTATGAAGATACCGATGCCGGTGGTGTGGTGTACCACGCCAGTTACGTCGCTTTTTATGAAAGAGCACGCACAGAGATGCTGCGTCATCATCACTTCAGCCAACAGGCGCTGATGGCTGAACGCGTTGCCTTTGTGGTGCGTAAAATGACGGTGGAATATTATGCACCTGCGCGGCTCGACGATATGCTCGAAATACAGACTGAAATAACATCAATGCGTGGCACCTCTTTGGTTTTCACGCAACGTATTGTCAACGCCGAGAATACTTTGCTGAATGAAGCAGAGGTTCTGGTTGTTTGCGTTGACCCACTCAAAATGAAGCCTCGTGCGCTTCCCAAGTCTATTGTCGCGGAGTTTAAGCAGTGACTGACATGAATATCCTTGATTTGTTCCTGAAGGCTAGCCTTCTGGTTAAACTTATCATGTTGATTTTGATTGGTTTTTCAATCGCATCCTGGGCCATTATTATCCAGCGGACTCGTATCCTTAACGCAGCGGCGCGCGAAGCCGAAGCGTTTGAAGATAAATTCTGGTCTGGAATCGAACTCTCTCGCCTCTACCAGGAGAGCCAGGGAAGGCGTGATAATCTCAGTGGTTCGGAACAAATCTTCTACAGTGGGTTCAAAGAGTTTGTTCGTCTCCATAGGGCGAACAGTCATGCTCCTGAAGCTGTTGTTGAAGGGGCATCGCGTGCTATGCGTATTTCCATGAACCGTGAACTTGAAAACCTGGAAACGCACATTCCGTTCCTCGGCACAGTTGGCTCCATCAGCCCATATATTGGTCTGTTTGGTACGGTCTGGGGGATTATGCATGCCTTTATCGCCCTTGGTGCAGTAAAACAGGCAACGTTACAAATGGTTGCGCCCGGTATCGCAGAAGCGTTGATTGCGACGGCAATCGGTCTGTTTGCCGCTATTCCGGCAGTTATGGCCTACAACCGTCTCAACCAACGTGTAAACAAACTGGAGCTGAATTACGACAACTTTATGGAAGAGTTTACCGCTATTCTGCACCGCCAGGCGTTTACTGTTAGCGAGAGCAACAAGGGGTAAGCCATGGCCAGAGCGC
The DNA here is from genome assembly GCF_019366485.1 of Escherichia sp. GZ89. Classification (NCBI taxonomy): domain Bacteria; kingdom Pseudomonadati; phylum Pseudomonadota; class Gammaproteobacteria; order Enterobacterales; family Enterobacteriaceae; genus Escherichia; species Escherichia sp. GZ89. Next base: position 1,209 of record NZ_JAEOHX010000023.1, on the reverse strand, counting down.
GTGGGCGAGGTCGTCGCGATCTTAAGTCCGAAATCAACATTGTACCGTTGCTGGACGTACTGCTGGTGCTGCTGCTGATCTTTATGGCAACGGCCCCCATCATTACCCAGAGCGTGGAAGTCGACTTGCCGGAGGCTACCGACTCGCAAACAGTGAGTAGTAATGATAATCCACCGGTAATTATTGAAGTTTCTGACGTTGGTCAGTACGCGATATCTGTTGAGAAAGAGCGACTGGAACGGTTACCTCCTGAGCAGGTAGTGGCAGAAGTTTCAAGCCGATTCAAGGCCAATCCGAAAACGGTCTTCCTGATCGGTGGTGCGAAAGATGTGCCTTACGATGAAATCATTAAAGCACTGAACTTGTTACACAGTGCGGGTGTGAAATCGGTTGGCTTAATGACGCAGCCTATCTAGTTACCTGCGTTTCCAGGCGTAAAGATAGCGAGTTACGGGCGAACAGTTTTTGGGAACCAAGAGTGTCAAAGGCAACCGAACAAAACGACAAACTTAAACGAGCGATAATTATTTCAGCAGTGCTGCATGTCATTTTATTTGCAGCGCTGATCTGGAGCTCGTTTGATGAAAATATAGAGGCTTCAGCCGGAGGCGGCGGTGGTTCGTCTATCGACGCGGTAATGGTTGATACTGGTGCTGTTGTAGCAAACAGCGAGCGTATCAAGGAGCAGGAAGCCAGTGCGCGTCGTTCCGAAGAGCAACGTAAGAAAAAGGAACAACAAGCGGCTGAAGAACTCCGTGAAAGACAAGCCGCAGAGCAGGAACGGTTAAAACAGGCTGAAAAAGAGCGTATAGCCGCTCAGCAACAGAAAAAACAAGCTGAAGAGGACGCAAAACAGGCAGAGTTAAAGCGTCAGCAAGCTGAAGAGGCCATGAAGAAAGCAGAAGCACAGAAAAAGGCTGAGGCAGAGGCAGCTAAACTCGCCGAGGCAGAGGCGCAGAAAAAAGCTATAGCAGAAAAAGCAATAGCAGATAAAAAAGCTGCTGAGAAAGCCGCTGCAGAAAAAGCAGCAGCAGAGAAAAAGGCCGCTGAGAAAGCCGCTGCAGACAAAGCAGCAGCAGAGAAAAAGGCTGCTGAGAAAGCCGCTGCAGACAAAGCAGCAGCAGAGAAAAAAGCTGCTGAGAAAGCCGCTGCAGACAAAGCAGCAGCAGAGAAAAAAGCTGCTGAGAAAGCCGCTGCAGACAAAGCAGC
>NZ_JAEOHX010000022.1:0-26915 GCF_019366485.1 Escherichia sp. GZ89 | reverse complement strand
GCTGCAACCCTACTAGCTCAAAATTTATTCACACATGGTTACGCTTTGGGGAAATTATGAGGGGATCTCTCAGTGTTATGCCGCGTTCGCCAGGCTTGCTGTACCATGTGCGCTGATTCTTGCGCTCAATACGTTGCAGGTTGCTTTCAATCTGTTCGTGGTATTCAGCCAGCACTGTAAGGTCTATCGGATTCAGTGCGCTTTCTACTCGTGATTTCGGTTTGCGATTCAGCGAGAGAATAGGGCGGTTAACTGGTTTTGCGCTTACCCCAACCAACAGGGGATTTGCTGCTTTCCATTGAACCTGTTTCTCTGCGCGACGTTCGCGGCGGCGTGTTTGTGCATCCATCTGGATTCTCCTGTCAGTTAGCTTTGAGTAACGCGCCGTGATGCTTATCCCCACGGTTGCTGTCTTGCAGTTGCATTTCGCGCTACTCAAAGCTTTCTGCTTTGAATGCTGCCCTTCTTCAGGGCTAAATTTTTAAGAGCCTCACCTTCAATGGTGGTTAGTGCGTCCTGCTGACGAGCTAAGTATCACCGCTAGTGGTATTTGTGTCAACACCGCTAGAGATATTTTATCACCGCAAATGGTTATCTGTATGTTTTTTATATGGATTTATTTTTTCGAGTGAGTGTATTGCCTCGGCGATGTAAGGAGAGATCAGAATTGCGTTGTTTAGTGAGTTGTATCTATTTATTTTCCAATAAATACAATTGGTTATGTGTTTTTAGGTGGGGCGATCGTGAGGCAAAGAAAACCCGGCGCTGAGGCCGGGCTTTTAGGGCGGGTTGATGCTCTTAACACCCTTTAATGGGAGTTGAGATACGAGATATCATTGCTGATTCAATTATCCCACTTCTGACTTTATAGTCACCAAAAAGAGAAATTGAATCAGAAAGTTTCATGCTTTCATAAAGAAGGTCTGTTTCGTCTTTATCTATAAAATCAGTAACAACATAAGCAGGGAAGGTATAATCAGTGCCAACCTTTTTGCAAGTTACTGTCAGCTTTCCATCTGATTTTTTAATGCCTTCAATTTCAACTTCTTCTGTAAGTTCTTTGTTGGAAAGTTTCTCACGTGGGTTTCTTATCATTTCGGCAATATCACGCTTATCTAATTCGATCTTTGCCATACCATTAAACTCTACTCTGTCAGCATCTGAGACGCCTTTCAACACCCCAACCACAGCATTTGAAGTATGGGATTGAATTCCCTCTGAAATCTCCCTCGCAGCTGCTGTGGCAGTATGAGCAGAAAGAACTTCAACCATGCCATCTTTAAGCAGTCTCATTTGCTCAGTTTGGCTGTTGGTGTCTTTGAGGCCTTCATCAATCTCAAGTTGCTTCATTTTTTCTATATGGCGATCTTTTTGTCTCGACTTTATCAGCCAAGCCCCAGTAAGGATCAGCGATATGAGAACGAGACATATAGCTTTCTCTGTTCCAGTCATACCTTGTGTTGACCTCTCAAATGCAACACCAAATGAATCAATTACATCCTTTATAGCAACAAGTAGGTCAGTACAGCCAGGCTCAACTTTAAAAATTATCTCAAGCTCTTTTCTATCACTGTCTTTCAAATGCTTGAGATTATCCGTTCCTCGCCTTACAAGCATAAACGCTTTATAAAGTTCGGTCTGAAACTCGCACATACCTTGAGCTAAAGAGGACGGTATCGTCCCATTATACCGGTCTGGATCACCATAAATCTTGAAACTTACGTGGTTAACAAAATCAATTTTAATGTCATTGATAGATATTTGCTGACCTTTCTGAACTCTTTCTAAAAACTCTGAAACGTCGCTTAATGATGAGATATCAATTTGATTGTCCATATCTTTTCTCAATGTTATTGTGTTAACCAAACGTCTCTTCAGGCCACTGACTAGCGATAACTTTCCCCACAACGGAGCAACTCTCATTGCATGGGATCATTGGATATTGCGGGTTTAGTGGTTGTAGGAACACCTGACCGCTATCCCTGATCAGTTTCTTGAAGGTAAACTCGTCACCACCAAGTCTGGCTATGCAGAAATCACCAGGCTCAACAGTCTGCTCAGGGTCAACAAGAATTAACATCCCGTCAGGAAAGCTTGGCTTGTAGCCTGTTGGTGCGGTCATGGAATTACCTTCAACCTCAAGCCAGAATGCAGAGCCACTGGCTTTTTTAGTTGTGCTTACCCATTTCTCCGCATCACTTTTGGTAAAGGTTCTAAGCTCAGGCGAGAACATCCCGGCCTGAACATGAGAAAAAACAGGGTACTCATACTCACTTCTAAGTGACGGCTGCATACTAACCGCTTCATACATCTCGTAGATTTCTCTGGCGATTGAAGGGCTAAATTCTTCAACGCTAACGTTGAGAATTTTTGCAAGCAATGCGGCGTTATAAGCATTTAATGCATTGATACCATTAAATAAAGCACCAACGCCTGACTGCCCCATCCCCATCTTGTCTGCGACAGATTCCTGAGATAAGCCAAGTTCATTTTTCTTTTTTTCATAAATAGCTTTAAGGCGACGTGCGTCCTCAAGCTGCTCTTGTGTTAACGGTTTCTTTTTTGCGCTCATACATTAAATCTATCACCGCAAGGGATAAATATCTAACACCGTGCGTGTTGACTGTTTTACCTCTAGCGGTGATAATAATTGCATGTACTAAGGAGGTTCTATGGAACAACGCATAACCCTGAAAGATTATGCAATGCGCTTTGGGCAAACCAAGACGGCTAAAGATCTCGGCGTATATCAAAGCGCGATTAACAAGGCCATTCATGCAGGCCGAAAGATTTTTTTAACTATAAACGCAGATGGAAGCGTTTATGCGGAAGAGGTAAAGCCCTTCCCGAGTAACAAAAAAACAACAGCATAAATAACACCGCTCTTACACATCACAGCCCTGAAAAAGGGCATCCAATTAAACCACACCTATGGTGTATGCATTTATTTGCATACATTCAATCAATTGTTATCTAAGGAAATACTTACATATGGTTCGTGCAAACAAACGCAACGAGGCACTACGAATCGAGAGTGCGTTGCTTAACAAAATCGCAATGCTTGGAACTGAGAAGACAGCGGAAGCTGTGGGAGTTGATAAGTCGCAGATCAGCAGGTGGAAGAGAGACTGGATTCCCAAGTTCTCAATGCTGCTTGCTGTTCTTGAATGGGGGGTCGTTGACGACGACATGGCTCGATTGGCGCGACAAGTTGCTGCGATTCTCACCAATAAAAAACGCCCGGCGGCAACCGAGCGTTCTGAACAAATCCAGATGGAGTTCTGAGGTCATTACTGGATCTATCAACAGGAGTCATTATGACAAATACAGCAAAAATACTCAACTTCGGCAGAGGTAACTTTGCCGGACAGGAGCGTAATGTGGCAGATCTCGATGATGGTTACGCCAGACTATCAAATATGCTGCTTGAGGCTTATTCGGGCGCAGATCTGACCAAGCGACAGTTTAAAGTGCTGCTTGCCATTCTGCGTAAAACCTATGGGTGGAATAAACCAATGGACAGAATCACCGATTCTCAACTTAGCGAGATTACAAAGTTACCTGTCAAACGGTGCAATGAAGCCAAGTTAGAACTCGTCAGAATGAATATTATCAAGCAGCAAGGCGGCATGTTTGGACCAAATAAAAACATCTCAGAATGGTGTATCCCTCAAAACGAGGGACAATCCCCTAAAACGAGGGATAAAACATCCCTCAAATTGGGGGATTGCTATCCCTCAAAACAGGGGGACACAAAAGACACTATTACAAAAGAAAAAAGAAAAGATTATTCGTCAGAGAATTCTGGCGAATCCTCTGACCAGCCAGAAAACGATCTTTCTGTGGTTAAACCGGATGCTGCAATTCAGAGCGGCAGCAAGTGGGGGACAGCAGAAGACCTGACCGCCGCAGAGTGGATGTTTGACATGGTGAAGACTATCGCACCATCAGCCAGAAAACCGAATTTTGCTGGGTGGGCTAACGATATCCGCCTGATGCGTGAACGTGACGGACGTAACCACCGCGACATGTGCGTGCTGTTCCGCTGGGCATGCCAGGACAACTTCTGGTCCGGTAACGTGCTGAGCCCGGCCAAACTCCGCGATAAGTGGACCCAACTCGAAATCAACCGTAACAAGCAACAGGCAGTCGTGACAGCCAGCAAACCAAAACTCGACCTGACAAACACAGACTGGATTTACGGGGTGGATCTATGAAAAACATCGCCGCACAGATGGTTAACTTTGACCGTGAGCAGATGCGTCGGATCGCCAACAACATGCCGGAACAGTACGACGAAAAGCCGCAGGTACAGCAGGTAGCGCAGATCATCAACGGTGTGTTCAGCCAGTTACTGGCAACTTTCCCGGCGAGCCTGGCTAACCGTGACCAGAACGAAATGAACGAAATCCGTCGCCAGTGGGTTCTGGCTTTTCGGGAAAACGGGATCACCACGATGGAACAGGTTAACGCAGGAATGCGCGTAGCCCGTCGGCAGAATCGACCATTTCTGCCATCACCCGGGCAGTTTGTTGCATGGTGCCGGGAAGAAGCATCCGTTACCGCCGGACTGCCAAACGTCAGCGAGCTGGTTGATATGGTTTACGAGTATTGCCGGAAGCGAGGCCTGTATCCGGATGCGGAGTCTTATTCGTGGAAATCAAACGCGCACTACTGGCTGGTTACCAACCTGTATCAGAACATGCGGGCCAATGCGCTTACTGATGCGGAATTACGCCGTAAGGCCGCAGATGAGCTTGTCCATATGACTGCGAGAATTAACCGTGGTGAGGCGATCCCTGAACCAGTAAAACAACTTCCTGTCATGGGCGGTAGACCTCTAAATCGTGCGCAGGCTCTGGCGAAGATCGCAGAAATCAAAGCTAAGTTCGGACTGAAAGGAGCAAGTGTATGACGGGCAAAGAGGCAATTATTCATTACCTGGGGACGCATAATAGCTTCTGTACGCCGGACGTTGCCGCGCTAACAGGCGCAACAGTAACCAGCATAAATCAGGCCGCGGCTAAAATGGCACGGGCAGGTCTTCTGGTTATCGAAGGTAAGGTCTGGCGAACGGTGTATTACCGGTTTGCTACCAGGGAAGAACGGGAAGGAAAGATGAGCACGAACCTGGTTTTTAAGGAGTGTCGCCAGAGTGCCGCGATGAAACGGGTATTGGCGGTATATGGAGTTAAAAGATGACCATCTACATTACTGAGCTAATAACAGGCCTGCTGGTAATCGCAGGCCTTTTTATTTGGGGGAGAGGGAAGTCATGAAAAAACTAACCTTTGAAATTCGATCTCCAGCACATCAGCAAAACGCTATTCACGCAGTACAGCAAATCCTTCCAGACCCAACCAAACCAATCGTAGTAACCATTCAGGAACGCAACCGCAGCTTAGACCAAAACAGGAAGCTATGGGCCTGCTTAGGTGACGTCTCTCGTCAGGTTGAATGGCATGGTCGCTGGCTGGATGCAGAAAGCTGGAAGTGTGTGTTTACCGCAGCATTAAAGCAGCAGGATGTTGTTCCTAACCTTGCCGGGAATGGCTTTGTGGTAATAGGCCAGTCAACAAGCAGGATGCGTGTAGGCGAATTTGCGGAGCTATTAGAGCTTATACAGGCATTCGGTACAGAGCGTGGCGTTAAGTGGTCAGACGAAGCGCGACTGGCTCTGGAGTGGAAAGCGAGATGGGGAGACAGGGCTGCATGATAAATGTCGTTAGTTTCTCCGGTGGCAGGACGTCAGCATATTTGCTCTGGCTAATGGAGCAAAAGCGACGGGCAGGTAAAGACGTGCATTACGTTTTCATGGATACAGGTTGTGAACATCCAATGACATATCGGTTTGTCAGGGAAGTTGTGAAGTTCTGGGATATACCGCTCACCGTATTGCAGGTTGATATCAACCCGGAGCTTGGACAGCCAAATGGTTATACGGTATGGGAACCAAAGGATATTCAGACGCGAATGCCTGTTCTGAAGCCATTTATCGATATGGTAAAGAAATATGGCACTCCATACGTCGGCGGCGCGTTCTGCACTGACAGATTAAAACTCGTTCCCTTCACCAAATACTGTGATGACCATTTCGGGCGAGGGAATTACACCACGTGGATTGGCATCAGAGCTGATGAACCGAAGCGGCTAAAGCCAAAGCCTGGAATCAGATATCTTGCTGAACTGTCAGACTTTGAGAAGGAAGATATCCTCGCATGGTGGAAGCAACAACCATTCGATTTGCAAATACCGGAACATCTCGGTAACTGCATATTCTGCATTAAAAAATCAACGCAAAAAATCGGACTTGCCTGCAAAGATGAGGAGGGATTGCAGCGTGTTTTTAATGAGGTCATCACGGGATCCCATGTGCGTGACGGACATCGGGAAACGCCAAAGGAGATTATGTACCGAGGAAGAATGTCGCTGGACGGTATCGCGAAAATGTATTCAGAAAATGATTATCAAGCCCTGTATCAGGACATGGTACGAGCTAAAAGATTCGATACCGGCTCTTGTTCTGAGTCATGCGAAATATTTGGAGGGCAGCTTGATTTCGACTTCGGGAGGGAGGCTGCATGATGCGATGTTATCGGTGCGGTGAATGCAAAGAAGATAACCGCTTCCGACCAAATCAACCTTACTGGAATCGATGGTGTCTCCGATGTGAAAGAACACCAACAGGGGTGTTACCACTACCGCAGGAAAAGGAGGACGTGTGGCGAGACAGCGACGAAGTATCACCGACATAATCTGCGAAAACTGCAAATACCTTCCAACGAAGCGCTCCAGAAATAAACGCAAGCCAATCCCAAAAGAATCTGACGTAAAAACCTTCAACTACACGGCTCACCTGTGGGATATCCGGTGGCTTAGAGAACGTGCGAGGAAAACAAGGTGATTGACCAAAATCGAAGTTACGAACAAGGAAGTGTCGAGCGGGCTTTAACGTGCGCTAACTGCGGTCAGAAGCTGCATATGCTGGAAGTTCACGTGTGTGAGCACTGCTGCGCAGAACTGATGAGCGATCCGAATAGCTCAATGTACGAGGAAGAAGACGATGAATGAGTTAATAAATGGCAATGCCATCAAAATGACAAGCATTGAAATAGCTGAGTTGGTGGGTAAGCGTCATGACAATGTGAAACGTACCATCGAAACGCTGGCTAAAAATGGTGTTATCCGGCTTCCTCAAATTGAGGTTTCCGAAAGAATCAATAACTTAGGGTTCAATGTTCAGTACGAGCATTACGTCTTCGAGGGCGAACAAGGTAAGCGAGACAGTATTGTCGTTGTTGCCCAGTTGTCGCCAGAGTTCACCGCTCGTCTTGTTGACCGTTGGCGAGAGCTTGAAGAAACTGCGGTTAATATCCCCAAAACGTTACCGGAAGCGTTGCGCCTTGCTGCTGATCTTGCTGAGCAGAAAATGCAACTGGAAAACCAGCTCGCAATTGCCGCACCTAAAGTTGAGTTTGCCGATCGCGTTGGCGAGGCCAGCGGAATTTTGATTGGAAACTTTGCAAAGGTTGTTGGTATTGGTCCAAACAAACTGTTTGCGTGGATGCGCGATCACAAAATCCTTATTGCTTCAGGTTCCCGGCGCAATGTGCCAATGCAGGAATATATGGATCGCGGCTATTTCACAGTGAAAGAAACAGCGGTCAACACAAATCACGGAATACAGATATCGTTCACCACAAAAATCACCGGGCGTGGTCAACAGTGGCTGACCAGAAAGCTGCTCGATAACGGAATGCTGAAAGTAACAGGGGAGGCTGCTTAATGGCTAACCTACGCAAAGAATCTCGCGCGTGTCACGATGAAATCGACCGACGCACCCATAACCTCGACAACAAAGACGCCAGACTTTACCACCTCGAAGGCGTGATCAGGACGCAGGCGATACTGCTGAAGGAGGGGAAGATTAAGTCATGAACGAATATCAGTTTGTGCTTCCATACCCGCCGTCGGTGAATACCTACTGGCGAAGACGGGGAAGCCAATACTACATCAGCGATAAAGGACAGAAATACCGAAAAGACGTTCAGCAAATCATCCACCAACTCAAGTTAGATATTTTCACCAAATCACGACTCCGCATCAAAGTCATCGCAGACGTTCCAGACTCCCGCCGTCGCGACCTCGATAATATCCTGAAAGGTTTACTCGACTCCCTTATCCACGCCGGATTTGCGGAAGACGACGAGCAATTCGATGACATTCGCGTAATTCGTGGTGTGAAAGTACCAGGCGGACGGCTTGGAATAAAAATCACCGAACTGGAGAACGTATGAACGCCACAATTCAAACGATACCAGAACTGCTTATACAGGCACGAGGCAATCAGACCGAAGTGGCGAGGATGCTTTCCTGCGCAAGAGGAACAGTGCTCAAGTACAACCGAGACAGAAAAGGCGAGCGTCACGTAATAGTTAACGGCGTCCTGATGGTCAAACAGGGCAAGAGGGGAAGACGATGAGCATAAGAGAACTAAACCTCACCAAAGAGCAGCACGAGTGGCTGAATGGCTGGCTTGAACTGTGGGGCGCATGGGTTTATTCAGGTCGTCTGGAAAAGCGCATGAGCAGCGTAATAGCGAAGTTCATGGAGAGCGTAGAGCCGGGAAGAATTATGACAAGGCCAATGTGTAATGATGATGATGGAATGTTGATTTCTCAGGTCGTCGATTCCGTCATGTACATTGACAAGAAAGCCTTTGGCATCCTCCTCAGCTACTACGCTCATGGTTCATCTAAGCGAGCAATTGCATCCTACTATCACGCGACTGCAAAGCCACGCAAGATGTGTGGACGTGGTGGCGAGGGATGGAGAAAACCTTCACTGGCAACCTGTAGAAACGAAATTGACGACATCCTGAAAGCGTCGTTATTTGTTTTGTACCAGCCAATGCAAAATGCTTTCAAAATGCGTAAACGTGTTGAGAAAGTTAAATACATTGCTGTTAAAAGTCTTGACATGCAATTATCCATTTAGCCATAATTAGAAGGTAAGCTGCCGTTAGTGACTCTTAAGTTGCAACGGTGGCTTTTTTTATTTGGGTCAGTCGTATAAAGGTCATTACGGAAGGCTGTTAACCTTCTTATCGTGGTTCGAGTCCACGCTGCCCCTCCAAATATGCTGGTTTAGCTCCAATGGTAGAGCAGTCGCCTTGTAAGAGAATGGGTAGCGGTTCAAGTCCGTTAACCAGCACCATAACTGAGCCGTAGCCACTGGCTATTCTGAATTCATCAGTGATAGTTATGCTGCGGCCTTCTTTTTTCCCCTTCCCAATATAAGAACTACGCAATCCGTTACTGGCGGAGGCGTTGCTATGAAATCAATGGACAAAATCTCAACTGGCATTGCCTACGGAACATCCGCTGGTAGTGCGGGATACTGGTTTTTACAGTGGTTGGATCAGGTCAGTCCATCACAGTGGGCTGCGATTGGGGTGCTTGGAAGCCTTGTGTTGGGTTTTCTCACCTATCTGACAAATCTGTACTTCAAAATCAGAGAAGACAGAAGAAAGGCTGCGAGAGGTGAATAATGCCTCCATCATTACGAAAAGCCGTTGCTGCGGCTATTGGTGGCGGGGCTATTGCTATAGCATCTGTGTTAATCACTGGCCCAAGTGGTAACGATGGTCTGGAAGGCGTCAGCTACATACCATATAAAGATATCGTTGGTGTATGGACTGTATGTTACGGGCACACCGGAAAAGACATTATGCTCGGTAAAACGTATACCGAAGCAGAATGCAAAGCCCTCCTGAATAAAGACCTTGCCACTGTCGCCAGACAAATTAACCCGTACATCAAAGTCGATATACCGGAAACAACGCGTGGCGCTCTTTACTCGTTCGTCTACAACGTGGGGGCTGGCAATTTCAGAACATCGACGCTTCTTCGCAAAATAAACCAGGGTGATATCAAAGGCGCATGTGACCAGCTACGTCGCTGGACATACGCTGGCGGTAAGCAATGGAAAGGGCTGATGACCCGTCGTGATATTGAGCGTGAAGTCTGTTTGTGGGGGCAGCAATGAGCAGGGTAACCGCGATTATCTCCGCTCTGGTTATTTGCATCATCCTCTGCCTGTCATGGGCCGTTAATCATTACCGTGATAATGCAATCGCCTACAAAGAACAGCGCGATAAAGCCACATCCATCATCGCTGACATGCAGAAGCGTCAACGTGATGTAGCAGAACTTGACGCCAGATACACAAAGGAGCTTGCTGATGCTAACGCGACTATCGAAAGTCTCCGTGCTGATGTTTCTGCTGGGCGTAAGTGGCTGCGCGTCAAAGCTGTCTGTCCAGACATGCATAAAATCACCGCCGCCTCCGGCGTGGATGATGGCACCAGCCCCAGACTTACTGACACCGCTCAACGGGATTATTTCACCCTTAGAAAGCGGATTGAAACCAGTGATAAAATGATCCGAGGCTTGCAGCAATACATTCGCACGCAGTGTGTAAGATGAGCAATCTTTGCTAATTAGCCATGAAATAGATAAATATCAGGCCAAAGATGATTAGTGCCAGGCATCCTAATTGGTCAGAATGGCTGGCATTTGATCGTCTTGCTCTTCTTGCTGTTGACTGGACAGCCCTCTGTCCTCGACTTCCTCTTGGCATTCCTCTCATTTATTCTCTCTCAACATTGATATTGAACTGACAGATGATAATTATTTCATGAAAGTGGTATCTCGTTGATTTGATTACGCTACATAGTCGCCGGATTTTCGCATTTATCGGCATCGGGCGGTGCAAAATTGACATAATCGAAACGTAGAGTTTTTGGCTGACAACAGCATTAGCGGTCACCCGGAGAGTGTTTTGAACATGTTAATTACAGGACGCTTTAGATGCATCGACATTTGATGATGCTCGTCAGACCTGTCATTTTCTTTGCTTCATTTTCAACATTGAGGAAGTTGGTTGAGCATATTTTTTGATAATCTCCAGTTGTGAATCCTGTTTTATCGATCTTGCGTTTCAGGGGATTAATCGTTTTGCAAGATGCTCTATGGATTCTGGTAAAGCGTTCGTCAGATTTATTACCTTTACCTCTGGTTCGCTTCAATGCATTGACAACATATCCGTCTGGATTATCGCCAAGCCAATTACGATAGTCTGATTCACTCTCAGTCTGAAGGTCACTTCTGAATACCTTTATGGACATTAAGATACTCCTGTGCATTTATGGTACGAAGAAATAGCAAAAGGATTTTTACCGTAAATTGCGAATCTACAAAAGCAAAACAATGCGTAATATCAGAGTGAATATTCTGCCTTTAATGTGGGTCCTTCTGATGACCTGAGCTCTCACGGGGCGGAAGGCGCGCGGGTTTTCGCTATTTATGAAAATTTTCCGGTTTAAGGCGTTTCCGTTCTTCTTCGCCGTAACTTAATGTTTTTATTTAAAATACCCCCTGAAAAGAAAGGAAACGACAGGTGCTGAAAACGGGCTTTTTGGCCTCTGTCGTTTCCTTTCTCTGTTTTTGTCCGTGGAATGAACAATGGAAGTCAACAAAAAGCAGCTGGCTGACATTTTCGGTGCGAGTATCCGTACCATTCAGAACTGGCAGGAGCAGGGAATGCCCGTTCTGCGAGGCGGTGGAAAGGGTAATGAGGTGCTTTATGACTCTGCCGCCGTCATAAAATGGTATGCCGAAAGGGATGCTGAAATTGAGAACGAAAAGCTGCGCCGGGAGGTTGAAGAATTACGGCTGGCCAGCGAGGCAGATCTTCACCCCGGAACACTTGAATTTGAGCGCCATCGCCTGACTCGTGCTCAGGCGACGGCGCAAGAACTGAAAAATGCCAAAGAATCGGCTGAAGTGGTGGAAACCGCATTCTGTACTTTCGTGCTGTCGCGTATAGCAAGGGAAATATCCAGTATTCTCGACGGTATTCCTCTGTCGGTGCAGCGACGTTTTCCTGAGCTGGATAACCGGCATATTGATTTCCTGAAGCGGGATATCATCAAAGCCATGAACAAAGCAGCCGCGCTGGATGAACTAATACCGGGGTTGCTGAGTGAATATATCGAACAGTCAGGTTGACAGGCTGCGGCATTTTGTCCGCGCCGGGCTTCGTGCCCTGTTCAGGCCGGAGCCACAGACCGCCGTTGAATGGGCGGATGCCAATTACTATCTCCCGAAAGAATCCGCATACCAGGAAGGGCGCTGGGAAACACTGCCCTTTCAGCGGGCCATCATGAATGCGATGGGCAGCGACTACATCCGCGAGGTGAATGTGGTGAAGTCTGCCCGTGTTGGTTATTCCAAAATGCTGCTGGGTGTTTATGCCTACTTCATAGAGCATAAGCAGCGTAACACCCTTATCTGGTTGCCGACGGATGGTGATGCCGAGAACTTTATGAAAACCCATGTTGAGCCGACCATCCGTGATATTCCGTCGCTGCTGGCGCTGGCCCCGTGGTATGGCAAAAAGCACCGGGATAACACGCTCACCATGAAGCGTTTTTCCAATGGTCGTGGTTTCTGGTGCCTGGGCGGTAAAGCGGCAAAAAACTACCGTGAAAAGTCGGTGGATGTGGCGGGTTATGATGAACTTGCTGCCTTTGATGATGATATTGAACAGGAAGGCTCACCGACGTTCCTGGGCGATAAGCGTATTGAAGGCTCAGTCTGGCCAAAGTCCATACGTGGCTCCACGCCAAAAGTGAGAGGCACCTGTCAGATTGAGCGTGCTGCCAGTGAATCCCCGCATTTTATGCGTTTTCATGTTGCCTGCCCGCACTGCGGGGAGGAGCAGTACCTTAAATTTGGCGATAAAGAGACGCCGTTTGGCCTCAAATGGACGCCGGATGATCCCTCCAGCGTGTTTTATCTCTGCGAGCATAATGCCTGCGTCATCCGTCAGCAGGAGCTGGACTTTACTGATGCCCGTTATATCTGCGAAAAGACCGGGATCTGGACCCGTGATGGCATTCTCTGGTTTTCGTCATCCGGTGAAGAGATTGAGCCGCCGGATAGTGTGACCTTTCACATCTGGACAGCGTACAGCCCGTTCACCACCTGGGTGCAGATTGTCAAAGACTGGATGAAAACGAAAGGGGATACGGGAAAACGTAAAACCTTCGTGAACACAACGCTCGGTGAGACGTGGGAAGCGAAAATTGGCGAACGTCCGGATGCAGAGCTGATGGCCGAGCGGAAAGAGCATTATTCAGCACCTGTTCCTGACCGTGTGGCTTACCTGACCGCTGGTATCGACTCCCAGCTGGACCGCTACGAAATGCGCGTATGGGGATGGGGGCCGGGTGAGGAAAGCTGGCTGATTGACCGGCAGATCATTATGGGCCGCCACGACGACGAACAGACGCTGCTGCGTGTGGATGAGGCCATCAATAAAACCTATACCCGCCGGAATGGTGCAGAAATGTCGGTATCCCGTATCTGCTGGGATATTGGCGGGATTGACCCGACCATTGTGTATGAACGCTCGAAAAAGCATGGGCTGTTCCGGGTGATCCCCATTAAAGGGGCATCCGTTTACGGCAAGCCGGTGGCCAGCATGCCACGTAAGCGAAACAAAAACGGGGTTTACCTTACCGAAATCGGTACGGATACCGCGAAAGAGCAGATTTATAACCGCTTCACACTGACGCCGGAAGGGGATGAACCGCTTCCCGGTGCCGTTCACTTCCCGAATAACCCGGATATTTTTGATCTGACCGAAGCGCAGCAGCTGACGGCTGAAGAGCAGGTCGAAAAATGGGTGGATGGCAGGAAAAAAATACTGTGGGACAGCAAAAAGCGACGCAATGAGGCGCTCGACTGCTTCGTTTATGCGCTGGCGGCGCTGCGCATCAGTATTTCCCGCTGGCAGCTGGATCTCAGTGCGCTGCTGGCGAGCCTGCAGGAAGAGGATGGTGCAGCAACCAACAAGAAAACACTGGCAGATTACGCCCGTGCCTTATCCGGAGAGGATGAATGACGCGACAGGAAGAACTTGCCGCTGCCCGTGCGGCACTGCATGACCTGATGACAGGAAAACGGGTGGCAACGGTACAGAAAGACGGACGGAGAGTGGAGTTTACGGCCACTTCCGTGTCTGACCTGAAAAAATACATTGCGGAGCTGGAAGTGCAGACCGGCATGACACAGCGACGCAGGGGACCTGCAGGATTTTATGTATGAAAACGTCCACCATTCCCACCCTTCTGGGGCCGGACGGCATGACATCGCTGCGTGAATATGCCGGTTATCACGGCGGTGGCAGCGGATTTGGTGGGCAGTTGCGGGCGTGGAACCCACCGAGTGAAAGTGTGGATGCAGCCCTGCTGCCCAACTTTACCCGTGGCAATGCCCGCGCAGACGATCTGGTACGCAATAACGGCTATGCCGCCAACGCCATCCAGCTGCATCAGGATCATATCGTCGGGTCTTTTTTCCGGCTCAGTCATCGCCCAAGCTGGCGCTATCTGGGCATCGGGGAGGAAGAAGCCCGTGCCTTTTCCCGCGAGGTTGAAGCGGCATGGAAAGAGTTTGCCGAGGATGACTGCTGCTGCATTGACGTTGAGCGAAAACGCACGTTTACCATGATGATTCGGGAAGGTGTGGCCATGCACGCCTTTAACGGTGAACTGTTCGTTCAGGCCACCTGGGATACCAGTCCGTCGCGGCTTTTCCGGACACAGTTCCGGATGGTCAGCCCGAAGCGCATCAGCAACCCGAACAATACCGGCGACAGCCGGAACTGCCGTGCCGGTGTGCAGATTAATGACAGCGGTGCGGCGCTGGGATATTACGTCAGCGAGGACGGCTATCCTGGCTGGATGCCGCAGAAATGGACATGGATACCCCGTGAGCTACCCGGCGGGCGCGCCTCGTTCATTCACGTTTTTGAACCCGTGGAGGACGGGCAGACCCGCGGTGCAAATGTGTTTTACAGCGTGATGGAGCAGATGAAGATGCTCGACACGCTGCAGAACACGCAGCTGCAGAGCGCCATTGTGAAGGCGATGTATGCCGCCACCATTGAAAGTGAGCTGGATACGCAGTCAGCGATGGATTTTATTCTGGGCGCGAACAGTCAGGATCAGCGGGACAGGCTGACCGGCTGGATTGGTGAAATTGCCGCGTATTACGCCGCAGCACCGGTCCGGCTGGGAGGCGCAAAAGTGCCTCACCTGATGCCGGGGGACTCACTGAACCTGCAGACGGCTCAGGACACGGATAACGGCTACTCCGTGTTTGAGCAGTCACTGCTGCGGTATATCGCTGCCGGGCTGGGTGTCTCGTATGAGCAGCTTTCCCGGAATTATGCCCAGATGAGCTACTCCACGGCACGGGCCAGCGCGAACGAGTCGTGGGCGCACTTTATGGGGCGGCGAAAATTCGTCGCATCCCGTCAGGCGAGCCAGATGTTTCTGTGCTGGCTGGAAGAGGCCATCGTTCGCCGCGTGGTGACGTTACCTTCAAAAGCGCGCTTCAGCTTTCAGGAAGCCCGCAGCGCCTGGGGGAACTGTGACTGGATAGGCTCCGGTCGTATGGCCATCGATGGTCTGAAAGAAGTTCAGGAAGCGGTGATGCTGATAGAAGCCGGACTGAGTACCTACGAGAAAGAGTGCGCAAAACGCGGTGACGACTATCAGGAAATTTTTGCCCAGCAGGTCCGTGAAACGATGGAGCGCCGTGCAGCCGGTCTTAAACCGCCCGCCTGGGCGGCTGCGGCATTTGAATCCGGACTGCGACAATCAACAGAGGAGGAGAAGAGTGACAGCAGAGCTGCGTAATCTCCCGCATATTGCCAGCATGGCCTTTAATGAGCCGCTGATGCTTGAACCCGCCTATGCGCGGGTTTTCTTTTGTGCGCTTGCAGGCCAGATTGGGATAAGCCGCCTGACGGATGCGGTGTCAGGTGACAGCCTGACTGCCGGAGAGTCACCCGCGACGCTGGCGTTATCCGGTGATGATGACGGGCCACGACAGGCCCGCAGTTATCAGGTCATGAATGGCATCGCCGTGCTGCCGGTGTCCGGCACGCTGGTCAGCCGGACGCGGGCGCTGCAGCCGTATTCGGGGATGACCGGTTACAACGGCATTATCGCCCGTCTGCAACAGGCTGCCAGCGATCCGATGGTGGACGGCATTCTGCTCGATATGGACACGCCAGGCGGGATGGTGGCGGGGGTATTTGATTGCGCTGACATCATCGCCCGTGTGCGTGACATAAAACCGGTATGGGCGCTGGCCAACGACATGAACTGTAGTGCAGGTCAGCTGCTTGCCAGTGCCGCCTCCCGGCGTCTGGTCACACAGACCGCCCGGACAGGCTCCATCGGCGTCATGATGGCTCACAGTAATTACGGTGCTGCGCTGGAGAAACAGGGCGTGGAAATCACGCTGATTTACAGCGGCAGCCATAAGGTGGATGGCAACCCCTACAGCCATCTTCCGGATGACGTCCGGGAAACACTGCAATCCCGGATGGATGCAACCCGCCAGATGTTTGCGCAGAAGGTATCGGCATATACCGGCCTGTCCGTGCAGGCTGTTCTGGATACCGAGGCTGCAGTGTACAGCGGTCAGGAGGCCATTGATGCCGGACTGGCTGATGAACTTGTTAACAGCACCGATGCGATCACCGTTATGCGTGAGGCACTGGATGCACGTAAATCCCGTCTCTCAGGAGGGCGAATGACCAAAGAGACTCAATCAACAACTGTTTCAGCCACTGCTTCGCAGGCTGATGTTACTGATGTGGTGTCAGCGACGGAGGGCGAAAACGCCAGCGCGGTGCAGCCGGACGTGAACGCGCAGATCACCGCAGCGGTTGCGGAAGAAAACAGCCGCATTATGGGGATCCTCAACTGTGAGGAGGCTCACGGACGCGAAGAACAGGCCCGCGTGCTGGCAGAAACCCCCGGTATGACCGTGGAAACGGCACGCCGCATTCTGGCCGCAGCACCACAGAGTGCACAGGCGCGCAGTGACACTGCGCTGGATCGTCTGATGCAGGGGGCACCGGCACCGCTGGCTGCAGGTAACCCGGCATCTGATGCCGTTAACGATTTGCTGAACACACCAGTGTAAGGGATGTTTATGATGAGCAAAGAAACCTTTACCCATTACCAGCCGCTGGGCAACAGTGACCCGGCTCATACCGCAACCGCGCCCGGCGGATTGAGTGCGAAAGCGCCTGCAATGACCCCGCTAATGCTGGACACCTCCACCCGTAAGCTGGTTGCGTGGGATGGCACCACTGACGGTGCTGCTGTTGGCATTCTTGCGGTTGCTGCTGACCAGACCAGCACCACGCTGACGTTCTACAAGTCCGGCACGTTCCGTTATGAGGATGTGCTCTGGCCGGAGGCTGCCAGCGACGAGACGAAAAAACGGACCGCGTTTGCCGGAACGGCAATCAGCATCGTTTAACTTTACCCTTCATCACTAAAGGCCGCCTGTGCGGCTTTTTTTACGGGATTTTTTTATGTCGATGTACACAACCGCCCAGCTGCTGGCGGCAAATGAGCAGAAATTTAAGTTTGATCCGCTGTTTCTGCGTCTCTTTTTCCGTGAGAGCTATCCCTTCACCACGGAGAAAGTCTATCTCTCACAAATTCCGGGACTGGTAAACATGGCGCTGTACGTTTCGCCGATTGTTTCCGGTGAAGTTATCCGCTCCCGTGGCGGCTCCACCTCTGAATTTACGCCGGGATATGTCAAACCCAAGCATGAGGTGAATCCGCAGATGACCCTGCGTCGCCTGCCGGATGAAGATCCGCAGAATCTGGCGGACCCGGCTTACCGCCGCCGTCGCATCATCATGCAGAACATGCGTGATGAAGAGCTGGCCATTGCCCAGGTCGAAGAGATGCAGGCCGTTTCTGCCGTGCTCAAGGGCAAATACACCATAACCGGTGAAGCCTTCGATCCGGTTGAGGTGGATATGGGCCGCAGTGCGGCGAACAACATCACGCAGTCCGGCGGCACGGAGTGGAGCAAGCGTGACAAGTCCACGTATGACCCGACCGACGATATCGAAGCCTACGCGCTGAACGCCAGCGGCGTGGTGAATATCATCGTGTTTGACCCGAAAGGCTGGGCGCTGTTCCGTTCCTTCAAGGCCGTCAGGGAGAAGCTGGATACCCGTCGCGGCTCTCATTCCGAACTGGAGACAGCGGTGAAAGACCTGGGCAAAGCAGTGTCCTACAAGGGGATGTATGGCGATGTGGCCATCGTCGTGTATTCCGGACAGTACGTGGAAAACGGCGTCAAAAAGAACTTCCTGCCGGACAACACGATGGTGCTGGGGAACACTCAGGCACGCGGTCTGCGCACCTATGGCTGCATTCAGGATGCGGACGCACAGCGCGAAGGCATTAACGCCTCTGCCCGTTACCCGAAAAACTGGGTGACCACCGGCGATCCGGCGCGTGAGTTCACCATGATTCAGTCAGCACCGCTGATGCTGCTGGCTGACCCTGATGAGTTCGTTTCCGTACAACTGGCGTAATCATGGCCCTTCGGGGCCATTTTCTCTCTGTGGAGGAGTCCATGACGAAAGATGAACTGATTGCCCGTCTCCGCTCGCTGGGTGAACAACTGAACCGTGATGTCAGCCTGACGGGGACGAAAGAAGAACTGGCGCTCCGTGTGGCAGAGCTGGAAGAGGAGCTTGATGACACGGATGACACTGCCGGTCAGGACACCCCTCTCAGCCCGGAAAATGCGCTGACCGGGCATGAAAATGAGGTGGTATCAGCGCAGCCGGACACCGTGATTCAGGATGCGGCTGAACTGGTCACGGTCGTGGCACTGGTGACGCTGCATACTGATGCACTTCACGCCATCCGGGATGAACCTGTGGCATTTGTGCTGCCGGGAACAGCGTTCCGTGTCTCTGCCGGTGTGGCAGCCGAAATGACAGAGCGCGGCCTGGCCAGAATGCAATAACGGGAGGCGCTGTGGCTGATTTCGATAACCTGTTCGATGCTGCCATTGCCCGCGCCGATGAAACGATACGCGGGTACATGGGAACGTCAGCCACCATTACATCCGGTGAGCAGTCCGGTGCGGTGATACGTGGTGTTTTTGATGACCCTGAAAATATCAGCTATGCCGGACAGGGCGTGCGCGTTGAAGGCTCCAGCCCGTCCCTGTTTGTCCGGACTGATGATGTGCGGCAGCTGCGGCGTGGAGACACGCTGACCATCGGTGAGGAAAATTTCTGGGTAGACCGGGTTTCGCCGGATGATGGCGGAAGCTGTCATCTCTGGCTTGGACGGGGCGTACCGCCTGCCGTTAACCGTCGCCGCTGAAAGGGGGATGTATGGCCATAAAAGGTCTTGAGCAGGCCGTTGAAAACCTCAGCCGTATCAGCAAAACGGCGGTGCCTGGTGCCGCCGCAATGGCCATTAACCGCGTTGCTTCATCCGCGATATCGCAGTCTGCGTCACAGGTTGCCCGTGAGACAAAGGTACGCCGGAAACTGGTAAAGGAAAGGGCCAGGCTGAAAAGGGCCACGGTCAAAAATCCGCAGGCCAGAATCAAGGTTAACCGGGGGGATTTGCCCGTAATCAAGCTGGGTAATGCGCGGGTTGTCCTGTCCCGCCGCAGGCGTCGTAAAAAGGGGCAGCGTTCATCCCTGAAAGGTGGCGGTAGCGTGCTTGTGGTGGGAAACCGTCGTATTCCCGGCGCGTTTATTCAACAACTGAAAAATGGCCGGTGGCATGTCATGCAGCGTGTGGCCGGGAAAAACCGTTACCCCATTGATGTGGTGAAAATCCCGATGGCGGTGCCGCTGACCACGGCGTTTAAACAGAATATTGAGCGGATACGGCGTGAGCGTCTTCCGAAAGAGCTGGGCTATGCGCTGCAGCATCAACTGAGAATGGTAATAAAGCGATGAAACATACTGAACTCCGTGCAGCCGTACTGGATGCACTGGAGAAGCATGACACCGGGGCGACGCTTTTTGATGGTCGCCCAGCTGTTTTTGATGAGGAAGATTTTCCGGCAATTGCCGTTTATCTCACCGGCGCTGAATACACGGGCGAAGAGCTGGACAGCGATACCTGGCAGGCGGAGCTGCATATTGAAGTTTTCCTGCCTGCTCAGGTGCCGGATTCAGAGCTGGATTCGTGGATGGAGTCCCGGATTTATCCGGTGATGAGCGATATCCCGGCACTGTCAGAGTTGATCACCAGTATGGTGGCCAGTGGCTATGACTACCGACGCGACGATGATGCGGGCCTGTGGAGTTCAGCCGATCTGACTTATGTCATTACCTATGAAATGTGAGGACGCTATGCCTGTACCAAATCCAACAATGCCGGTGAAAGGTGCCGGGACCACACTGTGGGTTTATAAGGGGAACGGTGACCCTTATGCGAACCCGCTTTCAGACGTGGACTGGTCGCGTCTGGCAAAAGTTAAAGACCTGACGCCCGGCGAACTGACAGCTGAGTCCTATGACGACAGCTATCTCGATGATGAAGATGCGGACTGGACTGCGACCGGGCAGGGGCAGAAATCAGCCGGAGATACCAGCTTCACGCTGGCGTGGATGCCCGGAGAGCAGGGGCAGCAGGCGCTGCTGGCGTGGTTTAATGAAGGTGATACCCGTGCCTATAAAATCCGCTTCCCGAACGGCACGGTCGATGTGTTCCGTGGCTGGGTCAGCAGTATCGGTAAAGCGGTGACGGCTAAGGAAGTGATCACCCGCACGGTGAAGGTCACCAATGTGGGACGCCCGTCGATGGCTGAAGATCGCAGTACGGTGACGGCAGCAACCGGCATGACGGTAACGCCAGCCAGTGCTTCCGTAGTGAAAGGGCAGAGCACCACGCTGACCGTGGCATTCCAGCCGGAAGGTGTAACCGACAAGAGCTTCCGTGCGGTGTCTGCGGATAAAACAAAAGCCACCGTGTCGGTCAGTGGTATGACCATCACCGTGAACGGCGTTGCTGCAGGCAAGGTCAACATTCCGGTTGTATCCGGTAATGGTGAGTTTGCTGCGGTTGCAGAAATTACCGTCACCGCCAGTTAATCCGGAGAGTCAGCGATGTTCCTGAAAACCGAATCATTTGAACATAACGGTGTGACCGTCACGCTTTCTGAACTGTCAGCCCTGCAGCGTATTGAGCATCTTGCCTGGTTGAAAGAGCAGGAAAAAAAGGCTGAATCCAGTGGCAACCTGCAGGTGTCTGTAGAGGATCTTATCAGAGGCGGGGCGTTTCTGGTGGCGATGTCTCTGTGGCATAACCATCCGCAGAAGACAAAGCTGCCGTCCATGAATGAAGCCATTACGCAGATTGAGCAGGAAGTGCTTACCACCTGGCCCACGGAGGCAATTGCTCAGGCTGAAAACGTGGTGTTACGTCTGTCCGGAATGTCTGAGTTTGTGGTGAATAATGCCCCTGAACAGGCAGAGGACGCCGGGCCTGCAGAGCCTGTTTCTGCGGGAAAGTGTTCGACGGTGAGCTGAGTTTTGCCCTGAAACTGGCGCGCGAGATGGGGCGACCCGACTGGCGCGCCATGCTTGCCGGGATGTCATCCACGGAGTATGCCGACTGGCACCGCTTTTACAGTACCCATTATTTTCATGATGTTCTGCTGGATATGCACTTTTCCGGGCTGACGTACACCGTGCTCAGCCTGTTTTTCAGCGATCCGGATATGCATCCGCTGGATTTCAGTCTGCTGAACCGGCGTGAGGCTGACGAAGAGCCTGAAGATGATGTGCTGATGCAGAAAGCGGCAGGGCTTGCCGGAGGTGTCCGCTTTGGCCCGGACGGGAATGAAGTTATCCCCGCTTCCCCGGATGTGGCGGACATGACGGAGGATGACGTAATGCTGATGACAGTATCAGAAGGGATCGCAGGAGGAGTCCGGTATGGCTGAACCGGTAGGCGATCTGGTCGTTGATTTAAGTCTGGATGCGGCCAGATTTGACGAGCAGATGGCCAGAGTCAGGCGTCATTTTTCCGGTACGGAAAGTGATGCGAAAAAAACAGCGGCAGTCGTTGAACAGTCAATGAACCGGCAGGCGCTGGCTGCACAGAAAGCGGGGATTTCCGTCGGGCAGTATAAAGCCGCCATGCGTATGCTGCCTGCGCAGTTCACCGACGTGGCCACACAGCTTGCAGGGGGGCAGAATCCGTGGCTGATCCTGTTGCAACAGGGTGGTCAGGTGAAGGACTCCTTCGGCGGGATGATTCCCATGTTCAGGGGGCTTGCCGGTGCGATCACCCTGCCGATGGTTGGTATCACTTCGCTGGCGGTGGCGACCGGTGCGCTGGCGTATGCCTGGTATCAGGGTGACTCAACCCTGTCCGATTTCAATAAAACGCTGGTCCTTTCCGGTAATCAGGCGGGACTGACGGCAGATCGTATGCTGGCCCTGTCCAGATCCGGGCAGGCAGCAGGGCTGACGTTTAACCAGACCAGCGAGTCACTGACGGCGCTGGTGAATGCCGGTGTTCGTGGTGGTGAGCAGTTTGAGGCAATCAGCCAGAGTGTGGCGCGTTTCTCCTCTGCATCCGGCGTGGAGGTGGACAAGGTCGCTGAAGCCTTCGGGAAGCTGACCACTGACCCGACGTCGGGGCTGACGGCGATGGCGCGCCAGTTCCATAACGTGACGGCGGAACAGATTGCGTATGTTGCTCAGTTGCAGCGTTCCGGCGATGGGGCCGGGGCATTGCAGGCGGCGAACGAGGCCGCAACGAAAGGGTTTGATGACCAGACCCGCCGCCTGAAAGAGAACATGGGCACGCTGGAGACCTGGGCAGACAGGACTGCGCGGGCATTCAAATCCATGTGGGATGCGGTGCTGGATATTGGTCGTCCTGATACCGCGCAGGAGATGCTGATTAAGGCAGAGGCTGCGTTTAAGAAAGCAGACGACATCTGGAATCTGCGCAAGGATGATTATTTTGTTAACGATGAAGCGCGGGCGCGTTACTGGGATGATCGTGAAAAGGCCCGTCTTGCGCTTGAAGCCGCCCGAAAGAAGGCTGAGCAGCAGACTCAACAGGACAAAAATGCGCAGCAGCAGAGCGATACCGAAGCGTCACGGCTGAAATATACCGAAGAGGCGCAGAAGGCTTACGAACGGCTGCAGACGCCGCTGGAGAAATATACCGCCCGCCAGGAGGAACTGAATAAGGCACTGAAAGACGGAAAAATCCTGCAGGCAGATTACAACACGCTGATGGCGGCGGCGAAAAAGGACTATGAATCGACGCTGAAAAAGCCGAAGCAGTCCGGCGTGAAAGTGTCTGCGGGCGATCGTCAGGAAGACAGTGCTCATGCTGCCCTGCTGACGCTTCAGGCAGAACTCCGGACACTGGAGAAGCATGCCGGAGCGAATGAGAAAATCAGCCAGCAGCGCCGGGATTTGTGGAAGGCAGAAAGTCAGTTCGCAGTACTGGAGGAGGCGGCACAACGTCGCCAGCTGTCCGCACAGGAGAAATCCCTGCTGGCGCATAAAGATGAGACGCTGGAGTACAAACGCCAGCTGGCTGCACTTGGCGATAAGGTCACGTATCAGGAGCACCTGAACGCGCTGGCGCAGCAGGCGGATAAATTCGCACAGCAACAACGGGCAAAACGGGCCGCCATTGATGCGAAAAGCCGGGGGCTGACTGACCGGCAGGCAGAACGGGAAGCCACGGAACAGCGCCTGAAGGAACAGTATGGCGATAATCCGCTGGCGCTGAATAACGTCATGTCAGAGCAGAAAAAGACCTGGGCGGCTGAAGACCAGCTTCGCGGGAACTGGATGGCAGGCCTGAAGTCCGGCTGGAGTGAGTGGGAAGAGAGCGTCACGGACAGTATGTCGCAGGTAAAAAGTGCAGCCACGCAGACCTTTGATGGTATTGCGCAGAATATGGCGGCGATGCTGACCGGCAGTGAACAGAACTGGCGCAGCTTCACCCGCTCCGTGCTGTCCATGATGACAGAAATTCTGCTTAAGCAGGCAATGGTGGGGATTGTCGGGAGTATTGGCAGCGCCATTGGCGGGGCTGTTGGTGGTGGCGCATCGGCGTCAGGCGGTACAGCCATTCAGGCAGCTGCGGCGAAATTCCATTTTGCGACCGGAGGATTTACGGGAACCGGTGGCAAATATGAGCCAGCGGGGATTGTTCACCGTGGTGAGTTTGTCTTCACGAAGGAGGCAACCAGCCGGATTGGTGTCGGCAACCTGTACCGCCTGATGCGGGGCTATGCGGAGGGTGGTTATGTGGGCGGTGCCGGAAGTCCGGCGCAGATGCGGCGGGCTGAAGGCATTAATTTTAATCAGAACAATCACGTGGTGATTCAGAACGACGGTACGAATGGTCTGCCAGGTCCACAGATGATGAAGGCAGTGTATGACATGGCCCGCAAGGGTGCCCGTGATGAAATTCAGACACAGATGCGCGATGGTGGTCTGTTCTCCGGAGGTGGACGATGAAGACCTTCCGCTGGAAAGTGAAACCCGGTATGGATGTGGCTTCGGCCCCTTCCGTCAGGAAAGTGCGCTTTGGTGATGGCTATTCCCAGCGAGCGCCTGCCGGGCTGAATGCCGACCTGAAAACGTACAGCGTGACGCTGTCTGTCTCCCGTGAAGAGGCCACGGCGCTGGAGTCGTTTCTGGCTGAGCACGGGGGCTGGAAGGCCTTTCTGTGGACGCCGCCTTATGGTTACAGGCAGATAAAGGTGACCTGCGCAAAATGGTCGTCGCAGGTCCGTATGTTGCGTGTTGAGTTCAGCGCAGAGTTTGAACAGGTGGTGAACTGATGCAGGATATCCGGCAGGAAACACTGAATGAATGCACCCGTGCGGAGCAGTCGGCCAGCGTGGTGCTCTGGGAAATCGATCTGACAGAGGTCGGTGGAGAACGTTATTTTTTCTGTAATGAGCAGAACGAAAAAGGTGAGCCGGTCACCTGGCAGGGGCGACAGTATCAGCCGTATCCCATTCAGGGGAGTGGTTTTGAACTGAATGGCAAAGGCACCAGTACGCGCCCCACGCTGACGGTTTCTAACCTGTACGGTATGGTCACCGGGATGGCGGAAGATCTGCAGAGTCTGGTCGGCGGAACGGTGGTCCGGCGTAAGGTTTACGCCCGTTTTCTGGATGCGGTGAACTTCGTCAACGGAAACAGTGACGCCGATCCGGAGCAGGAGGTGATCAGCCGCTGGCGCATTGAGCAGTGCAGCGAACTGAGCGCGGTGAGTGCCTCTTTTGTACTGTCCACGCCGACGGAAACGGACGGCGCTGTTTTTCCGGGACGTATCATGCTGGCCAACACCTGCACCTGGACCTATCGCGGCGATGAGTGCGGTTATCACGGTCCGGCGGTCGCGGATGAATATGACCAGCCAACGTCCGATATCACGAAGGATAAATGCAGCAAATGCCTGAGCGGTTGTAAGTTCCGCAATAACGTCGGCAACTTTGGCGGCTTCCTTTCCATTAACAAACTTTCGCAGTAAATACCATGACACAGACAGAATCAGCGATTCTGGCGCACGCCCGGCGATGTGCGCCAGCGGAGTCGTGCGGCTTCGTGGTGAGAACGCCGGAGGGGGAAAGATATTTCCCCTGCGTGAATATCTCCGGTGAGCCGGAGGCGTATTTCCGGATGTCGCCGGAGGACTGGCTGCAGGCAGAAATGCAGGGTGAGATTGTGGCGCTGGTCCACAGCCACCCCGGTGGTCTGCCCTGGCTGAGTGAGGCCGACCGGCGGCTGCAGGTGCAGAGTGATTTGCCGTGGTGGCTGGTCTGCCGGGGTGAGATTCATAAATTCCGCTGTGTGCCGCATCTCACCGGGCGGCGCTTTGAGCACGGGGTGACGGACTGTTACACGCTGTTCCGGGATGCTTATCATCTGGCGGGGATTGAGATGCCGGATTTTCATCGCGAGGATGACTGGTGGCGTAACGGTCAGAATCTCTATCTGGATAATCTGGAGGCCACAGGGCTGTATCAGGTGCCGTTGTCATCAGCACAACCGGGCGATGTGCTGCTGTGCTGTTTTGGTTCATCGGTGCCGAATCATGCCGCCATTTACTGCGGCGACGGCGAGCTGCTGCACCATATTCCTGAACAACTGAGTAAACGAGAGAGGTATACCGACAAATGGCAGCGACGCACACACTCCCTCTGGCGTCACCGGGCATGGCGCGCATCTGCCTTTACGGGGATTTGCAACGATTTGGCCGCCGCATCGACCTTCGTGTGAAAACGGGGGCTGAAGCCATCCGCGCACTGGCCATACAGCTCCCGGTGTTTCGTCAGAAACTGAGCGACGGCTGGTATCAGGTACGGATTGCCGGGCGGGACGTCAGCACGTCCGGGTTAACGGCGCAGTTACATGAGACTCTGCCTGATGGCGCTGTGATTCATATTGTTCCCAGAGTCGCCGGGGCCAAGTCAGGTGGCGTATTCCAGATTGTCCTGGGGGCTGCCGCCATTGCCGGATCATTCTTTACCGCCGGAGCCACCCTTGCAGCATGGGGGGCAGCCATTGGGGCCGGTGGTATGACCGGCATCCTGTTTTCTCTCGGTGCCAGTATGGTGCTCGGTGGTGTGGCGCAGATGCTGGCACCGAAAGCCAGAACTCCCCGTACACAGACAACGGATAACGGCAAACAGAACACCTATTTCTCCTCACTGGATAACATGGTTGCCCAGGGCAATGTTCTGCCGGTTCTGTACGGTGAAATGCGCGTGGGGTCACGCGTGGTTTCTCAGGAGATCAGCACGGCAGACGAAGGGGATGGTGGTCAGGTTGTGGTGATTGGTCGCTGATGCAAAACGTTTTATGTGAAACCGCCTGCGGGCGGTTTTGTCGTATATGGAGCATGACGAATGGGTAAAGGCAGCAGTAAGGGGCATACCCCGCGCGAAGCGAAGGACAACCTGAAGTCCACGCAGTTGCTGAGT
>NZ_JAEOHX010000021.1:0-27569 GCF_019366485.1 Escherichia sp. GZ89 | reverse complement strand
GATGCATACATTCCCCCTCATACAGGTCTGCCTGCAAACAGTACCGATATTGCACCGCCAGATATTCCGGCTGGCTTCGTGGCTGTTTTTAACAGTGAGGATACATCATGGCATCTCGTTGAAGACCACAGGGGAAAAACGGTCTATGACGTGGCATCAGGGGACGAGTTATTTATTTCTGAACTCGGCCCGTTACCGGAAAATGTCACCTGGTTGTCGCCGGATGGGGAATATCAGAAGTGGAACGGCACAACCTGGGTGAAAGATGCAGAAGCAGAAAAACTGTTTCGGATACGGGAGGCGGAAGAAACAAAAAACAGCCTGATGCAGGTAGCCAGTGAGCATATTGCGCCGCTTCAGGATGCTGCAGATCTGGAAATCGCAACGGAGGAAGAAAACTCGTTGCTGGAAACCTGGAAGAAGTATCGGGTGTTGCTGAACCGTGTTGATACATCAACTGCACCGGATATTGAGTGGCCTGCAACCCCTGTTATGGAATAATCGTTCCTGTTGTAGCCACAGTCACGTCATATACAAGAACTTGCTGGCCTAAGAAGAGTTCGTGCTGATTTTGAATATAAAATCAGCATTACAACGCCCGAAATACCCAGGCTAAAAAATTTCTTAGGACATTATCAGCTGGCGATACATAGATGGACTGGATACTAGACCGATAGGGGCGCTGTATGCGTCATCTTGTCGTGATGCTGGCGAAGTTGTGCGAACGAAGTATTAACTTTTGCAGCCTAGCTGATTCAATTGATGCAGCCACACTAACAGGGCGCTTTTTTTCCATGTAATGGTTGTAGAAGACGTTTCTGAGAGGGATTAAATGAAACAGCAAATACGTCATATGTTAGAGCATGTTGTGGTTGACTGTTGAACACACCTATCACAAATGTGCTTCTTTAGAAAGAGAATTTACATAAGCAAATTGCAACATGTTTTTTTTCTGAGTAAATAGTATGATTAACAACGCAGACTACCATTTTCTTACATGGCGAACCTAATTAAGAATTAAACGCGAGTAGATTACCCGCTTTAGAGGAGGATTTATGTCCGGTTACTGTTTTTACTCTCAGGATGCATTAGCCTTAGCCCAGGCAGCTGGAGTTGATGTAATAATAAACGAGTATGCTGAGAAGAATAAAAAACAGACATATGTTCTTTGTCGTCCCCTGTCAAATGAGGATGTAAAGTATGATTATGACCAAGCGATAGCGGTATTTTCGGCTGGTATAAAACCTTTTTTTATGAATTTAGGAGATGACGTCGAACTCTTTGAAGAGTATCAAGAGGATTTTCTAGAGGATGTATCATATTTAGCAGAGAAATTTAAGTATCGTAGTAAAATTGGAAGAAAAAAGACATGGCAAGATTTATTTGAAGTACTTTCTGTTGGTGATACCGATTTCAGTAAGTTGGAGGTTGAAACTAAAGAAAGTAGAATAATTGATTTGCTAATCTCGCTTATTGTGGGAAGTATTAACGATACTTCAAGAATTAATCTTGAAGCAAGTAATTTATTAGATACAATAAAATCAAAGATTATTTTATTTGATACTGATCAAACAAAATTCGTTTTCCAAAGTGGAATTGGAAAAAAGACTGTAATACAAGGCTTGGCTGGTTCGGGGAAAACAGAACTCCTTTTACATAAATTAAAAGAGGTTTATTTAAGGAACCCTGATGCTAAAATTGCATTTACTTGTTTTAATAAAATACTTGCATCTACAATGAGAACTAGGATACCAGAGTTTTTTGATTTTATGCGAGTGGAAAAGCAAATTGAATGGGGTACGAAACTTTTTTGTTTTAACTCTTGGGGTTTGACTAAAGATCCCTTTTCTGGGATGTATAGATATATATGTCATTATTACGAAATTCCATTCGGTGGTTTTGGCAACGGAGATTTCGATGCTCTTTGCAAAAAAGCCATTTCGGATATAAAAAAAAGTGGGCGGTCTGATGAAAAAGCTCTCGATTATGTGTTTATAGATGAAAGCCAAGATTTTCCACAAAGCTTCATTGAACTATGTGAAATGGTTACATCTAAAAAACTATATGTAGCGGGCGATGTATTTCAAAATATATTTATGCCGATTAATGATAACGTGAATCGAGCAGATATAGTTCTTAAAAAATGTTATCGCACAGATCCAAAGAACTTAATGTTTTCTCATGCATTAGGAATGGGACTTTATGAGAAACCGGTGCTTCGGTGGTTGAAAGAGACTGAGTGGGATTCTTGTGGATATAAATATAATAAGGTTGGGGATAGAGTACATTTATCTAGGGATCCGTTAAGACGCTTTGAAGATATTCCAAAAAATCATAAAAGTACGGCTATTCATTTACTAAAAGAAGTGGATAATGGTCCAGATAAAATAGTTGAAATTATTAAGGATATTCAGGCCCGCAATCCTACTTTAGAGCAAGGAGATATAGCAGTCATTTTCCTTGATGCTGGTGGTTATATTTATGATTATATTCAATCACTAAAATCAAAAGTCAAGTTGCAGCTTGGTTGGGACTCTAATATTTCACATGAGACAAAATCAAAACAAGATGGGAAGCTTTTTATTTCCAATATAAACAATGCAAAAGGGCTTGAGTTCCCATTTGTTATTTGTTTTGCTATGAAATTAGTAAAGAGAGCAAACTTTCGAAATGCTCTGTATACTATGATGGCTAGATCTTTTTTAGAAAGCCATTTAGTTTTAAATAATGATAATGAAAATCCGGCAATACCTACTATTATTGAAGGTTTAGATTTTCTCAATAAAAATGATTATATGGATGTAAGACTTCCGTCGGATGAGGAAATAAACAATCAAAAGGATTATATTATTTTGGATGAGTCTGTCTCTATTAATCAAATGGTTAAAAAATATTGTGCAGATAAAAAATCCACACCTCGCTTAATAGCAAAAGTTACTCACACTGTAGAAACTATAATAGCAGGTCTTGATGATGATGATGTCGATGATGACTATATAAATAGATTGATTGAAATAGAATATATAAGGAATAAAAAGTTATGAGTTTTTATTTCTTTAATAATGTACCTACAGTGTACCTTGAAAAGTTCTG
Source organism: Escherichia sp. GZ89 (assembly GCF_019366485.1). Taxonomy (NCBI): domain Bacteria; kingdom Pseudomonadati; phylum Pseudomonadota; class Gammaproteobacteria; order Enterobacterales; family Enterobacteriaceae; genus Escherichia; species Escherichia sp. GZ89. Next base: position 24,476 of record NZ_JAEOHX010000021.1, on the reverse strand, counting down.
CGCTGTAAGAGATGCATTTTCCAATCTGGAAAATCTTCTTATTGCTGCGGAAATTATAAATACATGTCATGACTGTTGGAATAAAGAAACAAATGATTTCGATTTGCTAATAAGTACAGGTACTCATAAGCGAATTCTGGTGAGGAAACCGGATGGTTTTTTTTCTATGAATTTACCATTTCAAGTAATTGAGTATGAAAGCAATATCTGTTTTAACTATGATGCCTATGGGCTTCCTGTTAATGCAGAGTTTATTTCTCGATGCAGGAATGTAATAAATACTTGCAGTAATGGCGCTTTTTCTCAGGAGGCAATTGCTCTTGAATTGTGTGATAACTTTGATCGAGATATTCAAAGTGCTATAAATTATGCTGATGCAATTTGTTCATTGTTGTTAGTTGATCATGGGTATTTTAGGTTTGATGATGATCCTAAAAATGCGAAGGACAAAGTGCATCCAAGATATCACTTTGATTTTTTCTTCAATAATTCTACCAATGTAAAGATAGGCTGTAATACTCGTTTGGATGAATCATTTTTTTTAGAACTATTTGATGTAAATAAAGATCGCCCCTATCTGGCTTGAATTATAAGCGCCCATCAGGGCGCTTATAGGGTGAGATGAGTATTAGAAAGAGGCTGTTTTGGATAGTGTTTTTATAAATATTTACATATATCATAACTTTTGCCAATGTAATATTTGAATTCTTCTATTACGTATTTAAGTATCGTTTGGCTTTTTTTCTTTGGCTATCCTGCACTCAATAAGCATAAAAATCCATTTACATTGTTTTTGCATATGACATGTTTTTAATTGTTCGAATGGATCGTGTTAGTACTATTTTATCTGGTAAAAAGTAGATGTAGATATTAGGAAGTTTTTTTTGAATGATAATGGAGCAATTAAGATTTTTTATTCTAACCATTCCCTAGAAATACTCTGCCTAAAAAATAGACATAATATAGCAACCATAATAGGCCGGTTTTTGGTGGCATGAAAGGATTTTTAATCCTTGTGCCTGACACCTTATCATGATTATGAAAGACCGTAGTATTTATTTAGCGCGGTGGTAGCGGCTTGAGTTGCTACCGCTATTCCTATACCCAAAATACCATGGGCTGCTTTACTTGCAATATTTGCCAGCCATTTACTAACAGATTGACCGTATTCATCACGTCTGTTAGCTATCGGGCCATCTTCACCAATAGCAATTTCTAAATCGTTTACATCAGATTTAGGAAACCCCTGAGCTAAGAGATATTCTTTTAATGATTCAATGTTGTTTTTTACGATATGGTTATTCACAGAAAATGAGTTTTCATTTCCGAAGTTTATAACAGTATTATCTCCAAAAATTGAGTTATGAAACAATGAAGACGTGTCGATATTTTTAAGTTTTTCTGTCATGTTTTTCTCATCTGATATTTCAGAAACTTGATCAGAAAGTTCAAGTATAAAATCAAGTAGCCGTGATCTGACCTGAGTTAAGATGGAAGTGAAGTTATGTAGCGCGATCTCTTTATAACAGCATGTTAACTCATAGCCTCTATCGATACCTTTGCAATATTTAACTAATGCATAATCTAAAGGAATTGGCTGCTGCAGGGTGTGGCTATCACCAGCATTGGTTACTAGGTCTTCGATTTGACTGATTGAAAGTCTAACTTTACTGGTTGTAGCATCTTCATAGTCATCTTCACTGAGATAGCCAATCGGTAAAGGAAAAGCTCTATATAGGCGAATGCCATTGTTCAGATCTGCAAGAATTCTTGTGCCAACAATTCTATAATCGGGAAGGGAAACTGAATCAGAATAACCGTTTATCTCATGATTTACCCATGCAGCAAGCTCCTTTTTCCCGATAGAGAAAAGAAGGATCTTTGTTTTTATGAGAGCATCTGTTGTGCCTTCATCACCAGTACTTAGTATCTGAATGATTTCTTGCAGTTGGTTCATATGTCTTATCCCATAAAAAAGCCCGCATAAGCGGGCTTCTATGTCACTAAAGAGCCGCGGCTCCTTTGCGTATCCTTTTTTGTCTCCTCACCGTCTGGTCGGTGTCCTGCTGAGACTGCTAACTTCCTGTTTTTGTTGGTGTTGTCCTTACATTGTCCAATCATGATTGGTGGAGCTGGCGGGAGTTGAACCCGCGTCCGAAATTCCTACATCCTCGGTACTACATGCTTAGTCAGTCTTTACATTCGCTTGCCAGCTGCGGACGGACACGCCACTAACAAACTAGCCTGATTAAGTTTTAACGCTTCAACCCCAGGCAGGGCTTCCACGCGATCTCTTTTGGGTTTGACCTCTCTTGATCCCCGTCCTAAGAGCGGAGGCTAGGGAGAGAGGGCTCTAAGCAGGTTATTAAGCTGCTAAAGCGTAGTTTTCGTCGTTTGCGACTATTTTTTGCGGCTTTTTACGAGGCCAACCGCCCCTCGGCATGCACCTTGGGTTTCGCAAATCCCGTCGAATCCAGAATCAGCCCCAATGTGTAACGGTAATTATACCAGATTTATGAGCGCCATGACCAGCCTCAATGGTGTTATCGTTAAAGTTTTAGCGCCCATGTAGCCTGATTTTTATTCGATTAAGCAATGGGATGGCAACATTTGCGTCGGATGTGATAGTCCATAAGGTGTTCATTCGCGCCGCCGGAGAGGGAGGCGCGGTGAGGAGCGGGTCAATAATTGGAGTACAGATTTAACGGTGGGCGTTTTTCATGATACGCGCTTTATCCACCTGCCATTCGCGTTCTTTGATATCTGAACGTTTATCGTGCTGTTTCTTACCTTTGGCGACGCCGATTTTTACTTTGCACCAGGCATTTTTCCAGTACAGGGAGAGCGCCACTACGGTATAGCCTTCTCGATTGACGCGACCGTACAATGAGTCCAGTTCCCGCTGGTTGAGAAGTAACTTGCGGGTACGGGTAGGATCGCACACTACATGCGTGGAGGCCACTGCCATTGGCGTGATGTTAGCGCCAAACAGAAATGCCTCTCCGTCACGCAGAAGGACGTAGCTGTCGCTGATATTGGCTTTTCCTGCGCGCAGGGATTTAACCTCCCAGCCTTGCAGAGCAAGTCCCGCTTCGAACTCTTCTTCGATAAAGTATTCGTGACGGGCGCGCTTGTTAAGTGCGATGGTCGCTGAACCAGGTTTATGTGCTTTTTTCTTCGTCATAAGCGTCGTGAATCATCGGTAATCTGAAATCGAAAACACCCCATATCATTCCTGCGGGGGACAAGGCTCTATCTTAGCATGAACCCGGTGTTACCCAGTGTCGGGATAGCGTTTTTTTTACAGCAGGATAAATGATATTATTTGTTGGATTTTTGTTGATGGAAATTGTTATGCCTCAGATTAGCCGGACCGCACTGGTACCCTACAGCGCGGAGCAAATGTATCAGTTAGTGAATGACGTTCAGTCTTATCCTCAGTTTTTGCCGGGTTGTACCGGAAGTCGGATTCTGGAGTCCACTCCTGGGCAGATGACCGCGGCGGTAGATGTCTCTAAGGCCGGGATTAGCAAAACGTTTACTACCCGTAACCAGTTGACCAGTAACCAAAGTATTCTTATGAATCTGGTGGATGGGCCGTTCAAGAAATTGATCGGTGGTTGGAAGTTTACGCCGCTGAGCCAGGAGGCGTGTCGTATCGAGTTTCATCTCGACTTTGAGTTTACCAATAAGTTGATTGAACTCGCCTTTGGCCGCGTGTTTAAAGAGCTGGCGGCTAATATGGTCCAGGCTTTTACGGTTCGTGCGAAAGAGGTTTACAGTGCCAGGTAAAATTGCCGTTGAGGTGGCTTATGCTCTACCTGAGAAGCAGTACCTGCAGCGCGTGACGCTGCAGGAGGGCGCGACGGTTGAAGAAGCTATTCGCACCAGTGGCTTGCTGGAATTGCGTACCGATATCGATTTAACTAAAAACAAAGTCGGCATTTACAGCCGTCCGGCAAAACTGAGCGATACCGTGCATGATGGCGATCGGGTGGAGATTTATCGTCCTCTCATTGCCGATCCGAAAGAGCTTCGCAGGCAACGAGCAGAAAAATCAGCGAATAAATAAACCAGAAAAAAGGTGCTCAATGAGCACCTTTTTTAACGTCTTTGAGGACAACTTTATTATTAGTTACCACTCAGCGCGGGTTTGTTATCAATGTTGGTCAATACACCGCTACTGTTAAAGGTCAGCGTCAGCGTTTGCTGCGTTACACCTTCATGACCTGGTTGCTGGCGGAAGACATAGAACCAGGTATTCGTACCAAATGGATCGGACATCAGCGGTGTACCCAATGCGTACGCAACTTGTTGTTGCGTCATGCCAACACGTATTTTGGATACGTCGTTAGCGGTCAGATAGTTCCCCTGGTTGATGTCAGGACGGTAAACCACTCGCTCCAGAGTGGAACAGCCTGCGGTCAACATCAATAGTACTGCTGCTGCAGCAGTCAGCGTTTTACAGCGCATAGTGATTTGATTCCTTTTCGGGCCCGAGCAGTACGTGGCTCATCTGTAATATGCCGATGATAATAGACCTTTCATCACTTTAAAACCTTTTGCTTTCCGGTCTAACGGCGTTTTGCTGTTTACTCTGACCGTGAAGCAGGAAAAAAGTTTACGCTGCAAGCAGTTCTTTCGCATTCGCCAGTGTGTTACGTGTGACTTCACTGCCACCAAGCAGGCGAGCCAGCTCTTGTAACCGCGCTTTTTTGTCCAGCGACTCCATATGCGTTTCTGTCATCGCACCATCGGTTTCTTTGCTGACAAAATAGTGTTGATGACCACATCCCGCGACTTGTGGCAGGTGGGTAACACACATCACCTGAGTTGATTCGCCGAGTTGACGCAGCAGTTTGCCGACAACTGCCGCTGTTGGACCGCTAATCCCTACATCCACTTCATCAAAAATCAGTGCCGGGGTTTCCATTTTACGCGCTGTGATGACCTGAATTGCCAATGCGATGCGGGACAATTCACCACCAGATGCGACTTTGGCAATAGGCTGCATTGGCTGACCTGGGTTGGTGGTTACCCGAAACTCAATACGATCAGCGCCGTCAGCGCCCAGGTGATGCTCGTCAAATTTAACATCAATCGTAAACTGCCCATGCGGCATAGAGAGTGCATGCATACTGTCGGTGATCAGCTGTGCCAACTCATTTGCATAATGCTGGCGTTGCTGGTGTAACGCGCGCGCCGTTTCCAGTGCCTGCTGATGATGTTTCGTTACCGCCAGCGCGAGCGTTTCTTGTGAGTCGGCCTGATCGTCCAGTTGCTGCTGTTCTTCCAGTAGCGACTGGTAATACTGTGGCAATACCTCAGGGCTGACGTGATGTTTACGTGCCAGCGAAATCTGTTTTGAGATGCGCTGTTCAAGTTCAAACAGTCGGTTGGGATCGAGATCCAGACGATCGCAGTAGTGGCGTAGTTCGTCGCTGGCTTCAACAATCTGGATGGTAGCTTCTTCCAGCATATCAAGTACGCCGGACAGTTTGCTGTCCATGCCAATCAATTCGCTCACCAGTTGTTTAGCCGTGTAAAGCTGACTTTGCAGGTTTGCGTCTTCACCGTCGGCCATTAATGCCAATGCATTCTGGCTGGTGGTCAGCAATTGACCGCTGTTCGCCAGACGTTTGTACTCTTCGTCGATTTGCTCAAACTCTCCGGGCTGCGGATTAAATTCGTTAAGTTCTTTTAATTGGTATTGCAGCAGCTCCGCACGAGCGGCGCGTTCCTGACTTAACTGTTGATGATGCGCGAGGTCGCGGCAGCTTTGATGCCACAACTGATAACGTGCGGTCATTTCCTGAAGCAGAGAGGTTTCATTAGCATAGCCATCAAGCAGGAATTTTTGGTGCTCGGGTTTGGTGAGTAATTGATGGGCGTGCTGACCATGGATCTGAATGAGCAACTGGCCCAGTTCGCGCAGTTGTGACAGTGGAACAGCTGTACCGTTGATAAAACCACGAGAGCGACCATCGCTACTGATTACGCGACGAAGCAGGCATTCACGGCCATCTTCCAGTTGGTTTTCTTCCAGCCAGCGCAGTGCTGCGGGTGTATCTTTCAGAGAAAAACGGGCGCACAGATCTGCGCGAGCAGCTCCGGTACGCACCATGTCGGCTTCAGCGCGACCGCCGAGACAAAGGCCCAGGGCATCTATTGCAATAGATTTACCCGCGCCAGTCTCGCCGGTGATTACGGTCATGCCGCTGTGAAAATCAATCTCAAGCTCACGAACGATAGCAAAGTTGCTGATGGTCAGTTGTGCCAACATAGTTGTTTTCCTGTATGAAAAACCATTACTGTTATTGTGTACAGTATAAACTGGTTTTATATACAGTAAAGAGGCTGGCGTAAAATTAGAATAATTTTTTTGACCAGCCGAGCTTGGTGCTTAATGTATTGAAATAACTGTAATCTTTCGGATGAATAAGATTCAGATGGTAATCACAGCGACGAATCAGGACATCTTCTCCTTCCTGAATCGGCAGTGCTATCTGGCTGTCGCAACTGATTTCCAGGTCGTTACGGCGATGTGAAAAACGCAGACGGATCGTGCTGCTGCTGTTTATGACCAGTGGTCGTGCTGACAACGTATGCGGGAACATGGGCACCAGGGTAATCGCATCCAGAGAAGGCGTCAGGATTGGACCGCCTGCCGAGAGGGAATAGGCGGTGGAGCCTGTGGGCGTTGAAATAATTAGCCCATCTGATCGCTGAGAAAACGCAAAGATCTCGTCGATATATACTTCGAACTCAATCATATGCGCCACTTTGCCTGGATGAAGTACCACTTCATTTATAGCGGTGCTGATGCGCTTTTGGCAATCTTGCTGACAGACTTGCGCTTCCAGCAAAAAACGTTTCTCGCTGATGTAGTGACCTTCCAGCACATCGGCTAATTGTTGCTGAGCGTTATCGGGATCAAGGTCGGTCAGGAAACCCAGGTTGCCACGGTTGATTCCAATAACTTTAATATCGTAACGGGCGAGCGTGCGCGCCGCGCCCAGCATATTACCGTCGCCACCAACGACTACCGCGAGATCTGCCAGTTGCCCAATCTCCGCGAGCGTGCCAGTTTTCACATTCTTCAGTTGCAGTTCGTGAGCGATTTGCTGCTCGACGATGACCTCGTAACCTTTTGTGCACAGCCAGCGGTAGAGCATTTCATGTGTTGTCAGTGCAGTGGGGTGCCGTGGGTGTCCCACAATGCCAATACACTTGAAATGATTATTCATTTTCCGAGGTCCTTGTTGCGAAGATTGATGACAATGTGAGTGCTTCCCTTGAAACCCTGAAACTGATCCCCATAATAAGCGAAGTTAGCGAGATGAATGCGAAAAAAACGCGGAGAAATTCATGAGTAGTAAAGAACAGAAAACGCCTGAGGGGCAAGCCCCGGAAGAAATTATCATGGATCAGCACGAAGAGATTGAGGCAGTTGAGCCAGAAGCTTCTGCTGAGCAGGTGGATCCGCGCGATGAAAAAATTGCGAATCTCGAAGCTCAGCTGGCTGAAGCCCAGACCCGTGAACGTGACGGCATTTTGCGCGTAAAAGCCGAAATGGAAAACCTGCGTCGTCGTACTGAACTGGATATTGAAAAAGCTCACAAATTCGCGCTGGAGAAATTCATCAACGAATTGCTGCCGGTGATTGATAGCCTGGATCGTGCGCTGGAAGTGGCTGATAAAGCTAACCCGGATATGTCCGCGATGGTTGAAGGTATTGAGCTGACGCTGAAGTCGATGCTGGATGTTGTGCGTAAGTTTGGCGTTGAAGTGATCGCCGAAACTAACGTGCCGCTGGACCCGAATGTGCATCAGGCCATCGCAATGGTGGAATCTGATGACGTTGCGCCAGGTAACGTACTGGGCATTATGCAGAAGGGTTATACGCTGAACGGTCGTACGATTCGTGCGGCGATGGTTACTGTAGCGAAGGCAAAAGCTTAATTTCTGTTTTCGTCATAAGTCACGGCCCTGCAGGCGAATGCCGGGCCGTTTTCGTTACTCCGCCACACTCTCACGCAGCGGTTTCACAGGAAAAACTTTTACCTGCTTAATCATATTGTCCTGTACATCGAGAATATCGATATCGTACTCGCCAATACGCACGCGAGTTCCTGCGACAGGAATCTCTTCCAGTGCCTCAAGAATGACGCCATTAACCGTTCGTGCATCATCTTCCGGTAGATGCCAGTTAAAGGCTTTGTTGATTTCCCGCACGTTGGCAGTGCCATCGGTAATCACCGAACCGTCGTTTTGCGGCGTGACCTCTTCGGCGAGCGTTGGCGACATCGACGTGGTGAAATCGCCGACAATCTCTTCGAGAATATCTTCAACCGTCACCAGCCCCTGAATGTCTCCGTACTCGTTGACGACCAGGCCGACTTTCTTTTTGTTGCGCTGAAACTTGACCAGTTGCGTGCTGAGTGGCGTGCCTTCGGGCACAAAATAGATCTCGTCCGCGGCGCGTAGCATGGTTTCTTTGGTGAACTCTTTTTTCTCCGACATCAACCGCCAGGCTTCACGTACTCGCAGCATACTGATGGCGTCGTCCAACGAGTCACGGTAGAGCACGATACGTCCGTGAGGTGAGTGGGAGAGTTGGCGCAGAATCGATTTCCAGTCATCGTTGATATCAATACCGATAATTTCACTGCGCGGCACCATGATGTCATCGACGGTCATCTTTTCCAGATCGAGTACCGAAAGCAGCATATCCTGATTGCGTCGGGAAATTTGTGAGCGCGATTCGTGCACGATAGTGCGCAACTCTTCTTTGCTCAAAGAGCCGCTAACCACGATATCGGTTTTGATACCCATCATGCGCATCAGCATACGGGTGATAGCATTCAGCAACCAGACCAGCGGCATCATCAAAATTTGCAGCGGAGCCAGCAGAAAACTACTCGGATAAGCGACTTTTTCCGGGTACAGCGCGGCAATGGTTTTCGGCAATACCTCAGCAAAAACCAGTACGACAAAAGTCAGCACACCAGTCGCAATTGCCACGCCCGCATCGCCGTACAAACGCATCCCAACAATAGTGCCGAGCGCGGAGGCAAGAATATTGACCAGGTTATTGCCGATTAACACCAGGCTTATGAGGCGGTCTGGCTTACGCAGCAATTTTTCGACGCGTTTGGCCGAGCGATTACCCTGTTTCGCCATATGCCGCAGACGATAGCGGTTGAGGGTCATCATTCCGGTTTCGGACCCGGAAAAATAGGCTGAAATGACCACCATGATGATCAGAATAATGATCAACGTGGTAGTAGATATGTGTTCCAGGGGAAACTCCTTTTCTGGGATTAGCTGATTAACTGCTGGACAATTCGGCTACCGAAGTAGGCCAGTGTCAGAATGACCGCACCCGCAACGTTAAACCAGACGACGCGGCGTCCACGCCATCCTTCATGATAATGTCCCCACAGCAGCACAATATAGACAAACCACGCCACGATAGAGAGCACGGCCTTGTCGATATTTTCCATGCTAAATAAGTTGTGCATGTAGAACAGACCAGTGCAAAGAGTGAGCGTTAACAGCACCACGCCAATCTGCGTGATGTGGAACATTTTACGCTCAATACTCATCAACGGCGGCATTTCCTGGTTAAACGCCAGCTTCTTGTTCTTCAGTTGGTAATCAATCCACGCCAGTTGTAATGCATACAGAGCGGCGATAATCAGCGTGGCATAGGAAAAGAGCGATAAGCCAATGTGAACCAGCATCCCAGGCGTTGCTTCCAGATGGGTGATGTATTCATTGGGCATAAAGGTGGCCAGCGCCAGGTTGATAAGCGCAAAGGCATAGACAATGGGTAGCAGCAACCAGCCACGATTGCGAGAAGCCACGATGGTCATTACCGTACAGATCATCAAACTGACCAGCGAACCAACGTTCAGCAGGCTGAGGTTTTGTCCGCTATCACCGTCGGGCAAGATACGGGCTTCCAGAGCGATTGCGTGGCAGACCAGCGCGATGACCGCAGAAATAATAGCCATGCGCCGCCAGCCGCCGTTTTTTTGCAGCAGACCGGGAACAATCAGCGCAAGACTGACGGAGTAGGCGACAAGCGCGAGCAGAGCAAAAACGGGCATAGTGATGTCGACAGTTTGAGCAATAAGAAAGAGAAGCAGTATAGCGTCAGGTGAACGCTGCTCCAACCGTTGCATAACAACAAAGACGCCTTCATGTTATACTGCGGCAAAATACTGATGATGTGTCGCGATTGCGGCCAACCGTTTCCACCCCAGGCGAGAGACAATGTTTGATAATTTAACCGATCGTTTGTCGCGCACGCTGCGCAATATCAGTGGCCGTGGACGCCTCACTGAAGACAACGTAAAAGATACGCTGCGCGAAGTGCGCATGGCGCTGCTGGAGGCGGACGTCGCCCTGCCGGTAGTGCGTGAGTTTATCAATCGCGTAAAAGAGAAAGCGGTTGGTCATGAAGTTAATAAGAGCCTGACGCCGGGGCAGGAGTTCGTCAAAATCGTCCGTAACGAACTGGTTGCGGCGATGGGCGAAGAGAACCAGACCCTGAATCTGGCTGCGCAACCGCCAGCGGTGGTACTGATGGCAGGCCTGCAAGGTGCCGGTAAAACAACCAGCGTGGGCAAGCTCGGTAAGTTCCTGCGTGAGAAGCACAAGAAAAAAGTGCTGGTGGTTTCTGCCGACGTTTATCGTCCGGCGGCAATCAAACAGCTGGAGACGCTGGCAGAGCAGGTGGGCGTTGATTTCTTCCCTTCTGATGTTGGTCAGAAGCCGGTAGATATCGTTAACGCGGCGCTGAAAGAAGCCAAACTGAAATTCTACGACGTGCTGCTGGTGGATACCGCCGGTCGTCTGCACGTTGACGAAGCGATGATGGACGAGATCAAACAAGTCCATGCGTCGATTAATCCGGTTGAAACCCTGTTTGTGGTTGATGCCATGACTGGTCAGGATGCGGCCAATACGGCAAAAGCATTCAATGAAGCGTTACCGCTGACCGGTGTGGTACTGACTAAAGTCGACGGCGATGCTCGTGGCGGTGCGGCGCTCTCTATTCGTCACATTACGGGCAAACCGATCAAGTTCCTCGGCGTTGGCGAGAAAACCGAGGCGCTGGAGCCGTTCCATCCGGACCGCATCGCGTCGCGTATTCTCGGCATGGGCGATGTACTGTCGCTGATCGAAGATATCGAAAGCAAAGTTGACCGCGCGCAGGCAGAGAAATTAGCCAGCAAGCTGAAAAAAGGCGACGGCTTCGATCTCAACGACTTCCTCGAGCAACTGCGCCAGATGAAAAATATGGGCGGCATGGCCAGCCTGATGGGCAAGCTGCCGGGCATGGGGCAGATCCCGGATAACGTTAAGTCACAGATGGACGATAAAGTGCTGGTGCGTATGGAAGCCATCATCAACTCGATGACGATGAAAGAGCGCGCTAAGCCAGAAATCATCAAAGGTTCGCGTAAGCGTCGTATCGCCGCCGGTTGCGGTATGCAGGTGCAGGATGTTAACCGCCTTCTGAAGCAGTTCGACGACATGCAGCGCATGATGAAGAAAATGAAGAAGGGCGGAATGGCGAAGATGATGAGAAGCATGAAAGGGATGATGCCGCCGGGATTTCCTGGTCGCTAAATGACCTTATGCGACAGAGTTATTAACTGCTGATTGCATTTTCTCCAGAAATCAGTAAAATTTTCGGGCTTTTAATATGACACCGGACTCCGTTCCTCGATGGGGTCCGGTTGTTTTATTCACACAAGAGGATGTTATGGTAACTATTCGTTTAGCACGTCACGGCGCTAAAAAGCGTCCGTTCTACCAGGTTGTTGTCGCTGACAGCCGTAATGCACGCAACGGTCGCTTCATCGAGCGCGTTGGTTTCTTCAACCCAATCGCTAGCGAAAAAGAAGAAGGCACTCGCCTGGATCTGGATCGCATCGCTCACTGGGTTGGCCAGGGCGCAACTATTTCTGATCGCGTTGCTGCGCTGATCAAAGAAGTAAACAAAGCAGCTTAATCTGTCACGGTGGTCATGATGAGCAAACAACTCACCGCGCAAGCACCTGTTGATCCCATCGTTTTGGGAAAAATGGGTTCGTCTTACGGTATTCGTGGGTGGCTCAGAGTGTTTTCTTCCACCGAAGACGCCGAAAGCATTTTTGACTATCAGCCCTGGTTTATCCAGAAGGCGGGTCAGTGGCAGCAAGTCCAGCTGGAAAGCTGGAAGCACCACAATCAGGACATGATCATCAAGCTGAAAGGCGTTGACGATCGTGATGCGGCGAACCTGCTGACGAATTGTGAAATTGTCGTGGATTCATCGCAGCTGCCTCAGCTTGAAGAGGGTGACTACTACTGGAAAGACCTGATGGGCTGCCAGGTAGTAACCACTGAAGGCTACGATCTCGGTAAAGTCATTGACATGATGGAAACCGGATCCAATGACGTTCTCGTCATTAAGGCAAACCTGAAAGATGCGTTTGGTATCAAGGAACGTCTCGTACCGTTCCTCGATGGGCAGGTTATCAAGAAAGTCGATCTCACTACTCGTTCAATCGAAGTAGATTGGGATCCTGGTTTTTAAACCACCGGATAAACGGTAAAAGACGGTGCTATGTGGATTGGCATAATTAGCCTGTTTCCTGAAATGTTCCGCGCAATTACCGATTACGGGGTAACTGGCCGGGCAGTTAAAAATGGCCTGCTGAGCATCCAGAGCTGGAGTCCTCGCGACTTCACGCATGACCGGCACCGTACCGTGGACGATCGTCCTTACGGCGGCGGACCGGGGATGTTAATGATGGTGCAACCCTTGCGGGACGCCATTCATGCAGCAAAAGCCGCGGCGGGTGAAGGCGCAAAGGTGATTTATCTGTCACCACAGGGACGCAAGCTTGATCAAGCAGGCGTCAGCGAGCTGGCAACGAATCAAAAATTGATTCTGGTGTGCGGTCGCTACGAAGGTATAGATGAGCGCGTGATCCAAACCGAAATTGACGAAGAATGGTCAATCGGCGATTACGTTCTCAGTGGTGGTGAGTTACCAGCAATGACGCTGATTGACTCCGTTTCCCGGTTTATTCCGGGAGTACTGGGACATGAAGCCTCGGCAACGGAAGATTCCTTTGCTGAAGGATTGCTGGATTGCCCGCACTATACGCGGCCTGAGGTGTTAGAAGGGATGGAAGTTCCGCCAGTGTTACTGTCGGGCAACCATGCCGAGATACGTCGCTGGCGTTTGAAACAGTCGCTGGGCCGTACCTGGCTTAGAAGACCTGAACTTCTGGAAAACCTGGCTCTGACTGAAGAGCAAGCAAGGTTGCTGGCGGAGTTCAAAAAGGAACACGCACAACAGCAACATAAACATGATGGGATGGCGTAAGCCCCCGAGATATCAGTTTACCCAGGATAAGAGATTAAATTATGAGCAACATTATTAAGCAACTTGAACAAGAGCAGATGAAGCAGGACGTACCTTCCTTCCGTCCGGGTGATACCGTGGAAGTGAAAGTATGGGTTGTTGAAGGTTCCAAAAAACGTCTGCAGGCATTCGAGGGCGTGGTTATCGCTATTCGTAACCGCGGTCTGCACTCTGCATTCACTGTTCGTAAAATTTCCAACGGCGAAGGCGTTGAGCGTGTCTTCCAGACTCACTCTCCGGTAGTTGACAGCATTTCTGTCAAACGTCGTGGTGCTGTTCGTAAAGCTAAACTGTACTACCTGCGTGAGCGTACTGGTAAGGCTGCTCGTATCAAAGAGCGTCTTAACTAAGATTTCGCTTAAGCGACATCCTGTTAAGAAGGGCTGGCCAATTGGCTGGCCCTTTTTTTATTAATTAATAATGGTGCTTATATACTCTAAATAATTTGAGTTGCAGGAAGGCGACAAGTGAGTGAATCCCCAGGCGCTTACTAAAGTAGATGTCTGAAGTGAGTGAACGCAGACGCAGCACATGCAACTTGAAGTATTACATTTAATTTAAGCGGGTTGAGGTAGCATTTTCATCAGCTCCAGCTTGCCATTTTTCATGCAGCTCTTTGACGTTTTCAACATTTTCACAACTGGCAGGAAAAGTCTTACCAGAAATCCCCCGGGCGAACATTAATCCAGGCTCACACGTTTTTCGCTGCCCTTCACTGTACCCTCGTAAATAATACGAGCGATTTACAGCCCGATCATTATATGTCTGAGCCAATGTTTCATTGTCTTTGGCAGCAAAACCAGCAAGAGCGTCTTCCATTCCTGCATCGTACCAGTCCGTACCAGTCCAGGTTGGTGAATGGGTATAAGGATCAACCTGGCACCCACAAAGAAAAAGAGAAATAACAAATCCCGCTAGTATTTTCATAAATGCTCTCCGCTTTTACTTAAATCTTAGTGGAGTGCAAAAATAACGATGATGTAAATATTTCGGTACAACGATAAGGGCTGTATATGTGCTAAATGTGCAGGCGTAAAGATATATTTACTAAATATGGATTGAAAACTTTACCTTTTGTGTTATTGTTACTTCATCCTCTTTGAGGAAAACTATCGCAAACGAGCAATAACAGGATCGCCATCATGCAAAAAGACGCGCTGAACAACATTCATATTGTTGACGAACAAGTACTGATTACACCGGAACAACTCAAACAAGAATTTCCTCTGAGCCAGGAACAAGAAAAGCAAATCACCCACTCTCGTCAGACTATTTCTGACATTATTTCCGGGCGTGATCCTCGGTTGTTAGTAGTATGTGGGCCTTGTTCTATACACGATCCTGAAACTGCAATTGAATATGCTCGTCGATTTAAAGTCCTTGCCGCAGAGGTCAGCGATAGCCTCTATCTGGTAATGCGCGTCTATTTTGAAAAACCTCGTACCACCGTTGGCTGGAAAGGGTTGATTAACGATCCACATATGGATGGCTCCTTTGATGTTGAAACAGGATTAAAGATTGCACGTAAGTTGCTTTTGGAACTGGTAGATATGGGATTACCGCTGGCGACGGAAGCGTTAGATCCAAATAGCCCGCAATACCTGGGCGATCTGTTTAGCTGGTCAGCAATTGGTGCTCGTACAACGGAATCGCAAACTCACCGTGAAATGGCCTCCGGGCTTTCCATGCCGGTTGGTTTTAAAAACGGCACCGATGGCAGTCTGGCAACGGCAATTAACGCTATGCGCGCCGCCGCGCAGCCGCACCGTTTTGTTGGCATTAACCAGGCAGGGCAGGTTGCGTTGCTACAAACTCAGGGAAATCCGGACGGGCATGTGATCCTGCGCGGTGGTAAAGCACCGAACTATAGCCCTGCGGATGTTGCGCAATGTGAAAAAGAGATGGAACAGGCGGGACTGCGCCCGTCTCTGATGGTAGATTGCAGCCACGGTAATTCCAATAAAGATTATCGCCGTCAGCCTGCGGTGGCAGAATCCGTGGTTGCTCAAATTAAAGATGGTAATCGCTCAATTATTGGCCTGATGATCGAAAGTAATATCCACGAGGGTAATCAGTCTTCCGAGCAACCGCGCAGTGAAATGAAATACGGTGTATCCGTAACCGATGCCTGCATTAGCTGGGAAATGACCGATGCCTTGCTGCGTGAAATTCATCAGGATCTGAACGGGCAGCTGACGGCTCGCGTGGCTTAAGAGGTTTATTATGGTTGCTGAATTGACCGCATTACGCGATCAAATTGATGAAGTCGATAAAGCGCTGCTGAATTTATTAGCGAAGCGTCTGGAACTGGTTGCTGAAGTGGGCGAGGTGAAAAGCCGCTTTGGACTGCCTATTTATGTTCCGGAGCGCGAGGCATCTATGCTGGCCTCGCGTCGTGCAGAGGCGGAAGCTCTGGGTGTACCGCCAGATCTGATTGAGGATGTTTTGCGTCGGGTGATGCGTGAATCTTACTCCAGTGAAAACGACAAAGGATTTAAAACACTTTGTCCTGCGTTACGCCCGGTAGTTATCGTTGGTGGTGGCGGTCAGATGGGACGCCTGTTCGAGAAGATGCTGACACTTTCGGGTTATCAGGTGCGGATTCTGGAGCAACATGACTGGGATCGAGCGGCTGATATTGTTGCCCATGCCGGAATGGTGATTGTTAGTGTGCCCATCCACGTTACTGAACAAGTTATTGGCAAATTACCGACTTTACCGAAAGATTGTATTCTGGTCGATCTGGCATCAGTGAAAAATGGACCATTACAGGCCATGCTGGCGGCGCATGATGGTCCGGTGCTGGGGTTACACCCGATGTTCGGCCCGGACAGCGGTAGCCTGGCAAAGCAAGTTGTGGTCTGGTGTGATGGACGTAAGCCGGAAGCATACCAATGGTTTCTGGAGCAAATTCAGGTCTGGGGCGCTCGGCTGCATCGTATTAGCGCTGTCGAGCACGATCAGAATATGGCGTTTATTCAGGCTCTGCGCCACTTTGCTACTTTTGCTTATGGGCTGCACCTGGCAGAAGAAAATGTTCAGCTTGAGCAACTTCTGGCGCTCTCTTCGCCGATTTACCGCCTTGAACTGGCGATGGTTGGGCGACTGTTTGCTCAGGATCCGCAGCTTTATGCCGACATAATTATGTCGTCAGAACGTAATCTTGCGTTAATCAAACGTTACTATAAGCGTTTCGGCGAGGCGATTGAGTTGCTGGAGCAGGGCGATAAGCAGGCGTTTATTGACAGTTTCCGCAAGGTGGAGCACTGGTTCGGCGATTACGCACAGCGTTTTCAGAGTGAAAGCCGCGTGTTATTGCGTCAGGCGAATGACAATCGCCAGTAATCATCTTGTGCCGGGTGGAATATTTCACCCGGCTCGATTTCATTATGCCGGATCAATAGGCACTACGTTCTCACTTGGGTAACAGCCCAATACCTTCATCGAACGGGTGATTTCCCCTAACTCTTTCAATGCTTTTTGCATTTCCGCTGATTCAAGATTGGCCTGAATATCCAGATAAAACATCTCTTCCCACGGATTACCGTGAATCGGGCGTGATTCCAGACGGGTCATAATCAGATTGTGGTTGCGCAGTACCAACAACGCTTCAACCAGTGCACCAGCTTGTTGTCCGGTCGCCATTAACAACGTCGTTTTCGCCGGAACCTGGTCAGACACGTTAATGGCTTTACGTGCCAACACCACAAATCGGGTGAAGTTTTGTCGCTGATTCGCCTCAATGTGCTCCAGCACCTGTAGGCCGTACAACGTGCCGCCCGCCTCGCTCCCCAGCGCCGCGATATGCGGTGATTTTGCCTGCGCGACCTTTTCCATTGCCGCAGACGTACTTTCGGTATATTCAATTTTC
Organism: Escherichia sp. GZ89; assembly: GCF_019366485.1. Classification (NCBI taxonomy): domain Bacteria; kingdom Pseudomonadati; phylum Pseudomonadota; class Gammaproteobacteria; order Enterobacterales; family Enterobacteriaceae; genus Escherichia; species Escherichia sp. GZ89. The sequence goes on along the minus strand of NZ_JAEOHX010000021.1, from coordinate 7,173 downwards.
CAGTGCGGATAACGATTAAGGAATTTGCTGCATTGCTGGAATGGCTGCGGATGGCTGTAGACCGTATTGATGGCGGATAAATCAGTAGTGCCGGAGACCAACAAACAATGATCGATAGTTAACGTCATCTCGCCAACAATCGACAAACTGGTATGTTGCAGCAGATCGTAAACGTCGTTTATGGCACCGGAGCTGGTATTTTCAATCGGTACGACGGCATAGTCGGCCTGGCCGGTTTCCACCTGATTAAAAATATCGGCAAATTTGGCGCAGCCACTTTCAATGAATTGCTCAAAGTGACGGGCAGCGTACTGGCGAGCGGCAAGATGTGAATAGGATCCTTTTGGGCCGAGAAACGCAATGCGTGCTGAGTGCGGATTAATTTTATTGAGATGTTGCTGGAGCAAAGCCTGCTGTGTCAGTACGGAATCTTCAATGATGAGTTGGAACAGGCGAGTAATGTAGTGGGCGTCCAGATGGTACGCTTTACCGAGCGTAATTAATCTTTCCAGTAAATCGCGTTCACGATCAATATCACGTACCGGGCGATGAGAGAGCAGTTTGGCTTTTCCCACTTCGACGGCCAGTTCGCGTCGCTCTGCCAGTAATGCTAATAATTTTTCATCCAGCGCGCTGATTTTCTCACGCAGCGCCAGTAACGGGTTTTCCGATGTCATAGTGTTGCCTTTTTTGTTATCAATAAAAAAGGCCCCCCGATTTGGGAGGCCTTATTGTTCGTCTTCGCATTCTGTTTCACACGACGAAACGCCTCCCGTTCAGGGGAAGGTAAAAAAGAATGCGAAGAGGAACGGTGTTTGTTTCATGCTGATTTCCTTGAGTAATGACAGTACAGTACCTGCACAGTTTTCACCCTGTCAACAAAAAACGCGCCCGAAGGCGCGTTGGCGATACACTCAATATAAAGGACTACTCTTCTTCAACTTCTTCGACGAAGTTGGCGTCTTTCACCGATGTTGCGGCACGACGTGCTTCGCCTTTGTGCTGCAGTTTATTGAGCTGCCGTTCCAGCTTGTTGATCAATTCGTTAATTGCGGTGTACATATCTTCATGCTTACCACTGGCAACCAGAACGCCGTTAGGTGTATTGATAGTGGCGTCAGCAACGAACCCTTGTGGCTCTTTGGACAGAATGATATGTGGATTAATCAGATGAGTTTGCCATTTATCCAGTTTGGCGAGACGGTCTTCGACATGTTGGCGGATTGCCGGAGTAATTTCCATTTGTTTACTGGTAATGTTCACTGTTGTCATAAATTTTACCTCTTGTCTTCCCGTCTTGGTGATTCCAGCATACCTTTCTTAATGTCAAAATGTGTGATTTAAATCACATTCTTTTGTCACTTTTTGTCAATGAAATCTTTTTGTGAGTCATCGCATTAACAGGTGAAATTTTACTTGAGGAATTACTAAAACCCAGCCATAGTTGATCAGTTACATTGACTCTAAGTTATTTAATTTTCGACTTTTTTGCATAAAAAAAAGGCAGCACATGGCTGCCTGATTGAATAACTGAATAAATCAGGAATTACTACTGTTAGTGGCGATAATCTTCGCTACTTTTTCAGCTTGCGCATTCATCTGCATCTGACGGTATGCATTTTCCATCAGCGGCAGCGCATCACGCGTAGCCTGAGTATCCGGGTAGTCGCGCAGCATGCCTTCTACACGGTTAACAACGGCAACCCATGCACCACGTTCTGTATAGTACTCGGCAACGGAGTATTCATATTTCGCCAGACGATCTTTCAGGAATACCAGACGTTTGGTGGCATCCGTAGTGTACTGGCTGTTCGGATAGCCGCGTACCAGTTTGGAAAAGTCACTAAACGCAGCTCGTGCATGTTGAGGATCGCGATCGCTACGATCAACGCCAAAGAACCCCTGCAGCGCACTGTCATCCAGCGCCATATTGGTCAGGCCACGCATGTACATGACATAATCGATATTCGGATGGGTTGGATTAAGGCGAATAAAACGATCGATGGCAGCCTGTGCTAACGGCAGATCGGCGTTCTTATAGTAAGCGTAGATGAGATCCAACTGCACCTGCTGCGAATACGGACCAAACGGGTAGCGATTATCTAACGCTTCTAATTGCGTTATTGCCTGTTTCCAGTTACCGTCCTGCAACTTTTGCTGAGCGGTCGCGTAAATTTCATTTGGCGGATTATCAGGTACTTCTTCCTTTGACCCCGAGCAACCCGCCAAAAACAGGCTTAGTGTGGCGGCTGCCACCAGATATTTCATGCGCGTCATGACGTTTTGACTTTCCTCAAAATGTAATACGGGAGATTCTCTGTTCCTGCTCCCGGTTAAGACCAGCTACAATAGCACACTATATTAAACGGCAAAGCCGTAAAACCCCAACGATAAACGAAGAAGCAGTATATATGGCACAACGAGTACAGCTCACTGCAACGGTGTCCGAAAACCAACTCGGTCAACGCTTAGATCAGGCTTTGGCCGAAATGTTCCCGGATTATTCACGTTCGCGAATAAAAGAATGGATCCTCGACCAGCGCGTGCTGGTTAACGGCAAAGTTTGTGATAAGCCGAAAGAAAAAGTATTGGGTGGCGAGCAGGTGGCCATCAACGCTGAGATTGAAGAAGAAGCGCGTTTTGAACCGCAGGATATCCCGCTGGATATCGTCTATGAAGATGAAGATATCATCGTCATTAATAAACCACGCGACCTGGTGGTACATCCTGGCGCGGGTAACCCGGATGGCACGGTACTGAATGCGTTGCTTCATTATTATCCGCCGATTGCCGATGTACCGCGTGCGGGCATCGTCCATCGTCTGGATAAAGACACCACCGGCCTGATGGTTGTGGCAAAAACCGTTCCGGCTCAGACGCGTTTAGTCGAATCTTTGCAACGGCGTGAAATTACTCGTGAGTATGAAGCGGTGGCAATTGGTCATATGACCGCTGGCGGTACAGTAGATGAACCAATCAGCCGCCACCCGACCAAACGTACTCACATGGCGGTGCATCCGATGGGTAAACCGGCGGTCACTCACTATCGCATCATGGAACACTTCCGTGTGCACACGCGTCTGCGGTTGCGTCTGGAAACCGGACGTACGCACCAGATCCGCGTGCATATGGCCCATATCACTCATCCGCTGGTGGGCGATCCGGTTTATGGCGGCCGTCCGCGTCCGCCAAAAGGTGCTTCGGAAGCGTTTATCTCCACGCTGCGTAAGTTTGACCGCCAGGCGCTTCATGCAACCATGCTGCGTCTTTATCACCCGATCTCCGGCATCGAAATGGAATGGCATGCGCCTATTCCACAAGATATGGTGGAGCTGATTGAGGTGATGCGCGCCGATTTCGAAGAGCATAAGGATGAAGTGGACTGGTTATGAGTAAGCTGATTGTCCCGCAGTGGCCGCTGCCAAAAGGTGTTGCGGCCTGTAGCTCTACCCGTATCGGCGGCGTGAGCTTGCCGCCGTATGACTCGCTCAACCTCGGTGCCCATTGTGGCGATAACCCGGATCACGTCGAGGAAAATCGTAAGCGACTTTTTGCTGCGGGCAATTTGCCTTCAAAACCGGTCTGGCTTGAGCAGGTACACGGCAAAGATGTGCTTAAGCTTACTGGCGAACCTTATGCCTCAAAACGAGCGGATGCCTCTTATAGCAATACGCCCGGCACGGTTTGCGCCGTGATGACGGCTGACTGCCTCCCTGTGCTGTTTTGCAATCGAGCGGGAACGGAAGTCGCCGCCGCTCATGCTGGCTGGCGTGGACTGTGCGCAGGCGTGCTGGAAGAGACGGTTTCCTGTTTTGCTGATAATCCCGAAAACATTCTCGCCTGGTTAGGGCCGGCAATTGGTCCACGCGCGTTTGAAGTGGGAGCGGAGGTTCGCGAGGCGTTTATGGCAGTAGACGCCAAAGCGAGTGCAGCTTTCATTCAGCATGGTGATAAGTATCTGGCGGATATTTATCAGCTTGCCCGGCAGCGTCTGGCGAGCGTTGGTGTTGAACAAATTTTCGGCGGCGACCGTTGTACATATACGGAAAATGAGACTTTCTTCTCTTATCGTCGCGACAAGACCACCGGTCGTATGGCAAGTTTCATTTGGCTGATATAACCTAAAGAATCAAGACGATCCGGTACGCGTGATTTTCTTTTCACATTAATCTGGTCAATAACCTTGAATAATTGAGGGATGACCTCATTTAATCTCCAGTAGCAACTTTGATCCGTTATGGGAGGAGTTATGCGTCTGGATCGTCTTACTAATAAATTCCAGCTTGCTCTTGCCGATGCCCAATCACTTGCACTCGGGCACGACAACCAATTCATCGAACCACTTCATTTAATGAGCGCCCTGCTGAATCAGGAAGGGGGTTCGGTTAGTCCTTTATTAACATCCGCCGGCATCAATGCTGGTCAGTTGCGCACAGATATCAATCAGGCATTAAATCGTTTACCGCAGGTTGAAGGCACTGGCGGCGATGTCCAGCCCTCACAGGATCTGGTGCGCGTTCTTAATCTTTGCGACAAGCTGGCGCAAAAACGTGGTGATAACTTTATCTCGTCAGAACTGTTCGTTCTGGCGGCACTTGAGTCTCGCGGCACGCTGGCCGACATCCTGAAAGCAGCAGGGGCGACCACCGCCAACATTACTCAAGCGATTGAACAAATGCGTGGAGGTGAAAGCGTGAACGATCAAGGAGCTGAAGACCAACGTCAGGCTTTGAAAAAATACACCATCGACCTCACCGAACGAGCCGAACAAGGCAAACTCGATCCGGTGATTGGCCGTGATGAAGAAATTCGCCGTACCATTCAGGTACTGCAACGTCGTACTAAAAATAACCCGGTGCTGATTGGTGAACCAGGCGTTGGTAAAACAGCCATCGTTGAAGGTCTGGCTCAGCGTATTATCAATGGCGAAGTACCGGAAGGGCTGAAAGGCCGCCGAGTACTGGCGCTGGATATGGGCGCGCTGGTGGCCGGGGCGAAATATCGCGGTGAGTTTGAAGAACGTTTAAAAGGCGTGCTTAACGATCTCGCCAAGCAGGAAGGCAACGTCATCCTGTTTATCGACGAATTACATACCATGGTCGGTGCGGGTAAAGCCGATGGCGCAATGGACGCCGGCAACATGCTGAAACCGGCGCTGGCGCGTGGTGAATTGCACTGCGTAGGTGCCACGACGCTGGACGAATATCGCCAGTACATCGAAAAAGATGCTGCGCTGGAACGTCGCTTCCAGAAAGTGTTTGTTGCCGAACCAACCGTGGAAGACACCATTGCTATTCTGCGTGGCCTGAAAGAACGTTATGAACTGCACCACCATGTGCAAATTACTGACCCGGCAATTGTTGCAGCGGCGACGTTGTCTCATCGCTACATTGCTGACCGTCAGCTGCCGGATAAAGCCATCGACCTGATCGATGAAGCAGCATCCAGCATTCGTATGCAGATTGACTCAAAACCAGAGGAACTCGACCGACTCGATCGTCGTATCATCCAGCTCAAACTGGAACAACAGGCGTTAATGAAAGAGTCTGATGAAGCCAGTAAAAAACGCCTGGATATGCTCAACGAAGAACTGAGTGACAAAGAACGTCAGTATTCCGAGTTAGAAGAAGAGTGGAAAGCTGAGAAAGCGTCGCTTTCTGGTACGCAGACCATTAAAGCGGAACTGGAACAGGCGAAAATCGCCATTGAACAGGCTCGCCGTGTGGGTGATCTGGCGCGGATGTCTGAACTGCAATACGGCAAAATTCCAGAACTGGAAAAGCAACTGGAAGCCGCAACGCAGCTCGAAGGCAAAACTATGCGTCTGTTGCGTAATAAAGTGACCGACGCCGAAATTGCTGAAGTGCTGGCGCGTTGGACGGGGATTCCGGTTTCTCGCATGATGGAAAGCGAGCGCGAAAAACTGCTGCGTATGGAGCAAGAGCTGCACCATCGCGTTATTGGTCAGAACGAAGCGGTTGATGCGGTATCTAACGCTATTCGTCGTAGCCGTGCGGGGCTTGCTGACCCGAATCGCCCGATTGGTTCATTCCTGTTCCTCGGCCCAACGGGTGTGGGGAAAACTGAGCTTTGTAAGGCGCTGGCGAACTTTATGTTTGATAGCGACGAGGCGATGGTCCGTATCGATATGTCCGAGTTTATGGAGAAACACTCGGTGTCTCGTCTGGTTGGTGCGCCTCCGGGATATGTCGGTTATGAAGAAGGTGGCTACCTGACCGAAGCAGTGCGTCGTCGTCCGTATTCCGTCATCCTGCTGGATGAAGTGGAAAAAGCGCATCCGGATGTCTTCAACATTCTGTTGCAGGTACTGGATGATGGGCGTCTGACTGACGGGCAGGGGAGAACGGTCGACTTCCGTAATACGGTTGTCATTATGACCTCTAACCTCGGTTCCGATTTGATTCAGGAACGCTTCGGTGAACTGGATTATGCGCACATGAAAGAGCTGGTACTCGGTGTGGTAAGCCATAACTTCCGTCCGGAATTCATTAACCGTATTGATGAGGTGGTGGTTTTCCATCCGCTAGGTGAACAGCACATTGCGTCGATTGCACAGATTCAGTTGAAACGTCTGTACAAACGTCTGGAAGAACGTGGTTATGAAATCCACATTTCTGACGAGGCGCTGAAACTGCTGAGCGAGAACGGTTACGATCCGGTCTATGGTGCACGTCCTCTGAAACGTGCTATCCAGCAGCAGATCGAAAACCCGCTGGCACAGCAAATACTGTCTGGTGAATTGGTTCCGGGTAAAGTTATTCGCCTGGAAGTTAATGAAGACAGGATTGTCGCCGTCCAGTAATGATAAAACGAGCCCTTTGGGGCTCGTTTTTGTCTATAAGTTAGACGGAAAACACCATGTTCAGGATGTTTTGCCTGAAAAATGAGCGAACGATAAAGTTTTTATATTTTTTGCTTGTCAGGCCGGAATAACTCCCTATAATGCGCCACCACTGACACGGAACAACGGCAAGCACGCCGCCGGGTCAGCGAGGTTCTCCTGAGAATCTCGACAGAGAAAAGCAAAAAGTGCTTGACTCTGTAGCGGGAAAGCGTATTATGCACACCCCGCGCAGCTGAGAAAAAGCGAAGCGGCACTGCTCTTTAACAATTTATCAGACAATCTGTGTGGGCACTCGAAGATACGGATTC
>NZ_JAEOHX010000020.1:0-34987 GCF_019366485.1 Escherichia sp. GZ89 | reverse complement strand
TTTCTCTTCAACCGAACCGGCTGTTTGTGTGAAGTGATTCACATCCGCCGTGTCGATGGAGGCGCATTATAGGGAGTTCTCCGCAGGCCGCAATAGAAAAATTGCAGAAAAATGACTGACTGCTGCATTCCCCAGCAAAACCCCGCTTTATACCTTTTTACGCACAGAGTTATCCACAATCATCAATGTAATTTCTGTATTTTTCCCACGGTAAACACTGTCAAAATTGTGATCACCATTGAAAGAGAAAAATTCGCGAGCGTTGCGCAAACGTTTTCGTTACAATGCGGGCGAAAAATAAGGATGCCCCGTTAGGGGCGTTAGCTGAGTTTTTCGCGAAAAATTCAGCTAACGCTCTCTGTAATAGTCAAATCCAGGGGATTTACCATGCAACAACGTCGTCCAGTCCGCCGCGCTCTGCTCAGTGTTTCTGACAAAGCCGGTATCGTCGAATTCGCCCAGGCACTTTCCGCACGCGGTGTGGAGCTGCTGTCTACAGGGGGCACTGCCCGTCTGTTAGCAGAAAAGGGGCTGCCAGTGACCGAAGTTTCCGATTACACCGGTTTCCCGGAGATGATGGATGGACGCGTGAAGACCCTGCATCCGAAAGTACATGGTGGCATTCTAGGCCGTCGCGGCCAGGACGATGCCATTATGGAAGAACATCAGATCCAGCCTATCGATATGGTGGTTGTTAACCTGTATCCGTTCACCCAGACCGTTGCCCGTGAAGGCTGCTCGCTGGAAGATGCGGTTGAGAACATCGATATCGGCGGCCCAACGATGGTGCGCTCCGCTGCCAAGAACCATAAAGATGTCGCTATCGTGGTGAAGAGCAGCGACTACGACGCCATTATTAAAGAGATGGATGCCAACGAAGGATCGCTGACGCTTGCAACCCGTTTCGATCTCGCTATCAAAGCCTTCGAACACACCGCCGCCTACGACAGCATGATTGCCAACTACTTCGGCAGCATGGTTCCGGCTTATCACGGTGAAAGCAAAGAGGCCGCCGGTCGCTTCCCGCGTACGCTGAACCTGAACTTCATTAAGAAGCAGGATATGCGCTACGGCGAGAACAGCCACCAGCAGGCTGCCTTCTATATAGAAGAGAATGTGAAAGAAGCCTCCGTTGCCACCGCAACCCAGGTTCAGGGTAAAGCCCTCTCTTATAACAACATCGCCGATACCGATGCGGCGCTGGAGTGCGTGAAAGAGTTCGCCGAGCCAGCATGTGTGATTGTGAAGCACGCCAACCCTTGCGGTGTGGCTATCGGCAATTCCATTCTTGATGCTTACGATCGCGCGTATAAAACCGACCCCACCTCGGCGTTCGGCGGCATTATCGCCTTTAACCGCGAGCTGGATGCTGAAACCGCACAGGCCATCATTTCTCGTCAGTTTGTCGAAGTGATTATTGCGCCGTCCGCCAGCGAAGAAGCGTTGAAAATCACCGCCGCTAAACAGAACGTACGTGTCCTGACATGTGGTCAGTGGGCCGAGCGTGTTCCAGGCCTTGATTTCAAACGCGTGAACGGCGGTCTGCTGGTTCAGGATCGTGACCTGGGTATGGTTGGAGCAGAAGAACTGCGCGTCGTCACCAAACGTCAGCCGACCGAACAGGAGCTGCGTGATGCGCTATTCTGCTGGAAAGTGGCGAAGTTCGTGAAATCCAACGCTATCGTCTATGCCAAAGGCAATATGACCATCGGGATTGGCGCAGGCCAGATGAGCCGCGTGTACTCCGCGAAAATCGCCGGTATTAAAGCTGCCGATGAAGGCCTGGAAGTGAAAGGTTCGTCAATGGCTTCTGACGCGTTCTTCCCGTTCCGCGACGGTATTGATGCCGCGGCCGCTGCGGGCGTGACCTGCGTAATCCAGCCTGGCGGTTCTATCCGTGATGACGAAGTGATTGCCGCCGCCGACGAGCACGGTATTGCGATGCTCTTCACCGACATGCGCCACTTCCGCCATTAATGGAGCGACAGATGAAAGTATTAGTGATTGGTAATGGCGGGCGCGAGCACGCGCTGGCCTGGAAAGCGGCCCAGTCGCCGCTGGTTGAGACTGTTTTTGTTGCTCCGGGTAACGCAGGCACTGCGCTGGAACCTGCGCTGCAAAACGTCGCTATTGGCGTGACCGACATCCCGGCACTGCTGGATTTCGCGCAAAATGAAAAGATCGACTTGACCATCGTCGGCCCGGAAGCGCCGCTGGTGAAAGGCGTGGTCGATACCTTCCGCGCCGCCGGGCTAAAAATCTTCGGCCCAACCGCAGGCGCCGCGCAACTGGAAGGCTCGAAAGCGTTTACCAAAGATTTCCTGGCCCGCCATAAGATCCCTACGGCGGAATACCAGAACTTCACCGAGGTAGAACCTGCACTGGCGTATCTGCGTGAGAAAGGCGCGCCAATCGTCATTAAAGCGGACGGTCTGGCTGCCGGGAAAGGCGTTATCGTGGCGATGACGCTGGAAGAAGCGGAAGCGGCTGTTCACGATATGCTGGCGGGCAACGCTTTTGGCGACGCGGGTCATCGCATCGTTATCGAAGAGTTCCTCGACGGCGAAGAAGCGAGCTTTATCGTGATGGTGGACGGTGAGCATGTGCTGCCAATGGCCACCAGCCAGGATCACAAACGCGTAGGCGATAAAGATACCGGGCCGAACACAGGCGGTATGGGCGCTTACTCCCCTGCGCCAGTGGTGACCGATGAAGTTCATCTGCGCACGATGGAACGTATCATTTGGCCAACCGTGAAAGGTATGGCGGCGGAAGGCAACACCTACACCGGTTTTCTCTATGCGGGCCTGATGATCGACAAACAGGGTAATCCGAAGGTTATCGAATTTAACTGCCGCTTTGGCGATCCGGAAACCCAGCCGATTATGCTACGCATGAAGTCCGATCTGGTTGAACTCTGCCTGGCGGCCTGTGAAGGTACGCTTGACGAGAAAACGTCCGAGTGGGATGAACGCGCTTCTCTCGGCGTGGTGATGGCTGCGGGTGGATATCCTGGCGATTACCGCACCGGCGATGTGATCCACGGCCTGCCGCTGGAAGAAGTGTCAGACGGCAAAGTGTTCCACGCGGGCACAAAACTGGCGGATGACGAGCAGGTGGTAACCAGCGGCGGGCGCGTACTGTGCGTCACCGCGCTGGGTCATACCGTGGCAGAAGCGCAGAAACGCGCTTATGCCTTAATGACCAATATCCATTGGGACGATTGCTTCTGCCGGAAGGATATCGGCTGGCGCGCCATCGAACGCGAGCAGAACTAACGCGACAGTTTTGCCAATAGCGTTTTGCGCGTAATCCCTAACTGACGGGCGGCTTCGGTTTTGTTGCCGCCCGTTTTCTCCAGCGCCGCCAGAATCACTTCTTTTTCGACTTCCACCAGCGGCTGAATATCCTGACTTTGCACCAGCGGGATCGGCGTACTGGCAATCGCCAGCGGCAGCTCGCGTTCGGAAATATATTCCCCGGTCAGCAGCACCACCGCCCGTTCCACCGCGTTTTCCAGTTCACGAATATTTCCCGGCCAGTCGTAGTGAATCAGCAGATCCATCGCCTGGGGCGTAAACCCTTTTACCGCCTTGCGATTGCGTTCGGCAAAGCGCTGCAGAAAATGACCAGCCAGCAGAGGAATATCTTCCCGCCGCTGACGCAGCGGCGGTACTTCAATCGCCACCACATTCAGGCGATAGTAGAGATCCTGGCGAAAACCCCCGGCATTCACCTCAGCGGCAAGATCGCGATGAGTCGCGGCAATCAGCCGGACATCAACCGAGATAGTCTGATTGCTGCCGACACGCTGAACTTCGCGCTCCTGAATCGCACGCAGCAGACGAACCTGCATCATCGGCGAGATATCGCCAATTTCATCGAGAAACAGCGTGCCGCCGTCCGCCTCAACAAAGCGCCCTTCCCGCCGTTTGTCGGCTCCGGTAAACGCCCCTTTTTCGTGACCGAACAATTCAGATTCCAGTAAGGATTCGTTGAGTGCCGCACAGTTGAGCGTTACCAGCGGCTTTTCACTCCGTGCGCTACTGGCGTGAATCGCCCTGGCGACCAGCTCTTTACCGGTGCCGGAATCGCCGTGGATCAGCACCGTGGCTTCCGATGGCGCGACGAGGGCAATTTCACTGAGCAGGTGCTGCATCGCCGGGCTTTTACCGACCATACCGAACTGGCTGGCAGACACCGCAGGCATTTCAGCATCAACACTGTGCGTATGCGCAAGCGCCTTTTCCAGGGTCGCCTGCAAGTTATCGAAATCCAGCGGCTTGATGAGATAATCCAGCGCCCCGGTTTTCAACGCCTCTACCGCCGTCTCGACGCTGGAGTACGCGGTCATAATCAGTACCGGAATTGCCGGATTTAACGCTTTGATCTCTTTCAGCGTGGCGATGCCATCCATCTCTGCCATTCGCACATCACAAAGCACAAGATCAAAAACCTGTTCCCGCACTTGCTCCAGCGCTTGTCGCCCGCTGTTCGCCAGCGCGACGTTATAGCCCCAGCCGCGCAGCAATGCCTGCAAGATAGTGCAGTGGCTAATGTCATCATCCACCACCAGAATATCGATATTATCGTGCGTCATCCTTGTGGGTCCTTACGCGTAATATTGACCGGAAGCCAGAGGGTGAACGTTGCACCTTTCCCCTCCTGGCTTACGACCTGAATTGTACCACCGTGTTGTTCAACAATATTATGCACAACCGCCAGCCCCAGTCCGGTGCCTTCGGCTTTGGTGGTGAAGTACGGGGTGAAGATGGCTTCAAGCTGATCCGCCGCAATTCCCTTACCGCTGTCGGTTACGCTTATTTTAACGCCTGCGCTGCTTTCGTTGGCCGTCACGCTAATCACGCCATGCTGACCAATCGCCTGAATAGCATTGAGATAGAGATTCAACAGGACCTGAGTCAGTCGGTCCGGATCGGCCTGTATCTCCGGCAATGCGTCGTTGGCGGTAAAGCGTAATTGGATCTCCCTACTGTTTGCATCCTGGCTTACCAGTTGTAATGAGTGGTTAATCAGCGTGTTGAGATCCACCGCCTGCAAAGCCAGATGCGTTGGCTTAACCAGCTCCAGCATCTCGCTTACCACGCGGTTTAAACGGTCGGCTTCTTTCGCCATCACCTGCGCCAATTGATGCGCTTCTCCTCCTGCGGGTGCGCGTTCGGCAAAATATTTCGCCAGCCCTTTAATCGAGGAAAGCGGGTTACGGATTTCATGGGCGACGCCTGCGGCCAGATGTCCCAGCGCCACCAGCTTCTCTTTGCGCTTCATTTCATCCTGTAACAGCTGGCGCGAGCGAAGATAGCGGCGATACCAGAAGAATGACAACACGCTTGCCAGCAAGACCGTCGCCAGGGCGAAGAGGATAATCAGGGTGTTTCTCTGCTCACGCTCTTCGGCACTCACAATGTTACTGGCGTCGAAAGCGATAAAAATTGCTTGTGGTGTCGCGGCATACTGCTGCATATGGCGCATCCGGTGCATTCCAGCAGCAAACATCGGTTGAAACTGGCGATAAATTTCCAGAACAGGCTCGCCGTCTGCGCTATCGATCCGCCGCCACGCTTCTTCGTCTCCCGGATGTAACTGCTGCATTTCCTGCGGGGAATAAAGCTGTTTTCCCACCATGCCGGAGTTGCTATGCATCACGATTGTTCCTTGTTCATCCGTGACCGCAAACCAACGCACTCCTGGCTGCCCAGCCATTTCTTCCAGTAAAGCCTGCTGCTGCGCATGATGCATGCGCATCCCCATACCGACGCGCGAGCCGGATTCGAGAGCGCGGATAAGTACACTGCCTTTTTCCAGCAGAGTTTGTCTGGCGGCGGCAGTCTCGCGCCCATAATCGCGAATCACCGTCACCGCAAACAACCCCACCAGCCCAACAATGACTACGGGGAGGATCGCGCTTAACCATTTAGCTAAGGCATCTTTTGATCGCTGCATAAAACGCATCTTCTTCTTTGCCTGTTCATCCCTTTTTGACAGCAGAAATCATGCCATCTTTTATTAGCACTTACCCTGCGCTTTAACACAAAGGCTTAAGTTTCAATGAGTAAAAATGACTCGCTACACACAGCAGGCGAGTCATTTTTACTCGTTTATCATGTCATATTGCCCGTCATATCAGCGTTTCGCCGTTGGCACGAAAGATGCAATACCCGAAGTAAGACAACCACTGGAGGATTAACCATGAAACGGAACACGAAAATTGCCCTGGTGATGATGGCGCTTTCAGCAATGGCGATGGGATCGACATCTGCATTTGCTCACGGCGGACACGGTATGTGGCAGCAAAATGCCGCGCCTTTGACCAGCGAACAACAGACAGCGTGGCAGAAAATCCATAATGACTTTTACGCTCAAAGCAGCGCACTGCAACAGCAACTGGTGACGAAGCGTTATGAATACAATGCCCTGTTAGCCGCGAACCCACCGGATAGCAGCAAAATTAACGCGGTCGCCAAAGAGATGGAGAATTTGCGTCAGTCGTTAGATGAGTTACGGGTGAAACGAGATATTGCGATGGCTGAAGCGGGTATTCCGCGCGGTACCGGAATGGGTTACGGCGGCTGCGGTGGTGGCGGTCATATGGGTATGGGCCACTGGTAAATCAGAACGTTTTCTCGTTGGGTTGCCAGCGACAGAAATCAGAGTTTGCCACTAACAGTAATTGCGAACCTTCGGGCGCTTCCAGCCATGCCACGCTGACATCAACAGAAGAGCGGCTCTGGCGGCGCTCGATATGCGCTATCGCCTGCGAATCTAAATCAGGTTTAATGGTTTGCCCTTCGCAGGTGGTCACGGTCTGTTCCATCGCATGCCAGCGCCCCTGGCGCAGCACGACTCTCCCCTGACGTAAGGCATCGCTAATCTGGCGGATCTGATCAGCACGATAACGGTATAAATCGATTTGGTCGTTAGAAAGCTGCTGCTTTTCCCCATCGGATTCACGTTGCATAAAGCTCAGATCGCCGCGATCGTCAAAACGCGCGCGAATGTTCACCGGCGGTTTGCTGTAAACATTGATATTGATGAGCGTGAGGTTATCGCCCTGCCAGCGATACTCTCGCGTCGTGGTATCGCCACTGCGCCACGGGCTAAACACAGCAAGCAGATGCACATTATCGCCGCTGTCTTTTCGCCAGATACGTACCGCGCCCTGATCTTCAGCAAATCCACTGGCGGTAAAGGGAGGAAGTGAAGAGTTGTGACTACAGGCAGTGAGAAACAGAGCGCCCGCCAGCATCAATGATCGACGCCAGAAAGACAAAAGGGGTGAAACCACCCCTTCGTTAAAACTGTTCACTGCCACGCAATCTTACTTAACTGCGTCTTTCAGTGCCTTGCCAGAAACAAATGCCGGCACGTTAGCTGCGGCAATTTTGATTTCTTTACCGGTCTGCGGGTTGCGGCCAGTACGCTCAGCGCGGTGGTTCACTTTGAAGGTACCGAAACCAACCAGTTGTACAGCATCGCCTTCTTTCAGAGACTCAGTAATTGCAGCCAGAGTGGACTCCAGAGCAGCTTTAGCCTGGGTTTTGGACAGTTCTGCTTTCTCTGCAATTACATCAATCAGTTGAGTCTTGTTCATAAGTTATCCTTACAATGTGTTTATCGCTTGCTAAGCATCGAGTGCGACGGAAATGCCAGAATAGCACTCTCCTGCATACACGCACCGATAGCCACTTTTTTTCGCCCCCCAAATGTAGACCAGACGGGGGGCGAAAGGGAAGACTCCAGGTATGACAAATCAGGCGTTAAATCACGTTTTCTGGTCTTATTGCTGAAAAATTATACCAATATTGCTCTCGCCCGCCTCACGCAGGTCTGCCCTAAGGCCTTTTATCAGCTCGATATCGCGTTCTTCGCACTCAGCTAAAAGTCGGAATATTTCCCACTGAATGTCCCACTCTTGCTCTACAGCTGGGTTTTCTTTGAGCTCTTCATCGCTCATTTCACGGCCAGCCTGAGTCATTTCCAGCATCGCCACGGTCGTGATGGAGGTCTTACTCACTTCTACCGCGTGTTCGAGCGTTTCGCCACTCAAACGCGAATGGACCAGTTCACTTAACGCCACGCAGGCATCGATTGCCGGATAAACGCCGTACAGATCGAAATCGTCCGCTGAAGGAATCGCTTCTTCAAATTTCTCCAGTTGACTATCAAAATTCACTTTTGCGTCTTTGACGGTCAGTGTTTCCCAGATGAGATCGAGAATGCGGCGGTAAATTTGCCCATCACCAAAACCGGTTTGCTGGCAGAACATGGCGTAATTGGGGTACATGCGTTCGCATAAGCAAGCCATGAAAGTGACATGCTGCCAGCTTTCCAGGCGCTCCAGACGCAGATGAATTGGGTTTTGTAACATGTTGAGTTCTCAAATACGGAAATTATCCGCAGTTTACCTGAATTAGGGCTGATTTGCTGTATAGCGCACGAACGCCGGACGTTCCGAAGCCACCGCGTCTGCCCAGCGCGTTGGCTCCGGCAGACGATAGCCTTTCATGCAGCGTTGTACCCAGGCCAGCGCACTATCCATGCTGACACGATGGCCAGTTGCGATAAATAGCGGGTTACAGCGCGCTTTACTGCGCCAGACCCAGGCCAGCTGCTCGCCTTTATCCATCAACGGTGCCAGCGCGCCCGGTTCGCTGGAGAGCGGCTCGAATTTACCGCATAACCGCTTTTTCGCTACGCCAATGGTCGGTACGTCCACTAATAAGCCAAAATGGCTGGCAACGCCAAGACGGCGCGGATGCGAGATCCCATGACCATCGACAAACACTAAATCCGGCTTTTGTGACAGCATCTCCCACGTTGCCAGCAGCGCAGGATATTCGCGGAAGGAAAGAAAACCTGGAATGTAAGGCATGGTGGTGGCGATGCGTGCCACTTTATACTCCACCAGCTCAAGAGAGGGGTATTTCAGCAGCACCATCGCCGCTCGCGTCACATCTCCGCCCTGCTCAAACCCGACATCGGCTCCGGCGATCAGATCCGGCGGATCTTTATCAAGTCGATCCTCACGGATCACAGAAGAAGCCAGTTCGATTTGTTGAGCGCGTAATGACGCGAGATCCATAATCACTCCTTAGCGGTGATATTGTTCAGACAACCGATGCACAGCCTCCACAAACACGCCAGCATGTTCTGGCGGCACATCCTGATGAATACCGTGACCAAGGTTAAAGACATGACCTTCGCCGTGACCGAAACCTGCAAGTATAGTCGCGACTTCTTCTTCAATGCGGGCAGGTGGCGCGTACAGCATCGACGGATCCATATTACCCTGCAGCGCGACTTTATTGCCCACGCGGCGGCGCGCATCGGCGATGTCCGTTGTCCAGTCGAGGCCCAGCGCATCGCAACCGGTTTCTGCCATCGCTTCCAGCCACTGTCCGCCACCTTTGGTAAACAGCGTGACTGGCACGCGGCGACCGTCGTTTTCACGCAGTAAACCATCAACAATTTTATGCATGTAATAAAGCGAGAACTGTTGATAATCGCGCCCGGTAAGCACCCCGCCCCAGGTATCGAAGATCATCACGGCCTGAGCACCGGCTTTAATCTGCGCATTCAGATACAAAGTGACGCTTTTCGCCAGTTTATCGAGTAGCGCGTGCAGCGCCTGTGGATCGGCATACATCATCTTTTTGATCACGGTGAACGCTTTGCTGCTGCCGCCTTCCACCATGTAGGTCGCCAGCGTCCACGGGCTGCCGGAAAAACCAATCAGCGGCACTTCGCCTTTCAGTTCGCGACGAATGGTACGCACCGCGTTCATCACGTAACCCAGCTCATCTTCCGGGTCCGGAATTGGCAGTTTATCGACGTCGGCTTTGCAGGTGACTGGCGAGGTAAAACGCGGACCTTCTCCGGCTTCAAAATAGAGCCCTAACCCCATCGCGTCCGGCACGGTGAGGATATCGGAAAAGAGGATCGCCGCATCCAGCGGATAGCGACGCAGCGGTTGCAAAGTCACTTCGCACGCCAGCTCTGCATTTTTGCACAGCGACATAAAATCGCCCGCCTGGGCGCGCGTGGCTTTATATTCCGGTAGATAGCGACCCGCCTGGCGCATCATCCATACTGGAGTGACATCAACGGGCTGGCGCAGCAGCGCCCGCAGATAACGATCGTTTTTGAGTTCGGTCATTTTGGCTGTTCCTTAGTGCGTCAGGCGGTCAGTGTATCATCACTCATACTCTGCCCGACACATCGCCACCGTATCTTCTATCAGACGGCGCGCCACGGTGCCGGGCGGCGGAAGTAACGGTAAATCATCGTAGCGATACCAGTTCGCATCGAGCAGCTCTTTCGAATCAATCACGATGTCGCCGCTATCATATTCCGCCATAAATGCGGTCATCAGCGACTGGGGAAACGGCCACGGCTGGGAAGTCACGTACCGCAAGTTTTTAACTTTAATTCCGCTCTCTTCCATCACTTCCCGCGCGACCGCCTGCTCGAGGGTTTCGCCCACTTCGACGAATCCGGCAAGTACCGTATGGACACCGTTACGATGGCGGGTATGCTGGGCGAGGAGGATCGAATCATCGCGACGGATGGCAACAATAATGCATGGGGCGATTTGCGGGTAGTAACGCTCACGACAATGGCTGCACAGCATCGCCCATTCGGTTTTGCTCGGATACATTTCATGCCCGCAGTAACCACAGTATTTATGCGATCGGTAAAACTCCGCCAGTTGCACGCCACGTCCGGCCAGTTGAAACAGCCCAACATCGAGATCAATGACCTGACGTACCGACCCCATATCGTGACGCCGCTGCTGTTGTACTAACCAAACAGGTTCCCCCTGCCATTCGCCGATTTGTAGTGCGCGCTGACCCACAAGATCGAAATTTGCCGCTTCGCCATATGGCAATTCTCCCTTCGGCAACCATAATTTTTGTTCATGGCTGACGACCCACCAGCCGTGATCTAATTTTTCAATTATACGATCCATAGCTCTTGCACTACCTTTGCATCACTGGCATGTTTAACATGGTTTTTACATTTCTCACTGAGCAGTTTTTGAATACAAACTTGCGGAGTCAATCATGCTTAACCAGCTCGATAACCTGACGGAGCGCGTCAGAGGAAGTAACAAACTGGTTGATCGCTGGCTACATGTACGTAAGCATCTGCTCGTGGCTTACTACAATCTGGTTGGCATTAAGCCTGGCAAAGAATCGTACATGAGGCTAAACGAAAAAGCCCTTGATGATTTTTGTCAGAGCCTGGTCGATTACTTGTCTGCCGGACATTTCAGTATTTATGAGCGCATTCTTCATAAACTGGAAGGCAATGGGCAACTCGCACGCGCCGCGAAGATTTGGCCACAACTCGAAGCCAATACCCAACAGATTATGGATTACTACGATTCCAGCCTGGAAACCGCTATCGATCATGATAATTACCTTGAGTTTCAACAGGTTTTATCTGACATCGGCGAGGCCCTGGAAGCGCGCTTTGTGCTGGAAGATAAGCTGATTCTGCTGGTGCTTGACGCCGCCCGCGTCAAACATCCTGCTTGAGTTCTGCGCTGTTAACGCGTAATTTACATTCAACGCCCCGTTTGCGGGGCTAATTTCTTGTCGGAGTGCCTTAACTGGCTGAGACCGTTTATTCGGGATCCGCGGAACCTGATCAGGCTAATACCTGCGAAGGGAACAAGAGTTAATCTGCTATCGCATCGCCTTTGCGGCGATCGTCTCTTGCTTCATCCGTCGTCTGACAAGCCACGTCCTTAACTTTTTGGAATGAGCTATGTCTGCAACAAAACTGACCCGCCGCGAGCAACGCGCCCAGGCCCAACATTTTATCGACACCCTGGAAGGCACCGCCTTTCCAAACTCAAAACGCATTTACATCACCGGCACACAACCCGGCGTGCGCGTGCCGATGCGTGAGATCCAGCTTAGCCCGACGCTAATCGGTGGTAGCAAAGAACAGCCGCAGTACGAAGAAAACGAAGCGATTCCCGTCTACGATACCTCCGGTCCGTATGGCGATCCGCAGATCGCCATTAACGTGCAGCAAGGACTGGCAAAACTACGCCAGCCGTGGATCGATGCACGCGGCGATACCGAAGAACTTACCGTGCGCAGTTCCGATTACACTAAAGCACGGCTGGCAGATGATGGCCTCGACGAGCTGCGTTTTAGCGGCGTATTAACCCCAAAGCGCGCCAAAGCAGGACGCCGCGTCACCCAACTGCACTACGCCCGCCGGGGCATCATCACACCCGAAATGGAATTCATCGCCATTCGCGAGAATATGGGTCGCGAGCGCATACGTAGCGAAGTTTTGCGCCACCAGCATCCGGGAATGAGCTTTGGCGCACGTCTGCCGGAAAATATCACCGCGGAATTTGTCCGTGATGAAGTTGCTGCCGGACGTGCGATTATCCCGGCCAACATTAATCATCCGGAATCGGAGCCGATGATTATTGGTCGCAACTTTCTGGTGAAGGTTAACGCCAATATCGGCAACTCGGCAGTCACCTCTTCCATCGAAGAAGAAGTGGAAAAGCTGGTATGGTCTACGCGCTGGGGGGCGGATACAGTGATGGATCTTTCCACCGGTCGCTATATTCACGAAACTCGCGAATGGATTTTGCGTAACAGCCCGGTGCCGATTGGTACAGTGCCGATCTACCAGGCGCTGGAGAAGGTTAATGGGATCGCTGAAGATCTTACCTGGGAAGCGTTCCGGGACACGCTGCTGGAACAGGCCGAGCAAGGTGTGGATTACTTCACTATCCATGCGGGCGTGCTACTGCGCTACGTGCCGATGACCGCGAAACGCCTGACCGGTATCGTCTCTCGCGGCGGTTCGATTATGGCGAAATGGTGCCTCTCCCATCATCAGGAAAATTTCCTCTATCAACACTTCCGCGAAATTTGTGAAATCTGTGCCGCTTATGATGTTTCGTTGTCCTTGGGCGACGGCCTGCGCCCCGGTTCTATTCAGGACGCCAACGATGAAGCGCAGTTTGCCGAGCTACATACGCTAGGCGAACTGACCAAAATCGCCTGGGAATATGACGTGCAGGTGATGATTGAAGGTCCAGGCCACGTGCCGATGCAGATGATCCGCCGCAATATGACCGAGGAGTTAGAGCACTGCCACGAAGCACCGTTCTATACCCTCGGGCCGCTAACTACTGATATTGCGCCGGGTTATGACCACTTCACATCGGGGATTGGCGCGGCGATGATTGGCTGGTTTGGCTGCGCGATGCTCTGTTACGTAACGCCAAAAGAGCATCTGGGTCTGCCTAATAAAGAAGATGTTAAGCAGGGGCTTATCACCTATAAGATTGCCGCCCACGCCGCCGACCTGGCGAAAGGGCATCCGGGCGCGCAAATTCGCGATAACGCCATGTCGAAAGCCCGCTTCGAATTTCGCTGGGAAGACCAGTTTAATCTGGCCCTCGACCCGTTTACCGCCCGCGCTTATCACGATGAAACCCTGCCGCAAGAGTCCGGCAAAGTCGCCCATTTTTGCTCCATGTGTGGGCCGAAATTCTGCTCGATGAAAATCAGCCAGGAAGTACGTGATTACGCCGCCGCGCAAACCATTGAAATGGGAATGGCGGATATGTCGGAGAACTTCCGTGCCAGAGGTGGAGAAATCTACCTGCGTAAGGAGGAAGCGTGATGTATCAGCCTGATTTTCCTCACGTACCTTTTCGTTTAGGACTGTACCCGGTAGTGGACAGCGTACAGTGGATCGAACGTCTGTTGGATGCAGGCGTGCGTACTCTCCAGCTGCGCATCAAAGATCGGCGCGATGAAGAGGTGGAAGCCGATGTCGTAGCAGCAATTGCGCTGGGCCGCCGCTATAACGCACGGCTGTTTATCAACGATTACTGGCGGCTGGCGATTAAGCATCAGGCGTATGGCGTCCATCTGGGGCAGGAAGATTTGCAAGCCACCGATCTCAGCGCCATCCGCGCGGCAGGCCTGCGGCTGGGCGTTTCGACTCATGATGACATGGAAATCGACGTCGCGCTGGCAGCACGTCCTTCTTATATCGCGCTAGGACATGTGTTCCCGACCCAAACCAAACAGATGCCTTCTGCACCGCAGGGGCTGGAACAGCTGGCACGACACATTGAGCGTCTGGCAGCTTATCCCACCGTGGCGATTGGCGGTATCAGCCTGCCGCGCGCGCCTGCGGTGATGGCGACAGGTGTTGGCAGTATCGCCGTCGTCAGTGCCATTACCCAAGCCGCAGACTGGCGTTTGGCAACGGAACAGTTGCTGGAAATTGCAGGAGTTGGCGATGAATGACCGTGATTTTATGCGTTATAGCCGTCAAATCCTGCTCGACGATATCGCTCTTGACGGGCAGCAAAAACTGCTCGACAGCCAGGTGCTGATTATCGGTCTGGGTGGGTTGGGTACACCTGCTGCGCTATACCTGGCGGGAGCTGGTGTCGGGACGCTGGTACTGGCAGATGACGACGATGTGCATTTGAGCAATCTGCAACGACAAATCCTCTTTACCACTGAAGATATCGATCGCCCGAAATCGCAGGTCAGCCAACAACGACTGACACAGTTGAATCCCGACATTCAACTGACAGCATTACAACAACGGTTAACGGGTAAGGCGTTAAAAGATGCGGTAGCACGGGCCGATGTGGTTCTCGACTGTACCGACAACATGGCGACTCGCCAGGAGATTAATGCCGCCTGCGTAGCACTTAACACACCGCTTATCACCGCCAGCGCGGTCGGATTTGGCGGTCAGTTGATGGTACTGACGCCGCCCTGGGAACAGGGGTGTTACCGCTGCCTGTGGCCGGATAACCAGGAGCCAGAACGCAACTGCCGCACGGCGGGCGTGGTTGGCCCGGTGGTCGGGGTTATGGGCACGTTACAGGCACTGGAAGCAATTAAGCTATTGAGTGGTATAGAGACCCCTGCGGGATATCTTCGACTGTTTGACGGTAAATTAAACCAATGGCGCAACCTGGCGTTGCGCCGCGCTACAGGTTGCCCGGTATGCGGAGGAAGCAATGCAGATCCTGTTTAACGATCAACCGATGCAGTGCGCCGCCGGGCAAACTGTTCACGAGTTGCTGGAGCAACTCAATCAACAACAAGCAGGTGCGGCACTGGCAATTAATCAGCAAATCGTCCCGCGGGAGCAATGGGCGCAACATATCGTGCAGGATGGCGACCAGATCCTGCTTTTTCAGGTTATTGCAGGGGGTTGAGATGTTACGTATTGCGGACAAAACGTTTGATTCACATCTGTTTACCGGCACCGGGAAATTCGCCTCTTCACAATTGATGGTGGAGGCGATCCGCGCTTCCGGCAGCCAACTGGTGACGCTGGCGATGAAACGCGTCGACTTGCGCCAACACAACGATGCTATCCTCGATCCACTTATCGCGGCGGGTGTGACACTGCTGCCAAATACTTCTGGGGCGAAAACTGCGGAAGAAGCCATTTTCGCCGCTCATCTGGCACGTGAAGCGTTAGGCACAAACTGGCTAAAATTAGAGATTCACCCTGACGCCCGCTGGCTATTGCCCGATCCCATCGAAACCCTGAAAGCCGCCGAAACGTTGGTGCAACAGGGATTTGTCGTGCTGCCTTACTGCGGTGCCGATCCAGTGTTGTGCAAACGTCTGGAGGAAGTGGGCTGTGCAGCAGTAATGCCGCTCGGCGCACCAATTGGCTCTAATCAGGGACTGGAAACCCGCGCCATGCTGGAGATTATTATCCAGCAAGCCACGGTTCCGGTGGTCGTTGATGCTGGCATTGGCGTTCCCAGCCATGCCGCGCAGGCGCTGGAAATGGGAGCCGATGCGGTGTTAGTGAATACGGCGATTGCCGTCGCGGACGATCCCGTCAACATGGCGAAGGCATTTCGTCTGGCGGTAGACGCCGGCCTGCTGGCACGTCAGTCCGGGCCGGGCAGTCGCAGTCATTTTGCTCATGCCACTAGCCCGCTGACCGGATTTCTGGAGGCATCGGCATGAAAACCTTCAGCGATCGCTGGCGACAACTGGACTGGGACGACATCCGCCTGCGTATCAACAGCAAAACGGCTGCTGACGTAGAGCGGGCGCTCAATGCCTCGCAACTCACTCGCGACAATATGATGGCATTGCTATCACCTGCCGCCAGTGAATACCTGGAACCACTGGCTCAACGGGCGCAGCGCCTGACCCGCCAGCGATTTGGCAACGTCGTCAGCTTCTACGTCCCGCTTTATCTTTCCAATCTTTGCGCTAACGACTGCACGTACTGCGGATTTTCCATGAGCAATCGCATCAAGCGTAAAACGCTGGATGAAGCGGATATCGCCAGGGAAAGCGCCGCTATCCGGGAGATGGGCTTTGAACATCTATTGCTGGTCACTGGTGAACATCAGGCGAAAGTGGGGATGGATTACTTTCGTCGTCATCTCCCTGTCCTGCGTGAACAGTTCTCTTCACTACAGATGGAAGTACAGCCACTGGCGGAAGCGGAATACGCCGAGTTAAAGCAACTTGGTCTGGATGGGGTGATGGTTTATCAGGAGACATATCACGAGGCGACATACGCCCACCATCATCTGAAAGGGAAAAAACAGGACTTCTTCTGGCGGCTGGAAACGCCGGATCGGCTGGGCCGTGCGGGGATAGATAAGATAGGCCTCGGCGCGCTAATCGGCCTTTCCGACAGCTGGCGCGTTGACTGCTATATGGTTGCCGAACATTTGCTATGGCTGCAACAACATTACTGGCAAAGCCGTTACTCTGTCTCCTTCCCGCGCCTGCGCCCGTGTACTGGCGGGATTGAGCCAGCGTCGATTATGGATGAACGCCAGTTAGTGCAAACTATCTGCGCCTTCCGCCTACTTGCGCCGGAGATTGAACTGTCACTCTCCACGCGGGAATCATCGTGGTTTCGCGATCGCGTTATTCCGCTGGCGATCAATAACGTCAGCGCCTTCTCGAAAACGCAACCTGGTGGCTATGCCGACAATTATCCGGAGCTGGAGCAATTCTCACCGCACGACGATCGCAGGCCGGAAGCCGTTGCTGCTGCATTAACTGCTCAGGGTTTGCAGCCGGTATGGAAAGACTGGGACAGCTATCTGGGACGCGCCTCGCAAAGGACATGAGACAGAATGTAAGAACGTAAATTTATTCCGAGCAGCTACGGAAGATGAAAAACGCAAGGTTGTTGAAAGCGTTGCGTTTTTTTATGTTAGTACCGTCAGCAGGAATGTTGTCCAGGGCGAAAAGCTTCTTCCTCGTTTCGCCCTGCCTTTCTTAATATTTCCCATGAAGAATTTGCCCTCTGAATAACACCCATAAAAAAACCCGCCGAAGCGGGTTTTTACGTTATTTGCGGATTAACGATTACTCGTTATCAGAACCGCCCAGACCTGCGTTCAGCAGTTCTGCCAGGCTGGCAGATGCGTCTTCTGCAGTCACCTGCGGTGCAGCCGGAGCTTCACCTGCAGCACGGCGACGCATACGATCCTGGTGGTACGCGTAACCGGTACCTGCCGGGATCAGACGACCTACGATAACGTTCTCTTTCAGGCCGCGCAGTTCGTCGCGTTTGCCCGCAACGGCTGCTTCGGTCAGCACGCGAGTGGTCTCCTGGAACGATGCCGCGGAGATGAAGGACTCGGTTGCCAGAGACGCTTTGGTGATACCCAGCAGATCGCGGGAGTAAGTTGCACCCACTTTGCCGTTCGCTTCCAGTTCGCGGTTTGCGATCTTGACGCGAGAGTATTCAACCTGTTCGCCTTCCAGGAAGTCGGAGCTGCCCGCGTTAACGATGGTAGCTTTACGCAGCATCTGACGAACGATAACTTCGATGTGTTTATCGTTAATCTTAACGCCCTGCAGACGGTATACGTCCTGTACTTCGTTAACGATGTAACGAGTCACAGCATGAACACCACGCAGACGCAGAATGTCATGCGGCGCTTCCGGACCGTCGGAAATTACGTCACCACGTTCTACACGTTCACCTTCGAACACGTTGAGCTGACGCCATTTCGGAATCATCTCTTCGTACGGCTCGCTACCGTCTACCGGGGTGATAACCAGACGACGTTTACCTTTGGTTTCTTTACCGAAGGAAACCACACCGCTGATTTCAGCCAGGATTGCCGGCTCTTTCGGACGACGTGCTTCGAACAGGTCCGCAACGCGTGGCAGACCACCGGTGATGTCCTTGGTACCGCCAGATTCTTGCGGAATACGCGCCAGGGTGTCACCAGAGCTGATCTGTACGCCATCTTCCAGCTGAACAATCGCTTTACCCGGCAGGAAGTACTGCGCAGGCATGTCGGTACCCGGGATCAGAACGTCGTTACCCTGAGCATCAACGATTTTCAGTGCCGGACGCAGATCTTTACCACCTGCGGTACGTTCTGCGGAATCCAGAACCACCAGCGAAGACAGACCGGTCAATTCGTCGGTCTGACGAGTAATGGTCTGGCCATCGATCATGTCAGTAAAGCGTACAAAACCGCTTACTTCGGTGATAACCGGCATGGTGTGCGGGTCCCAGTTTGCAACGGTCTCGCCGCCAGCAACCTGTTCGCCATCGCCTTTCGCCAGTACTGCACCGTAAGGCACTTTATAGCTTTCTTTGGTACGACCGAATTCGTCGATCAATTTCAGTTCGGTGTTACGGGAAGTGATAACCAGTTTGCCGCTGGAGTTCACAACCGACTTCACGTTGCTGAGCTTGATGCTACCTTTGTTTTTCACCTGGATGCTGGATTCAGCAGCCGCACGAGATGCCGCACCACCGATGTGGAACGTACGCATGGTCAGCTGTGTACCCGGTTCACCGATGGACTGTGCCGCGATAACACCGATTGCTTCACCTTTGTTGATGATGTGGCCACGTGCCAGGTCACGACCGTAGCAGTGCGCACATACACCAAAGTCGGTGTCACAAGATACAACAGAACGTACTTTTACCGCGTCGACAGAGTTCTCTTCCAGCAGGTCACACCACTGTTCGTGCAGCAGCGTGTTGCGCGGAACCAGGATATCAGCAGTACCCGGTTTAAGAACGTCTTCAGCAGTTACACGACCCAGTACGCGATCGCGCAGCGGCTCTTTAACATCACCACCCTCGATAACCGGCGTCATCATGATACCTTCATGGGTACCACAATCGTCTTCGGTTACCACCAGGTCCTGCGCAACGTCAACCAGACGACGAGTCAGGTAACCGGAGTTCGCCGTTTTCAGTGCGGTATCCGCCAGACCTTTACGAGCACCGTGGGTTGAGATGAAGTACTGGAGTACGTTCAGACCTTCACGGAAGTTCGCGGTGATTGGCGTTTCGATGATGGAGCCATCCGGCTTCGCCATCAGACCACGCATACCCGCCAGCTGACGAATCTGTGCCGCAGAACCACGCGCACCGGAGTCGGCCATCATGTAGATGCTGTTGAAGGAAACCTGCTTCTCTTCCTGACCGTCACGGTTAATAACGGTTTCAGTTTGCAGGTTATCCATCATCGCTTTGGATACACGATCGTTCGCCGCAGCCCAGATATCGATAACTTTGTTGTAGCGTTCGCCCGCAGTTACCAGACCAGACTGGAACTGCTCCTGAATCTCAGCAACTTCAGCTTCTGCCTCGGAGATGATTTCGTGTTTCTTCTCCGGGATGACCATGTCATCGATACCAACAGATGCACCAGAACGCGCTGCATATGCAAAGCCGGTGTACATGATCTGGTCCGCAAAAATAACGGTCGGTTTCAGACCGAGAATGCGGTAGCAGGTGTTCAGCATTTTGGAGATTGCTTTCTTACCCAGCGCCTGGTTGACGATGGAGTAAGGCAGACCTTTCGGTACAATCATCCACAGAATAGCACGGCCAACGGTCGTATCTTTCAGGCTGGTTTTCGCTACTAATTCACCGTTAGCATCTTTTTCATACTCGGTGATACGCACTTTAACGCGCGCATGCAGAGAAGCCAGACCAGAGCGATACAGACGTTCTGCTTCTTTCGGGCCAGTCAGTACCATGCCTTCGCCTTTGGCGTTAACACAGTCACGGGTCATGTAGTACAGACCCAATACAACGTCCTGAGACGGAACGATGATTGGTTCGCCGTTCGCCGGGGACAGGATGTTGTTGGTAGACATCATCAGCGCACGCGCTTCGAGCTGGGCTTCCAGTGTCAGCGGTACGTGAACAGCCATCTGGTCACCATCGAAGTCGGCGTTATATGCCGCACAAACCAGCGGGTGCAGCTGGATAGCTTTGCCTTCGATCAGTACCGGTTCAAATGCCTGGATACCCAGACGGTGCAGAGTCGGTGCACGGTTCAGCAGTACCGGGTGTTCGCGGATAACTTCGTCCAGGATATCCCAAACGACAGCTTCTTCGCGCTCAACCATTTTCTTCGCAGCTTTAATGGTGGTAGCAAGACCACGCAGTTCCAGCTTGCCGTAGATGAACGGTTTGAACAGTTCCAGTGCCATTTTCTTCGGCAGACCGCACTGATGCAGACGCAGGTATGGACCTACGGTGATTACAGAACGACCGGAGTAGTCAACACGCTTACCGAGCAGGTTCTGACGGAAACGACCCTGTTTACCTTTGATCATGTCGGCCAAAGATTTCAGAGGACGCTTGTTAGAACCGGTGATCGCACGACCGCGACGACCGTTATCCAACAGGGCGTCTACCGCTTCCTGCAGCATACGTTTTTCGTTACGTACGATGATGTCCGGCGCAGCCAGATCCAGCAGACGTTTGAGACGGTTGTTACGGTTAATGACGCGACGATACAGATCGTTCAGGTCAGAAGTCGCGAAACGACCACCATCCAGCGGAACCAGCGGACGCAGATCTGGCGGCAGTACCGGCAGAACGGTCAGGATCATCCACTCTGGTTTGTTACCAGACTGAACGAACGCTTCCAGCAGTTTGATACGCTTGGTCAGCTTTTTACGCTTGGTTTCGGAGTTGGTTTCGTTCAGCTCTTCACGCAGCTGTTCGCACTCTTGCTCCAGATCCATGCTCTTCAGCAGAGCCTGGATTGCTTCCGCACCCATCTTCGCGTCGAATTCGTCACCGAACTCTTCCAGCGCATCCAGATACTGCTCTTCAGTCAGGATCTGCTGACGTTCCAGGTTGGTCATACCGCCTTCGATAACCACATAGGATTCGAAGTACAGTACGCGTTCGATATCGCGCAGCGGCATATCGAGCAGCAGGCCGATACGGGACGGCAGCGATTTCAGGAACCAGATGTGCGCAGTCGGGGAAGCCAGTTCGATGTGGCCCATACGCTCACGACGTACTTTGGTCTGGGTCACTTCAACGCCGCACTTCTCACAGATGACGCCACGGTGTTTCAGGCGCTTGTACTTACCGCACAGGCACTCGTAATCTTTTACCGGCCCAAAGATACGGGCGCAGAAAAGGCCGTCACGTTCTGGTTTGAACGTACGGTAGTTGATGGTTTCCGGCTTTTTAACTTCACCGAAAGACCATGAACGGATCATGTCTGGCGAAGCCAGAGCAATTTTGATCGCATCAAACTCTTCGGTTTTAGTCTGCGCTTTCAGAAACTTTAATAAATCTTTCACGGATTTGCTCCCGTCGGAGTTAGCACAATCCGCTGCCGGGTTTTACCCCGACAGCAGTGACCTGTTTGAGCGAGAATTACTCGTCTTCCAGTTCGATGTTGATACCCAGCGAACGAATCTCTTTCAACAATACGTTGAAGGATTCTGGCATGCCCGGCTCCATCTGATGGTTGCCGTCCACGATGTTTTTATACATCTTGGTACGACCGTTCACGTCATCAGACTTAACGGTGAGCATTTCCTGCAGGGTGTATGCTGCGCCGTATGCTTCCAGCGCCCACACTTCCATCTCCCCGAAACGCTGACCACCGAACTGTGCCTTACCACCCAGCGGCTGCTGAGTAACCAGGCTGTAAGAACCGGTGGAACGCGCGTGCATCTTGTCGTCGACCAGGTGGTTCAGTTTCAGCATGTACATGTAACCAACGGTTACCGGACGTTCGAACTGTTCACCAGTGCGACCGTCGTACAGGCGGATCTGACCAGAAGTCGGCAGGTCGCCAAGTTTCAGCAGTTCTTTAATTTCTGCTTCTTTCGCACCGTCGAAGACCGGCGTCGCGATTGGCATACCTTTGCGCAGGTTTTCAGCCAGACGCATAACTTCTTCATCGCTGAAGGTACTCAGGTCAACTTTCTGACGAACGTCAGCGCCCAGATCGTATGCACGCTGGATGAATTCGCGCAGTTTCGCGACTTCTTGCTGCTGTTTCAGCATGGCGTTGATCTTGTCGCCGATACCTTTCGCAGCCATACCCAGGTGGGTTTCGAGGATCTGACCGATGTTCATACGAGACGGTACGCCCAGCGGGTTCAGTACGATGTCTACCGGCGTACCGTTTTCATCGTAAGGCATATCTTCGATCGGGTTGATCTTAGAAATTACACCCTTGTTACCGTGACGACCTGCCATCTTGTCACCAGGCTGGATACGGCGTTTAACCGCCAGATATACCTTAACAATCTTCAGCACGCCCGGTGCCAGATCGTCACCCTGGGTGATTTTGCGGCGTTTCGCTTCGAGTTTCTTCTCGAACTCGTGTTTCAGTTCGTCATACTGCTCAGCCAGCTGTTCCAGCTGATTTTGTTTCTCTTCGTCGGTCAGGCCCAGCTCCAGCCAGCGATCGCGCGGCAGTTTGTCGAGCTTCTCAGCTTCAACGCCACCGGCTACCAGCACAGCACGGATACGGCTGAACAGACCCGCTTCGAGGATCTGCAGTTCTTCAGACAGGTCTTTCTTCGCCTGTTTGAGCTGCATTTCTTCGATTTCCAGCGCACGTTTGTCTTTTTCTACGCCATCGCGAGTAAAGACCTGAACGTCGATAACCGTACCGGATACACCGTTTGGTACGCGCAGAGAAGAGTCTTTAACGTCAGACGCTTTCTCACCGAAGATCGCACGCAGCAGTTTTTCTTCTGGAGTCAGCTGGGTTTCACCTTTCGGCGTTACCTTACCAACCAGAATGTCGCCACCGGTCACTTCCGCACCAATGTAAACGATACCGGATTCATCCAGTTTGGAGAGCGCAGCTTCCCCCACGTTCGGGATGTCAGCGGTGATCTCTTCTGGCCCCAACTTGGTGTCACGGGACACACATGCCAGTTCCTGAATGTGAATGGTGGTGAAACGATCTTCCTGAACAACACGCTCGGATACGAGGATGGAGTCTTCGAAGTTGTAACCATTCCACGGCATGAACGCTACACGCATGTTCTGACCGAGCGCCAGTTCACCGAGGTCGGTGGACGGGCCGTCTGCCAGCACGTCGCCACGTTCTACCGGTTCACCCAGAGACACACACGGCATCTGGTTGATACAGGTGTTCTGGTTAGAACGGGTGTACTTGGTCAGGTTGTAGATGTCGATACCTGCTTCACCCGGATACATCTCATCTTCGTTAACTTTGATAACGATACGGGAAGCATCCACGTACTGAACGACACCACCACGTTTAGCAACCGCAGTTACACCGGAGTCAACGGCAACAGCACGTTCCATACCCGTACCAACCAGCGGCTTATCAGCACGCAGAGTCGGAACGGCCTGACGTTGCATGTTCGCACCCATCAATGCACGGTTGGCGTCATCGTGTTCAAGGAACGGGATCAGGGACGCACCGACGGATACCACCTGCTGGGTGGATACGTCCATGTAGTCAACCTGGTCGCGGCTGAACAAGCTGGATTCGCCTTTGCTACGGCAAGTTACCAGGTCTTCTACAAAGTGGCCTTCTTCATCCAGGTTGGAGTTCGCCTGGGCGATAACGTAGTTGCCTTCTTCGATAGCAGACAGGTAGTGAATTTCGTCGGTTACAACACCGTCAATCACTTTACGGTACGGCGTCTCAAGGAAGCCATATTCGTTAGTCTGTGCGTACACGGACAGGGAGTTGATCAGACCGATGTTCGGACCTTCAGGGGTTTCGATTGGACATACGCGACCGTAGTGAGTCGGGTGTACGTCTCGAACTTCGAAGCCTGCACGTTCACGGGTCAGACCGCCTGGGCCGAGTGCGGAGATACGACGCTTGTGTGTAATCTCAGACAGCGGGTTGTTCTGGTCCATAAACTGAGACAGCTGGCTGGAACCAAAGAACTCTTTCACTGCTGCAGAAATCGGCTTGGCGTTGATCATATCCTGAGGCATCAGGGTATCCAGATCGCCCAGAGACAAACGCTCTTTCACCGCACGCTCTACACGTACCAGGCCAACGCGGAACTGGTTTTCCGCCATTTCGCCAACGGAACGGATACGACGGTTACCGAGGTGGTCGATATCATCGACTTCGCCTTTACCGTTACGGATATCGATGAGCTTTTTCATAACATCAATGATGTCGTCTTTGCTCAGGATACCGGAACCTTCGATTTCGTCGCGCAGCAGAGAACGGTTGAACTTCATACGACCAACCGCAGACAAGTCATAGCGGTCTTCGGAGAAGAACAGGTTCTCGAACAGGCTTTCAGCGGCTTCACGAGTCGGCGGCTCGCCAGGGCGCATCATGCGGTAGATTTCTACCAGTGCGCTCAGACGGTCGTTAGTTGGGTCGACACGTAAGGTTTCAGAGATATACGGGCCGTGATCCAGATCGTTGGTGAACAGCGTTTCGATACGCTTGTGACCAGACTGGCTCAGCTTAGCCAGCAGATCCAGGCTCAGCTCCATGTTCGCAGCACAGATCAGCTCACCAGTAGACTCATCAATGTAGTCTTTAGCAACCACTTTACCTGCGATGTACTCAACCGGGACTTCGATCAGTTTGACGTCGTCTTTTTCCAGCTGGCGAATGTGGCGCGCAGTAATGCGGCGGCCTTTTTCTACGTACACTTTACCGTTAGCTTCGATGTCAAAAGATGCGGTTTCACCACGCAGGCGTTCCGGCACCAGTTCCATCTGCAGCTTGTTATCACGGATTTCAAAGATAACTTTTTCAAAGAACAGGTCGAGGATCTGCTCTGTGGTGTAGTTCAGGGCACGCAGAATGATGGTCGCAGGCAGTTTACGGCGACGGTCGATACGTACGAACAGGTTGTCCTTCGGATCGAATTCGAAGTCCAGCCAGGAACCACGGTAAGGGATGATGCGCGCGTTATACAGCACTTTACCCGAAGAGTGGGTTTTACCTTTGTCGGAGTCAAAGAAGACGCCCGGACTACGGTGCAGCTGGGAAACGATAACACGCTCAGTACCGTTGATAACAAAGGTACCGTTGTCCGTCATGAGCGGAATTTCGCCCATGTAGACTTCTTGTTCTTTAATGTCTTTTACGGTGCCTTCCGGCGCTTCGCGCTCATAGATCACCAGACGCAGTTTAACGCGCAGCGGTGCGGAATAGGTCACGCCACGGATTTGACATTCCTGGACGTCAAACACCGGTTCGCCAAGGCGGTAGCTGACGTATTGCAGCTCGGAATTACCGCTGTAGCTCTGAATCGGGAATACGGAACGGAAAGCAGCTTCCAGACCATACTGCCCTTCAGGATCTTGCTCGATAAATTTCTGAAACGAGTCAAGCTGGATAGAAAGGAGATAAGGTACATCCAGAACTTGTGGACGTTTACCAAAATCCTTACGAATACGTTTTTTCTCGGTATAGGAGTAAACCATAGGGTTCCTCAGCTCGCTGACAAGTCGACCCATCTGTCCATTGAGCGGACAGTTTGTGCAACACTATTTTGTTGACCGGAAAATGGAACACTTTCCGCAATGCCTGTTGCTATCACGCTTAAACCATTTCATTGCGATTTACACAGAACGGGCGTCCTGTCGCAGTATATTAAGTCGTCGATAGAAACAAGCATTGAAAGGCACAGCAGTAGTCAAACAGTGTGAAACGCTACTGGCGCCTTACAGCGCAAAAAGGCTGGTGACTAAAAAGTCACCAGCCATCAGCCTGATTTCTCAGGCTGCAACCGGAAGGGTTGGCTTATTTAACTTCAACTTCAGCGCCAGCTTCTTCCAGAGCTTTTTTCAGTGCTTCTGCGTCGTCTTTGCTCACGCCTTCTTTCAGAGCAGCCGGTGCAGATTCTACCAGGTCTTTAGCTTCTTTCAGACCCAGGCCAGTTGCGCCACGTACTGCTTTGATAACAGCAACTTTGTTAGCGCCAGCAGCTTTCAGAATTACGTCGAATTCAGTTTTTTCTTCAGCAGCTTCAACCGGGCCAGCAGCTACAGCTACAGCAGCAGCAGCGGAAACACCGAATTTTTCTTCCATTGCAGAGATCAGTTCTACAACGTCCATTACAGACATAGCTGCAACTGCTTCAATGATTTGATCTTTAGTGATAGACATTTAAATTGTTCCTGAATATCAGAATAAGTTTATACGTAAGCGAATGCGTTAAAAAGATAACTGCGATTAAGCAGCTTCTTTCGCATCGCGTACAGCAGCCAGAGTACGAACCAGTTTGCCAGCCGAAGCTTCTTTCATGGTTGCCATCAGGCGTGCAATTGCTTCTTCGTAGGTCGGCAGAGTTGCCAGGCGGTCGATCTGAGACGCCGGGATCAGCTCACCTTCAAAGGCAGCGGCTTTGACCTCAAATTTTGCATTCGCTTTCGCGAACTCTTTGAACAGACGAGCAGCAGCGCCCGGGTGTTCCATAGAGTATGCAATCAGGGTCGGACCAACAAACGCGTCTTTCAGGCACTCGAACGGAGTACCTTCAACAGCACGGCGCAGCAGGGTGTTACGAACAACACGCATGTATACGCCAGCTTCGCGACCTGCTTTACGCAGTTCAGTCATTTTATCTACAGTTACGCCACGGGAATCCGCAACTACTGCAGACAGCGCGCCTTTGGCTACTTCGCTGACTTCAGCAACAATCGCTTGTTTGTCTTGAAGATTTAAAGCCATTAGCTTTGCTCCTGGATGTTTGCCAGAGAAAATCTCTGGAACTCACTTCACTCCTCCAAACGGAGAGAGCGTCTTAATTACGGTGAGCAGAAACAAGCCAGAATATAAAAGAATAATCTTAGCGTTCTGTCACCGTCTACGCAGGGGATTAAGTTTCTTGCGAAACTCCTGCGGTCTTCGACGGAGGCCTGGATAGGCCAGGCTCCAACGAACAAATCTTTTCAGCTGCTAACTTTCGTTAGCATACGTGGGGGTAAGATTGTAGACAAAATCACCGCCCACGTAAAGGCATTAGTTTACAGAAGCGCTCAGGCCAGCCTGGTCAACTGCAACACCTGCACCCATGGTGGTGGAGATGCTAACTTTCTTGATGTACACGCCTTTCGCCTGAGTCGGTTTTGCTTTTTTCAGCGCAACCAGCAGAGCTTCCAGGTTTTCTTTCAGTTTGTCAGCGTCAAAGTCCACTTTACCGATGGTGGTGTGGATGATGCCGTTTTTGTCGTTACGGTAACGAATCTGGCCAGCTTTAGCGTTTTTAACCGCTTCAGCAACGTTCGGCGTTACAGTACCCACTTTCGGGTTTGGCATCAGGCCGCGCGGACCCAGAACCTGGCCCAGCTGGCCAACAACGCGCATTGCATCCGGAGAAGCAATAACAACGTCAAAGTTCATTTCGCCTTTCTTGATCTGGTCAGCCAGATCTTCCATACCTACCAGTTCAGCGCCTGCAGCTTTAGCAGCTTCAGCGTTTGCACCCTGGGTAAATACGGCTACGCGAACGGAACGGCCAGTACCGTGCGGCAGTACAGTTGCACCACGTACGTTCTGGTCAGATTTACGAGCGTCGATGCCGAGGTTAACAGCAACGTCCACGCTTTCTACGAATTTAGCAGTCGCCAGCTCTTTCAGCAGAGCGATAGCTTCGTTGATGTCGTATTGTTTGGTCGCATCAACTTTCTCGCGGATAACACGCATGCGCTTGGTCAGTTTAGCCATTTCTTAGTCCTCCACTACCAGGCCCATGGAACGTGCAGTACCTTCGATGGAGCGAGTCATCGCCTCAATGTCGGCACCAGTCATGTCGGCAGCTTTGGTCTGCGCGATTTCCTGCAGCTGAGCGCGGGAAATTTTACCCACTTTGTCTTTGTTCGGCTTACCGGAACCAGACTTGATACCAGCCGCTTTTTTCAGCAGAACTGCTGCCGGCGGAGTCTTGGTAACGAAAGTGAAAGAACGGTCAGCGTAAACGGTGATTACTACCGGAATCGGCAGACCTTTTTCGATGGAATCAGTTTTTGCGTTGAACGCTTTGCAGAATTCCATGATGTTTACGCCCTGCTGACCCAGAGCCGGACCTACTGGCGGACTCGGGTTAGCCATACCAGCTGCAACCTGCAGCTTGACATAGGCTTGTACTTTCTTAGCCATTATAAATTCCTCAAGTTGGGTAATAACGCCTCTGAGAGGCTCCCCGTGATATAAAAAATCGTTTTACGGGCAAGGCCCATAAAAACAAAAGGCGCGAAATTGTATTCCAATCTCGCGCCTTGTGCAACGATTAAATCGCCGCTTTTTTGATCGCTGGGTTAGGCTTTTTCAACCTGGCTGAAGTCCAGCTCTACCGGGGTCGCACGACCGAAGATAGAAACAGACACTTTCAGACGAGATTTCTCGTAATCAACTTCTTCAACAACACCGTTGAAGTCAGCGAACGGACCATCATTAACACGGACCATTTCACCCGGTTCAAACAGCGTTTTCGGACGCGGCTTATCGCCAACCTGCTGCAGGCGATTCATAATCGCATCCACTTCTTTATCGCTGATTGGCGCAGGACGATCGGAAGTACCGCCGATGAAGCCCATCACACGCGGTACGCTGCGCACCAGGTGCCAGCTCGCGTCGTTCATCACCATCTGAACGAGGACGTAGCCAGGGAAGAATTTACGTTCGCTTTTGCGACGCTGACCGCCACGGATTTCAACCACTTCTTCGGTTGGTACCATGACTTCACCAAACAAATCTTCCATGTTGTGTAATTTGATATGCTCACGCAGCGACGTTGCTACGCGGCCTTCAAAACCGGAAAACGCCTGAACGACGTACCAGCGCTTTTTAGGAGCTTCAGACATCTCAGAACCTCAGGCCAGTGATAAAGGATACCAGGCGAACCAGAATACCATCCAGTCCCCACAGGATCAGTGACATTACTGCGGTAACCGCAGACACAATCAGCGTGGTGTGCAATGTTTCCTGGCGAGTCGGCCAAATGACCTTACGGACTTCGGTACGCGCTTCACGGGCAAAAGCAACGGTAGCTTTACCTTTTGTCGTTAACAGCGCGACACCACCCGCTGCAGCAATCAGAATTACTACGGCCAGCGCACGCAGCGGCAGCATAATGTCGCGATAAAGATAGTTGCCGACAATCGCCACCAGGAGCAATGCCACCACAACGACCCACTTCATCGCTTCCAGGCCGCGCCCGCTTCCTTGAGCTTCGGTATTCGCACTCATAAACCAACCTGTCAGAAGTATTCTACAAACATTTTCACCCCGCGATCGCGAGGCAAACCAAATCGAAACGCGTATTAGCTTTTCGGATTATACGCCCTCAACAGAGCCTGTCTCAGCAATGATTATGACAAAGAAAATCACTGATGAGCCAGGTTCTGGTACGAAAGCGTGCAAAAAGGGCATCAAATGATGCCCTTTTAGTGCGCATTGCGTCAAATGTTATCGGCAATTAGCTCAGAACTTTTGCTACAACGCCCGCGCCAACGGTACGGCCGCCTTCACGGATTGCGAAACGCAGACCGTCGTCCATCGCGATCGGGTGGATCAGGGTAACAACCATTTTGATGTTGTCGCCCGGCATTACCATCTCTACGCCTTCCGGCAGTTCGATGGTACCAGTCACGTCAGTAGTACGGAAGTAGAACTGCGGACGGTAGCCTTTGAAGAACGGAGTATGACGGCCGCCTTCATCTTTGGACAGAATGTACACTTCAGATTCGAACTTGGTGTGCGGCTTGATGGTGCCCGGCTTAGCCAGTACCTGACCACGTTCGATTTCTTCACGTTTGATACCACGCAGCAGAACACCTACGTTCTCACCAGCACGGCCTTCGTCCAGCAGTTTGCGGAACATTTCAACGCCAGTACAGGTAGACTTCTGAGTCTCTTTGATACCAACGATTTCAACTTCTTCACCAACTTTGATGATACCGCGTTCTACACGACCGGTAACAACGGTACCACGACCGGAGATGGAGAATACGTCTTCGATCGGCAGCAGGAACGGCTTGTCAATCGCACGCTCTGGTTCCGGAATGTAAGAATCCAGGAAGCCAGCCAGTTCCAGGATTTTCGCT
Organism: Escherichia sp. GZ89; assembly: GCF_019366485.1. Lineage (NCBI taxonomy): Bacteria > Pseudomonadati > Pseudomonadota > Gammaproteobacteria > Enterobacterales > Enterobacteriaceae > Escherichia > Escherichia sp. GZ89. The sequence continues at coordinate 4,636 of NZ_JAEOHX010000020.1, read as the reverse complement.
TCCCACTCTGCGTCGCCTTCCAGCGCTTTCAGAGCAGAACCACGAACGATCGGAGTGTCGTCGCCCGGGAAGTCGTACTGAGACAGAAGTTCACGAACTTCCATTTCTACCAGTTCCAGCAGCTCTTCGTCATCAACCATGTCGCATTTGTTCAGGAACACGATGATGTACGGAACGCCTACCTGACGCCCCAGCAGGATGTGCTCACGAGTCTGCGGCATCGGGCCGTCAGTCGCAGCAACTACCAGGATCGCGCCGTCCATCTGAGCAGCACCGGTGATCATGTTTTTAACATAGTCGGCGTGCCCCGGGCAGTCTACGTGTGCGTAGTGACGGGTCGGGGTGTCGTATTCAACGTGAGAAGTGTTGATGGTGATACCACGAGCTTTTTCTTCCGGCGCGTTATCGATCTGGTCGAATGCGCGAGCAGCACCGCCGTAGGTTTTAGCCAGTACGGTAGTGATTGCAGCGGTCAGCGTTGTTTTACCATGGTCAACGTGGCCGATAGTACCGACGTTAACGTGCGGTTTTGTACGTTCAAACTTTTCTTTAGACATCGATTGTCCCTCTAAGACACGGATAAATCGGTGATATCACCACATCAACCAGGCAACATGCCCGACTTGTTGAATGCAATAAACAGAAGGAAAAAACAGGGAGGAGAAAAGAAGTGGTGCTGATAGGCAGATTCGAACTGCCGACCTCACCCTTACCAAGGGTGCGCTCTACCAACTGAGCTATATCAGCACATCTTGGAGCGGGCAGCGGGAATCGAACCCGCATCATCAGCTTGGAAGGCTGAGGTAATAGCCATTATACGATGCCCGCATCCTGGAACTCGGCTACCTGATTTTCATTCTGCACTGAATATCGAGAGAAGCTCTCTTTATTCGAGCCGGTAAGCGAACTTATCGTCTCGGGCTACGCCATCGCGTGGCCGAAATTGGTGGTGGGGGAAGGATTCGAACCTTCGAAGTCTGTGACGGCAGATTTACAGTCTGCTCCCTTTGGCCGCTCGGGAACCCCACCGGACTTGATGGTGCCGACTACCGGAATCGAACTGGTGACCTACTGATTACAAGTCAGTTGCTCTACCTACTGAGCTAAGTCGGCATCAAGTAGCGCGCATTCTATGGAGACATGCGAGTTCATGCAACTAAAAAATTGCATAATTTGTTTTATTGGTCACATTTTATGCGACACGATGAAGAAACAGCCGAATGGAGGGCAGATTAGCACACTTTTTCAACATCATTGTGCTCAACAATGCGCTCCTGCTAAACCATAATTCTTCTTATCAGATGGAATATCTGTCACATTGCTTTTCAACGATAGCTTCCTGGGAGAGATTTTTTCTTATTATTCCTCCCCATCTGGTGTTACCCTCCTGCCCATTAACCCATTCAACAGAACTGTGACGCGCCATGGCAAATATCGCTTTGCCGATAGAGCTATGACCGCCAGAAACATGCTTATGAGTATAAAAGAGCAAACGTTAATGACGCCTTACCTACAGTTTGACCGCAACCAGTGGGCAGCTCTGCGTGATTCCGTACCTATGACGTTATCGGAAGATGAGATCGCCCGTCTCAAAGGTATTAATGAAGATCTCTCGTTAGAAGAAGTTGCCGAGATCTATTTACCTCTGTCACGTTTGCTGAACTTCTATATAAGCTCGAATCTGCGCCGTCAGGCAGTTCTGGAACAGTTTCTTGGTACCAACGGGCAACGCATTCCTTACATTATCAGTATTGCTGGTAGTGTCGCGGTGGGGAAAAGTACAACCGCCCGTGTATTGCAGGCGCTATTAAGCCGTTGGCCGGAACATCGTCGTGTTGAACTGATCACTACAGATGGCTTCCTTCACCCTAATCAGGTTCTGAAAGAACGTGGTCTGATGAAGAAGAAAGGCTTCCCGGAATCGTATGATATGCATCGCCTGGTGAAGTTTGTTTCCGATCTCAAGTCCGGCGTGCCAAACGTTACGGCACCTGTTTACTCGCATCTTATTTATGATGTGATCCCGGATGGAGATAAAACGGTTGTTCAGCCTGATATTTTAATTCTTGAAGGGTTAAATGTCTTACAGAGCGGGATGGATTATCCACACGATCCACATCATGTTTTTGTTTCTGATTTTGTCGATTTTTCGATATATGTTGATGCACCGGAAGACTTACTTCAGACGTGGTATATCAACCGTTTCCTGAAATTCCGCGAAGGGGCTTTTACAGACCCGGATTCCTATTTTCATAACTACGCGAAATTAACTAAAGAAGAAGCGATTAACACTGCCATGACATTGTGGAAAGAGATCAACTGGCTGAACTTAAAGCAAAATATTCTACCTACTCGTGAGCGCGCCAGTTTAATCCTGACAAAGAGTGCTAATCACGCGGTAGAAGAGGTCAGACTACGCAAATAATTTAAAGGGGAGCTAATGCTCCCCTTTCTTATTTTTCTGCACTACGCAGGGATATTTCACCGCCCATCCAGGGTTTTATTATTCCATCCTGCTCAAGCAATAAAGCGCCTTGTTTGTCTATTCCGCGTGAAATGCCAAATATTTCTTTATCACCAATGATAAGTTTCACTGGGCGATTAATAAAATTATCCAGTTTTTCCCAGCGCGAAAGATAAGGTGCCAATCCTTCTTGCTCGAAGAGTTCCAGCGCCGCACGTAATTCACGTATTAGCATGGCCGCCAACGCATTACGATCGAGATTGATCCCAGCTTCCTGCAGCGTGATCCACCCCTGATTAACGATACTCTCTTCAACACGACGCATTGCCATGTTGATCCCGGCACCAACGACTATTTGCGCCGCATCGCCGGTTTTGCCAGTCAGCTCCACAAGAATACCTGCCAGCTTGCGATCCTGCAGATAGAGGTCATTCGGCCATTTAACACGAACTTTATCAGCACCCAGCTTGCGTAATACTTCCGCCATCACGATACCGATAACCAGACTTAAACCAATCGCCGCAGCCGGACCTTGTTCCAGACGCCAGAACATCGACAAATACAAGTTTGCGCCAAAAGGCGAAAACCATTTCCGACCTCGGCGACCACGACCAGCCTGCTGATATTCTGCAACGCAGGCATCGCCCGATTTAAGCTCTCCGATACGATCAAGAAGGTACTGATTCGTGGAGTCAATAACTGGCAACACGGCTACACTGCCGCCATCCAGCTGACTCAATATCTTTTCGGCATTAAGTAACTGGATTGGCTCGGGCAAGCTGTATCCTTTACCCGGAACGGTAAAGACATCAACGCCCCAGTCACGCAGTGTTTGAATATGTTTATTAATGGCCGCCCGGCTCATTCCTAACGTTTCACCCAGCTGCTCACCAGAGTGAAATTCGCCATTCGCTAACAGGGCGATCAATTTCAGCGGCACGGTGTTATCCTTCATGAAATTGTCTCCACTGCGCTCACTTCACCTGATGCGCCAATAAAGCGGACTTCAGGCTCAAGCCAGACATTAAATTTTTCACCAACTTTCTGTCTTACATGATGCGCCAGCTGTACAACATCTTCGCTTTTTGCGTTGTGCTCATTTATGAGAACCAGCGCCTGTTGACGGTGTACCGCAGCCCCACCAATTTGTGTTCCTTTTAGCTGGCACTGATCGATAAGCCAACCAGCGGCCAGTTTTACTGAACCATCCGTCTGGGGATAATTTGGTGCTGTTGGAAATTGTGCCAGTAATGCTTTAGCCGTTTCGGCAGATACAACAGGGTTTTTGAAGAAACTACCGGCATTGCCATTCACTTTTGGATCAGGGAGTTTGGTGGTGCGCATATGACACACCGCATCAAATACTTGCTGTGGCGTTACGGTTGTAGGATCCAGACGAGTTAAGTCACCATACGTTAGTACAGGTTGCCACTCTTTTGGCAGGCGCAGACCTACGGCTACAATGGCGAAGCGGTCCTGGTATTCATGTTTAAAAATACTGTCGCGATAGCCAAAACGGCACTCTTTGGCAGTTAAGCGCACTTGCTTGCCTGTCGCCAGTTCAACACAGTCAACATAAGCGCAAACTCGCTGTAATTCTACGCCATAAGCACCAATATTCTGGATAGGTGATGAGCCGACACAACCAGGAATTAACGCCAGATTTTCCAGACCTGGCATACCTTCCTGCAAAGTGTATTTTACCAGGCGATGCCAGTTTTCTCCGGCTCCTACATGTAAATACCACGCATCAGGTTCATCATGAATTTCGATACCTTTGATCCGGTTGATGATCACCGTGCCGCGATAGTCTTCCAGAAAAAGTACATTACTTCCTTCACCCAGAATAAGAACGGGTTGCCCTTCTGCGGTTGCATGCTGCCAGGCATTGAGTAGTTGTTGTTCGTCTTCGGCACATACAATGTGCTGAGCATTATGATCAATGCCAAATGTGTTCCAGGGTTTTAAGGAGTGGTTCATAGCTGCTTTCCTGATGCAAAAACGAGGCTAGTTTACCGTATCTGTGGGGGGATGGCTTGTAGTTATGACGACAGGGAGAGTTTGTAGAAACGCAAAAAGGCCCAGTCTTCCGACTGGGCCTTCTGCTTTATTTGATGCCTGGCAGTTCCCTACTCTCGCATGGGGAGACCCCACACTACCATCGGCGCTACG